>PSLZ01000048.1:0-20818 GCA_040289885.1 Armatimonadota bacterium | reverse complement strand
TTCGTTTGATGGCAAGAGTATACCCCAAAACCCGTTCTTTACCGAACACCCTCATTTGAGAGGGGAGGAGGCGACGAACGGGCGAGGGCGCATTCGCGCGCCCTCGCCGTACTTCTAATCGTCGATCTCGATGTAACGTGCAGAGAGCACACCGGTAGTGGAGTCCAAGACACCTTTGACTTCAATACGCGAGCCGACCTGCAGGTCGCCGGGTCCTGCGCTGGAGTGGTGCTCCCGATACCATACCGTCTGCTGGTCGTAGGTGACGGTGACTGTTGAAGCCATCTGCCCATGCGACATCCGGCGCACCTGAAGCACGAACTGCCCGTCTCCGATCTCTTTCACCCAGCCTTTGGCTTCGATCAGCGACGGCTGGTCACTGCCACTCTGGGTGTCTTCGATTTTGACACGAAGGGCGTTGACCTGCAGGGTGTTCGCGTCGATGGTGCCTTTGACCTCTACCTTCTGTCCTACTGCCAAGGTCCCAGGTGTGCCAGAATACTCGTTGACAATCGCTGTCTGGTCGCTGGTGAGCACAGTCACGAGATTGTCGTTGCGCAGGCGGATGGTAAACTGGTTCTGCCCTAGTTCGGCGATCGTGCCTTTCACCTCTGCGTAGCGCTGGCGGTTGCCCAACTGGTCGTCATGCAGGTGACGCAGAGCCGGGCGTAATAACCCGTTCACCATGCTGAACGAGGGCAGGTCGAAGTCCACAACCAGGTTGGTGTTGCCCATGGATTGCACGCTCAGCTGGATAGGGAACTCAAACTGTATTTGACCGTTGCCCAACGAAGTGCCTACTCCGGCGTCCAATGAAACCGTTTGGCTCGAACCGGAAGGGGTCGTCAATTGCACGTGGTCACCCAGCACGAGGCGTGCTCGATTGTAAGTGCCCGCCGGAACCGTGCCGATTCCCAGAAACTGGCTCAGGTTCGCCAGCGCTCGGACATCCATCGTCAGCCCTGCAGGCTCGTCGAAAACCACCTGGAAACTACTTTCATCGCCCTGCCTGCCCACGGCGAGGCGATAGACGGTCACCATTACCTGCGTGTACTGGTCACCAAATCCATCGGTTACATAGACAGATACCCGACCGGAATCGGGTGCAGTTCCTACGGTACCGGAGCCGCCACAGCCGACCGTCAACGCCACCGAGGCGATCACCAGCACCGTGAACCATACGCGAAGCGATTGGGACATAGCCATTCCTCCTCCGGACATAGCCAGATACATCTCTATCATTGGTTAGACGGGCAAAAATATTCAGTAGTTCTCAAGGGGGTGTACCGTCTGCTTGCAATATGAGAACACCACCCCCTTCGCTGTTGCAGGGCGTGCTCGCTTGTGGTGTATCATATAGAGGTGTAGGCTGGAGGTGCTGTATGGCGATTATCGAAGTGGAGCGACTTTCCAAAACGTATGTAGCCCACAAACGGGAGGAGGGTGCACTCGGTGCGCTTAAAAGCCTTGTCACGCGCCAGAAGGTAGAGGTGCACGCCGTTCAGGAGGTCTCGTTCACCATCAAAGAGGGCGAGCTGGTGGGATTTTTGGGTCCAAACGGCGCCGGAAAGACCACCACGCTCAAAATGCTATCGGGTATTCTCTACCCGACCTCCGGCAAAGCCACCGTGATGGGCTATGTTCCTTGGGAGCGCAAGCCCGCTTTCCAACGGCAGATGTCTATTGTGATGGGGCAGAAGATGCAGCTCTGGTGGGACCTGCCAGCGTATGAGAGCTTTATCCTGCTGAAGGAGCTGTACGAGGTGGACGACCGCACTTTCGAGAGGCGTGTGAACGAGCTGGCAGAGATGCTGGACATCAAGAAGCTCCTGCACACGCAGGTGCGGCGCATGAGCCTGGGTGAGCGGATGAAATGTGAACTGCTGGCAGCGCTCCTGCACGCCCCCAAAGTGGTCTTCTTAGATGAGCCGACCATCGGGCTGGACGTGGTCTCGCAGAAGCGCATCCGCGAGTTCCTGAAAGACTACAACCGGCAGGCGAAGACCACCATCCTGCTCACCTCGCACTACATGCAGGATATTCAGGAGCTGTGCGAGCGGGTGATCATTATCGACCACGGGCGCATCATCTTCGACAACACCCTGCAGACGCTGGTCGAGCAGTACTCGGACAGTAAACTGCTGAAGCTCACCTTTGACCGTTTCGTCTCGCGGGAGCAGTTGGAGCGGTTTGGCACGGTGTGCGAGAGTGACGAGATGCGGGCGGTGATCGAGGTTCCCCGGGCGCGCACGACTCAGATCGCCGCGCAGGTGCTTGCGGAACTGCCTGTGATAGACATCGTGATCGACGAGGTAGAGGCAGAGGAGGTCATCCGCGACATCTTTGCGGGGCGCGCCCGGCTGAACACGCAGGAATCGGAGGCAACCCTTCGGTGACCTCCGCCATTCTGCGCTACCCGACGCATACTGTCACCGTCTCGCTCTGCCGTCGTACCTTTCGCCTGACCGCCGTGCGCAGTGTGGACGAGCTGATTACCGAAAGCGTCTCAGCCGACGACATCCCCTTCTGGGCGGTTCCCTGGCACGCGGCGGTGGGGTTATGTCAGTTTCTCTGCTCCCATCCCAACCTTCTGCGCGGCAAAAGGCTACTGGAGCTGGGCACGGGGTTGGGCTTGTGCGGCATCGTGGCGCAGTGGCTGGGCGCGGACGTTACCCTGAACGACTACCAGCCCGACGCGCTGGAGTTCGCCCGTTGGAACGCCTCGCAAAACGGCATCCCGCATATCCGCACCCTTCTTGCCGACTGGCGCCACTTCCCCGAGATGGAGCCGTTTGACGTGGTTCTGGCTGCGGATGTGCTGTACGAGCGTCATCTGCACCAAGCCTTGCAGAAGGTGCTGACCCAGGTGACCGCCGAACACGGTCGCGTGCTGATTGCTGACCCGTGGCGCGACTCGGCGTGGGAGTTCATGGTGGAGATGGAGCGAGCGGGCTGGCGGATGGATTTCACCGAGTGTCGGGCACACTTGCTGGAAAGCGTGCAGGATGTGATTGTGTTCGACCTACGCCCACCAGCCTAGCGTGGAGGCGGGGGCGCGACTGTTGCTCGGACCACCAGCTCCGTCGGCAGGAGGATACGCTGCTCGACGCGCTGTCCGCTCTCTATCTGCTGGATGAGCAGTTCGGTGGCACGAAGTCCGATGTCAAAAACGGGCTGGCGAATGGTGGTCAACGGGGGTTCCGTCAGCGCAGAGCCCTCCATGTCGTCAAAGCCGATGAGAGACATCTCGTCCGGCACGCGAATGCCTGCCTCCCTTAGTACCCGGAGCGCGCCCATCGCGACCTGATCGTTTCCACACACCACAGCGGTCGGACGAGGGTCTGCTCGGAGAATACACCGCATGCCCGCCTCACCTTCAGACAGGAGATAGCCACCCTCGTACCGCCACGCAGAGTTCGGGGTAAGCCCGGCTTCACGAAGCGCCATCAGGTAACCCTGCTCGCGACGGCGTGCGCTCCAGTGAGACATGAAACCTGTGATGATTCCAATGCGCCGATGTCCTAAGCTGATCAGCCATTTCACTGCCTCGTAGGTCGCGGCAAGGTCGTCGATGTCCACACAGGGTAGCCGGACGTTGGGGGGAATCGTGCCTGCCAGTACTGCGGGCACTGAACTGTGTATCAGGTGATCAAGTAGAGGACTACCGACACTCAGCGCGACGGCGAGCACCCCCTCCACCGACCCATCCTCGATGTGGTCAATCGCCCGATCGAGGGCATCAGGGCGCACCCGGATAATTTTCACCTGGTAGTCCCGCTCGCTACTTTGCTGGAGGATACCATCGAGGAGGACCCCGAAGTAGAAGTTATGGGACACGTTAGCCAGCTGTTGCTCGATTGCCACTCCCAGCGTAAAGGTGCGTCGCCTTGCCAGACTGCGTGCAATATGATTGGGACGATAGCCCAACTGCTGGACCGCTGCCCACACGCGCTTGGCGGTCTCCGGGGAGTAGTAGCCCCGCTTGCCGTACAACACGTTGGAGACGGTAGAGATGGAGACCCCCGCGCGTTCGGCAACCTCTCGAATCGTTGGTGCCTTGCGGTTCATTGTGCTCTGACTCCCTCCAATTTATGGTAGCATAACGGTGAGGGAGACGGCAACCTGTTCAGGGTTTTTGCACGGCTTGAAGCGAATGGTGATGTGAGGAACCCAGTAGTGCAACCCATCCTGTCGACACGATACGCACTTCGCCTTGCACGAGCGTCGCTGGAGGCTACCCTGCGCGCAACAAGGTATCGTCTGCCTCCAAACGTTCCTGTAGACCTCACCACGCGGCGGGCAGGGGTGTTCGTGACGCTGGTTCGCGCGGGCAAACTGCGTGCCTGCTGGGGCACACTAGAGCCTCAGCAGACCCACCTCGCAGCGGAGATCGTAGCGGCGGCGCAAGGGGTGTGCACCCGGGATACGCGCTTCCCGCCCTTGCGCGCGGAAGAGACCAACCGGCTGAAGCTTATCCTCACCGTCGTGCTAACTCCTCCACAGCCTGCCCACGCCTCGCAGATTCTTCCCCGCGAGCACGGCGTCATGCTCCGCTGTGGCAAGCGGAGTGCCGTGGTCCTACCGCACGAGGGACGCACCGTACGGCGTCTGATCGAGCTGGCACGACAGAAAGCGGGCAGTGCACCAGAGGAATCGGTGGAGATATACACCTTTCGCGTGCAGACGATTCGGGAGTAGCCAGTTATGCGACGGGCACGGGTTCGTCGCGCCGCTGTTCCTGTTCCACCACCGCCTGCAGGGCGCGCAGGGCGACCTCGATCTGCGCCTCGTCCGGCTCACGGGTGGTGAGATGCTGGCTCCACAACCCGGGCGCCAGTAGCCATCGGGTGAACCGCGAATCTTTATGCCTGCCCGCGAACTTGATGGCTTCGTAAGCGATGCCGGCCACCAGCGGCAGGAGCAGGATATGTAGGGGAATGCGAAGCCATATCGGCGGTCGCCCGGTGAGCGAGAACACAAAGATAGCCAGTATCAGCACCACCATCACAAAGCTGGTGCCACAGCGGGGATGGATACGCGATTGCCGTTTGGCGTTCTCCATCGTCAGCGGCAAGCCCGACTCAAAGGTGTTGATGGCTTTATGCTCGGCACCATGGTACTGGAACACCCTGCGAATCTCGCGCAGGCTACCGACCATCAGCACATAGCCCAGGAACAGCGCGATGCGGATCACGCCGTCCAGCATGTTCAGCAGGATGGGGTGCTTCCACGGAAGCAGTTGCGTGAGGGCGGTAGGTAGAGCGACAAAAAGCCCCAGCCCCACCACCAGCCCTACCAGCATGGTGGAACCGATTGCGAGATCGTTGATGCGTTTTTGCTGGACGGTTTGGGACTGTTCTTCCAACTGCACGTCCGCCGAGAAACGCAGGGCGCGGATGCCCAGCGCCATGGCGTCCAGCAATGCCAGCGTTCCCCGCAGGAAGGGGCGGTTCAGCCACCGCAGGCGCGACAGCCAGGAGCTAGCGAGGTCTTCCCGTTTCAGCACGATTTGCCCATCGGGGGCGCGGCACGCCACCGCAACATATCGCGGACTGCGCATCATCACCCCTTCGATGACCGCCTGCCCGCCGTATTGAAGATTTCGGTTCATGGTGCCCTCCCCTACGGGCATGGTTCCTGTTATTGCTGGAGACCGTACTTGCGCAGGAACCGCTCCACACGCCCGCCAGTGTCCACAATCTTCTGCTTGCCAGTGAAGAACGGATGGCACTTGGAGCAGATTTCTACATGGATCTCCTCTTTCAGCGAGCGCGTGGTGAAGGTGTTCCCGCACGCGCAGATCACCGTCGCGATCTTGTATTCTGGATGGATGCCTTGCTTCATCCTGCACTTTCCTCCCTGATTATCGGCATGTTGTCCACTGAGGCATTATACCATACCCGACGGGTATGGTGCTCCTAGTTGGGACAGTTGGGGTACCAGGGTGCCGAGCAGGGTGAAGCAGGAGTTGTCGAGGCGAGCCAGAAGAGAGTATCCAGCAACCTGCATCATATGGAGGCGAGCGTGGCACGAACCTATCAGCATCTGGGTATTTACAGCGACTGGGTGGACGCTGCCCGAAAGGCACACCACCTGTATCCGCTTGCCCCGCCCGGCAGAGAGACGCAACGGCGGGTCAAAGAGGTACTGGGCTTCCATTTCGCCAATGAGCGACCGCGCGCGGTGAGGGTGGAGCGACGCTGGACGCGCGACGGGGTCGAAGGCGAAGAGATGTCGTGGTCGGTGGGATATGGACCCCGCACCACTGCGTGGGTGTTGAAGCCGGAGGGGGCGAAAGAGGCTCTGCCTGCCGTCGTCGCGCTTCATGACCACGGCGGCTTCAAGTACTACGGCAAGGAGAAAATCGCTGATGGACCGGATGACCCGCATCCGGTGCTTCTGCCCTTTCGCGAGCAGTACTACGGGGGGCGCGCTTTCGCCAATGCGCTAGCGAAAGAGGGTTTCGTCGTGCTGGTGCCCGACACGTTCCTATGGGGTAGCCGCAAATTTCCGCTGAACGATATCCCTCCATATGACAGAAGCGCAGGCACCGCCACGCAGTCGTGGTGGAAGAACGAACATATCCCTGATGAGATCGCGCTGTTCAACAGCGTCTCGGCGTTCCACGAGCATACCATCGAGAAGTACTGCCATCTGCTGGGCACGACGCTGGCGGGGGTGGTCAGCTACGAGGACCGGGTAGCCGTCAACTACCTCGCTTCCCGCCCGGATGTTCGAAGCGACGCCATCGGCTGTGTGGGGCTGTCGGGAGGTGGGTGCCGCTCTGCCCTGCTTCAGGCGACGTGTAACCGTATCCGCGCCGCCGTCATCGTGGGCATGATGAGTACCTTCGAGCATCTGCTGGACCACAACGTCATCACGCACACGTGGATGTTTCTGCCATGGGGCTGGGCGCGTTACGGAGATTGGCCCGACCTGACTGCCTGCCGTGCCCCTTCTCCGCTGATGGTGCAGTACGACCTGGACGACGGGCTGTTCACCCAGGAGGGGATGCGCGCCGCGCATCAGCGCATCGCCGAACATTACCGCAGTGTGGGCAAGCCGAGTAACTACGTGGGCGAGTTCTACCCGGGCGGGCACAAGTTCGACCTCGGGATGCAAGCCAGCGCGTTCGCATGGCTGAAGAAGCAATTGGGCTGAGAGCCATCAGTGAGGCACAAACCTCGTCTAATCGTCGCGGGGCTGATCCGAAGCCTCCTCGCTGGTGGGCTCGGAGGATGCCAGGTGGCGTTGCTGGAGCTCGCGCAGGAGGTTCAACCGCTCCTTGATTTTGCGTTCGGTGCCGTTGTCCGAAGGCTCGTAGTACGGCAGGTTCCAGTTGCCCTCGGGCAGGTAGCGCTGTGCCACCCAGTGGCCGGGGTGGCTATGCGGATAGAGATAATCCCTGCCGTGCCCTAGCTGTTGTGCGCCCGGATAGTTGGCGTCGCGCAGGTGCAGGGGCACGGGGGCAAGCGGTTGGGTCTCTAAATCATGCAGTGCCCGGTTCAGCGCGACATAGCTGGCGTTGCTCTTGGGAGCGCAGGCAAGATAGGTGGTCGCCTGTGCCAGCGTAATCTGCGCCTCCGGCATCCCAATGAACTGTACCGCCTCCATTGCGGCTACCGCAATCAGCAAGGCATGAGGGTCGGCGTTGCCGATGTCCTCGCTGGCGAGGATAACCAGTCGCCGGGCGATGAAACGGGGGTCTTCGCCTGCCCGAATCATTCGCGCCAGATAGTGTAATGCCGCATCGGGGTCGGAACCGCGCACCGACTTGATGAAGGCGGAGATGGTGTCGTAGTGCTCATCGCCCTCGCGGTCATAACGGGCGGCGCGTCGTTGCACCACCTGTTCCAGCATTTCGAGGGTGATCACGCGCCGTCCCTCGGCATCGGGCTCGGCAAGCGCGGTGGCAGACTCCAGAACATTCAGCGCGACGCGGGCGTCCCCGTTAGCGATGCGCAGGAGATAGTCCATACACTCATTCGGCAGGGTGACGCGCAATTTGCCCAGCCCGCGCTCTTCGTCGTTGAGAGCACGTTGCACGATGACGCGCAAATGGGCTTCGGTCAGCGGCTCGAAGCGCAGGACACGTGAGCGGCTGAGCAGTGGGGCGTTGATGGCGAAGTAGGGGTTCTCGGTGGTTGCGCCCATCAGGATGATGGTTCCGTTCTCCACGTGAGGCAGGAAGGCGTCCTGCTGGGCGCGATTGAAGCGATGTATCTCGTCTACGAACAGGATGGTGCGCTGTCCATGCAGTTGGCGGCGGTTTCGCGCTTCTTCGATGGCTTTGCGCATCTCCGCAACGCCGCTGGTGACCGCACTGTATTCGACGAAATAGCATCGGGTATGCGCGGCGATGATTCGGGCGAGGGTAGACTTGCCACAGCCGGGCGGTCCCCAGAAGATGACCGAGCCGAGCTGGTCGTTCTCGATGGCTTTGCGGATAGCGGTGCCTTCACCGACCAGGTGCTCCTGCCCGACGAACTCCTCCAGCGTGCGGGGGCGCATTCGCGCTGCCAGCGGCGCCTCCGCCTCGGTGTCATACAGGTTTCTCTGCTCGAACAGGTTCATGGTCGCCCCAGTATAAGATTGTAGCAGATGGTGAGGGCGATTGCAAAGTATACACTACTTGCCCTTTTCCGCTTCGTAGTGCACCCAGCGTGGAGCCAGCTTCAGCTGGATGAGCGTCAGGATGAGGATAATGATGAAGATGAGCCACGCCAGCGCAGAAGCATAGCCCATTTTGAAATAGGTGAAAGCGTTGTTGAACAGGTACATCACCGGCACCAGCAGGCTATCGCCCGGACCGGTGCTGCTGGTTCCTGCGCCCACCCCGCCGAGGATGTAGATGCGGTCGAACTCCTGCAGGGCATGGATCGTGCCCATAATGAGGTTGAAGAAAATATAGGGCGAAAGCATAGGCAGGGTCACGTGTCGGAACTTCTTCCAGCCGGTGGCGCCGTCCAGCTCGGCGGCTTCGTAGAGGTGCGTGGGCACACCCTGTAAGCCCCCCAGCCATAGGATCATACCGCCGCCTGCGCCCCACAGCCCCATTACAATCAAACCGGGTTTGCTCCATTCCGGCACGCCGAACCAACCGGGTGGCGCCCATCCGAACCACTCTCCCAGCGTAGCTTTCCAGGCGGCGTTGATCAGCCCGCGGTTGGGGTCGCCGTTCAATATCCACGCCCACAGCACTGCCGAAGCCACCACCGGCACGATCGATGGCATGTAGTAGGCGGTGCGGTACCCGCTCATCCCGCGCACCTGCGTGTTCAACAGCATGGCGATGGCTAAGCCTGTGCTCATACCCAGCGGGATGCCGAAAAAGGCCAGATAGCCCGCGTTGTAAAAGGCTTTGCTGAGGAACCCGAAGTCCACCGTCAGCAGTTCCCGATAGTTCAACAAGCCCACGTAGCGCGGCGGATGGAGCACATCGTAATCGCAGAAGCTAAACACAATGGACGCCAGAATCGGTCCCGCCGTGAACAGGAAGAAGCCGATGAGCCACGGAGAGGCAAACAGGTAGCCCGCGATCGCCTCGGGACGTGCCAACTTGCCCACCGGTCCCGACCGCCGCGCCAACAGCGCCACCACCGCCACAAACCCTGCCAATCCCAGCGCGATCAGCGCCATCGGCAGGCGGATATCCAGAATAGGATACTTCTCGCGGGTGAAGACCTTGTCCAGCTCGCGCTGAACGGTCAACGCGCCGGCATCCAGTGCCTGCTTGGGGGTCATCACATGCAGGATCGCCATGTCAAAAGCGCGCACATGCTCGTCCCACAGCCTCTGCCCGACGAAGGTCACTGGGCGGAACTTAGAGACCTGCATCAGGTCGATGAACATGCGCAGGGGTTCGCGGAACTTGGCGGATTTGGGCGCGAGCTCTTTGAATACCGCCTCGTTCACCTTCAGGTTCGCGGACAAGCCGGGCACGAAGGGGCGTCCTTTGCTCTCGTTCCACGCCTTCTGGGCGCGTGCGGCGATCAGGTTGCTCTCCACACTGCTCATCCACTTGATGAAGAGCCATGCCTCCTCCACATGCTTCGCCCCGCGCGGGATGGCGAACGAGAACCCGCCCGACCAGGTGATGAACTTGGGCTGTCCCTCAAAGGGCAGTTCGCCACGCAGACGTGCAGTAGGAACCGGTGCGGGAGCCACCCCGAAATCCAGGTTGGGCTTGTAGCGGGCGATATTGTTCAGCACCCAGTTGCCATCGATCTTCATCGCTACCTTGCCGATAAAGAAGGGGTCCATCTCCTGCGTCTGGAATCCGGAGGCGAAGGCATTAATCGCTTTGGCGCCGCCCAGCTCGTCATACACTTTGACCAGCCACTCCAGCGCTTCCACCGTGCGCGGGTTGTTGAGGGTGCATTTGCGCCCATCAGGCGACATGAACTCGCCGCCGTTCTGCCACGAATACAGATACAGCCACGAGTTGCCGTAGTTGGGGATGAAGCCGATGCGTTGGTAGGTGCCGTCGGGGTTACGTTGGGTCAGCTTCTTCGCGTACTCCAGCAGTTCGTCCCAGGTTTGGGGAGGGCGGTTGGGGTCTAAGCCTACCTCGCGGAACAACTGTTTATTGTAGTACAGAGCGCGGTCATCGGTGCCGGCGGGGATAGCGTACACCTTGCCCTTGTAGCATGCTTCCTGCCAGCAGGCGTTGTAGAACTCCTCGGGACGGATGCCGTCGGGCTTGTCGCGGTCGCGGGCGATGAGGTCATCCAAGAGGCGGAACGCGTCGCGGGATGCCCAATCGCCGATGGTGAACCGGTCTTGGAAGATCACATCGGGCGCAACGTTGCCCACAATCGCCGTCATCAGCTTTTGCGGGTTCATGCGCCCTGCACCCATCGAGAGCAGGCTGACCTCGATGTGCGGGTAACGACGCTCGAACTCCTTCACCTGTGCCCGCAGACCTGCACTCTCCTCGCCCAACTGCAGTCCCCACACCACCAGTTTGACCTTGCGTGCAGGCTCTGGGGGACGGCTCGCCCGCGTCAGCGAAACCACAATCACTCCCAGCAGAACCACGAACAGCAGAGCCCAGGGCAGGACGTTTTGCAGACGCTCTCGCATACTCCCTCCCCTTTCCTCTCGCTTGCCTCTATTGTAACAGCCACATAGGACCTACGGCAATATCAGTTCGCCCCCGGGTCGCCTTCCGATGACAGGCTGTCCAGTGCTTTCTGCAAAGCCTCTTTCACCGCGGGGGTCCAACGGTGGCTTTGAAGCCTTCCTTCTCGCACAGCCCGCCGAAGCGACTCCACGTCGTCAATGCCCATCTGTTCCTGCAGGGCACGCACCGCGCGACCGGTCATTCCGGGCAGTTGCAGTAAAGCCCGGATGCTGGCGGGAACCTGCTCTTTCACCCGTTCCAGCGCGGGGAACGTGCTCTCCGCCAGATACTGACGCACCTTCTTGTCCACCGCCTCGCCGATGTGGGGCAAATCCCGCAGGGCGTTGCGGGCAACCAGATCCTGCACCGGTTCGTTGAGGGACTCGAGGGTGTCCGCTGCGAGGCGGTAGGTGCGCACCTTGAACACGTTTTCGCCCTGCCACTCCAGCGCGTTCGCCAGAAAGCGGAACACCTGAGCCAGCTCACGATTGGTCTGCATCCGGCACTGCCTCCTGACGCTCCGCCTTCAAGGATTCGTAGCGGGCTTGCGCGGTCACACGCACCGCCCCACTGCTGGTGTGCCCTTCTGACAGCACGCGCGCCACATCCAGCGATTCGGGAGGGGGAAACTCCGCCAGGAACATCTCGATCTCCCGCTCCACCGCAAACGGCGCGTGCACGTGCAGGTTCACAGGCGAGCTGATGTTGTATTGCAGGATGAGGTCGTTCACGCGGTGCATCAGTCGCACCAGGCTATTCAGGATGTTGGCATACCATTCGGGGAAGAGAGGCTTCTCGAGGCGTAGAGGATACTCCGTCTGCACGCGCCGACGCAGGATGGCGATGGCTTCGCGTGCCATCACGATCTCGCGGTCGGTCTGTGCCCATTCGGGAAGCAGTTCCGCGTTGTGCAGGATGGTAGCGGCGATGCGCAGGTGGGGCGGTATCAACCACTGAGGGTCTATCTGCAGGGGCTGACCCTTGCCCGGCAGGTTGTCGAACTTGCCTTCCTCCATCGCCTCGGTGATTTTGCGTTCGGCGATGATCTCAAACGCCCGGCTGATGTCGTACTCGGGCATGTTTTTTCCTCGCTCTTTGGACAGACCGGTGCTTCTCTGCCCTATTATAGCACAATCGGGTGGGAAATGGAAAAAGGGAGAGAGCCACTCAGCAGGATTCTCTTACACTCGAAGCAAAAAGCACTACAGAACAGCCGGAAACGCGAAGGAGGTATAGCAGAGGATGTCTCGGCAGATCAGTCGGCGCACCTTTCTGAAGGGAGCTGCGATAGGAGGCTTCAGCTTCCTGTTCCTGCGCGACAGCAAAATGGTGTTCGGCTTCCCACAGAACGAGAAGCTGAACATCGCCATGATCGGCGCAGGCGGCAGAGGGCGCGACAACCTGAACGGCGTGATGAGCGAGAACATCGTCGCCCTGTGCGACGTCGATGAGCGACTTGCCCACAGCGCGCGCCAGGCTGTGCCCAATGCCAAGTTCTTCAAGGACTTCCGCAAAATGCTGGAGCAGATGGGCAAGCAGATCGATGCCGTGGTCGTCAGTACGCCCGACCACACGCACGCGGTCGCTTCCGCGATGGCAATCCGCATGGGCAAGCACGTGTACTGCGAGAAACCGTTGACCCGCACCATCTGGGAAGCACGCACCCTGCGCGACCTCGCCCGCCGCTACAAGGTCGCCACGCAAATGGGTAATCAGGGCACGGCTTTGAATGAACTGCGCCAAGGTGTGGAGGTTCTGCAATCAGGCGTGCTGGGCAAAGTGACCGAAATCCATGTCTGGAGCAACCGCCCTATCTGGCCCCAAGGTATCCCCAGACCGAAGGAGGAGATGATTATCCCCGAAGGGTTGGATTGGGACCTGTGGCTCGGTCCCTCGCCCAAACGCCCCTATCACGAGGCGTATCATCCGTTCGCCTGGCGCGGATGGATAGACTTTGGCACGGGCGCCATCGGTGATATGGCGTGTCATACCCTGAACATGGCGTTCTGGGGGTTGAACCTGCGCAATCCCGTGGCGATCGAAGCCGAGACCTCGGTGGTCAATGGCGAGACCTTCCCGAAGTGGTCCATCGTGCGCTACGAGTTCCCCCAGCGCGGTGACCTGGCGCCCTGCAAGCTGGTGTGGTACGATGGCGGGCAGAAGCCGCCAGCGGAACTGCTGTTAGGCGAGCAGATGGCGGATAGCGGACTGCTAATCATCGGCAGTGAGGGGCGGCTTTATAGCCCGGGTGACTACGGCGCGCCCTTCGTGCTTCTGCCTCGCGACAAGTTCGCCAACTACCAGCCGCCCGCGCCCTCCATCCCGCGCTCGCCCGGACACCACCAGGAGTGGATTAACGCCTGCAAGGGCGGACCACCGGCGATGTCCAACTTCGATTATGCCAGCGCGCTTACTGAAACTGCCCTGCTAGGCAACCTGGCGATCATCACCGGCGAGCGGATTAACTGGGACGCCACACGGATGAAGGCGGTTAACTGCCCGAAGGCGGACAAGTTCATTCATCCTACCTACCGCAAGGGCTGGAAACTCTGACCGACGAAACGCGGGCAGAGGCACATCTCCCCGCCTCTGCCCGATACGCATCTTAGGAGGTAGCCTGTATGCACCGAAACATCCTGGAAGTGTTTGACAACCCCTATCCGGACCGAGATTACCTGATTAAACATGTCTGCCCCGAGTTCACCTCGGTCTGTCCCAAAACGGGTAATCCCGATTTCGGTACCATCACCATCGAGTACGTGCCCGACAAGAAGTGCGTGGAGCTGAAATCGCTGAAGTACTACTTCTTTGCCTATCGCAATCAGGGCATCTTCTACGAGGCAGTGGTCAACCAGATACTGGACGACCTGGTAGCGGTGTGCCAGCCGCGGCGGATGACGGTCACCGGGGAGTTTAACGTGCGTGGGGGAATCTATTCGGTAGTAACCGCCAGCTACCCAGCGGGAGGCACGAAGTAACCAGCCATGCGCGTGTATATCGTTCGGCACGGACAATCCACGAGCAACGCTGGGCAGACTCTGCTGGAGGACCCTCCCCTCACCCCCTTGGGGCGTCGGCAGATGAAGCGGGTGGCGAAGTGGTTGGCGGAGGAGCCTTCCCCGATACACTGGCTGCTGACCTCTCCACTCTTGCGTGCCCTGCAAAGCGCGTCGTTGATCGGGCAGGTACTGGAGCTAGAACCCGAAACGTGGGATGACCTTCAGGAGTATGACGCCGAGGTGGAAACCCCGGATGAAGTATGGCAGAGAGCGGAACGGGTGGCGAAACATGTCGTTCAACGCTTCGGGGCGCGGGAGGAGAACAACATCGTGCTGGTGACACATGGCGCGTTTGGTTCGAGGCTGGTGAGTAGCCTACTCGGTGCGCCACGCCACACCCGCTTTTCGCACTTTAACGGCGCGTTCTCCCTGCTGGAGTGGGACGAAGAGGGCCTCATCCGTGTGCGCTATACGAACTTCACCGGGCACCTCAGCAAGGAGATGATCACCTGAGGCGCGAAGCTCTTTTGTAACGCAAAACGCCCGAAAGGCAGGTGCACAACGCATGGGACGCTCTGGTATCATCGCGGTCGTCGTTGTGCTGATTGTGGCAGTGGCTGCAGGGGTCTGGTTTCTGCGTGGCAGGTCCACGCAAGAGCTATTTCTGGCGGCCGCTCGTGGCGACGCGGAGACTGTTCGCTCTCTGCTCGCGCATGGCATCGATGTCAACGCTCGCGATGAACACGGCAAGACCGCCCTCATCTGGGCGGCGATGAACGGCTCGGTGGAGGTGGTGAACCTCCTGATAGAACACGGGGCGGACGTCAACGCCAGCGACAAGTTCGGCGTGACCGCGCTAATGGTCGCGGCGAACCCACGCCAGCGGGCGCAGACGGCGCCACTGGTGACGCTTCTGGAGAAGGGCGCGGACATCAACGCCCGGGATGTCAACGGCAGAACGCCGCTCATGTACGCCCTCTCCGACAACGAGGTAGAGGTGGCGAAACTGCTCATCCAGCGCGGCGCCGATGTGAACGCCGTCAACAACTATGGGGAAACGCCCCTGACGCTGGCGGCGATGTTCGGTAACCCCGAAGTGGTGCAGATGCTGTTGGCGAAGGGGGCAAAGGTAGACGTGAAAACCAACGGAGGCGAATCGCCCCTGGCTCTGGCACGCAAGTTCAAGCGCAAGCAAGTGGAACAGATACTGCTGAAAGCGGGAGCGAAGGAGTAGGCGCAATCCCCTCGCTCCCGAAAGAGACTACCGTGGCGGTGGGATGTTCTGTGTGGATTGCCCCGCCGGAGGAACGTAGACGGGAGGCATTCCCGGCGCGGGCGACGCCCATCCGCCCTGTGGCATTGCCTGCTGCATCTCCTTCAGTCGCTTCTGCCACGCTTCCTCCTCGCTCATCCTGCTCGATCGCGGCACCACTGGTGTGATGAAACGGTCTATCATGAAGATCAGAAACACCAGCACTACCACCACCGCCAGAATCAGCACGGGCGTTGAAACGGTCTGATGGAGCTTGTCCCCATCCTGATGCTTGCGGATAACCTGTGGCATCTGGCGTACCTCCTCTCTGGAAGGGCGGTCAGCGCACCGTAGTGCGCTGACCTTCCGGCTGGCTGTTAGTCCGATGATGCGGTGTGCTGTCGCATGTAGGTCACGCGCTGTGCCTTCACGTGCCCATCGGCGAAGATGAAGTTGGCGACGCCGTTGTGTACATAAAGCGTGCGGTCGTTGGACAGCGGCACCGGCATCACCGTGCCGTCATCGTTGAGCATACCACTGACGTAATCCCAGAAACTACCTACGCCGTCCAGCCTCTGCCGCTTGATGGCACGATTGGGATGATAGCCCGCGGGGAAACCACCCTCCGCCGGATACGCCGCTGCCATGCCTGCCATCACCGTCTCGCGCGTGCCCGGATAGTTGTCCAGGCTACAACAGCCGCCGAACCAGCCTGGTCCTGCCCCAACCAGCCCCTCCATGAACATGATGGTGTCCGCAGGGTGGGTCAACTTGGCGATGGTCGCTCCCTTTGAGCACCCCCAGCCCCAGCTCTGGCAACCCGGGTCCTGCCCGCATAGGAACTCGGGGCCGCCACCTGGCGCATTCCATGCGCTTTCGGGGTTGATGGGGTCGTAGTTGACGTAGCTTTGGTTGATGCCGTAGGTCAGCGAGCCCCATCCGCTGGTTCCACCCGGGATCGTCAGGCGCGTGTCGCCCGTCGGGCAGGTAAACACCGCGCGATTGCCCTTCGAAATGGGGTTCCCGGAGGCATCGTAGTTCGCTGCCCGCCCCGCCTTGACGTAGGGGTAGATGAGGTCGGGCCAGTACTGTCCCCACGGCGTACCAGAATAGGGAGCGCGGAAGTTGGGGTTAATCAGGTCACCCGCGCCGCCGCAACCGGTGCGCAGGTTGCTTTTGACCCACATGGGGGAACCCGTCTCGTCGTAGTCCTGCGTGTACATCAGCCAGGCATTGGCGATCTGCTTCATGTTGCTCACGCAGGTTGCCTGCCGAGCCTTTTCTCGCGCTTGTGCGAACACCGGGAACAGGATCGCTGCCAGGATCGCGATAATCGCGATAACCACCAGCAGCTCGATGAGCGTAAAACCATGTCGTTTCATGTGGCACCCTCCTTCTTGTTTGTAAAGTGATGAAATTGGTTTACGAACCGTTGCGCCATGGAAAAAAGTAAATCTCATGCGGACACCTACTTATCCTGTAACCCACACCACCTCCTTTTGCATAGATATTTAGCCTAAGTATACTCCGCTCGGCTGAGGGTGTCAAGCACTTTCGCAGGGATTCTCTGAAAAAAACAGTACACCACCTGGCAAGTGGTAACTTCAGCCGGCTTTGCAATGTCTATCAGGATGAAACGCATCTAACGGGGGTACACCATGTCCGCACATATCCTGCAGGAGCCGTCACTTCCGTCAGGCGGTGGTCATTGTGGGAGATTGCCCTATCTAACGAACGAGGTTATTCCAATCCGTTTGCCGATGTGACATTGCAAGCGGTGTTGACCGCACCTTCCGGACGAAGGGTTACCGTCTCCGGCTCTTACGACGGTGGCATCACATGGCGCGTGCGTTTCATGCCAGATGAAAGGGGAGTATAGTATACTACGAAGCATGCTTCTCAGACGGTGCTGTAACAGCCTTTGGTAGATTCGCGTGCACTGCCAGCAAACTGCACGGACCGTTGCGCATCTATCAACACAATCCGCTTTGGTTTGAGCACGCCGATGGGACGCCGTCTTACATGAGAGCGGTTCATCTGTGGAACATCGATGCTCTGGACGAGCGCACCCTGAACAGCACCCTGGACTGGTTGAAACGGCAGGGGGTTTAACACCATAGTGGGACCGCATCTGCACCCCAGTATGCCTGTTCCCCGTCTGCCGTGGTGGCAGGGCACTGATGGATACTTTGACTTTTCGCGCTTTAACCTCACGCTGTGGCGGAATCTGGACAGGGCTTTGCGTGCGCTGGCAGAACGAAGCATGATTCTTATCCCTTTCAGCATCTTCGGTGGTACCAATGGAATGCCACGTATCCCCGCCAAGCGTGAGTGGGACTTGTTTCTGCGTTACTGGGTAGCCCGATGGGGAGGATACTGGAACGCCACCTTCCAGCCTACCAGCGAATGGGAGGAGGGGTTCACCGAGCAGGAGATCCAGTATATCGGCAATCGCCTACTGGATCTAGATGGCGGAAGACATCTTATCAGCGTACATTCCCTGCGTGCCAGTTCCGAATCCGTGCAAAACGCACGCTGGTACCGCTATCATACCGTTCAAGACAAGCTGGACTGCCGTGACTTTATGAAATATACATGGTTCGTGCAACTGTTTCGCAGGGTGCCCAAACCTATTCTTGCTCATAATGTCTTTGGGAGGGAAACTTCTATCAGCGCGAAGCAGGCATGGATATCGACAACCTGCGTCGGGCGGGATGGGTTATTTTGCACTTTGCGGCGGACAAATCAACTACGCTGACGAGGTAGTAGCCCATCGACGTTGGCAAAGGCCTGAAGATGTCGGCAAGACCTTCAGCAAGCAAGGAACAGCCACAAAACCACTGGGGCAATTTTATGCACCCCTCAAAATACTAGGGCACTTTCTGCAGTCTTTGCCCTTTTGGCGCATGGCTCCTCAGCCAGAGATCACCAGCACCGACATCTGCCTGGCAGAACCAGAGCGTGAGATGGTGATTTACGCCCCTCAGGGTGGTCGTGTACAGGTACGCCTGCCTGAAAATAGCCGGCTTCCTTTCACTGCACGCTGGTTCAACCTGCGCGAGGGAAAGTACGTCGGAAAGCCCACTGTCGTGGAGGGAACAATCGAGATAGAAGCCCCAGATCCCTAGGACTGGGTTCTGCATATCGCAATGGAGGTAGACCTCGAGTGGGCGAAGCGGTTCACCTAGCATCCCAGATGCGAGCGCTTGCTGTCGTGTATTCAGTGCGGCACCTGCTCGGGTACCTGTCCTCTGTCCATTTACATGGACTTAACCCCCCGCCGGGTGATAGCGATGGTTCGTGAAGGTTTCCGTGAAGATATGTTGAAGTCCAAAACCATCTGGTTGTGTGCCAGTTGTTACGCGTGCAGTGTGGAGTGTCCGCAGAATATCAACATCACCGACGTGATGTATCAGCTCAAGCGCGAAGCCATTCGAAGCAACTTTTACCCCAAACGCTTCCCCATTCCCGTGCTGGCGCAGGAGTTCTACGAGTTGGTTCGGCGTCGGGGGCGCAACTCGGAGTTCTGGGTGGTGCTTCGCATGGCGATTCGCTCGAACCCGCTGATTCTATTCTCCATGGCGCGGACGGGCTGGAACCTGTGGCGCACGGGCAGATTGCCTCTGCGTATGGAGCGCATTCAGCGGGTTCAACGAACTGCAGGCTGTTGCCGCCGCGTCAAGGGAGGTGGACTAAATGGAACCTTCTGCCAAGCACCTGTACTACCCCGGCTGTTCGCTGAAGGGCACAGGCATTGCCTATGAGGAAAGCCTGTTGACCGCCTTCCGCCTGTTGGAGATACCGGTGCAGGAACTTCCCGACTGGAACTGCTGTGGCGCGACCACTTATATGTCGGTCAGCGAGACCTCGGCGACACCTGGTGGCACACAATCTGGCGCTGGATCGACAGGCAGGCTCGTGCGACCTGGTAGCACCCTGCAACGCCTGTTACCTTACCCTGCGCAAGAGCCAGCACCTGGCAGGGCACCATCCGTCAATCGCTCACCAGGTGGAGCAGTTTCTGGAGCAGGCGGGATTGCCCCATCTCGACCCGGTGCGGGTGCGCCATCCGTTGGAAGTGTTGTACACCGACGTCGGTCTCCAGCGACTGCGCGAGCTGAGCACGCGTCGCTTGCAAGGCGTGCGGATGGCATCCTACTATGGCTGTCAGGCGGTACGCCCCTACGCCGAGGTAGACGACCCTCATGTCCCCACGCGCATGGACGAAATCCTCCGAGCGGTTGGGGTAGACGTGGTGGATTACACGCTGAAGACCAAATGCTGTGGTGGCCCGCTGACGGGCACTATCCACGAGGTCGGTGTGCGCCTGAACTACATCTTGCTGAAGGAAGCGGTTCGGCAGGGGGCGCAAGCCCTGGTGACCATCTGCCCGTTGTGCCAGTTCAATCTGGATGCCTACCAGGCGGAAATACGCAAGCAGACCGGTGAACCCATCGACGTGCCCGTCCTGTATCTGACGCAGGTAGTCGGCTGGGCGTTGGGCGGCGGTTTCCGAGGGCTGGGACTGCACCGCGCCATCTCGGGCAGAAAACTGATTGAGCAGTGGTTCACCGTGAAGACGGAGGCACAGACCTATGTCTGAACAAAGGAACGGCGAGGTGCGTATTGGCGTTTACGTGTGCCACTGCGGGGCGAACATCGCGGACTCCGTAGACGTTCAGGCGGTGGCAGGGTATGCAAAGACCCTGCCGGGCGTGGTAGTGACACGCAACTACAAATATATGTGCTCGGATCCCGAGCAGGAGCTGATACAGCAGGACATTCGGGAACTGCAGATCAACCGCATAGTGGTCGCTGCGTGCAGTCCATCGCTTCATGAGCACACCTTTCGGGGCGCTGCCGAACGCGCGGGGCTGAACTCCTTCCTCGTGCACATGGTCAACATTCGCGAGCATGACTCGTGGGTGCACAGGGACCGGCGCGCGGCCACGGAGAAGGCGAAAGACCTTGTGCGGGCGGCAGTAAGGCGCGTGTACTTCCACAAGCCGCTGGAAAAACGGTGCGTGCCCATCCATCCAGAAGTGCTGGTGGTGGGAGGGGGTATCGCGGGCATCCATACTGCCCTCCAGGTGGTGTCTCACCGGCGCGTCGGATGTCTACATACAAGATGATCTCGCGAGGCTCGCCTGCCTCCGCCGGCACCCCCCGCTTTACCTCCGCTCCCTCAACAGGAGAAGTAGGCTTTAGTGCCCATTCCCAGCCTTTGCCCAAGAGAACAGTCGTACCACCTTTGGGAATATGCCCCACTCGTGAGCCGGGGACCGGAGGCGCTGGATTGGTGAGCGCACGAACAGGATACCCGTAGAAATCACCATCGATGTCTTCTGTGCTGCCCTCCGCATACCGAGCCTTGATTTTCACCCGCCACTCCTGCGTCAAGTTCTCCCAACGGGGCACGTCTTTACCGCTGTCCACCATGAC
>PSLZ01000005.1:0-118935 GCA_040289885.1 Armatimonadota bacterium | reverse complement strand
AAGTGTTTTGCATGTTCGTTTGATGGCAAGAGTATACCCCAAAACCCGTTCTTTACCGAACACCCTCAGGGTTTTTGCGGGTGCTCGTTTCAAATTTGGTCACATGGAGGTGCCAGCTGTTACAAACCCCTCTCTGTCGGACCCCGCCTCGCCCTGCAGGGCACGGACGGCCCTTGACAAAGGGCGTTTTGTTCGGTAAAATCCTACAGGTGCTTGAAGGTATATCGCTGGAGAGGCGAGGTTGACCATGATCGCGGTCGTTCGGACAGGTGGAAAACAATACAAGGTAGAACCCAATACGATCCTGCATGTGGAGAAACTGCCTGTGCCAGAGGGGCAGACGGTAGAGCTGACCGAAGTGCTGATGGTACAGGATGACAACGGTCTGCGCATCGGCACGCCGACGGTTCCTAACGCGCGGGTAGTTGCCGAGGTGCTTCGGCACGTCAAAGGTGAAAAGATTATCGGCTTCACCTACAAGCCGAAGAAGAATCAGCGGCGTCGCTACGGGCACCGACAGTGGCAGACCGTGCTTCGCGTGCAGAGTATCGAAGCGTAGGAAGAGGTGAGAGACGATGGCACACAAGAAAGGCGTTGGCAGTTCCCGCAACGGTCGAGATAGCAAATCCAAGCGTCTTGGCGTGAAGGAGTACGCCGGCGAGTTCGTCAAGGCGGGTAGTATCATCATCCGTCAGCGGGGCACCAAGTTCAAGCCGGGCAAGAACGTGGGCATGGGCGGTGACTACACGCTGTTTGCCCTGGTGGACGGCGTGGTGAAGTATGAGAGCAGTGACAAGAAGAACCGCCGCGTCAGCGTGGTGCCGTTGGCGGAAGCGGTAACCGCTTAGGGCTACTGCCCGGCGGGATGGTTGAAAGGCTCGCCTGCAGGCGAGCCTTTTCGTGCATTCGAGTGAACATATGTTCGTCGATGAGGTAACCATAGAGGTTCAGGCAGGGGACGGCGGCGACGGCTGTGTGGCGTTCCGGCGCGAGAAGTACGTACCGCGTGGGGGACCCTCCGGCGGCGATGGCGGCCGTGGTGGCGATGTGGTGCTGGTCGCCGATGAGCGTTTGACTACCCTGATGGACTACCATTTTCAGCGTCACTATCGCGCGGGGCGAGGCGGCGCGGGCGGCACCAACCTGCGCCACGGCAAGCATGGGGAGCATTGCGAACTGCGCGTGCCGGTGGGCACGGTAGTCTATGACGAGGACACGGGCGAGTGGCTAGCAGACCTGATTCAGCCCGGGCAGAGGGTGGTGGTGGCACGCGGGGGACGCGGTGGACATGGTAACGCCTATTTTGCCAACCCATCCCAGCAGACGCCCCGTTTTGCCGAAAAGGGGGAGCCCGGCGAGCGACGTCGGCTGAGGTTGGAGCTGAAACTGTTGGCGGACGTGGGGCTGGTGGGTTACCCGAACGTGGGCAAGTCCACGCTGATTTCCCGCATCTCCTCTGCTAAGCCCAAAATCGCCGATTATCCTTTCACCACTTTAGTGCCTAACCTAGGGGTGGTGTTCGTAGAGCCGGGGCGCAGTTTCGTGGTGGCAGACCTGCCAGGCTTGATCGAGGGCGCGCACGCCGGGGAGGGGCTAGGGCATCAGTTCCTGCGCCATGTGGAGCGGTGTCGCGTGCTGGTGCACCTCGTGGACATTTCGGGCATGACCGGGCGCGACCCTTTGCAGGACTTCGAGGGGATTCGGCGCGAATTAGAACTGTACAATCCGGACCTCCTGCGCCGACCCATGGTGGTTGCGTTGAACAAGGTGGATGTTGCCCCCTCCGAACTTCGGGACAGGGTGTGTGATGCCCTCAGCGAGCAAGGCTATTCTGTGCACGCGATCTCCGCCGCTACTGGAGAAGGCGTTCAGCGGCTAGTATACCACCTGGCAGAGCTTCTGGACTCGATACCGCCGCCGGCCACGCCGGTGGAGGAGATGGTACTCATTCGCGCTCCACGCCAGGACGAGCGGGCATGGCAGGTAGCGCAGACGGGAGCGCATGAGTTCACCGTGCAGGGCAAAGGCATCGAACGCATGGTGAAGATGACCGACCTGGAAAACGAGCAAGCGGTGCGTCGCCTGCACCGCAAGCTGGAGCGCATCGGCGTGCTGCAGAAACTGCGCGAGGCGGGGATCCAGCATGGCGACACCGTGCGCATCGGCGACGAGGAGTTCGATTTTGTGGACGAGGAGCACTGGCAAACTCCCTGATGGCTTACCAACGCGTTGTGATCAAGGTAGGCACGAGTACCCTGACGGATGAGAGCGGCTCGCTGGACCGGGTGTATATCGCCTCGCTGGCAATGCAGTGTGCAGCGGAGCACCGGTCTGGCACTCAGGTGGTGCTGGTGAGTTCGGGAGCTATTCGTGCCGGCATTGACCAGTGGGAGAACTACGCCCGACAGCCTGCCGAACCGCTTGCCCATGCGAGCATGCCCCTCAAGCAGGCGATGGCGGCGATCGGTCAGCCCTTGCTGATGCAGGCGTACCTTGCTGCGTTTACCGCGTACGACCTGCCGGTCGCGCAGGTGCTTTTGACCCGCGAGGATTTCGGGGAACGGCGACGTTTCCTGCATGCCCGCAACACGCTCCATCAGCTGCTCGAGATGGGGGTGGTACCGGTCATCAACGAGAACGACACCGTTGCCACCGAAGAGATCCGCTTTGGCGACAACGACACGCTGGCGGCGATGGTGGCATCGATGCTGGATGCCGACCTGCTGATCCTGCTGTCGGATGTGGAAGGGCTCTATGAGCGGGACGAGCGGGGTCGGTACGTGCGGCTCGTGACCGAGGTGACCCGTGTGGACGAGCAGATTTGGCGGATGGCGCGGGGCAGTGGCTCGCGTGTGGGCACGGGGGGCATGGTCACCAAACTGCAGGCGGCGCAGATTGCCACCGCGTCGGGGGTCACGATGGTGATTGCGCACGGCAGGCACGAAGGGATTGTGCATCAGATCTGTCGTGGGCGCGATTTCGTGGGAACGGTCTTTCATCCTCTGCCGCGCAAGCTCCGTCATCGCAAGCGGTGGCTGGCGTACGGTCTACCCGCCGCTGGCGCGATCATCGTCAACGAAGGGGCAAAACAGCGCATTCTCACCGACGGCAAAAGCCTTCTGCCGGCGGGCGTGGTGTCGTGCGAAGGACATTTCCAGCCCCAGCAGTTGGTGGAACTGCGCGACGAGAAGGGCGTGGTGTTCGCGCGGGGGTTTACGAACTACAGCAGTGAAGAGCTTGCCCGAATCGCTGGATGCCAGACCTCACACATCGTCCAGAAGCTCGGCTTCAAACGCGCCGACGAGGTGGTGCATCGAGATCATTTGGTGCTGGTGTACGGCGCGTTGAGTTAGCCCCAGCAGGAAACCTCTCCGCCCTTACGAATCTGCTGTACCAGACCATTGATGGGGGTGAAAGATGCAGCCATCAGAACAAGCCACAGCCCGGCGATGGTACGAGGGCGTAACGGGCTATCACTGGCTGGGGCTGTTTGTGGCGTCCTGTGGTTGGTTGTTCGACACCATGGACCAGTGGCTGTACGTGTTTTCGCGCCAGCCAGCTTTGCGCGAATTGCTGGCACGCCAGGGTATCGAAACCAACGATGCCAATGTGGGCTACTACTCGGGGATCGTGCAGGCGATTTTCATCTTCGGGTGGGCGACGGGTGGCTTTGTGTTTGGGATTATCGGTGATCGCTTGGGGCGCACGCGAACCATGGCGATAACGGTGCTGATGTATGCGGGCTTTACCGGGCTGAGTGGGCTGTCGCAGACGTGGGAGCAGTTTGCCCTGTTTCGATTCCTGACCGGGTTGGGCGTCGGGGGGGAGTTCGCTGCGGGGGCGTCGCTGGTGGCAGAGGTGTTCCCCTCACACGCTCGCGCCACTGCGTTGGGCATCATGCAGGCGTCGTCCGCCATCGGCAACATTCTGGCAGGCGTAATCAACCTCATGGTAGCCCCCCAGTTTGGCTGGCGATGGGTGTTTGCGGTAGGTATCCTGCCCGCGATTCTGGTTTTCATCATCCGTCTGTTTGTCAAGGAGCCGGAACGCTGGCAGAGTGCAAAGGAGCGTGCCCTGCGTGAACACCGGCAGTTGGGCGCGCTGGGCGAGCTGTGGCACACTCCGCACCTGCGGCGCAACCTGCTGGTGGGTGTTGGGCTGGGTGCCATTGGCATCATCGGATTCTGGGGCATCAGCACGTGGTCAACCGACCTCCTGCGCAACTTGTTGAATCCCCGGAACCTGCCTGAACTGCGCCCGGCGGTGGAGCGTCAGGTAAGCCTGGCGGGCATCGCGCAAAATGCGGGTGCGTTCTTCGGGAGCCTGTTCGCGGCGTGGTTGGCACAGAGAGTGGGCAGGCGCGCGGCGATCGGCATCGCGCTGTTGCTCTGTCTGGTGTTTGCGCCCGCCGCATTCCACCTGACCAGCTCGTTCGCGACTGCACTGGTGTTTTTCGCTCTGCTGGGGTTCAGTATGCTTGCCCTGCTGGGGTGCTATGCGGTCTACTTCCCCGAGATTTTCCCGACGCGTCTGCGGGCGACGGGCACCGGGTTCTCCTACAACGTGGCACGCTACATTGCAGCGGTAGCGCCTTGGACGTTCGGCACCCTGCGCAGTGCGTTCGGCATTGAATGGGCGGCGACCATTATCTCGGTGGTCTTTCTGCTAGGCTACGTGGTGCTGTACTGGGCGCCCGAGACCAAAGGCCAGCCCCTGCCCGAATAGCGCGGGTTACTACCATTCGGCAACCGAACCGTCGTCGCTGTGGAAGAAGCCGCTGCCGGGGTCGGGTTTGGGCGTGAGGGCGTGCGCGCGCAGGTACTCCTCGTCCACTTCGATCCCCAGCCCGGGCGCATCGGGCACGGCGATATAGCCCTCCTTGACGGTGAAAGGCGTTTGCAGATAGCCTTCTCCCAGATGCACGAACTCCTGGATCACGAAGTTCGGGGAGCAGGCGTCTATCTGCAGGCACACAGCGAGGTTGATCGGTCCGTACGGATTATGTGGGGCGAGCGCAGAGTAGTAGGCTTCCGCCATCGCGGCGATGAGCCGGGTCTCAAAGATGCCGCCGCAGATGCAGGGGTCGGGCTGAAGGACCCGAGCCGCACCCTTTTCCAGCACCTGCCGAAAGCCGAAGCGGGTGAACAGCCGCTCGCCGGTGGCGATAGGGATAACCGCCTTGCTGGCAACCTGCGCGAGGGCGTCCACGTTCTCCGGCAGGACCGGCTCCTCGATAAAAAACGGTCGGTAGGGGCGAAGATCGTACTCCAGCATGGTGGCGACAGCGGGAGTAGCACGTCCGTGAAAGTCCAGTAGGATATCTATTGCGTTGCCAACTGCCTCTCGCGCGGCGGCGACCAGTTGCACCGCCTTCTCGATCACGGCGGGGGTTTCGATGGGGTGCAGGGCGGGCAGGGGGCAGAACTTGACCGCGGTGAAGCCTTCCTGCACGCGCTGGCGCGCCTGCTCAGCGATCTGGGTCAGTTCGTAACTGCCGATGTGGCGATACACCCGGATGCGCTCGCGCACTTTTCCGCCTAGCAGCTGGTACACCGGCACGCCGAGCCGTTTGCCCTGAATATCCCAGAGCGCGATTTCGATACCGCTGATCGCTGCGTTCAAGACGGGTCCTCCACGCCAGAAGGCGTGACGGTACATTCTCTGCACGAGGTGCATGATGCGAGCAGGGTCTTCGCCTATCAGCACGTGCTCGTACGAGCGCACCGCCTCGGCGATGACAAAGGCTTTATCGCCCAGACACTCCCCCCAGCCGACGATGCCCTCATCGGTGCTGATCTTGACGAACAGCCATCGCGGCTCTACCGCAAAAGTAGTCACTTCGGTAATTTGCATACTGCCAGAACCTCCACAGAAACTGTTTAGAGGATTCCACACACCGCACTGTGGTCTCCTCTTGCCTCTTGCGCGCCTTTTCGGTAGAATGTTCCTGAAAGGTTTAAGGGCAAGGAGGGCTAGTATGTCTATTTTGCGTTTCCCCGAAGGATTTCTATGGGGAGCTGCGACCGCTTCCTATCAGATAGAAGGGTCTCCTTTAGCCGATGGCGCTGGAGCTTCTATCTGGCATCGTTTCTCGCACACCCCGGGCACCACGCACAACGGCGATACCGGCGACATTGCCTGCGACCACTATCGCCGCTGGCAGGAAGATGTGAACATGATGCGCGAGATGGGGTTAAAGGGGTATCGCTTCTCTATCAGCTGGGCGCGCATCTTTCCCGAAGGCAAGGGAGCCATCAACCCAGCGGGGCTGGACTTCTACGACCGCCTAGTAGACGCGCTTGTTGAGGCGGGCATTCAGCCGATGGTGACTCTCTACCACTGGGACCTTCCGGGCGCGCTTCAGGACCTGGGTGGTTGGGCGAACCGTGAGATCGTGAACTGGTTTGCCGACTACGCGCAGGTGGTTGCCCAGCGGCTGGGCGATCGGGTGCGTTTGTGGGCGACCCTCAACGAGCCGTGGGTGTTTACCTATCTCGGCTATGTGACGGGGCATCATGCGCCTGGGATGCGGGACCTGTGGGCGGGGCTTCGTGCCATGCATCATTGTCTGCTGGCGCACGGGGAAGCCGTTGCCCGATTGCGGTCGATCCTTGCCGAAGGTGCGCAGGTGGGCATTGTGCTGAACCTGGCTCCCCAGCACCCCGCCACCAGCAGTGAGGAGGACCGCGCCGCCGCCGAGCGGGTTCACACGATGAACAACGCGCTGTTTGTGGAGCCGGTGGTGAAAGGGCGGTACCCTGCGCTGGCGGAGCAGATGGTGGGCTTTGCCTGGCCGCCGGTGCAATCTGGGGACATGGAGCGCATTGCCCAGCCTCTGGATTTCATCGGCGTCAACTATTACTCTCGCGGTATCGTCAAGCATTCCGAACATGGTTACCTGCGGGCGCAAGGTGTCGAGAACAAAGAGGCACTGCACACCGAGATGGGTTGGGAAGTGTATCCCGAAGGGCTGTACGAGATCCTGCAGTGGCTTCATGTCGAGGCGCCGCGCGTGAGCCTGTATGTGACCGAGAACGGTGCCGCCTTCCGGGATGAGGTGCAGGATGGCAGGGTAGCCGATGCGCAGAGGCTGGAGTACCTGCGTCAGCACTTCTTGAGCGCACACCGGGCGATCCAGAGTGGGGTTCCGCTGAAAGGCTATTTCGTGTGGTCGCTGATGGATAACTTCGAGTGGGCGTTCGGATACTCCAAGCGCTTCGGCATCGTGTATGTAGACTACGCCACGCAAGAGCGCATCTGGAAGGACAGCGCACGGTGGTATCGGCAGGTTATTGCGCAAAACGGTGTGGAGGCATAAGACGGGCAGTGCCGAGGCAGTCCACACAGACTGCCCCGCGGAGTGTATAGGGCTTACGTTTCCCAGCCAAAGCGACGGGCGATGCCCTGAACGTATTGCGGGTTCACCTCCACCATTACGAACCTGCGGTTGAGCGAGTGGGCGACAAAGCCTGTGGTGCCGGTTCCCGCCATCGGGTCGAGCACCACGTCCCTCTCCCTGGTGGAGGTTAGAATAACTCGCCGCAGAAGCTCCGCGGGCTTTTGGGTGGAATGCAATCTGTTCCCCGTGTGGTCGCGCACTCGCTCCTTCCCGTTGCAGACGGGTAGCATCCACACGTTCGCTCCCACTTTGCCAATACCGAACTCCTTCGCAACCTCTTTATTGAAGGTGTAGCCTTTGCATTTCTGGTCCTTGACCGCCCAGATGAGGTTCTCCGTGGCGTTGGTAAAGCGCACCCCCAGCCAGTTTGGCATCGGGTTGGTTTTGACCCACACCACGTCGTTGAGTATCCAAAACCCCAGGTCCTGCAGTGTCTTGCCTATCCGGAAGATGTTATGGTAGGTGCCGATGACCCAGAGGGTCGCTGTGGGTTTCATCACCCGCTGAACCTGTATCAGAAGGCTTTGAATGAAGGCATCGTACTCTTCAAAAGAGGAGAACCGATCCCAGGCGTCATTCACCCCTTCCACTACTGTTTTGACCGCCCATCGCTTCAGCTCCTTGCGAGGTAACTGCAGGAAGTAGGGCGGGTCAATGAAGACCATATCCACGCATTCCGCCTCCAGCTTCGGCAGGACCCTTAGCGCATCGCCTAGTACTACCCGATTGAGCACGCTTTGCAGAGGATATTGCGTCACCTCGTCTCTGTCCTCGATCACTCTGGGCAAGTTTTCGAGGGCAAATTGCCAGGCTTCCATGCATCACCTCACCAGCCGTTCTGCTTGTGATGATAGCAGTAAGGGGAGCAAATATCAAGCGAGGGGCTCAGCGCGCGCTGCGCAAAAGGATATCTGACAGGTGCAGGAGGTCATGCGCCACACACAACTGCACCTGTTGAAAGATGCTCCACTCGCCGAACTCGGGGTGGACGCCGGTGCGGTCGCGAGCGTCCGCGGGGAGGCTTCGCAGATACTCCAGCGAGCGCGCGCGTGCCTGACTAAATCGCGAGATGCCGTCCTGCAGTTCTGCCTGCGCGAACCGCTCTTCCGACAGGGCGTCGTGGGGATCGTAAACTGTCAGTTGGGGATGCTCTTGTTCCGCGATCAGCCGATACCGCCGATAGAACGCCTCTTCTACCTCTGCCAGATGGTACAGCAGTTCCTTTGGGGAATAGCGATCCGGCGAAGGACGACGCTCCCACTGTTCCTGTGGTATCAACATCGCCAGCCGCTGAAGGGCTTGGGGTGTTTTCTCCAACGCCTCCAGACATTCTTCCCAGACGTAAGGATGGTGCATAGTCAGTGCCTCCTCTATCGTGATGTTTGGGCATCATTCTGAGCCGGTTCTTCTCGTTGTCACTCTGCGGCCACCTCTTCTTGTCATCCTGCGCCGGTTCTTGCTGTCCTTCCGAACCCCTCTCTTGTCATTCTGAGCGGAGCGAAGAATCCCGAACGTTGAACGAAGAGATGCTTCGCTGGCACTCAGCATGACGTCTTGACGTTCCGCATGACATCAGGGCAGTGCCTTCGTTATTAAATATACACATATCATGGGGCTGAAAGTCAAGGGATAGCACAGGGCAGGAACGGCAGGCGAGTGAAGAGAAAACAGAAGGGTAGTCTACAGGGAGGTGGAGCGATGCAGATGGGCGTTTGGGTGTTCCTGATGGCGGTGAGCGGGGCAGTCGCGCAGGATGGATGGGTTACCATGCGTCCCCAGGACACGGGCGAGGCTCTTGCCAACCCCGGCATGGGCTGGGTGCTCCATTACTACGACAATGTCCCCGACAACTACGGTTCGCGACTGGCGCCATCGGACACGGTGGACGATTTCCCGGGTTTGTCGGTGGTGTACCTGCGCATCCCGTGGTCGTACATCGAGCCGGAGGAGGGGCGGTTCAACTGGTCGGTGCTGGACACGCCCGCCCAGAGGTGGGTCGCAAAGGGAAAGCAGATAGCCCTGCGGATTACCTGTTGTGAATCATGGCTTCGCTGGGCGACGCCGGAGTGGGTGCATCGGGCAGGGGCGAAAGGCTACGATTTTGAGCCCTGGGTGGGGGTAAAGGAGGGCGGTCCGTACTGGGAACCCGATTACAGCGATCCCATCTTTTTGCAGAAGCTGGACAACTTTCTCGGCGCGCTGGCGAAGCGGTATGACGGTAGTCCCGAAGTGGCGTTTATCGACATCGGCTCGCTGGGGGTGTGGGGCGAGGGGCATACTTTCGCTAGCACCCGCCTGCCGATCGCGCTGGAGACGTTCCAGAGGCACATCGACCTGCATCTCAAGCACTTCAAGCGTACGCTACTGGTGGCGAACGATGATTTTTGCTTTCGCGGCGCGGGACCTCTGAAGCCTGAGGACGAGACCATCGACTACGCCCGGCAGAAGGGGCTGACCCTGCGCGACGATAGCATCCTGGTGCAGGGCGGGGAGAACGCCTATTTCCACGCCGGGATGGCGCAGGCGTTCTGGCGCGACCGACCGGTGATCTTGGAGTGCGAGCACTACGGACCCTCGAAGGAACGGGGTTACTGGCAGGATGGCAGGAAGTACCTGCAGGCGGTGGAGGAGTATCATGCCAGCTACGCCTCTATCCACTGGTGGCCGCGTGAGTTTCTGGAGGAGAACCGTGCGCTGATCGAGCGCATCAACCGCCGGTTGGGTTACCGCTTTCAGCTGGTGGAGGCTGAATGGCAAAAGCGAGCGAAGGTTGGTGGCAGGTGGGAAGTGCGCTGGCGATGGCGCAACGCGGGCGTGGCACCATGTTATCGGGGCGGTTACCCTGCGATAACCCTCAAGGACGACAAGGGTGGCATCGTGGCGGTGCTGGTAGACGAAGGGTTGAACGTGCGGAGCCTGCCAGTGGGTCCACCGGAGGGGGCGGAGGCGGTGCAAAGTCGCGTGAGCTTCGCGCTACCCTTCCAGCTCAAGCCGGGCAGGTATTCGGTCTATGTCTCGGTCGGCACGTTGACGGGCACGCCTGAGATCGCTCTACCTTTGCCCGGCAACGACGGGCAAAAGCGGTATCTGCTGGGGGAGGTGGAAGTAGCTCCTGAATCACCTTGACCCCACGCCTTTGCGTGCCTATAATGTACCTGTCAGCATGAACAGGTAAGGAGAACGGAAGATGGCTTTATCGGTCAGGGAGATATGGGCACAGGGTGTGGACCGCATGAAGGATAAGATCGTGCTTCCCAGCATGTGGGAGGCGCTGGACCACGTGGTGCCCATCACCATAGAGAACGGCGAATTTGTAGTGGGGCTACCCTCTCAGCGGTTCAGCCTGTCTGGGCATCTGCGCAACCCCGGCTACCGGCGCACGATTGAAGTCATCCTGTCGGAGCTGGTGGGCGAGGACGTGCAGTTGCGCATCATCGAGGGTACGACGCTTGCCGATTGGGAGCGCACCAAACAGCGTGAGGCATTGGCCGCCGCCAGCCGCGAGCAGGAGTACGTTCAGCGCCGCAAACAGGAAGAGATGGAGCAGTCCTGGGATGCGCTTTACGATCGGATTGTGCGCGCCTACTCGGAACAGCCCTACCGCCAGCTGCCGCAGGGGAAGGCGATTTATCTGCAGAAAGCCCTGCAGATGCTCAACGACGCGATGGACGAACTGTATGCGAACAACAGTGCGGTAGATGACCTAACCGAGCGCAACCTCGCACGGGTAATCGACCGCATTGCGAACAATATCGGTGCGCCGCCGGCGATGGTGGCATACGAGTTGTTCCGCCTGCGTGAGGCGAGGCGATAGCCCCTAAAGCATGGATTCACAGCCGCAAGGCAGTTTGCCCTGCGGCTTTTTGTGTCCCATAGCGACAGAGGGAGAGAGCAGACAGATGGGTTACGAGGTGTGCGTGTACGGAACGGTCTGTGTGGACCGGATTCGGAGTGTTGCGCAACTACCTCCGCCAGGCGGCTATGTGGAGGTGCTGGAGGAGCGATGGATGCCCGGCGGGGAGGCACTGAACACCGCGATTGCGCTGGCGACCTGGAACGTGCAGGTGGCGCTGGTCCCGAATGCCTTGGGCGAGGACGATCTCGCCGAGCACCTGTTGCAGATGCTGAGGGGGTATCCCTCCCTCGATTTACATTTCCTGCAACGGCGCAAAGATGTGCAGACGCCCACCTGTGATGTGTATGTAACCCCCGACGGTCATCGCACCATGTTCGGCATGGGGTTTGCGCACATGTCCAGTGAGGCAGTGCCTGAGGAGGTGCTGAGAGAGGTAAAGGTGTTAACCGCCGATGCCAACCCCGGTGAGGCATCGGTGCGTGCGTGCGAACAGGCGGCGTCTGCAGGCGTGCCGGTGGTAGCCATGGACCTGCACGGCTTCGAGCGCGCCGCGCGGGTGGCAGACATCCTGCTCACCTCCTATGAGTGGGTGGGGCGGAGCGATGCGATCGACGCCCTTCAGCGCATCGCCGCCGAGTATCGCCAGCGGTTCGGCTGTACGGTTATCCTCACGGCAGGGGCGAAAGGAGCCGTGCTGGCGGAGCGCGAACATCAGCATGTGGTGCATCTCCCAGCGTACCGTGCGCCCGTTGTGGTGGATACGACCGGCTCTGGCGACGTGTTTCGTGCGGGGCTGATTTACGGATGCTATGTGCTTCAGCGCGATCTGCCGTGGGCGATTCGGTTTGGCTCCGCGGCGGCGGCGCTCAACGCCGGCGCGATGGGAGCATGTGCCGGAGTGCGCCCTGCACAAGAGATCGAGCAATTCATGAAGACACAACCAACGGTGTGAAGGAGGTCATGCAGTGAAGCTCTGTCTGAACCCAACCATTGGCGGATACGGAAACATCCACGAGTTCGTGGCGCGCGCGAAAAGACATGGCTATGAGGCGGTGGAGTTCGACGTGCGTGAGATCGCAGAGATTATCCAGCGGGACGGTGTTCATGCTGCTCGGGCTATCTTTGAGGAGTCGGGTATTGAGCCCGTGTGTTTCGGGTTGCCGGTGGAGTGGCGTAAAGACCACGAGACGCTGAAGGAAGGTTTGCGCGAACTGCCTCGGCTGGCACGTGCGGCGCAGGCGGTCGGCTGTAAACGCACGGCGACCTGGCTACCCCCGAGCATCAACGAGTTCCCAGCGGCGTACTCCGTGCGCATGGCGGAGCGGTTCCGCGAGATCGCACGTGTGCTGGCGGACTTCGATATCTCACTAGGTCTGGAGTGGGTCGGTCCTGCCACTGCACGCACGGGCAAGTATGAATGGATACACACCATGCATCAACTGCTGGACTTCGAGGCGGAGATCGGCGCGCCGAATCTTGGTTTGTTGGTGGACAGCTTCCACTGGTTCTGCATGGAGGGCACGGTGGAAAACCTGGAGGGTCTGCGCAAGGAACAGATCGTGCATGTGCACTTCAACGACGCTCCAAACAAGCCTCCGAAGGAGCAGATAGACTTCCAGCGATTGCTTCCGGGCGAGGGACTTATTGACCTCGTGGGGTTCCTGCGTGCTCTGAAGAGGGTAGGTTACGAAGGTGGCCTCGCGATTGAGGTGTTCAACGAGGAATTGAAGCGGATGGCGCCCGATGATGCGGTGGCGAAGGCAAAGCAGGCGTACTCCGCCGTGTGGCAGAAAGCGTTTGGATAGGCTGGTGGGCCCGGCAGGACTCGAACCTGCAACCAACCAGTTATGAGCCGGCCGCTCTGCCTTTGAGCTACGGGCCCCCCTTGCATGGTGGCACCTAATAGTTTACCAGAGCCTCCCCGCCCATGCAAGGGGAAGAAAAGTCCCATCTCATCTCTAGCAACAGAGAGAAAGCTATCATTGCCTGTGGGGGAGACAAAGGAGTAGGTAACTGGAACGCAACCGCGACGCGAATCTTGTAGAACAAGGAGGAAGGTACTTCAGGATGAACTGCCCACAAGTCGGTCAACTTTGGGGGAAGGGGAAACCAGGCGAAAACAGTAGATGTTATTCGCTTGTCTAACGGCTGGTGCCTAATAAAAACGGACGATTCCAAGTCTCCGCGTGACTTCAAGGTGCGAGCCATCTTCTCACTACAACCACAGCGCTCAATGACCCCCAAGCACGCCCACCTCCTGATAGACTTCTACGGAAAGCTCTGTGCAAACAGTGCACAAGCTGCTCGTCTTCTGAAGGCGATAGTAGAGGTGTGGCACGGTGCTCCTGTTCAGCAGGTAATCAACCAATATGCCAGTACACTAGGCGGACTACCGGGCTATCCTGCAGATTACATCCTCCACGCGCTTAACTGGATACTGGAACAAGGAGACATTAATTTTGTCGGCAGACCTGCCAAAAAGCAGAAGGAACTGAATGATACATGTCGCACGCAGGGTGTTGCGGTGCCTGGCGGAAGGCTCAGCAGTCAGCTGGCGATAAGCCTTTTCTGCGACGTCGCCAACGGTACTCATCCGGTGGAGGCGTTGCTGAAAGTGAATCTCGATGTCACGCCGCGCCGAAGGATGTGATTTTCCAATAGCGCTTGCGTAGCAACAGCCCGCCTACCGTATGCTACTGCGCTACGTCGTATAGAAGCAGGTAGCGGTGGACGATTTGCAGGGGGTCGTTACTGGGGACCCTCTGGTCGTTCGTCTTTTCCGGAACCACAATAACGATCTCTTTGAGGCGAAGCGCAGTAACTGGAGCGATGGCTTCAATCGTCACTTTGGCTAAGGGCAGAAGCATTTGTCCTACACGTACATCCTGCACCTCGACTGCCAGGTAGCGATACCCTGCTGGCGAATCATGCTGTGCAAGGTTTGCCGGGTGTTCCAGGAACGCTTGCCAAGCACGGTGCCTGCCGAGGGACGGAGGTACCAGACACTATCCCCATAGCGCGCTGTCAGATTCCCGGCGATGGCAGCATGGATATTTCCTTCCGGGAGTATCCAAACGCTGGTGGTTTCAGGTTCGATGTCTCCGCTCGCTTTCACATGCTGTGCCTCTAGTGCGGGCACCAGAGTGTCCGCAGGCTCCTTGAACGCAGACGTTGCGGAGGGCTTCTCGAATACCGGTAGATACTCATGCGCCAGAAGGAGAAAGTGATGCTGGATACTTCTTTCTCTCCAGAAGCCTGTGGTCTTGCAGTTATGCTGGCGCTTGATGACCAGCTCTTTGAGCCGGAAGCCTGCATTCAGAAAGACGTCCATCGTGCAAAAGCCCATTGGCACCACGCGTCTGTGTTGGCGGGTGTCGCCGATGAGCACGGCGCATATCTTCCCCGGTTTGAGCACCCGATAGAACTCGCGCGCTACCTGTTCCATCTCCCGCAGGAAACCGTCTAGGTTGCATCTCGATAGATCTCCCTCGATTTGGGCGCTATAGCGGATGATACCCGCGTAGAGCGGATGAGCGCAGATGAGATCAACGCTTTCGTCAGCGACATCCGACAGGTTCCGGGCATCTCCGACCTTAACATCAGGTTCGAAGATGTTGAAGGAGTCGAAAAGTTTGCCGGGCACTGTGGACTGCAGGTTCTGGCACGCTAGCTCTACACAAGCAGGGTTGATGTCTCGGGCGATACAGCGCCTGCCGAGCAGTTTCGCTTCTACGGCGGTGGTTCCCCCACCGACGAAGGGGTCCAGCACCAGATCGCCAGGCTCGGAATACCTGAGAATCAAGTTGCGGGGGATATATGGGGACCAGTTCCCGCGATACCGTCCGTCATGTGTGGCCCAATTGCCTCGTTGGGGAAAGCTCCAAACGGTGGTGGTTTCCGGTCGGAAATCTCGGGATTGCCAGTGTGTAATCCTCTTGCGGGTGCCGTTCAGGGAGATATTCAAGCCGTACATGCGGGTGATGAGCGCTTCTAACTGCCTGAAAGTAATGCCAAACAACTGCCCTACCTGGGCGTCCGACATCCCTTGTCGCTTGGCATCTAATACTGCCTGAAGGTAAGCCGCTTCGCCATGTACGCTTCGGATGTGCTCGCCCAAGTCTGCTACTAGGGAAGCACAGAACGGACAATGATCGTAAGTAAGGAGCGAGTTTCCCATTGCTTCTTCCCTCTTATCCTATGATAACACCTTGTGCGTGCCACTGTCAAAACATCGCGTTTCGGGGTATAATTCTCCTGCAACGCCGTTTGTAAAGGCGTTGACTTTATCGATGAGGAGCGTTCCAATATGGCTCAGACGATGACGGACCTAGAGACGTTGCGCCACAGTACGGCGCATCTGATGGCTCAGGCGGTGTGCGAACTGTTCCCCGGCACTAAACTGGCAATCGGTCCCCCTATCGAAGATGGATTCTATTACGACGTGGACCCGCCGCAACCCATTACTGGGGAGGACCTGCCGCGCATCGAGGAGCGGATGCGCGAAATCGCCGAGCGCGACCTGCCCATCGAGCGCATCGAAATGCCGCGCATCGACGCGCTGAAACTAGTGCGCGAACTAGGACAGGACTATAAGGTGCAAATCATCGAAGAGATCCCCGAAGAGGAGACCATCAGCTTCTACAGGCAGGGCGATTTCATTGACCTGTGCCGGGGACCGCACGTCGAACGCACCAGCCAGATCAAGCACTTCAAACTGCTCTCCATCGCAGGGGCATACTGGCGTGGTGACGCCCGCAACAAGATGCTAACCCGGCTTTACGGCACAGCGTGGTTCACCGAGGAGGAACTGCAGGACTATCTCCAGCGCATGGAGGAGGCGAAACGCCGCGACCACCGCAAGCTCGGCAGGGAGCTGGGCATCTTCCTCATCAGCCCCGAGGTGGGTAGCGGACTGCCGCTGTGGCTACCCAAGGGAGCCATCCTGCGCGATACCCTAGAGACCTTCCTGAAGAAAGAGCAGTTGAAGCGGGGCTACCTGCCTGTGGTGACACCGCATATTGGCAAACTGGACCTCTACAAGACCAGCGGGCACTGGTACAAGTACCAAGAGAGCATGTTCCACCCTATCCAGGTGGAAAACGAAGAGTACATGCTCAAGCCGATGAACTGTCCGCATCACATCCAGATTTACAAGTCGGAGACGCGCAGTTACCGAGACCTGCCTCTGCGACTGGCGGAGTTCGGAACCGTCTACCGTTACGAGCAGAGTGGGGAACTGGGCGGATTGACCCGGGTGCGCGGCTTCACGGTGGACGATTCGCACATCTTCGTCACCCCCGACCAGCTGGAGGACGAGTTCAAAAACGTGGTGGACTTGGTGCTCTATGTGTTCGAGCGGCTGGGACTGGAGGAGTATCATGCGCGCGTGGGACTGCGTGACCCCAAGAGCGATAAGTATGTGGGTAGCAATGAGGCGTGGGAGCAGGCACAGCGCGCCATCCTGCAAGCGGTCGAACACATGGGCATCCAGTACACGGTGGCGGAGGGCGAAGCGGCGTTCTATGGACCCAAGCTGGACTTCCTCGCCAAGGACTGCCTCGGCAGGATGTGGCAGTTGGGCACGGTGCAGGTGGATTACACTCTGCCGGAGCGGTTTGACCTGGAGTACATCGGTCCCGATGGGCAGCCGCACCGCCCGGTAATGATACACCGCGCGCCGTTTGGCTCGCTGGAGCGGCTGATCGGCATCCTCATTGAACACTATGCGGGAGCGTTTCCGCTGTGGCTGGCGCCGGTGCAGGTCATCGTTCTGCCCATCGCCGACCGGCATGTGCCCTACGCCCAGCAGATCCGTCAGCAGTTGGAAGAGCATGGCTTCCGCGTGGGGGTAGATGCCCGCAACGAGAAGACGGGCTTCAAAGTGCGCGAAGCGGAACTGCAGAAGATCCCCTATATGCTGGTCGTGGGCGACCGCGACGTGAGTAACCAGACGGTCTCCGTGCGCAAGCGCAGTGCGGGCGACCAGGGCGCGATGACGCTAGACGCCTTCATCGCCCGATTGCGTGCGGAGATGGAGGGCAAGGTGTACTGAAACCAGGTCGCTGGATGGGGGCACGCGCCGTCCGCGTGCCCCCATCGTTCTGTGTGGCAGTGGCCACGGACAGGGATAGCTCCACGGCGCAGACGGGGCGCTAACAAGCAGGAAAAGGCGGTTTGGATGGAGAACTCCTTTCCCGAAAAACATTGGCAGACCGAAAGGGGAAGGTGAACGATGGAGCTAGTAAAGCCTCGTGTGGTCCCTCCACTAGACGAGGGTTTCCGACCTGCCGTGTTGGCGAACCGGGCGTTTCGGGAAAAAGTGAGATCTTCCGGACAGGGCGTGCCGCTGGTCATCGGGCTGGAACGGGCGGACGGCACGCGCTCTGTCTTTCGGACGGAGGTGTTTGCGCCTATCTCTCCACACGCGCAGGAGAACCTGCAATACGTCGAGCGCATTGTGAAGTTCCTGCTTTGGCAGAAGGGCGGTTTCCGGGTGTACGTGGGTGGTCCCCCGCAAATTGGCGAATATATCCGACAGGTTTACTCGCCGCAGGGCGAGCGTGCCTTCGACTACGAGTTCATGGGCGAAACCGTTTACGAGCGACCGTTTGAGGTGGTCATCACCGATGCCGAGGGCGTGCCTCCTCCCCACGAGACCACCAAGGCGCTGGGCAGGCATCTGGACGGTTGCCGAATCGGGCTGGACCTGGGCGCGAGCGACCGCAAGGTGTCGGCGGTGATTGAGGGCAAGGACGTGTTCAGCGAGGAGGTCGTCTGGGACCCTCGCCCTCAAACCGACCCCAATTACCACTACCACGAGATCATGTCCGCCTTGCATCGTGCGGCGGCGCGGATGCCTCGTGTGGATGCGATCGGCGTGAGCTCGGCAGGGGTGTGGATCAACAACCGCGTGATGGTGGCGTCGCTGTTCCGCGGCGTGCCTAAGGACGTCTTCAACGCCAAAGCGAAAGACATCTTTCTGCGCGTGCAGAAGGAGTGGGGCGTGCCGCTAGAGGTGGCAAACGACGGCGAGGTCACCGCGCTGGCGGGCTCGATGAGCCTGGGGGTAAACGCTATTCTGGGTGTAGCGATGGGCTCCAGTGAAGCGGCAGGCTACGTTACCCCAGAAGGCAACATCACCAACTGGCTGAACGAGCTGGCGTTCGCGCCGGTGGACTACTCACCCGAAGCGCCGGTGGACGAATGGTCTGGCGACAGAGGCGTTGGCGCGCTGTACTTCTCTCAGCAGGCGATCTTCCGGCTGGCTCCGCTTGCCGGCATCCAGTTAGATGAGAGCCTGGGGCTGGCGGAGCGACTGAAGAGCTTCCAGGACCTTCATGCCAGCGGCGATGCACGCACCCGCCCTGTTTACGAGACGATTGGCGTGTACCTCGGCTACGGCATCGCCCACTACGCCGATTTCTATGACCTCCAGCACGTGCTGGTGCTGGGACGGGTGACCTCAGGCGAGGGCGGTCACATCATCCTGGACAAGGCGAAGGAAGTTCTGCAGGCCGAGTTCCCCGAGCTGGCACAGAGGGTGCAGGTGAACCTGCCAGACGAGAAGGCGCGGCGAGTAGGACAGTCCATCGCCGCAGCGAGTTTACCAGAGATCAAGAAGGAGGGTTAAACCGATGCAACTGAACAACCCTGGTGCAGAGATTTTCGTGCCGGATGGCACACCGGTAGAGCAGGCACTGGCGCGTACCACCCATCTGGCGGTTGGAGCCCATCAGGACGACCTGGAAATCATGGCGTATCGCGGCATCCTGGAGTGCTTCCAGCGGGAGGACAAGTGGTTCTGTGGTGTTAACGTGACCAACGGCGCAGGTAGTCCCCGCGACGACCTGTATAAAGACTATACCGACGAGATGATGCAGGTGGTACGCCGCAAGGAGCAGAAGAAGGCGGCGGTCATCGGCGAGTATGGCGCGCAGATTTTCCTAGACTACTCCAGCTCAGCCACCAAGGACGGCAAGAACGAAGCGGTGAAGGAAGACCTGAAGCAGGTGTTCCTTGCCACTCGCCCGCAGATTGTGTACACCCACAACCTGGCGGACAAGCACGATACCCATGTGGCGGTAACTCTGCGCGTCATCGCCGCCCTGCGCGAACTGCCCGACGACGCCAAGCCCCAGCAGGTACTGGGCTGTGAGGTGTGGCGCGACCTGGACTGGATGGTGGATAGTGATAAGGTTCTGATGGACGTATCCGCGCACGAGAACCTCGCCGCTGCGTTGTTGGGGGTGTTCGATTCGCAGATTTGCGGCGGCAAGCGCTATGACCTCGCCACGATGGGGCGACGGCGGGCACACGCGACATACGCCGAATCGCACGGCGTAGACGTGTCCACAAGCCTGATTTACGCGATGGACCTCACACCGTTGATTAAAGACGCGTCGCTGGACATCGCGCAGTATGTGCAAGGGTTCATCGACCGCTTCGCGCAGGATGTGCAGTCGCGAATAGCGAAGGTGCGATGAACTTCTTTCTGTAGCCCCTCCCCCGCGCTCCGGGGGAGGGTTGGAATCGCTCGATGCGGGCGCAACAGGAGGTAGCCATGAGCCTTTCGGAATACGAAGGATATGTGGGCATTGACATTGGGGGGCAGTCGATCAAGGTCGGCACGATTCGCGATGGAGAGTTGCTTACCCGTGATATCGAGACCCCGCCCGACTACGCCGTCGCGCGGGAGCAGATGCTGTCGGCAGCTACCGAGCTGGCTGGCGGCAAACCGAAGGGACTGGGCATCGGCACGCCGGGACCGATCGACTGGCGTACTGGCTTTTTGTACTGGACACCGAACATTCCCTGGAAGAACGTCTCGTATCTCGAGCTGGGCGAGGCGTTGGAATGCCCGGTGTATGTGGACAACGACGCCAATGTGGCGGGGCTAGCGGAAGCAGTGCTCGGTGCGGGCAAGGATTATCGTATCGTAGCGGGGTTCACGCTGGGCACGGGCATCGGCTACTTTGTGGTGATGGATGGGCATATCTATCACGGCAAGTTGGATGTGGAAGGTGGGCATCAGGTGCTGAACCCCGAGGGACCGCTGTGCGGATGCGGGGCACGGGGCTGTCTGGAGGCTTATGCCTCGGCAACGGCGATCCAGGCGCGCACTGGCAAAGAGCCCGAAGACATCGACGACCCGGCGTTCTGGGCGGAGATTGCAGGCTACCTCGCATGGGGCATTACGAACGTGACCACGCTGGTGTGCCCGGAGGTGTTCGTGCTGGCGGGGGGGATGATCAAGCGCGGCGAGACGCTGTTCGCTCCTCTGCGCGAGAAGCTATCGCAGATGTTGAAGATCGTACCACCGCCGCCAGTCAAGCCTGCGGAACTGGGGCACCGGGCGGGCGTGTACGGCGCCATCGTGTTGGCGAAACGGGGGCATCGGGTGGAATGAAGCGTTTTCGCATGAAGAAGGAGAAGGTCGTCAAGCCCGACGGGCGGTGGATGTATCTATACACCTTTGAAGAAGTTGGAGAACAACAGCCTTCGAGTGAAGCGAAGAAGCTAGACGCGCAGGGCCAAACGGACATGGGGCATCCGCATCACGGAGGCTAGCCGGCAAAATGCCGGTTGCCATCAAGGCGCACCGCCACCGGTATTATACCCTTTGGGGTAGAGTGGGCAGGCGTGCGCCTGCCCATCGGAGTTACAGTGACCAGCCTTTCCGGTACTCCCGGCGGATGTACTTTTCGGCTTCTGCGCAGTTGGTGACCTTCATCCGGCGCGCATCATAGTAGATTTTATGTCCCACGCGAAACGCCATGTTGCCCAGCAGGACCATCTCGGTCAGCGCGGCGGCATACTCGAAGTTGCTCCACGCTTTGCTACCCGTCTTGATGGCGTCGATCCACTCCTGGTGATGTCCTCTGGGTGCGCGGGGGATAGTCGGCTGTGGGGGCTGGTAGTCGGCGAACTTGTCGCGCGGGAGCAGAATCGCTTCACCGCCATGCGGATACCAGATTTTGCCCTTCTCGCCGATGAACAGCGTGGCATTGGGATGGACGTCAATTCCCTCCGCCAGCTCTTTGGGTGGAAGTTTGCCACCATCATACCAGTAGAGAGTTACCGGCGGTTTGCCTTTGCGTGCGGGGAACTCATAGCGCACGATGCTCCACTTTGGTCCTGTCTCGCGGTGGTGCGGTTCCCCTTCTGCCTCCACACTGGTTGGTGCACCCAGTTCCAGCGCCCAGAAGGCGGTATCCAGAATGTGACAGCCCATATCGCCCAGTGCGCCCGTGCCGAAATCCCACCAGCCGCGCCAGTTGAAGGGGTGGTAGGCGGGATGGTAGGGGCGTTCGGGCGCAGGACCCAGCCACAGGTCCCAATGTAGATTGGAGGGCACGGGGGGCATATCGGTGGGGCGGTCAATGCCCTGAGGCCAGATGGGGCGATCGGTGCTGGCGTGCACTTCACGGATGGCTCCGATAGCACCTGACTGGATGATCTCCACCGCCCGGCGAAGCCCGTCGCTGGCGTGCCCGTTGTTGCCCATCTGGGTAACCACGCGGTAGCGTTTGGCGGCTTCGGCGAGTTTGCGTGCCTCGTAAACCGAATGGGTCAACGGCTTTTCACAGTACACGTGCTTACCCAACTGCAGAGCGGCCATCGCGGCGACGGCGTGCGTATGGTCAGGCGTGCTGATAACCACCGCATCGATCTCGCGATGTCGCTCGTCCAGCATCTGCCGGAAGTCCACATACCGGTAGGCCCGGGGGAAGCGTTTGCCTGCCTCGTCCAGTGGGTTCTCGTCCACATCGCACAGCGCGACCATGTTTTCATGCGCCACACCGTCGATGTTTCCCCAGCCGCGCCCTCCGCAGGCGATGATACCGATGTTCAGTTTTTCGTTCTGGGCGTAAGTGGGGCTCCAGCTGTGTGCCACCAGCCACAGCCCCATGCCGTACTGCGCGCAGTTCTTCAGAAACTCGCGACGCGTGGTCTTCTCCATAGCGGAATCACCCTCCTCACGATGGCAGTTTGCCCAGCACACGCACCACCGCCCCAGGGGGAGCCGTGAGGTAAAGGCGGTCGCCCTCTATGCGCACCCGCTGGGGCGCGGAAGGCTTTACCCTGTCCGGATGCTCGAAGGTGTTGTGGGCGTGAATGTCGTCCGCACTCAACATAGTGACTTCCGCCTCGTGCACTGTGGCGCCTATCACTAGCATCTCCACCTCCGCCGTCTGTTCGGGGTGCGTGTTGCAGAACGTAACACATAAGGTGTTCTCGTGCACCGAGGCGGAACCCTCTATCACCTGCAGGCTGAAAGGCTCTTTTTGCAGATACTGCTGTCGGCAGAGATCGCGCACCGCGCCGCCGTCGGAAAGAGTGTCGGACAGGGATTCAAACCGAACCGCCTGTGCGCCCTTGTGCGGGGCGTACATCTGCCAAACGTAGTAGGTTGGCGTCTTGATGCACCGGTCCTCTTGGACAAGCAGAAGCGACTGCAAGACGTTGATCATCTGTGCCAGGTTGCCCATGAAAATCTGGTGGCAATGGCGGTGGAAGATGTCCAATGTGAGGGCGGCGACCAGCGCATCGCGGATGGTGTTCTGTTGATACAGCCCCCAGCCGGGTTTGTCCGGTTCCGTCGGATGCCATGTGCCCCACTCGTCGATAATAAGGTGGATTTTCTGCTCGGGGTCCAGCTCGTCCATCACCGTTCGGTGCCCGGTGATGATGCCTTCGATGGCTTTCGCTCGGCACAGCAGTTCAGTCCACTGCTCGGTAGTGTATTCGGTAGCGGTGCCTGCGGTCCAGCAATAGTAGTGTGCTGCCAGCGACTGTACGAGGTGTTGGCGGCTCCAGCCTTTGCGTCGCAGGGTATGGAGGAACTTCCACGTCCAGTCCCAATCGTTGCCCGCCGCGCCGCACGCGATGGCATAGATGGGCGTATCGGAGTAGTTGAACAGGAAGGTGCGGTATCGGCAGAAGAGCTCGGCGTAGTATTCGGGGTTCATATTGCCGCCACAGCCCCAATTTTCGTTGCCCACGCCCCAGAAGCGTACCCGGAAAGGCTCGTGTGCGCCGTTCGCCCTACGCTCGTTCGCCAACGTGGACTCGCCTGCGAAGTTGCAGTACTCTACCCAATCGCGCAGTTCCGCCGGTGTGCCCGAACCGACATTGCCCACGATATACGGCTCCGCGCCGATCAGTCGGCAGAAGGCGATGAACTCGTGCGTGCCGAAGTGGTTTGGTTCCGGCGCCATGCCCCAGTGATAGTTCAAACGCAGGGGACGCTTCTCGCGCGGACCGATCCCGTCGCGCCAGTGATAAGCATCGGCAAAGCATCCGCCGGGCCAGCGCAGAACGGGTATCGCCAGCGGACGCAGAGCGTCGACGACGTCCTTGCGGATCCCGCCGATGTTGGGGATGGTCGAATCCTCGCCGACCCAAACGCCAGGATAGATGCATTCACCAAGGTGCTCGGCGAACTCGCCGTGCAGGTAAGGACTGATGGTGCCTATGGGTTCGTTCACCAGAACGGCTATTCGTTGTGATGGCATTTTCCTTCTCCTAGTGCCTTTTTCGCAAAAGAGGTAGCTACGCCGTTCGCGATGGACAAGCCTTATGCCGTACACCTGCACGGACGCGTAGCCCTGAAAACTTGATTCTCACCAGAGGGATGCCGATTCCTGTCGGCTGTTCCCGACGTTTTTTCCCAAAAAGCAGGCAATCGTCTAACGTTCATCGAATCATTATCTTAAACGATTGAACGCAAAGCATCGGAGGGAAGAGCATGGCACTCGAGGAGCAGATTGATATGATATGGCAGTCTGTGTGCGCTGTGGAGCGCGACTCGCGGCGATGGGTAGACCGGCTGAGAGCAGAGCTGGACTTCGCGAGGCAGATGGCGCAGGCGAACCCCGCTCGGCAGGCGGAGTGGGAAGAGCTGATCGTGCGCGCCGGGCAGGCGTTCGCACAGGCGGTGTCGGAGGGAAAACCTGTTGCCGACGCGGTGAAGACGGCGGAGGAGATATTGCGTCCGATGGAAGCTGTTGCCAAGCAGTATACCATTCACTGCGTCGGGCACGCGCATATCGACATGAACTGGATGTGGAGCTGGGCGGAGACGGTAGCAACCTCCAACGACACCTTCTCGACGGTGGACCGTCTGTTTCGGGAGTTTCCCCAGTTCCGCTTTGCACAGGACCAGGCGTCTATCTATCAGTTGATGAAGGACTATCTGCCTGAGATGTGGCAGAAGGTGAAAGAGCACGTGCGCTCCGGCAGGTGGGAGGTGACCGCCAGCCAGTGGGTAGAGGGCGACAAGAACCTGGCGTCGGGCGAGATACTTTGCCGACATCTGCTGTATACCAAGCGCTTCTTCCAGCAGGAGTTCAGTTTGCCCTACGATGCCATTCGTATCGACTACGAACCGGACACCTTTGGACACGCACACACCGTTCCGGGCATCCTCGTGCGGGCTGGCATCCGCTACTACTACTTCTGTCGAACGGGCAAGGGACCGTTTCTGTTCTGGTGGCAGGGGCGGGACGGCTCGCGAGTGCTGGCGTTCGATGACCACCGCGAGTGGTATCTCGGACCCATTACTCCTCGTATCGCCCAGCATGTGCTGGAGTTTGAACGCCAGACCGGGTTGAAGGATATGTTGTTTGTGTATGGCGTGGGTGACCATGGCGGCGGACCCACCCGCCGTGACCTGCGCCTGGCGCACGAGATGATGGAGTGGCCCATTTTCCCCAAAATCCGCTTCAGCACCTATCACGAGTTCTTCGCCATCGCCGAGCGGGAGGCAAAGCACCTGCCTGTGATAGACAGCGAGCTGAACTTTGCGTTCGAGGGGTGCTACTCCTCGCAGAGCAACATCAAATATGCCAACCGACGCAGTGAGAACGCGCTGATAGAATCCGAGATCTGCGCTCTGCTAGCAAAGGGCATTACCGGTCAGGCGTATCCGACCGAGCAGTTGCACACCGCGTGGCGCTACGCGATGTTCAACCAGTTCCATGATATTCTGCCCGGCTCGGGCGTTCGCGCCACATATGAATATGCGCAGGGGCTGTTCCAGGAGATTCTGGCGCACACCTCCATGATCAAAACCCGCAGTTTGCGCGCCATAGCCGAGCGGGTGAACACGAAGGCGGTCGTGCCAGCACATGCCCTTGCCGCCGACGACGGCGAGGGACTGGGGGCAGGGCAGGGCGACCTGCCGGCGGACGGTGTCATCAGCCGTTATGGTGCAGGCGGTATCGGCGCAGACCCGTTTGTGGTGTTCAATCCGTCGCCGTGGACGCGCAGTGAGGTGGTTACCACTCGCATCTGGGACCGCGATATCGAGGCACCGTACGTGGCTGTGCAGGACGATACGGGCAGGGTGGTGCAGGCGCAGGTTCTGCAGAGAGGACATTACTGGCAACACCACTTCATCGAGGTGGCTTTTCCGGCGCATGAGGTGCTGCCTCTCGGCTATCGTACCTACAGTGTGCACCGAGCGGTCAACGCACCACCCGGCACGGGCTGTAGCAGTGATGGTAAGGGCACCATCGAAAACGAGTATCTGCGGGTAACGGTGGAACAGCAGTCCGGCGCGATTGTCAGCCTCGTGGACAAGCGCACAGGTGCGGAACTTGTGCCCCCGGGCGAGCGCATTGGCTTGCTGGAGTACATTCTGGAGGCACCGCACGGGATGACCGCGTGGGTACTGGGGCAGATCAAGCAGTACATCCCCTTCACCGAGGGCGCCACGCTTTCGTTCCCGCACCATGGACCCTACCTCGCCAGTGTGCAGGCGCACCACCGGCTGAACGACAGTCGGTTCACCGTTACCATCAGCCTGATGGCGGGGGTGCCGCGGGTGGAGTTCACTGTAGATGTGGACTGGCTGGAGCGCGGCTCGCCCGAGACAGGAGTACCTGCCCTGCGGATGCAGTTTCCGTTGGCGATTGACGCGCCCAAGTGCAGGATGGAGTGTCCCAATGGCTGGGTAGAGCGTTCCACCATCGGTTACGCCGAGCCGTCGGAAACGTTCAAGCACGTTGGGGGGCAGGGCATCGCCATGTACCCGATGGATATGCCTGCCCAAAAGTGGGTGGAGCTATCGGGTGTACATCTCGAGACGGGCAAGCCCGCAGGCGCGGTGCTGGTAAATGACCGGGTGTACGCGCACAGCGTCTGCGACAACACGCTGGGGGTAACCCTGCTTCGCAGTTCCTATGACCCCGACCCCCTGCCCGAGATGGGGCATCGCACCTTCCGCTTCGCGCTGGTTCCTTTCGGGGAGGGGTGGACGCCTGCGCAGTCCGCTCGTGCTGGATTTGACTTCAACCTGCTCTTGAACGTGGTCAGTACCGACGTGCATGAGGGCGATCTGCCGACATCCCAATCGTTCGCGGAGGTGTTGACGCCCAACGTGATGCTGAGCGGGCTGAAGAAGGCCGAGGACTCGGACGCGCTGATCGTCCGCCTATATGAGGTGGAAGGCACACCGACGACGGCGGAGGTTCGACTGAGCGGTGCGCTGGCACAGGCGAACGCGCCGGCAGTGGAGACGGACATTTTGGAACAGCCGCTCTCGAACAGCACCGCCCGCATGAGCGGCGATGTGCTGAGCGTACACATCCCTGCCTTTGGCATCGCGACCGTGAAGGTTGGATAAGGCACAGGCCAGGGGGGCTGACAGCCCCCTGGCCCCGAAAGCGGGCACCGCAAGCCATGGAGGCTCTTCAGCAATTCGACACCGCTCTGCTTTATCAAATCAACGGGGCGCATCATCCTCTGCTGGATGCGCTCATGCTCTTCGTCACCGACGTCAGGCGCACAGGGCTGATTCTATTGGTCATCTGGATTGGACTGCTGTGGAAGGGCGGGGCGAAGGGCAGGACCGTCGCCTTCCTGCTGATACCGCTAATCCTACTGACCGACCAGCTGAGTAGTCACGTGCTCAAGGAGCTGTTCGACAGGGTGCGCCCGTGCGAAGCCCTTCAAGGGGTGCGTGCGATAGACGGTTGTCGGCACAGCGCCTCTTTTCCTTCTTCGCACGCCGTGAATACGTTCGCGGCGGCAACGCTGTTCAGCCTCTTTTATCGGCGCTGGGTGCCGTGGGTGGCGTACGGGCTGGCAGGGGTCGTTTCCTATTCGCGCATCTACCTAGGATTGCACTATCCCTCCGACGTGCTGGGTGGTGCGGTAATCGGGGTCGCCTGTGCGGCAATGGTGGTTTGGGTGTATCGGGTGGTCGTTGAGGGAGTGCGGAGGCGTCGGGCTTCGGAATAACGGAGGGGGTGCGTTCGTCCACTCCAGAACACCGCATTTTTTCCAGTTTGGTCAAAAAGTATTGACTCTGGTAATCTGGTCTGTGTATACTAAGAATAGTAACGATTATCAATATGAATAGGAGGTGCCAGATGTATCTGCGCATTGACCGTCTTCAGGTAGAGCTTCCGATGCCGAAGGAGCCCGACCCCAACGGTGCCGCGGCGGTTCAGGAACTGCTTGGGGGACGCTTCGGCGAGATGTCCACCCTGATGAACTACACCTATCAGTCCTTTAACTTCCGCGGGCGCGACCAGCTGAAGCCCTACTATGACCTGATAGCCAACATCGCTACCGAGGAACTGGGGCACATCGAGTTGGTAGCGGCGACCATCAACCTGATGCTGACGGGAGCGGCGCGTCAGGGTGAGCCGGCGGACGCCCCACTGGAGCCCGGCAAGGACTGGCGCAACACCCTGCATAGCATTGCTACCGCGCACACGGCGTTCGTTGGCGGTTCGCAGGGCGCGTACTGGCACGGGGATTACGTGTTCTCTAGCGGGAACCTAGTACTGGACCTTCTGCACAACTTCTTCCTGGAGAACGGGGCGCGCTTGCATAAGATTCGCGTCTACGAGATGACGAAGAACCCAGTCGCTCGGGAGATGATCGGGTATCTGCTGGTGCGTGGTGGGGTGCATGCGCTGGCTTACGCCAAAGCGATTGAGACCCTGACGGGCGTGGAGATGAGCAAGCTCCTGCCTATTCCGAAGATTGAGAACTCGAAGTTCCCCGAGGCGCGCAAGTTCGAGGAGCTGGGCTTCCACCGCAACCTGTATCGCTTCAGCCAGAACGACTACAAGGACATCGCAGCCATCTGGCAGGGACAACACCCGGCGGGCGGCGATCTGCAGGTGGTGGACGGACCTCCAGCGGGTGGACCGGTGCCGGTGCTTCCGCCCGTACCCGAGCAGTTCGCACCAGAGTATCATCCTGAGGAGATCTTCGAGATCGCGAAGAAGCTCATGGGACGGTAGCGGTTCCCGGAGTAATGCACGAGCCCTCTGCATGCGCAGAGGGCTTTTGTTTTGTATGGTGATGGAGCGGTAGATGCAGAGCTGGCTTTCGGCATGACGTTTGGTGTCATTCTGAGCGCAGCGAAGAATCCCGCTCGTTGAACTCAGGGCTATGCCACTTCGCGAAGAACGGTGCTACCAACCGCACGGGATGACTCCTGCTGAGAAAGTTCGTATTTGTTAGAAGGGATAGCCGAGTGGTCGGAGCGGATGAGCGTGGAACGCAAAGAAGTTCTGTTTCTGGTTAACCCCTTCGCAGGCGGAGGCAAAGCGGGGCGCGTGGACTGGCAACGCGCACTTGCGTCGCTCTGTGCCGATTGGCAGGTGGAGATAGCGCGCACGCCGGACGATGCGCTCACGCTTGTCACCAACTTCTGTCAGTCCGGCGGTGATCTGTTGGTGGTTGCGGGGGGAGATGGTACCGTGCACACCTTGCTTCCCGCGCTGGTACACTCAACGACCGCGCTCGCGCTGTGTCCTATTGGCACCAGCAACGTGTTAGCACGTGAGCTGGGCTACCCCCTAGGACGGCATGCCCTGCGCGGATGCGTGCAGGCAGTGCTGGCAGGGCAGGGACGGCAGATAGACGTCGGCATCGTGCTCAACCGACCGTTCGTGCTGATGGTCAGTGCCGGTCTGGACGCCCATGTGGTGCGCTGTGTGCCCGAGCCGCTGAAGAGGAGCCTGGGGGTATACGCGTTCCTGTGGACGGGTCTGCAGGAACTGCGCCGTTACCAGCCTGCGCGCTACCGAATGGTTCTGCCAGACAAACAGATGGAGGAGGAAGCGGTGATCGTGGTCGTGGCGAACACCTCGCGCTACGGCTGGTTCACCACTATCGCGCCACACGCCCGTATCGATGACGGGGTTTTGGACCTTGTGTGGCTACCTGCGGGAAGGGGGTGGCGTCGGGCCATCTGGCACGTTTTTCTGGACGTGATGACCGGCAGGGCAGGGAGATGTCCGCACCTCCGCTTCGAGCGGGCGAGGGAAGTGCGCATCGTGGCGGTTCCCGCACAACCGGCGCAGTGCGACGGCGAACCGGCTGGCGAGACGCCCCTTTCCATCAGCGTCCTACCTCGCGCTCTACGGGTTATCGCGCCATCGCCGCGAGCTCCTTGGCGTAGCGCTGTTTGATAAAGTGCCTTCGTACCTTCAGCGTTGGGGTCAGTTCGCCCGTCTCGATGCTGAAGGGATGGTCGAGCAAAGTGAACCGCCGGACCTTTTCGAACTCCGCGAGGTGGGCGGTGAGGCGGTCGATCTCCTGCTTGATGAGCTGTTTGACCTCTGGCAGGCTGACCAGCTCGGCGTCGCTTTGGAAGGTTAAACCCTGCAGGTTCGCCCACTCGCGCAGGCGTTCGAACTGAGGCACGATGAGGGCGGTGATGATGTCCTGCTCGTCACCGAACAGCACCGCTTCCGAGATGTAGGGGCTGGTTTTGATCTGCTCCTCGATGGGCACGGGCGAGACGTTCTTGCCGTTCGCCAGCACGATGATGTCTTTTTTGCGCCCGGTGATGCTCAGGAAGCCGTCGGCGTTGATGGCACCTAGGTCGCCGGTGTGGAACCAACCTTCGGGGTCGATCACCTCGGCGGTTTCGGCGGGTTTGTGATAGTAGCCGAGCATCACATTGGGGCCGCGTACCAGGATTTCGCCGTCTTCCGCGATCCGCACCTCCACGCCCGGAATAGGTTTGCCCACCGTGCCGAAGCGGTAATCATCGGGGCGGTTGACCGCCACGACCGGTGAGGTTTCGGTCAGCCCGTAGCCTTCCAGGATCAGGATGCCAAAGGCATGGAAGAACTCGGCGTTGTGTTTGCCCAGCGCCGCCCCTCCCGATATGAAGAAGCGCAACCGCCCACCGGTGAAGGCGCGAATCTTCTGGAGAACCAGTCGGTCGGCAAGGCGGTATTTGAGACGAAGCCAGGGCGTCCAGCGTCGCTCCCCGCGTAGTGCCTGCGCTGATTTAGAGGCGTTGCGCAACGCCCAGTGAAAGATTCGCCGTCGGAGCGGGGGCTGTTTAGTTACCCCTTCCATGATTCGGTCGCGCATGCTCTGGAACAGGCGTGGCACCGCCAGCATCACGGTCGGGCGGGCGATCTGCATGTCACGCGCGGTGGTGAACAGCGTTTCGCAATAGTAGACAGTTGCTCCGCAGGCGACAGCGGTGAAATGCCCGCCCATCCGCTCGAAGACGTGGCTGAGAGGCAAGAAGGAGAGGAAGACGTCCTCGGGACCCGCATCGATGATTTGCAGGCTTGCCTCCACGTTAGACAACAGGTTGTTGTGGGTCAGCATCGCACCTTTGGGCTCGCCGGTGGTGCCGCTGGTGTAGATGAAGGTCGCGATGTGAGTGGGTGGTATCTGGGCGATGCGTTCGCGGAAGCGGGCTTCGGCGTTGGCGACCTCTGCACCGCGTCGTTCGATGTCGGCGAAGGTGATGGCGTTGCTGGCGAGCTCAGCGGGTGGGTCCATCACGACGATGGTCTCCAACTGGGGCACCGCCCGGCTTACCTCCACCGCCTTGTGGTAGTGCTTTTCGTCGGAGACGATGATGGCTCTGGCGCCGCTATCGCGTGCGAGGTACTCGATCTGGCTGGCAGGCAGGGATGGGTAGACGGGAACCACAATGGCGCCCAGCGAGAGCAAGGCGTAGTCGCTGATAACCCACTCGGGGCGGTTTTCGGAGAGCAAGAGCACGCGGTCACCGGACGAGACCCCTGTTGCCTCTAGCCCCGCGCTGAGGTGAATAACGCGACGCAGATACTCCCCATAGGTCAGGGGATAGGTCTGTCCTTTGAGGATTCGCACCAGTGCCGGATGGTGGGGTTGCCGGTCGGCAACCTCGGCGAGCACGGTGCAGAGGTTGCGGTACATGGTTTGTTAACCTCCTACCCCATCGTTGTGATGACAGCCCCTCGGCTGTCCGATACAGGCAAGCCTCCCTTGCCCGTGGCGGATTGGGCATCCCGCCAGGGTAGAGATGGGCTTCTTATTCTCCTATCGCCTTCAATATTACCCGTTTGCGCCGCTGTCCGTCAAACTCGGCGTAATAGATCTGCTGCCAGGGACCCAGGTCCAATCTGCCGTTGGTAATAGGCACGATTACCTCGTGGTGGATGAGCAGGCTTTTGAGGTGAGCGTCGCCGTTATCCTCGCCGGTGCGATGATGGCGGTAGTCGGGGCGGTAGGGCGCTAGTTTCTCCAGCCATTCATCGATGTCGGCGATCAGTCCGCTCTCGGCGTCGTTGACGTAGACACCTGCGGTGATATGCATTGCGCTCACCAGCACGAAGCCTTCCTGAATACCGCTCTCCCGAACGAACTGCTCCACTTCGTCCGTGATGTTGATATATTCGCGCCGTTTGGCGGTATTGAACCACAGGTATTTGGTTGCCGATTTCATGTTCTTGTGCTCCTGTCGTGATGGTGCGTGACGGATATCGCCCCCAACAGCAGGGGCATTCTTATGATAACATATCCTGCCAGAGGCTGTATACCACACAGCCCGGCAGGCTATGTGCCGGGCTGTGAGCCATACCGCTATCGCGTCTTTTCTTTATTACGCCTTCCGACGACGAAGCCACGTTCCAATCGGCAACAGCCCCACGCTGAAGAGCGTGCGGGTTCGTGTTCGTGGGCGCAAGGGCGATACCGTCAAACCCGTACTGCCCCAAGTCACCAAAGATGGTCTTAAACGGTTCCAACATGCTGATAGAAGCCCCGTTCACGTTGGTGGTGGAGTTGGCGTACTGCACCCGGATGTACGAAACGTTCGTGGGTACCTCGTTGGTGTCGTTAAAATACACCGCGATACCGCCTTCGGCTGTTCCCACAGGCACCCATGTCTGTGCGAGCGCGGGCACTGCCATGAGCAGAACAGCCACAGCCAGGCTCCACAAAGCGAGATGTTTGTTCATGGCGTTTTCCTCCGTGAAGTGGTATCGATTAGTCACTAGACCAACCATCATCTCCTATACACAAGAATCGTGCCAAAAACGGGGATTTTGCGCCTCCGAGAGGAAAAATTGGTGCAAATTTGCGAATCGGGGAGATGACGGAGTGATTCGGAGGAGAAAAACCATGCCCGGGGTGCACAACGGGATCGATGTACTGATAGACCAGGGTGCGAGGGCTCTGGACGGACTACGTGTGGGGCTGATCACCAACCACACGGGTTTGACCCGAGCAGGTGTTCCCACCTGGCGCGCCCTGCTGGATGTGGGGGTACAGCTCTCCGCGCTGTTCAGCCCGGAACACGGCTTCGCGGGCGTGGTGGACGAGCCGGTGAAAGACGCCCGACATCCCGAAACCGGCTTGCCTATCTTCAGCCTGTATGGTGAGCACAAGTCGCCCACGGCGGAGATGCTTCGCCACGTGGACGCGCTGGTGTTCGATATTCAGGACATCGGCTGTCGGTTTTATACCTACATCTCCACACTGGGGCTGGCAATGGAGTCGTCGGCGCAGTATGGGGTGCGCCTGGTAGTACTGGACCGGGTGAACCCCATCAACGGCGTGGCGGTGGAGGGGAGCCTGACCGATAAGGACAAACACTCGTTTGTGGCGTATCATTCCATCCCTCTGCGTCACGGGATGACGGTTGGCGAGCTGGCGAAGCTGTTTCAGGCGGAGCGTGCGCCGCGATGTGACCTGCAGGTGGTCGCCTGTGGGGGCTGGAAACGCGAGATGTGGTACGATACCACGGGCTTGCGCTGGGTCAATCCCTCACCGAACATGCGCAGTCTCACCTCAGCGACGCTGTATCCGGGAGTGGGACTGCTGGAGTTCACCAACGTCTCGGTCGGCAGGGGGACGGATGCACCCTTTGAGGTGTTCGGTGCGCCGTGGCTCAATGCCTCCGCCCTGTGCGAGCATCTGTTGAAGCGTAACCTGCCTGGCTTCGCCTGCATGCCTGTCCAGTTCACGCCTAGCGCCAGCAAATTCGCGGGGGAGGTCTGTCAGGGTCTGCGTTTCACCGTGGTGGACAGAAGGCGGTTCCAGCCGGTGCGATTGGGGGTGGAGCTGGCTTGTGCCCTGCGGCGATTGCACCCGCGTGAGTGGGCATACGAGCGTCTGATAACGTTGTTGACCGACGGGAAGGCGTATCACATGGTGGAAAAAGGTGCGGATGCGGATGAGGTTTGGGCGCATATGCAGAGTCAGGCTGGAGCGTTTCGGCGGCACCGGGCAAAGTATCTGTTGTACCGATAGCGGGTCCTTCATGGTGGACGGCTAGAGCAGTCAGCCGGCGTGAAGGCATTGCCGTGGCTGTCACCTTAAGCGTGCCAGTCGAGATTCGTGACCATCTTGGCGTGGCGCACGATATACTCTTTGCGCGGCTCTACCTTATCGCCCATCAGCACGCTGAAAATCTCATCCGCAGCGACGGCGTCTTCTAGCTCCACGCGCACCAGTCGGCGGGTAGCGGGGTTCATGGTGGTTTCGGCGAGCTCCTCGGCGTTCATTTCCCCAAGCCCCTTGAACCGTCCGACGGTGACGTTCTTGCGCTTCAGGTTCTTTAGGATCTCATCACGGTCTTTCTCGGTGCGGGCGTAGTAGCGTTCGTCTTTGCCCGCTTTGATCACGAACAGCGGCGGCTGAGCGATGTAGACATGCCCTTCCTCAATGAGCGGGCGCATGTAGCGGAAGAAGAAGGTGAGCAGTAACGTGCGGATATGGTCACCGTCTACGTCCGCATCGGTCATGATGATGATACGATGGTAGCGCAGTTTGGAGAGGTCGAACTTGAAATCGCCATCGTTTTTCTCATCGCCGTTGCCGTTCGAGCCGTTGCCCGGTCCGGCGATGCCTGTGCCCAGCGCGGTGATGAGCGCCCGGATCTCTTCGTTTTCCAGTGCCTTATCCAGGCGGGCTTTTTCCACGTTCAGAATCTTGCCGCGTAGAGGGAGCACCGCCTGCGTGCGCCGGTCGCGCCCCTGTTTAGCGGAGCCGCCGGCGGAGTCGCCCTCAACAAGGAACAGCTCGCACAGGCGTGGGTCGCGCTCCGAGCAGTCCGCCAGCTTGCCGGGCAGGGAGGTGTTCTCCAGTGCGCTTTGGCGCTTTACCAGGTCGGCGGCGCGTCGTGCAGCCTCGCGGGCACGTTGGGCGACCAGCGCTTTTTCGATGATGCGGCGGGCGACCGATGGGTTCTCTTCGAAGTACTGCGACAACGCCTCGCCGACGATGGAGTTGACCAAGCCTTCGATCTCGCTGTTGCCCAGTTTGGTCTTAGTCTGTCCTTCGAACTGCGGATTGAGCAGAAGCACGCTGATGACCGCCGTCAGTCCCTCGCGCACGTCATCGCCGCTGAAGTTGGGATCTTTCTCCTTCAGCAGTCCGTTCTTGCGGGCGTAGTTGTTGATGACGCGCGTCAACGCGGTCTTGAAGCCCGATACGTGCGTGCCGCCTTCGGTGTTATGGATGTTGTTAGCGAAGGCGAAGATGTTCTCCTGATAGGTGTCGTTGTACTGGATGGCGATTTCCACATAGGTGTCTTCGCGCGTGCGGGCGAAGTGAATAGGCTTGTGTAGGGGGTCTTTGTTTTCGTTCAGCCACTGCACAAACTCCGCCAGTCCGTTCTTGTAATGGAACGTCTGGGTGGGCTCGCCGTGCAGTTCGTCGGTAAAAGTGATGGTCACGTTCTTGTTGAGGAAGGCGAGCTCGCGGATACGCCGTACGATGCGCTCCGGGTCGTAGTCACGCTTTTCGAAGATGAGGTGGTCCGGAAGCCAATGCACCGTGGTGCCGGTGTTTTTGGCTTTACCCACCACTTCGAGTGGTGTAACCGGCTGACCTCGTTCGAACCGCTGGCGATACCGTTTACCGTCACGGCAGACCTCCACCACCAGCCACTCGGAGAGGGCGTTCACGCACGACACCCCCACGCCGTGCAATCCACCCGAGACTCGGTAGCCCCCGCCACCGAACTTACTACCAGCGTGCAGGCGCGTCATCGCCAGTTCCACACCCGTCAGCCCTGTCTCTTTGTTGATATCCACGGGGATACCGCGTCCGTTATCGGTCACGGAGAGACTGCCATCGGGGTGCAGAACCACGTCGATACGGGTACAGAAGCCCGCCAGTGCCTCGTCGATGCTGTTGTCGATGACCTCGTAGAAGAGCTGGTGCAGACCGCGCACGCCGGTATCGGCGATATACATGCCAGGGCGTCTTCGAACGGCTTCGAGCCCTTCCAGCACGGTAAACTCCTGCGCGGTGTACTCGCGGTCGACGGTGGTGACCAAAGACTGCTCGTCAGGAGTTTGGGGTGTCGTTAACGTTTCTGGTTTCGCCATGCGTTCTTCCTTCCCACACCTCCCTGCGGAAAAATCCACGATTCGGCAGGTTTCCTCAGGAGAATACCAATATATTGTATCATAAAGGTTTCAGGTTGTCAAATATTGTGGGAGGTGAAAGCCTAAACCCCAATCTTGCGCGCGATGTGTTGACAAGCGGGGTTTGTAGAGACTATACTGTTAGCGCAACGGAAATGCAGACACGAGCGCCGATGCGTTATCCCTGGTTTCATCTCGCCGAGCAAGCCACTCAGGTAGTGCTGTTTGTGGGCGATATCGGCATTCTGCTGGCACAGGCGATAGGGTTTGTGCTTCGCGGGCGATGGGAGCTTCGCGAGACGGTGACGCAGATGGCGATTATCGGGGCGCAGGCAGTGCCGATGGTGGTCATTACCAGCGGATTCACCGGAGCGGTGCTGGCACTGTATTCGACGAAGCTGATGCTAGAGTTCGGGGTGGGGTCGCTAGCTGGCGGCGCGGTTGCCCTCGCGATGGCTCGGGAGCTGGGTCCGGTGGTGACAGGGGTGGTAGTGGCGGCGCGTTCGGCGTCGGCGATCGCGGCGGAGATCGGTAGCATGAAGGTCACCGAGCAAGTGGACGCCTTGCGTGCGCTGGCTGTGCCCCCGGTTCAGTATTTGGTGGTGCCGCGCCTGATTGCCTGTTTGACCATGTTACCAGCGCTGGGGGTGCTGGCGTTCGTGACGGGGGTGTTCGGTGGCTATGCGGTCGCCGTGCCGATAGGGGTGTCTTCCACCTCGTATCTGATGGGCATTCGGGACTTGGTAGACACTTACGATGTGTTTGCCGGGCTTTTGAAGACGGTGGTGTTTGGAGCCATTGTGGCACTGGTCGGTTGTCGTGCGGGGTTGCGCACCGAGGGTGGCGCGGCGGGCGTGGGGCAGGCGACCACGAACAGCGTGGTAGTTACCGTGCTGTTGATCTATGTCACAAACTTTGTGCTGGCATATCTGCTTTTTGGTGGGCGATGAGGGAGCAATCGCAGGCACAGAGCGCAGTGCGCGTGGTGGACGTGTGGTACGAGGTGGACTCGCGATGGGTACTGCAGGGCGTCTCCTTAGAGGTGCGCACGGGTGAGATTTTTGCTATCATGGGTCCATCGGGTTGTGGCAAGACGACGTTGTTGAAGCTGGTGGGGGGATTGATCAAGCCTCAGCGCGGTCAGATATGGATTGGGGACACCGAGATCTCACGCCTGTCGGAGGTGGGGCTGACGCCCATCCGCAAACAGGTGGGGCTGGTGTTTCAGTATGCGGCGCTGTTTGACTCGCTGACGGTGTACGACAACGTGGCGTTTGGGGTACGGCGCCACATCACCCGCCGCGAGAAGGAAGTGGCGGAGATCGTGAAGCAGAGGCTCGAGATGGTGGGCATGGCAGGAACCGAGCAACTGTATCCCGCCCAGCTCTCTGGGGGGATGCAGAAGCGGGTGGGGCTGGCGCGTGCGCTAGCGATGAACCCCAAAATCGTGCTGTACGACGAGCCGACAGCAGGTTTGGACCCGATTATGGCGGAAACCATCGATAACCTGATTGTGGACACCACGCGCCGTTTGAGTGTCACGGCTCTGGTGGTTTCACATGACCTGACCAGTGTGTTCCATATTGCGGACAGGGTCGCCATGCTTCACGAAGGGCGCATTATCGCCTGTGGCTCGCCGGAGGAACTGCGTGCGAACCCGAACCCTGTCGTACACCGTTTCCTGCGGGCTGGTGGCATTGTGCAGGATGAGCAAACCGCGACGGTACAGGAGCGTGACCGATGATTACCTCGCGTAAGGCGGTCTTTCTGGTAGGGCTAACCATCATTCTGGCGGGCGTGTGGATTGTGGCAACAGTGGTCTATCTGCGGGGAGCACTAGCGGCACAGCGGGTATATCACATCGAGGCGGTGTTTTCGGACGCACTGGGCATCCGCGAGCAGGCAAGGGTGTATCTGGCGGGCGTAGAGGTTGGCGAGGTGCAGAAGGTGTGGTTAACGCCCGATCTCCGTGCGCGCGTGCGGATGGCGGTGCGCAAGGACGTGGTGATCCCGGAAGACTCGACGGCGGTGGTGATGTCGCCTGGTATTGCTGGCGTAGACAAACTGATCGCGTTGGTTCCGGGCAGATCGCCTCGATGTGTGGGTGAAGGTTCGGAGATACGCGGCACCAAGGAGCCGAGCATCAGCGACCTCGCGCCTGTTGCCCAGGAAGCCCTGCGCGACGTGCAGAAACTGGTGCGTTCCGCCAGCGTGCTGATTGACATGTATCGCGATGCGGAGATGCAGGCGAGCATCAAGCAGATCTTGAGAAACGTCGAGCAGGCGTCGGCACGCCTGACGGTGGTGGTGGAGCAGGCACAGAAACTGCTTGCCAGCGCGGGGCGGTCGTTCGATGCGGTTGTTCAGGACACTCGACGCTCCACCCGGATGTTGCCGCAGGTGGTAGAGGACCTGCAGGGACTGTTGGAACAGTCGCGCGAGCTGGTGCGCACCGCCCAGCACGCTACCGAGAGTTTCGACCGCTTCGTCAGCGATGAGAAGATTCAGCAAAACCTGCGTGACGTGGCGCAAGAGATGAGCGCGCTGAGCGTGAAGCTGAACCGTATCGCGGACGATATCGGCAAGTACACGGGGGATGAGGAGCTGCGGCAGAACGTGCGCGCGACGGTCGCCGAGGCCCGGGCGACGCTCACGGAGGCGCGTCAGGCTACGGAGAGGATCAACCGTTTCGTCGAGCGATTGATACAGCCCAGCAAGCTGTCCATTCGTCCCATGGACGTCTCGCTGGACGTGTTCGGGCGGTTGCGGGACGGGCACTTTCGCACCGATTTGACGCTCTCGTTTCCCTATCGCGATAACCGCTTCTTCTATCTGGGCGTTTATGATGTGACGGAGAGCAACAAGTTCATCATACAGTATGGCTCGCAGTTAACGCCGACCCTGAATTTGCGGTATGGCTTGTACGCCTCCAAACCGGGCGTCGGGCTGGACTGGAGAGTGGGGCGGAAGTTGAGTGTGCGCGCCGATGTGTTCAACCCGAACGATTTGCAGATCAACACGCGGGCGAGGCTGAACTTGAGCGCGGACTGGAGCCTGTGGATGGGCATTGACAGCCTCTTTAACGGCAACCAGCCGGTGATTGGTTTGCAGTTAACACGGTAAGCATCATCAGAGGAGGCATGACACCGATGGCGATGAAGGTGATACTGACGCGCGATGTGCCCTCGCTGGGGAAGCACGGCGAGGTGGTCAACGTTTCCGAGGGGTATGCGCGGAACTATCTATTCCCGCGCGGGCTAGCGATTGAGGCGAACAAAGGGGCGATGAAGAACATCGAACTGCGCCAGCGTCAGGAGGCACAACGTGCGGAGAAAGCGGCGCAGGAGGCGAAGCAGGTGGCGGAAGTGCTGAGGGGCAAGACCGTCACAGTGAAAGCGCATGCGGGCAAAGGCACTACCAAGCTGTTCGGTGCGGTTACCGCTCAGCACATCGCCGACGCGATTGCCCAGCAGTATCACGTTAAGGTAGACAAGCGCAAGATCGCCCTTCTGGAGCCGATCAAGTCGCTGGGCGATTACGAAGTCGCCCTGCACCTGCACCACGATGTCAACCTGACGCTGAGAGTAGAGGTAGTGCCTCAAGAGTCCTCTGCGTGAAGCGTGGTGTGGTTCCATGAGAAAGAGCTCGAACCGACAGAGTGGGCAAGAGGTGCGCATGAGCGAGCTCCTGCGCGCCCTACCGCACAACCTCGATGCGGAGATCGCCACGCTGGGCTCGATGATGATAGATGGCACGGCCATCGAGCGCGTTAGCGAGTTCCTCTCACCGGACGATTTCTACCGGGAGGCGCACAAGGTCATCTTCGACGTGCTGGTAACCCTCTCCAGCCGGAACGAACCTGCGGACCTGGTCACAGTCAGCGAGGAACTGCAGAGGCGGGGGAAGTTGGAGGAGGTAGGCGGGATTGCCTACCTAACCACCCTGATTGACAGCGTGCCTAGCGCAGCCAACGTGGACTACTATGCCGGCATTGTGGAAGAGTATGCTATCCGTCGGCGACTGATCAGCGCGGCGCAGGAGATCATCCATTTGGCGGCGTCGACGGACGAAGAAGAGGAGCCACTGACCATTGCCGACGTAACTGACCGGGCGGAGAGCGCCATCTACCGCGTGGCTCAGCGGCGTATCGGTAAGGGCTTTGAGAGTATCCGTCCCCTGCTGGGCGAAGCGTTTGATCGCTTTGAAGCCTTTTATCACGAGCGGAAGCTGGTTACAGGGTTGAGCACCGGCTTCCGCGAACTGGATTATATCACCGCGGGACTGCAACCTTCCGACCTGGTGATCATCGCGGCGCGTCCGAGCATGGGCAAGACGAGCTTGTGTCTGAACATCGGCGAGCATGTTGCTCTGCATGAGAAGAAGACGGTAGCTATCTTCAGCCTGGAGATGTCCAAAGAGCAACTGGTTCAGCGCATGATCTGTTCGCAGGCGGAGGTCAACGCCCATCGCTTGCGGTTGGGGATGCTGCCCGAGACGGCTTGGAACAAGATATCCCGGGCGATCCAGGACCTGTGGGAGGCAAAGATTTTCATTGACGACACGCCCGATGTCTCTGCGCTCGAGATGCGCGCGAAATGTCGGCGTCTGCGTGCCGAACACGGGCTGGACCTGGTGATTGTGGACTATCTGCAGTTAATGCGCAGTCACCGGCGTTCTGAGAACCGCACGCAGGAGATTTCGGATATTGCGCGTGCATTGAAGGGGCTGGCGCGAGAGCTGCGGGTGCCGATTATCGCCCTGTCGCAACTCTCCCGTGCCGTAGAGCATCGCGAGAACAAGCGTCCCATGCTTTCGGACCTGCGCGAGAGCGGCTCCATCGAGGCGGAGGCAGACGTGGTGGCTTTCATCTATCGCCCCGAATACTACGCGATGAAGGAGGCGGTGTCATCCGAGGATATCGAGTCGGGCACTTTGCCTCGCGAAGAGGGGCGGGTAGAGGAAGCAGAGATTATCATTGCCAAACAGCGGAACGGCCCGACGGGCACCGTGCGGGTGGGGTTTAAGCCCGACTATGCGCGGTTTGTGCCGTTGGAGAGGCATCGGGAGGAGTAACGGGTGAGAGTACTGGTGATCGGTGGGGGCGGGCGCGAACATGCTCTTGTCTGGAAGATCGCGCAGAGCCCAAAGGTGAGTAAAATCTACGCGGCGCCGGGCAACGCCGGCATCGCCGAGCTGGCAGAGTGCGTGGCGTTGAAGGCGACCGACATCGAGAGCCTGGCGAATTTCGCGGAACGCAACCGAGTTGACCTAACGGTGGTCGGTCCCGAATCGCCGCTGATTGCTGGAGTGGTAGACGTGTTTGAAAGGCGCGGGCTGGCCGTGTTCGGTCCGAGCAAGGAGCCTGCGCGTCTGGAGGGAAGCAAGGTTTACGCGAAGGAAGTGATGCGCCGCTATCGCATCCCGACCGCCGATTTCTCTGCCTTCAGTGACCCGCATGCGGCGGCGGCGTATGTGCACCAGCGTTTCCGCGAGGGGGCAAAGGGGCTGGTAATCAAGGCGGACGGCGAGGCGGCAGGGAAAGGCGTCTTTGTGGTGCACCAGCTGGATGAGGCGTTGGAGGTCATTCGCTCGCTGATGGAGGAGCGCGTGCTGGGCGAGGCAGGGGCGCGCATCGTCGTGGAGGAGGTACTAAGCGGGGAGGAAGCCTCCCTAATGGCGTTCACTGACGGCGTGACCGTCCTGCCGATGCCACCCGTTCAGGACTATAAGCGCGCGCTGGACAACGACAGAGGGGCGAACACGGGCGGTATGGGCAGTATCTGTCCCCTGCGCATCTTAACGCCGGAACTGCACCAGCAGGCGATGGAGCAGATTATCCACCCAGCCATCCGTGCTACCCGCGATGCGGGCATCCCCTTCCGGGGGGTGCTTTACGCAGGCACGATGGTGACCCAGGATGGGTTGAAGACGCTTGAGTTCAACGTACGGTTTGGCGATCCGGAGACACAGGCAGTGCTCCCCTTGCTGGAGAACGACCTGGTGGAGATCATGCAGGCGGCGGTAGAGTGCCGTCTGGACGAGATCGTCCTGCAGTGGAAGCCACGCTATGCCGTGTGTGTGGTGATCACTTCCGGCGGTTACCCGGGCAAATATGAGACCGGCTTCCCCATCGAAGGGCTGGAGGAGGCGGCGCAAGTGCCGGAGTGCGTGGTCTTTCATGCCGGCACGCGCAAGGAAGGCGACAAGATCGTCACTGCTGGCGGGCGCGTGCTGGGCGTCACTGCACTGGGCGATACGCTGGCGCAGGCGCGAGGCAGAGCGTACGACGCCGTGCGGTGTATCCGATTCGAATACATGCACTATCGCACCGACATCGGCATCAAGTGGGTGTGAGTACAACGGTATCATTTGGAAAGGAGGTCGCACAATGCGTGTCCTGTACGGTATTGCGATCGCGGGGTTACTGCTGGCGAGCCTGCGGGCACATTCCCAGTCGGTGTTCCGCACGCGGGTCATCTACCGCCATACCAACTCGGTTCAGTCGGTGCACATCAACAACAACGGCTGGATCGTGTGGGGCGAGGGCGATTTTATGCGCTCGGACGTGTGGTTGTACGATGGTTCGCAGGTGCGACGGCTCAGTGCGGGCGAGCAGGGACGCCTGAACACCTATCCCCGCATCAACAACCACAATCAGATCGTCTGGCGCTACGACGACGGCTCCGTATCGGATGTGGTATTGTGGGATAGCGGTATCATTACCAACATCACGCATACTGACGGCTCGGTAGGCTTTGGTGCGCCGGACATCAACGACTCGGGCTGGGTGGTGACAACGGGAACGAACCTGACAACAGGCTATCAGGACATCTACCTGTGGAAGCCCGGCGACAGCGACCCGGTGAACCTGACCAGCTGGGCGGGCTTCGACAGCCAGACCCCTCGCATCAATAACCGAGGCGAGATAGCATGGAATGCGGTGGACAGCAGGGCGAATGCGCAGATCTACCTCGCTCATGCGGATGACATGCGCAACTACCGCAACCTCAGCCAGAACACCGTCGGCGACGACTACGCCTCGCCCGACCTCAACGACAACGGGCAGGTGGTGTGGATGCACCACAACGGCAGTAACTGGAACATCGAGCAGTGGTCGGAGGCGACGGGGGTGGTTGCGCTGACGAACAACACCGGCAACGCCCTCAGCTCCTCGCCCGACATCAACAACCGAGGCTGGGTAGCATACGAGCAGGCGATTCTGTTTCGGAAGTACGATGTGCATCTGCTTGCCGATGGCACGTTGATTGCGCTGACCGACAACAGCGGCACCACGCGCAGTTTCCGTGTCGCGCTGAACGACCGGGGCGAGCTGGTGTGGGTGACCCGCGAAGACATCGGCGGGGTGCGCTACTGGAGCGTGATTCTGGCACAGCCGGTGCCGGAGCCTGCATCGGGGCTGGTGTTGCTAGGCGGTGTGGCATTGCTGGCGCTGCGTCGACGAAGACGGTAGTCTGGCGCGCGGACAGTCTCTACGCGCAGGAAACCGCCCTGTCCCATCTAACATCATGGAGGTACGCGATGTCCGGGCAAACTGCAACCCGAACAAGGTTCTCCATCCGTCGGGGCGACCAGCGTATCCTGCGCGAGCTGGCGAAGCAGGTTGCCGAGCTGTCTGCGCACCCTATAGAGCAGGAGAAGTGCGAGCGGTGGTATCGCCACAACGCGCTGGAACCGGCGCGCCCGCTCGTCTTTTATGACCCCGAAAACGGCTGGAACGAGCGGAACGACCCTCATCGGGTGGTGCGCTGGGTTCAGATAGCGAAGGCGGAGGCAGAGTCGGCGTAGGGTTAGGTTGTACAGGGGTAAAGGGGGTACGGAATGCGTCATCTCTTGTCTATCCTTTTGCTGGTGTTGCCTGCTTTTGCCATTCCGTCGGGCGAGCCGCAGCTGCGCGCCATCTGGGTGGATGGCTTCAACGAGGGCATCAAGACGCCGGAGCAAGTGGACACCTTACTAGCGCGGGTGCGTCAGGCGGGGCTGAATGCGGTAGTGGTACAGGTGCGCAAGAGTGCGGACGCCTACTATCGCTCGCACTACGAGCCGCGTGCCTCGGACATTGCCGAGGGTTTTGACCCCCTGGCTTACCTGATCGAAAAAGCCCATCGCGAAAAGCCATACATCCAGGTGCATACCTGGCTGAACACCTGTGCGGTGGGTAGGAACCGACATCCGCGTTCCCTGCAGAGCCGATTCCCCGAATACCTGACGCTAAGCGACATGGGCGAGGACTACGATGGCGAAGCCACCAAGATAGACCCCGGACATCCGGGCGCGGCGGACTGGACGTTCCGCGTGTATCTGGACGTGGTTCGGCACTACGACGTGGATGGGATTCATTTTGACTTCGTGCGCTATGGGGGCGAGCGATGGGGCTACAACCCGGTTAGCATCCAGCGCTATAACGAACGACGTGGGCTTTCCGGCGGCTTCCCCTTCTTCAAGAGCGCCAAGTTCAAGCAGTGGCGGCGTGACCAGGTGACCGCTCTGGTGCGCAAGACCTATCTGTACGCGATGACGGTCAACCCGAAGGTGCTGGTATCGGCGGCGACCATCACGTGGGGCAACGGTCCGGAGACGGATGAGACGTGGACGCGCTCCGCCGCCTACTCGCGTGTTTACCAGGACTGGCGCGGGTGGATGGAGGAGGGGATATTGGACTGGAACCTGCCGATGTGCTACTTCAACGAGCAGAAGTACGCGCGCTGGCTGGATAACTGGATGCGCTTTGTGAAAGACCATCAGTACGAGCACTACGCGGGCATCGGGCTGGGCAACTTTCTAAACCCCATTGAGGACACCCTTCGACAGGTTCAACGGGTTTGGGAACCGACACCACGTGGCAACCGGGCACGGGGGATCTGCTTCTACTCCTATGCTACCACGAACACCGATGCCCAGAGCAAGGAGCAGAAACACAACCCTGCCTTCTACGAGGCGTTGGGAAAGGTGTTTGGGCAGTGGGTTCCCGTGCCGCCCGCGGTATGGAAAGAGAAGCCGATCGCCGGGCACATCAAAGGTACCATCCTGAACGCCGAAACGCTGGACGCCGAGGACCATGCGCTGGTGACGTTGAACGGGGCAGGGCTGGAGCGTGAGCAGTACGTGGACGGCACCGGCTTCTTCGGCTTTGCGCACCTGCCCCCCGGCGAATACACCCTGCACGTGCTGACACGGTCGGGACTCTCTCAGAGCGTCAAGGCGAAGGTACAAGCGGGCAAAGTGACGACACGCAACCTGCTGATGGGAACGAGTAGCGCGAAAGTGGTGAAGAAGGTAGGGGCTCTTCGGCGACTGCCGGAGGGCACGCCGGTGGTGCTTACCGAGCAGGCGGTCACCGTCGGGATGCCGGGCACCGTCGGAGAGTTGCAGGTAGGGGAGGTTACGGTGCGGGTGCCGGGCGAACTGCCTCTACCGTTCCTGCAGGGGGATGTGGTAACGGTCAAGGGCACGCTTCGCCGAGAGAACGGCAAGATCGTTTTAGACGGTGCGAAGGCAGTGCTGGTGGACATGCTCCCGAAACGTTAGCCATACTGCGTAAGCAGGAAGGTGGTGTGGCATCGCGAATCAGAAAGTGAACACCATGTAGAAGGAGGGAAATGCTATGGCGCGACCGGTCACGCTTTTCACTGGGCAGTGGGCGGACCTGCCGCTGGAGGTGATGGCGCAGAAGGCGAAAGAGTTCGGCTACGATGGGCTGGAGCTCGCCTGCTGGGGCGACCACTTCGAGGTGGATAAGGCGCTGTCGCAGGATGGCTATGTGGAATCGCGCTGGGAGATACTGAGCAAGTACGGGCTGAAATGCTTCGCCATCAGCAACCACCTGGTGGGGCAGGCGGTGTGTGACCACATCGACGAGCGGCACAAGGCGATTCTGCCCCCTTACGTGTGGGGTGACGGCAAACCCGAGGGGGTCAAGGAGCGTGCCGCGGAGGAGATGAAGAACACCGCTCGCGCCGCACGCAAGCTGTTCAACGCCGCACCGCCCGAGGTGAAGGCGCAGTTGAAGCGCGTGGTGGTCAACGGCTTCACGGGCAGTTCCATCTGGCCCTATCTCTACTCCTTCCCACCTAACCCGCCGGACCTGGTGGACAAAGGCTTTGCCGACTTCGCTGCGCGGTGGAAACCGATTCTGGACGTGTTCGAGCAGGAGGATGTGTACTTCGGGCTGGAAGTGCATCCCACCGAAATCGCCTTTGACATCGTGACCGCGCAGAGGGCGATCGAGGCGGTCGGCGGGCACAAGCGCTTCGGCTTCAACTACGACCCCAGCCATCTCGGCTATCAGGGCGTGGACTATGTGGCGTTCATCCGCACCTTCCGCGAGCGCATCTTCCACGTGCACATGAAGGATGTGTACTGGTCGTCCACGCCGCGCCTGTCGGGTGTGTTCGGTGGGCATCTGAACTTCGGGCATCCGGAGCGCTACTGGGACTTCCGCTCGTTAGGGCGCGGATGCATCGACTTCGAGGGCCTCATCCGTGCGCTGAACGAGGTGAACTATCAGGGACCGCTGTCGGTCGAGTGGGAAGACAGCGGCATGGACCGCGAGCACGGGGCGCGCGAGGCCTGCGCTTTCGTGAAGCGGATGGACTTCGAGCCATCGCGCATCGCCTTCGACGCGGCGTTCGCCGAGAAGTAAAAGTGAAGACCTCCGGGGCACACAGAAGACGTGTGCCCCGGCAGGAGGATTTACGTCATGATCGCACATGTTCCTGTTCAGCGCGTGTTTGGACCCGAGCATCCGGGCGGGCGATACAAGCACGCGCCCTCGATCACTCAGCTCGCCAATGGTGACCTGTATCTGGTGTTTTACGCCGGCTCCGATGAGTACGCCGAGGATACCGCCGTTTACGGCGCACGCCTGCCGAGAGGGCGAAGGACATGGACAAAACCCACGCCCATCGCAGACGCTCCCAATCGTCCTGAGGGCAACCCGGTTATCTGGCAGGCTCCCGATGATGGTAGGGTCTGGTTGTTCTATGTGGTGCGCATGGGGGCGACCTGGTCTACTTCCATCATCCAGGCGAAGATTTCTACGGACGGCGCGAAGACATGGTGCGACCCGATGATTGTCAGCCTCACACAAGGGATGATGGTGCGCAATCACCCGCTCGCCTTGCCCAATGGGGATATATTGCTCCCGGCGTATCACGAGGTCGGCGAGGACCCCGAGTTCGTGTCTACGGAGACCTGCTCGCTGTTCTTCATTTACGGTGCGAAGAGGCACACTTGGACGCCTACCACTCGAATCCGTTCGCGGCTGGGCAACCTTCAGCCCGCCGTTGCGATGCTAACGGACGATTACCTGGTGTGTTACTGCCGTGCTGGGGGCAGTTACGAGGACGTGAAGCACCGGCGTATTGTGCGTGCGGAATCGCGGGACGGAGGGCGTACCTGGAGCGATGGGCAGGAGACGGCGTTCAAGAACCCCAATTCCGCCGTGGAGTTCCTGCGCCTGCGCAACGGGCATTTACTGCTCATCTATAACGACTCGACCTCCGAACGCACTCCCCTCACCGCAGCGATCTCGGTGGACGGCGACAAGACCTATCCGTATCGACGCAATCTGTTCGAGGGGGATGATGCCTTCGCCTATCCGAGCGCGGTGCAGGCGCAAGACGGCAAAATCCATCTGGTGTTCAGCGCGCAGGAGCGCACGGTGCTCTACCATGCCGTGTTCGAGGAGGCGGATATTCTCCGACGAAGCGAAGGCACTACGTCCGCACGCAAGCATACCTGAGCGTCCTAGCATCGTGGGCGACCCCGAACAGGTCGAGCAAGGGAGAGGGGCGACTTCCGCCACGTTCGCAGGCGGTGAAAAATGTGATAAACGGCTCACGCAGAGGAAGGGTGACGGAATCGCCCCGCCTCGGAAACACGGGCATCACGGCATTGTGCCACGTGCCATCGGGCGAGGTCGCCGCGTAGACCACCAACAGGCGTTTGCCGTCGGGCGAGTGGAAGCGAGCGTATTGGGGACGCGGGGAAGCTAGCCCCTCGCCGCCCTCCATCAGCGTTTGCCGACTAAGGACACGCCCTTTTTGCACCGTGCAGTATTCCAGCGACGCCCGCAGAGGCAGATGGGGGAAGTACCGCTCACGTAACAGGGCGGTTGTCTGTTCGCGTCGGTAGAGCAAGTGTATCGTCCCGCCCCTATCCAGCCAGAGATCCAAATTGACGATATGCCCTCCGGTAGCGTCCACGTTCTCTATCTCCAGCGGCGGGCTGAACGGTTCGGAGAGCACATTGGGCGTGCTGGTGAAGAAGAGCCTGCGGAAAACATAGTCCCACCCGCGCTGGGTTTTCTCTCGCTTGTACCGTCGCCATTCTTCGACCGGTTCCACAATGTCGCCGATAGCCAGCCCGTAGGCGGTGCGTTCGCGCAGGAGAACCTGTGGATAGCAGGCGCGAATCGGGAAGGAGAGGGTGCCCGGAGCGTCCCATCGCCCATCGCTTTTGAGCAGAGCGTAATGGTATTCGCTGGTGCGGGCATCGATGTGCAAGAGCAATATCTCGCCGTGCCGACTGTCGGCGGCGATACCGCGATACGAGTGGTCGGTGAACGTGGCGGATAGTGGGAAAGGCGGAGTGTGCCTCTCGGGCTCGCTGGGGTGGGTGCGGGAGGACTCTAGCAGATGCGGGTCACACTTGCCGTAGTAGGTGCCCGGTGGCATGAGCGAGGTGTTCACCGAGAGGAACAGTCGCGCTTGCGCAATGGTGACAAGCGGGCAGGGTTCCCTCTCGCGGAAGGCAGGTGGCGCCCATACCATTTGCCAACCCTCTTTCTCGCGCCTGCGGTATAGGCGTGGGCGGGTGTTGCACAGCGGACGCACATCGGCTCCCGTTTCCATGACGCTAGCATACACCTCTTTGCCTAGGCGCACGATAAGAGGCGCACCGTAACACCACAGCGGTCCCGCGCCGTTGTTAGGCGGCTCGCAGGTAGCGATGGTCTCTTCAGCGAGCACACGCATGTTGGCACTCTCCGCGTTCGTTTTTGCTGGTAATGTTTTCGGGAAACGGGTGGAAATTTCCCGCCGTTTGGGGCAAAATCTGGTAATTTTATCACCGCTGTGGCACGCTTCTTGCTAGTAATAAGGGTGCTGGGCAAAAAAGAGGCTACCACAAGGAGCGGTGCCCTGCACAGCGAAGACTATTTTGAACATGAGGAGTGAGTGTCATGAGAACGCGAAAAGCCTTTACGATGGTTGAACTGCTCGTCGTCATCGCCGTGGTGGCGATCCTGTCGTCCGTTTTGATGCCGGTATTTGGGCGCGCCCGCGCGGTGGCACGCAGTAGCGCATGCGTTAGCAACCTGCGCCAGATTGGGCAGGCATTTGCGCTCTACGCCCAGGACTGGGAAGGCAACCTGCCCGCGGCGTTTCCCTACGCGGTGGTTGCTCCTGAGGGGCGCGCATGGATGGTAGCGTTACAGCCGTACGTGAAGGATGCGCGAATCTGGGTATGCCCGGAGAACACATTGCCGGTGCCCAGTTATGCATACAACACGTTTTTGGGGTTTCCGCGCCTGATGGGCACGGCTTATGGAACCAGCGGAATGGCATTGGACAGGATTACAGTGCCGTCGAACTCGTTTCTGGCGTATGACACGCCCAACAACCGGGCGGATGCAAACAACCTGAACGGCGCCATGGGCAGTTACATGATGTATGTGCTTCCCGGTCAGCTTGCCGAGCGGCACCCGAACTGGGAATCGGCGTATCGGGAGCGTCCGCGGTGGCAGTGTCCGCGCCACAACGACGGCAATAACGTGGTGTTTGCAGATGGTCACGTGCGGTGGATCAGACTGGCGGTACAGAGCCCGTGGAGCGCTAGCCAGTTCAATCCCCTGCAAGCGTTTTGACAACCGACTTATCGCCTATCACCATCCTCCTCCTCTCCTCCCGCGAGGCGCCGGCTGACCCCCGGCGCCTTTTTACACGACTCGTCAGGGGATCTGGATCACCTGTCCGGTGCTCTTGTCCACCGGTAGCCCGGCGAAGCGAGATTGAGCGTGCAGGGTGACGATGGAGCCCCTAGGAGGTGCCGGGAAGCGGAAGGTCACGCCGTCGTCATCGATGTAGGCGGAGAGGCTGTGTTTGCCCGGTTTGGCACGCAGGGTGGTGGTTATGATGTTGCCGTTCGGGGCGAGCACATGTGCCGTGCAGGTGTAGGAGAAACCGGTGCGCGGCTTAGTGCGGGTATCCAAATGGAACACCATCTGTTCGTCTTCAAGACGCAATTGTGCCGCGGTGAAGTCGCCGGGTGACTGCAGTTCGCGCAGGAAATCTTCCGCGTCAGGTTCTTCCCAAACGATGCCTTGCTCCCGCTTTAGGCTCATTACGGGTGGTCGCTGGATAAACAGTTCGTTCTCGCGGACGAAGCTTTGCAGGAAGCGGGGCATCATGCGCATCTGCGACGCATGTGCCTGGATTGCTTTCAGTTTCAGCAGTTGTTGCTCGCGGGTCAGGGTCAGCTTCTTCCAGTGCAGTCCGATGTGGAAGAAGGTTGCTGGTGGCGTCAGCGGCATGTCCGGATGCAATCCCTGGGGCTGAGGCCAGTCTCCACAATGCACCATGTAGTGTCGCAGCACCACCCGCTGGGCGAATCCGAGCCCCCGCGCCCGCAGGTGTGCCAGAGCCGTTTGAACGAACAGCGCGGTGGCGGAGTGGTCGGGATGGTCATCGGCGGGATGAGTGACGTAAACGTGGGTGGGAACGGTCTGGCGCAAAACGGTTTCCACATCGCGCAGAACGTTTTGTCCGCAATAAGCGCTGCCCGGATGCAAGCTGTCGCGGTACGGGTTGGTTTCGGTTGCGGTGTAGTAGGAGGTTAGCGCATTCCATGGTGTCCAGTTAGACCGCCAGAGCGCGTCCAGACCTCTATCCGGGTATCCCAGGAAGATGACGCGCCAGTTTGCCAGCCCTAGGGTATTCATGGCATGGCGCGCCTCTTGCTGGCGCATTTCACCGAGCTGGATATACTGTTCGGGGGTAGGTCTCGACTGGCGGAACTGCCGTTCGGCGGCGAGCCGGAATCCGTCGCCGTTGGTCATGTAAACCACCCAGACCTGTGCTCCCGCTTCGAGGGCTTGCCGGATGACGCCTGCACAGCCGATCGCTTCGTCGTCCGGGTGAGGGGCGAACACAAGCACGCGGTCTCCCGCGCGATGCGGAGGCATCTCCGGGATGGTGGTTATCACGTTTTCAGGAAGCGAACGCACCTGCCGATAATAGCTTGCGCCTCTATCGGCAAAGTACAGAGCGCCAGCAATCCATGCCACCCAAATCAGCCATTTCAGGGTACGCTTTTTCACGTGCGAACCAGTCCTCCAGGCAAAACGAAACAGCAACCGGTGGCGGAGAGGGTGGGATTCGAACCCACGAGGCTCATCGCCTGCCGGTTTTCAAGACCGGTGCCTTCAACCACTCGGCCACCTCTCCGCGACCGCCGTCCTGTAGCGATAGGAATGTGCTGATACAAGGCGGTTCGAATCGGCATACAATAGCATAGCACAACAGGTAGGATTTCGTCAACCTGGCAAGCGGAATTGCCCCCTCTCCCGCATATCGGGAGAGGGGGTGGGTGGCTCCGAGTGTTAGCGACTTAGGTCTCGTGCTCTTCGTAGCGCTGTTTGAGCGCGGCAACCACCGCCGGATCAGCCAGGGTGGTGGTATCGCCCAGCGCGCGTCCTTCCGCGATATCGCGCAAGAGGCGGCGCATGATTTTGCCTGAGCGCGTCTTGGGCAGTTCAGACGTGAACAAGATGTCATCGGGGCGCGCGATGGGTCCGATTTTCTGCACGACGTGCTCCTTCAGTTCCTCTACCATCTCACTGCCTGCGCGATAGCCTTCTTTCAGCGTCACAAAGGCAGCGATGGCTTGCCCCTTGATCTCGTGCGATTTGCCGATGACCGCTGCCTCGGCGACAGCAGGATGGTCTACCAGCGCCGACTCGACCTCCATGGTACTGATGCGATGTCCCGCCACGTTCATCACGTCGTCCACGCGCCCCAATAGCCAGTAGTAGCCGTCTTCGTCGCGCTTACAGCCGTCTCCCGTGAAGTAGATACCGGGGAAGCGGCTCCAGTACTGTTCCACGTACCGCTCAGGGTCGCCATAGATGGTGCGGAGCATTCCGGGCCACGGCTTCTTGATGACCAGGTAGCCGCCTCCGCCCAACGGCACCGAGTTGCCCTGTTCGTCCAGCACATCTGCCTCAATGCCCGGGAAGGGGCGCGTCGCGGAGCCGGGCTTGGTGGTGGTGATTCCGGGCAGAGGGGTGATCAAGATGTGCCCCGTCTCGGTTTGCCACCACGTGTCGACGATAGGGCATCGCTGTCCGCCGATGTAGAGGTGATACCACATCCACGCCTCAGGGTTAATCGGCTCGCCGACACTGCCCAACAGGCGCAGGCTGGAGAGGTCATGGCGCTGGGGATAATCTGGACCCCACTTCATGAAGGCACGAATGGCGGTGGGAGCGGTGTAGAACACGGTCACACGGTATTTCTCCACCAGCGCCCAGAATCGGTCGCGGTCGGGATAGTCGGGTGCTCCCTCGTACATCAGTACCGTGGCACCGTTGGCGAGAGGACCATAGACCACGTAGGAGTGGCCGGTCACCCAACCGATGTCCGCCGTGCACCAGAAAAGGTCATCGTCCTTCAGGTCGAAGACCCATTTGGTGGTGGCGTAGACGCCTGTGAGATAGCCGCCGGTCGTATGTGCGATGCCTTTGGGCTTGCCGGTAGAGCCCGAGGTGTAGAGGATGTACAGAAGGTCCTCCGAGTCCATGGCTTCGGGCTCGCAGTGCATGGGGGCGTGTTCCATCAGGCGATGCCACCAGTGGTCGCGCCCTTCCAGCATCGGCACGTGCGTGGGGTCCATCGCGCGGTTATAGACGATCACGTGCTGAACGGTGGGGCAGTGTTCCACCGCTTCGTCGGTGGCGCGTTTGAGTTGCACGATGTTACCGCGCCGATAACCGCCGTCGGCAGTGATGACGACCTTGGCGCCGCAGTCGTTAATGCGCTCGCGCAAGGCTTCGGAGGAGAACCCACCGAATACCACCGAGTGTGGCGCGCCGATTCGTGCACAAGCGAGCATCGCGATCGCTGCTTCGGGGATCATCGGCATGTAGATCACCACGCGGTCGCCTCGGTGCACGCCGAGCCGTTTCAGCACGTTTGCGAACTTGGTAACCTCGCGGTAGAGGTCCCAGTAGGTTAGTACCCGCTCTTCGCCAGGTTCCCCTTCCCAGATGATTGCCGCTTTGTTGCGCCGGGCTGTGCGCAGGTGCCTGTCCACGCAGTTCACGCAAGCATTGAGTTTTCCGCCGATGAACCATTGGGCGTAAGGAGGGTCCCACTGCAAGACCTTCTGCCATGGCTCAAACCACTCCAGTTCGCTGGCGAAACCTGCCCAGAACGCTTCGGGGTCTTTCTCGGCGATGTCGTATATTTGCGGGTCGTTCACGTTTGCCTGTGCGCGGAACGATTCCGACGGTGGAAACGTGCGATTCTCCCGCAGAAGGGCTTCGATAGCCGCCTGTGCTCGGGTTGCTTCGGTAATACCGTCGCTCATGTTCGAGAACCTCCTTTGCGTCGGAGAGATTACGCTTTGGGTAACTAATATTTTACCACACGAAGCGTTCATTCCTGCTGGGCGCAGGAGAAAAAGCGGGAGTGTCGAAGTGTTCACATGTGCATCTTTGCTTGACAAAGGTTGACAGGTGTAGTAACAATAATGGTGCAATAGAACATTTGCCCAGAGCGAAGGGGCAGGGCATGGACACAGAGAGCATCGTCTCGTGGGAACAGCAGGTTGCCGGATTTCACCGGGCGGCGCAGATAGCCGTAGACCCCTTGCCGCTGGAGGAGGCGTTACGCCGCATCGCGGAGGAAGCCTGCGTGTTGACCGACGCCAGTGCGAGCGCGGTGGCTTTCCTCACCGAGAGCGAGGCAAAGCTGCGCCTGGTAGCGGTTGCGGGAGAGGGAATACAGGACCTTCGCGGTACGGTGTTTCGTGTGGAGAACTCGTTGATGGAGAGCACGGTGCGCCGCGGTGAGAACGCCATCCCCTTCTACCCCATGCATGCCGACCCTGTGATGGAGAGTCTGCTGGGTGGAACGCGCCTGCGCGGCGCGGCGGTGGTGCCGATACAGTGTGACCAGCAGATACTTGGTGCGCTGGCAGTGCTCAACAAGCGTGACGGCTCGCGGTTCGATTCTTCGGATATTCGGAGCCTTCAGATACTGGCATCGCATGTTGCCAGCCTGTGGCGGCGTCGGCAGCTAGAACAGCGCAATGACCGTCTGCGGCGCGAGCTGGAGGTGATGTACCACGCCGCGCAGAGCATCGGCAGTAGTTTGAACCTCAATCAGGTGCTAGACACGGTTCTAGAGGAGGTTGCGGCGCATCTCCCTCATGCGTTCGCCGTGCTGTTTCTGCTTAATGACGAGCGCACGCACCTGTTCATTGCGGCGGAGCGGGGGCTGGAAGGCGAGGAGCGCGAAATCATGCTGGCGGCGGATGAAGGCTTGCAGGCGGAGGTCTTGCGCAGTGGCGAGCCGCGACTGGTCAACGCTGCGGACCTAGAGCCTGGGGTGGAGCAGTTTGTGCCGCGCCTGCGGATCCATTCTGCGTTGTATGCACCCGTTAGATCGCGCACGAAGACGCTGGGACTGCTGTTGGTCACCAGCACCAGCCGCAACGCCTACACCGAAGCCGACCTGAAACTGCTGAACGGCGTTGCGTCGCAGGCTGGTATCGCCATCGAGAACGCCCTGCTGTATGAGGATGCCCATCGGCGTGCGGAGGAGGCAACCTCGATTTACGAGCTGTCGCAGTCGGTCAACTCGTCGCTGGAACTGCACAGCGTGCTGGACTTGGTGGCGGACAGCGTGCTTCGGCTCCTGCAGGTGGACAAGTTCGCGTTGATGCTGTACGACAGCAACGAGGGTGTTCTGCGCACCTATGTGAGCCGCGGGGTGGACCCGGTGTATTTTGACCGTCTGCGCCCCACCAAAGGGCAGGGGATTCCGGGTTGGGTGCTGGAGTTCCAGAGCCCGGTGTATGTGTTGGATGTCTCCGCCGACCCTCGCAACACAGCGGTTCCGCTGGACCAGCAGGGGGTTGTTTCTCTGGCGTGTGTGCCTCTGCAGGTCGGCATGGAGCCGATGGGCGTGATGCTAGCGATGAGCAGTCGCCGGCGGCTGTTTACCATTGCGGAGATGGAGCTTCTGTACACGATCGCCAATCAGGCTGCGGTTGCCATTGACAACGCCATGCGCTATGAGGAAGAGCGGCAGAAGTCGGAAGACCTGCGCCAGTACTTCTTGCGGGTGGCGAAGGCTATTGGGAGCACGGTCAAGCAGGGCGAAGTTCCCCAATTGATTGCCAATATCGCCGCCGAGGTGTTGCGCGCGGACCGCGCGATCTACTACATGGTAGAAGGGAACCGCATCAAGCCGATGGCGGTGAGCGGCTCGCGAATGGCGACCCTGCTGGACGACGAAGAGGCGACAGGCATGGCGAGCATGGGGTGGGTGTTAAAGACGGGGCGCCCGCTTCTGGTTTATCAGGCTTCCGCCGATGTGCGGTTTCGGGACGACCCATTTGTCCAGCGTGAAGGGATGGCATCTTGTCTGGCAGTGCCCATCGGAGGCAAGAAGCCTACCAGCCTGCTGGCGGTATATACCCTTCAGCCGCGCAAGTTCACCCGGCACGATGCGGAACTGCTGAGTACCGTAGCGGCACTGGTGCTAGAGACGTAGCCATCGCACCAGCACCGCCACACGACATGGGTGCAACCGCTTATGAGCGTGCACCCAATCCCTCGAAGAAGACCTGAAGGATATGGTCTATTATCTCGTCTGGCGGGTAGTATGCCTGTTCGAGGTAGGTGAGGGTCACGAAGACATTGGTCATGCCGAACAGCATATACACGCTTTTGCTGGTATCGTGGGGCACCAGCTCTCCGCTTTTGATACCTCTTTGTAAAACCTGCTCCATCTGGGCGACGGTCTGCATGAACTGTTGAACGAGCCTCTGGCTCTCCTGGTCCCCGCGCTGTGCTCCGGCGATCTCTCGGTAGACGATACGCACCAGCCCGGGGTTATGGTACGCGATCTGCAGGTAGCCGCGCAGGAACGTGCGTATCGCTTCCCGTACGGATTCGGTCACGTTGAGCGCGTTGAGCACGACCGCTCGCAGTTTCTCCACGCCCTCTTGCAGGAGCTGGTGGTACAGGTCCTCCTTGTGCTCGAAATAGTAGTACAGCAGGGCACGGTTCACGTGTGCGCGCAGGGCGATCTCACCGATGGACGTGGCTTCGAAGCCGTGTTCGGCGAAGAGGGCTTCCGCGGCGCGCATGATGCGGTCACGTGCGGTCGGTCGTTTGCTGGTTACTTGGGGTTCCTGCATCTCTTCCCTCCAAAGGTATCTGTTTCATGGATTTGGCATTAACATGCTACCGGTTGATTGTGCTTGTTCCATTTGGGCACCAGCCATTTGTCATCCTGCTTCAAACGCGCTTGAGCCCTAACGGTTGTTAGCAAGTGTCTCTGGTCACGTTTCAGTCATAGCTAAATGGTTAATTGAATCTGGTAATAGTATACTACGGGTTGCAAGAACTTTCAAGGGACAGACGCAGGGTGCTGCGACTTTTTGTACTTCAGGGCTTGCGGGTAATGCCAAAGGCAGAACGGCAGGTTAACACCTGCCGTTTAGACAAAAACTATCCTTCTCTCTCGCTGCTAGATCGAGAGCACCGGTTTTTACAAAGCGCCAGACGATTGCTTGCCGTTTAGCGTTTGCGGCGGCGCAGGAACAGACCTGCTACACCCATGCCTAGTCCGAGAATACTCGCTGGGTCGGGAACCGGGTTCAGCTCTACCACGAACGATGGGCGAGTGGCAGTACCTCCCGGGTAGTCATGCCACATTCCGTTCGTGTAGATAACCAGGTACGGCTCGCTACCGGGACCGAGATGGTCGTCCGGCTGGCCGGGGTACCAGTTCGTGTAGGTCCACGGTTCGCCCGACACCCATCGCCAGTTGGCATTCGGGTTGAGCTCGCCTGGGGGTTGGTAGCCTCCCAACCAGGCGGGCAGGGTCAGCAGGTTGGTGATGACGGTATTTTCCGCGTCGCTATGCACAGTCGCCAGGTAGCCATTGTAGAATCCTGGCACCTGCACCGTGCTGGCGAAGGCTGCGGCGTCGTCCCAAGTGCTGGAACCGCCATAGACCTGGTAGAGGTGTCCATTGACCGACCAGACGGTCGAGTTAAGCAGGGTGTAGCTGTGCGCCGCATGTACGAAAAGCAGGCTCAAGCCAGCTATCAGCCCTATCCGACGATAGACGCTGAACAACACAGTCGTACCTCCTTTCATCCCATATAGGGATTCATCGTGTCGTGTCTTCCCGCCGTATATATACTGCAAGATTCGTACCAAAAACGGGGTTTTTCCTCTTTTTGACGCAAAAAATTGTGAGATTTTTTTGGGCGTCCTGTGGGCATTATGGGTTTCGACGCTACGGCTACATTGTTTGGCGAAGTAACTTGGTCGGTGTCTCATTCAATCTGAGGGTGGAAAGCTACGGCGGCTTGACAGCAGGAATCGCTTTCCCCTATGATAAATAGGAGATAAACACTCAACCGGAGGGCGGTGAGCCGTGGCATCGGTCACGCTAAAGCATCTGACCAAAGTATTCAAAAACGTCGTTGCCGTCAACGACCTCAATCTGGAGATCAAAGATAAAGAGTTTCTCGTGCTGGTAGGACCTTCTGGCTGTGGGAAGACCACCGCACTGCGCATGATCGCTGGGCTGGAAGAGGTCACCTCCGGCGAAATATACATCGGCGACCGGCTGGTGAACGACGTTCAGCCTAAGGACCGCGATATCGCTATGGTGTTCCAGAACTACGCGCTGTATCCTCACATGACGGTGTACGACAACATGGCGTTCGCTCTGCGCATGCGTAAGTTCCCCAAGGCGGAGATTCAGCGCAGGGTGCATGAGGCAGCGAAACTGCTGGGGTTGGAAGGGCTTTTGGACCGCAAGCCCAAGCAGTTATCGGGCGGTCAGCGACAGCGGGTCGCGCTGGGGCGTGCGATCGTTCGCGAGCCGCAGGTGTTCCTGATGGACGAGCCGCTCTCCAACCTGGACGCCAAACTACGCGTGCAGACGCGTGCCGAGCTGATCAAACTGCAGAGGCGACTGGCGGTCACCACCATTTACGTCACGCATGACCAGGTGGAAGCGATGACGATGGGCGACCGCATCGCGGTCATCAAAGACGGCGTTCTACAGCAGGTGGATACCCCGCTAAACATCTATCATTACCCGGTGAACATGTTCGTCGCCGGCTTCATCGGTACGCCACCGATGAACTTCCTCGATGTGACGCTGAAGCGCAGCGGCGAGGAATACTATGTGGACGGCGGCGATTTCAAACTGCTTCTGCCCAAGTTCGCCGCGGATAAGGTTCAGCCTTGGGTGGACAAGCAGGTGGTGTTCGGCGTGCGCCCGGAGGATATTTTCGACAAGGCGCTGGCGCCCATGACCACCGCGCACGACGGGAACACACTCAAGGCGATGGTCGACGTCATCGAGCCGATGGGGGCGGTGGTCACGGTGTATTTGACCCTTGGCACGCACCAGCTCGTCGCCACTATCGACGCCGATACGAAGGCGAAGGAAGGAGAGGAGCTGGAGATCGTGCTGGACATGGACAAGACGCACCTGTTTGATAAGGAGACGCAGAAGGCTATCTACTAGCCCGGTTCGCTAGCAGGCGCGTGGCGTCGTGGATACGGATCCCCTGCTTTTTCAGCCACAGGAGCACCTCTGGTGGGGTGTGCATCGTACTGGGCACGATTACGTGTTGGTATCCCTCACGCGTACAGAGCCGTTGGAGGGTGGCGAAGTCTTCAGCTTCTACCGTGTTCACCAGCCCCAGCTCCCGGCTTGTCTGAACACACAGATTGCGTCGTGCACTCCATTCGCCCGCGCTGTCGTTCCAGTCTCGATGGCAATAGATCAGCGTCTTCACCATATCCCCCCTCCTGCACAAGGGTTGCACCGTTTTAGTGCTCGGCAGACGGGGCGCGAAACCTGCACGACAAATCTACTAGCATTGGCTCGTTGTGCGGTGAAAACCCGTAAAGAAGCGGGTTACTCCAGACGCCTGCACGACTCCCGAATCACCAGCTCGGTGGGCAGGTACAGCGGCTGGGGTTGTAGAGTGGCGCCAGTCAGCACATCGAAAAGCATATCCATGGCATGCTGTCCCATCTCGTATAGGGGCTGGCGCACGGTGGACAGCGGCGGGCTGAGATGGACGGCGCTGGGCGGGTCGTCAAAGCCGATGATGCTGACGTCTTCCGGCACACGCATGCCCAGTGAGCGCAACAGGGAAAGGGCTTCCAGCGCCAGGTAGTATCCTGCGGTGAAGATGGCGGTCACCCGCTCCGCGCGGATGAGCAGGTCGGTCATCTGCTGACGTGCCTCCACTGATAGGCGCGAATCCGAGCCAGCCTGCACCACCCACTCGGGGCAGATGGCTACTTTCCATTTCTCCATCGCCTGTTGATAGCCGCGCAGTCTGTCCGCACAGTTGGTGCTTCCCTGCCAGCCGTTCAAGTAGGCGATATGGCGGTGTCCCAGCGAGAGGAGGTATTCGACGGCGCGGCGCGCACCACCAAAGTTATCGCTGTCCACGCAGGGGAAGGGGCTGGACTGCCAGGATGCCCCCATGACCACAAAGCGCGTCCCGTCCTGCCAGAGCTGTTCCAGCACATCGTACGCCTCCATCGGCGGGGCGATGAAGAGCAGGGCGCCCTGCGCGTGCCGTTGTGCGATTTGCGTGTATTCGCAGATCTCTGCCTGTACCACCTGTAGGGGCAGCTGGCGCGCTTGGGCGACATCACGCATGGCACGGAACGGCTCGCGCAGGTAGGTGTCTGCCTGGGGGTGTTCCGCATAGGGGATGACCAGTACCACGCCGTGAGCGCGCACGGGCTGAACCGCGTCGGTGACGAAGGTGCCCGCTCCCGACCGGCGGTAGAGGCGTCCCCGGCGCACCAGCTCCTGGATCGCGCGGTTGACAGTCATCTGGCTGACTCCAAATTGCCGGGCGAGCGCGCGTTCGCCGGGCAGTTGGCTTCCCGCCGGAAGTTTGCCTTCCAGGATTTGCGTCTCCAGGATGCGCTGGATGCGCAGGTATCTGGGTTCCTCGACGTCGGGTAAACTCACGGCATTGTACCTCCCCGTTTCCTTAGTTGACTAAGGGTCTTCTCGTTCTGTCATTCGTTTCCCCGTCATTCTGCACTGCTTTTTCCCTATCATTCTGCGCCATCTCTTCTTGTCATTGTGAGTCTCTCTCTGTCATTCTGAGCGGAGCGAAGAACCCCAACCGAGATGCTTCGCTGATGCTCAGCATGATCACGGCGACGCTTCTCGGCATGACGGGTGCGCCATGTGGGGCGGGCGCTTTCGCTACGGCAGTCCCCACCCTGCGAACGGTTTCTAAGCAAACCGTTATATAATGCTATGCCCGCCTTTGCTATGTATATTATAGCGCAGGGGGGAGAAGCTGTCAAATAGATGGGGGGGCGGGGCGTGTGCTGGCGCGGGAGGGGGCGGATTTGCCGAAGCGCAGTTTCCAGGGAAGCCATATCGCCTCCCAGATGACCCTCTTGGAGAGCTTGGACTTGCCCGCGCGCCGCTCGGTGAAAACGATGGGGATTTCCTGAACATGAAAGCCCAGCCGGCAGGCGCGATACGCCATCTCTATCTGAAAAGCATAACCGTTGGAGCGGATGGTGGAAAGGTCAATGGCTTCCAGCACCTCGCGTTTCCAACAGCGGTATCCACCTGTGGCGTCGCGCAATGGCAGGCGCGTGATGAGGCGGACATACTGGTTGGCGAAGAATCTTAGCCAATAGCGCTGACGTGACCAGTTGCTAACGTCTCCGCCCGGCACATAGCGCGAACCGATCACCAGGTCGGCGGTCTCTGAGGCTTTTATCAGGCGCGGGAGGTCGGCGGGGTCGTGCGAGAGGTCAGCATCCATCTGGGCGATCAGGCGATAGCCTATCTCCAGCGCGCGCTGGAAACCTGCCACGTAGGCGCGCCCAAGCCCCTCTTTGCGCTGGCGGTGCAGGATGTGGATTTGCGGATACTGTTTTGCCAGCTCTTCCGCGAGCACGCCCGTGCCGTCAGGCGAGTTATCGTCCACAATCAGCAGATGCACGCCACCGCCCGTTGCCTCCATCACCTTCTGGCAGAGGACGGGCAGATTTTCGCGCTCGTTATAGGTGGGGATAACCACCACGGCGTGGTGCTGGTTTTGGGTGTCGTTCATGGATGTTTGCCCTCGTAACAGTATGATTATAACACATTTTTGTTCATTATCGGTAGGGTTGCCCTCGAATCGCATGGGACGCGAAAAGAATTCAAAAAAATTTTTGCCCGAAAAGCCCCAAAACCCCCGTTTTGGTACGATTCTTGCATATATATAGGTTGGAGAAGGGACTCGCAGCCCTAACCAAAATATCAAGTGAAGGAGGAGCAAGAGAAAGATGAAACGGTTCGTGCTACTCGCATTGGTGGTCGATTTGGCGCTGGCGGTGCAGGGCGCCTGGGCGTTGACCCTGCAGGGGCAAGCGGCCTATAGCTGGCAAGACTGGGTAGCCGACAACTCGGGGGAGTACTGGGACAACCCGAGCTCGGATCCCGGACACGGTAACATTGGCAAGGAGATCGGACCACAGGGAGCGCCTCCATACTTCCCTGGCCGAACCTGGGTAGGCGAAGGTGGAAGTGCAGACCCTGAAGTGTACTTCACCTCGCCGGGTTCGGACTGGGCGGCGATCAAGATCGAGCTTGCAGGACTTGCCAGTTCGAACAAATTCGGTGTCTACAAGAAGGGTGATCCTAGTACCAGGCTACAGCTGTTCGACGGCAGTGCTGGTCCCGGTGCTAGTATCATATTCAACCCACTTGTGACGCTTGGCAGCACCGACTTCGGGTTCTATTTGGAGAACCCCCGCGGCACCTGGTACACGGAGTCCCACCTGAATGCTCCTGGACAAACAAGTGACCAGCACTTCGCGTTCTTCGAAGCACCGCCACTTGTGCCAGGGTTGAAAGCCTACTACATTGGGGCAGAGGACACGCCGTTCCGGCATCCGACGACCGGACAGCCGTGGGCTGACCGCGACTATCAGGACATGGTGGTCTACGTCGCCAACGTCCCCGACGCCTCGACGTGGATGCTGTTCCTGTCGGGCATGCCGGCGGTGTTCCTGCTTCGCCGCAAGCGCTCGTAAGTGACAACCAAACCCCTGCGGTGCGCGCACCGCAGGGGACGCCAAACCGCCACCACCACAAGAATTGAGACAGTGAAGCGCCGTGCGTCAGTGAGAACTGCCTATCGGCGCTTCCTTCATGTACTGGGGGGGGAGAGCATCTGGTCGCGATACAAGTTGAAGGAGCAGATCGCCCGCACACCCAGCACCTGCGCGGTTTCGTAGGTATCCAGCCGGGTGCGCGGGTTCACCTTGCCGACACGGCACCGTCGCCGCCCGGAATCGTACAGGCGACAGCGCGGGCAGAGGATACGTCTGACCGGTTTGCCTTCACTCATAGAGACCTACCGCAGGGTAAACTCCCCCACGAACACGCTGTTCTCCTCACTGCGTTGCCACACCGTGCCCAGCTGGCGGTCACGGTACGCGCACAGCTTCACCATTGCCACCTCGGCGTCGTGCACGGGCACCAGCGGCTGATACCATACCTGATGGGGCTGAACGCAGTGCCTGCACGGGTAGCGCGAGATGGACAACGTCGCTACGCCGGGAGCGGAGACGTTGATCTGAGCGTCCTCCCGGGTGTAGCGGATGTCTGCCGTTTTCACCGCCTGCAGTTCGCCCAGCACTGGCGCGTAGCGCACTGCGAACAGGTCTGCGAGCACCTTTCGCTGAGGCGCGGTGGCGCGGGCGTCGATGTAGAGCACGCTCTTGCGTTGAGCGGAAGGCTCGGCGAGGTTGTTATCCGCCACCACCGCGGCGATGACAGAAAGACCGCTCAGGTCGACGCCGTTCCACGTGCCTTCGCGCACGTGCCAGAACAGCAGAGCCTCGCGCCCGGCGGTCACATATTCGCCCGAGTAGTGACAGCCTCCTGCATAGACACTGCAGGTGCGGGCTTCAGCGTATTCGCCGCGAAGGGTCTGTGCGCCCGCAGAGAGAACAGACAAGGCGAGCAAGCCGATGCCAAGGATGGTTTTCATGTGGTGTCACCTCCGTCACGTCAGATGTATTTAGTATACCTAAATACGAGGGCAAAGGGAACGGTTCAGGGGTATAATGAGCATAGTGGTGCCCGATGATAAGGGCTTCTTCGCCTCGCGGCTCCGAATGACGTCGTTGTTGTCATGCTGAGCGCCAGCGAAGCATCTCGGTTGGGATTCTTCGCTTCGCTCAGAATGACAAGAGGGGGCTTAGAGTGGTAGCCCCTGGCGCTTCGGATGGCGGCGGTAGGATTGCGATGAGCAGGGTTGTCCTATGCGGTGGACAAAAAAGCGCAACGGGGAGAGGCATGATAAGACGGTTCTTACGGCAGGTCGGAATTATTCTGGAGATGATCAAGTTCGAGCATACGGTGTTTGCTCTGCCGTTTGCTCTGTTGTCGGCTCTGCTGGCGGCGCGGGGGGTACCTGAGTGGCGCACGCTGGGCTGGATTCTGGTGGCGATGGTGGGGGCGCGTAGTTCCGCCATGGCGTTCAATCGCATCGCTGACCTGCATTATGACGCCCTCAACCCGCGCACGGCGAACAGGGCACTACCGCGCGGTATCCTGACGGTTGGGCAGGTAGCGGTGTTTACTGTGGTATCCTCCGCAGTGTTCGTGTTCGCGGCTTGGCAGTTGAATCCGCTCTGTTTTGCTTTGTCGCCGGTGGCACTGCTGTGGATACTGGGCTATTCGTACACCAAACGGTTCACCGCGCTGAGCCACTTGTGGCTGGGGCTGAGTCTGGGCATTGCGCCGGTGGGGGCATGGCTGGCGGTGCGGGGACGGTTTGACCTCGTGCCCGTTCTGCTGGCGTTGGCGGTTCTGCTGTGGACGGCGGGGTTCGACATCATCTACAGCCTGCAGGATGTGGAGTTTGACCGCCGGATGGGGTTGCGGTCACTTCCGCAGACGCTTGGCGAGGAGCGTGCTTTGTGGCTCTCACGCCTGATGCACGCGGGTATGGTGGGGCTGTTACTGCTGGTGGGACAGGTGGTGCAGCTCCGCTGGGGGTACTACGCCGGTGTGGTGGTCGTCGGTGCGCTGATCGCCTATGAGCAGAGCCTTGTCAAGCCGCACGATTTAAGCCGGGTGAACCTTGCCTTCTTCACCCTGAACGGCTGGGTCAGTGTTCTGCTGTTCGTGTTTACGCTGATGGACTGGTGGGTGTTCTGGAGGTAAAGATGCGGATTGGCAGTGTGCCCTATTTGAACGCAAGTCCGTTGACCGCCTGGTTTTGTTCGCCGGCGGGCAGGGAGAGCGGCGTAGAAGTGGTTACCGATGTGCCCTCACAGCTGGCGCGGCTGGTCCGAAAGGGTGACCTGACGTGCGCGCTGGTTTCCTCCATCGAACTGTTTCGCCATCCCGACTGGGGAGTCGTTGCCGACATCGCCATTGCGAGCACGGGCAAGGTGCTGAGCGTGCGCCTGTTTTGCAAGGTTCCTCTGGACAAGGTGCGTTCGGTTGCGCTGGATACCAGCTCGCTGACCTCCTCCGCGCTGGTGCAGGTGCTGTTCGCGCGTTGGTGGCAGAGGAAGCCGGAGTATATCCCTGCTGCGCCCGACCTGCAGGCGATGCTGAACAGAGCCGATTCCGCCCTTTTGATCGGAGACAAAGGGATGCTGGCGCGGGCGGAGGGGCTGTACGTGTTCGATTTGGGCGAGGAATGGTTCAACTGGACCGGTCTGCCGTTCGTGTGGGCGTTATGGCTGGGCAGACGGGAGCATCTTCATCCGCGGCTGGTGGAAGTGCTGGTAACCGCGCGCGCTTGGGGACTGGAGCACATCGGCCAGGTGATACGGGTGGAGACCGCCCGGCTGGGAGCAGAGGAGCACCTCGTGCGGCACTACCTGTGCGACATCATGCAGTACCAGATGACTCCGGCGCACGAAGAGGCTCTGGCGCGGTTTCAGGAGGAGTGCCGCAAGCTGGGGCTGGTCTATGACCTGCGATAGCCGCTCCGAAGCGCTTCGGCGACCTCGGCGGGCAGGTGGTTGAGCGGGATGTTTGCCATGCGCGCCATCGTCACTATCCGACAGGTCATCTCCAGCGACTCCACCCGCATCAGCACGTCGGGGATGGATTGGTGAAAGGTGATCGCGCCGTGGTTGGAGAGGATGAGCGTTTCGTGCTCGCGCACCGCGGCGCCTACAGCCTCTGCCAACGGCTGGGTACCGGGGTGCATGTAGGGCACGCGAGCCACTCGCCCCAGATAGAAGATATTTTCGATGTTCAGGTCGGTCGGGATGTGCAGGCTGGAGCAGGCGATAAGCGTGGTGTAAGGAGGCGAGACGTGCACCACCACCTGCGCGTCGGGGCGGTTGCGATAGATGGCGCGATGCATAGGGGTTTCCACCGACGGCTTCGTGCCGATGACCTGCTCGGACTGCAGGAAGCAGAGCGTCGTCTGCTCTGGCGTGAGATTACCAAGCCACGCGCCCGATGCCGAGATGAGGAACCGCTCCTCGTCGAGGCGCAGGCTGATATTGCCTGAGGTGCCCCAAGCTAGCCCACGCGCGCCTAGATAGTGCCCCAGCTCACATAACTGCTGGCGATAGCTATCCAGATTCATCAGTGCAAAACCTCTCGGATACGTCGGACGGTATAGCGTAGTCTCTCGCGCAGGGTCGCAACAGGTTCGCGAAGCAGAGGAAATTGCCCTTGTTGATACACCACCTTGCCTCCTACCATTGTCATCAAGACGTCGGAAGCGCGTGCCGAAAAGACCAGACCGGCATATGGGTCGTAGGTGGGGAACGCATGCACGCCCGCCAGAGAGACCACGCACAGGTCCGCCTGTTTGCCTGCTTCCAGTGTGCCAATGCGCTCCGCCATGCCTAGCGCCTGCGCTCCCCGCGTGGTTGCCAGCTCCACCGCCTTGCGCGCTGTTAGGCACGAATCCACGCCGTGCACCGCGCGTTGAAGCGTCACCGCCAGGCGCATCTCCGCGAACAGGTCCATGGTGTTGTTGCTAACGACGCTGTCCGTGCCTAGCCCTACCGTCACACCTTGTGCGAGCCACTCACTGAGCGGGGCGATGCCGTTGCAGAGCTTGGCGTTGGACTGCGGGCAATGGGCCACAGCGGTGTGGGTGGAGGCAAGCCGTTCAGCGTGGTGCGAGTCGGTATGCACACCGTGCACCAGCAGGGTGTGTTCGTCCAGCCAGCTCTGCTCGTACAGGATGTCCAGTGGATGTTTACCCTCTTCTTGCCAGGGGATTCCGCGCTGGGCGTACATCTGCGCGAACTTGCCCTCGCCTTTTTCCAGCAGAGCGATTTCATCGGCGGATTCGCCGGCATGGATGCACACCGGGTAGCCCTTCTCGCGGGTATAGTGGCGCAGAGCCTGCAGGACGGCGGGGCGGACCGTGTAGAGGGTATGGGGCGCAACGCCTACCTCCACCGTCGTGCCCTGCGAGGCGCGGCGAAGCCATTGTAGCCTGTCTTCCAGCGTGCGCAGGGTCTGTGGGGCATCCGTGTCCGGCTCCACCGCGAAGACCTCCTGATACACCCTGCCACGCAATCCCGCTTGAACCATCGCGTATAGGGAGGCACCCGTGTCGGTGGTGTCGGCGAGGGTAGTGATGCCCGAGGCCGCGGCTTCCAATGCGCCCCAGAGCGCGGAGTTGCGCCACTCCTGCTCCGACAGCATCTTCTTCAGATCCACCAGTTTGCGGAGCCATTCGAAGAAGGGGAGGTCTTCTATCGCCCCGCGCAGGACGGTGAGTTCCAGATGCGTGTGAGTATTCACCAACCCAGGCAGGATGACCGCCTCGCCGAAGTCCAGCACATCCGCGCCGCCGCGCGTGCCCGAACGCCGGCGCACATCCACAATGACCCCATTGCGGACGACCACCTCGCCGTCTTCGATGGGGTCATTAGCCACCGGCAGTACCCAATCCGCCCGAAGAATCATAACGGCACGTTCCACGCTTTGTCCAGATCAAAGTAGTTGACGTTCTTAGCATGTCCATCGCCGAACAGCACGTTGTAACGGTAGCCGCGGTAGAATCGGCTATCAAAGCATTCGGCTCGCGTGCGCATGATCCCTTCACTGCCGTGCCACGCCCCGCTACTGTCCATGATGACGTTCACTTCGGAGGGGTACTGGAAGCCCGAAAGCATCATCTGCCGGAAGGCGATTTCGGTGCGGAACACGTAGCTGGTGCCGAACTTCTGGTAGGAAGAGGGCGTGGCATCCAGCAGTTCGCAGTTAAAGTCCTGATACACGTAGCCGAAGTCCGATGGGCATCGCCACAGCTCGGCACTGCGGCAGTAGGGTTGCAGGACCTCGTGGAGCATGGGCATGTAGGGAATCCACTGCTGCCACTGGGGATAGTCGTTCCAGATTTGGGGCGTGTAGCGGTCGGTAGCGTCAACCGCCCACGGATAGCGCTCATCGTAGTCTTCGGCGTACATCATGATGGCCATACCGATTTGCCGAATGTTGGACAGGCAGGCGGTTTCACACCCCTTGGCGCGGGCACGCGAAAACACGGGAAACAGCAGTCCTGCCAGCAGGGCGATGATGGCGATAACGACCAGCATTTCGATCAATGTAAAAGCCAAACGTCGGAACATCGTGGTGCCTCCTTAGGGTTTGATGCGTTCTGAAGCGGCGCGAATAAAGGCGTGCAGTAGCGCGTGCGTTGCCTCCGCCTCAGGGCCCATTTCCGGATGCCATTGTACCCCGACGAAAAAGCGCGCATCCTCCACCTCGATAGCTTCGATGACGCCATCCGGCGCGGTGGCGGTTATTTTGAAGCAAGATGCGGGCTGTTTAACCGCCTGATGGTGCGAACTGACGATTTCCACCTCGTTCCTACCTAAGATCTGTCGCAAAAGGCTTCCTTCACGAAGGGTTACGCGATGACGAGCATGAGGTTCTGCCGAGGAGGTTCGGCGGTGCTGGAGGGGGGGTTGCACCTGTGAGGGAAGATCCTGGATTAGCGTGCCCCCGAACGCCACGTTCAGCAGTTGACAGCCATAACAGATGCCCAGCACGGGTGTGTCTCTGTCACGCAGGAGACGAACCAGCTGGATTTCGAACAGCGGTCGCTCCTCCGAGAGGGCGTCGGTCTGTGGGTGTGTCGCCTCGCCGTAGAGGGAGGGAGGGATGTCCTTGCCTCCGCTAACGATTAGTCCGTCCAGCATCTCGGCGTATCGTTGAACGAGGCGGAGGTCGGCGGGAGGGAGCACGACGGGCGCGCCGCCTGCCCGCACTACCGCGTCTACGTAGCGTTTGGCTAGCTCGGCGACGGCTTCCCCGTGCTGTTCGTAGCCCGTGGTGATACCGATGAGAGGGATTTTCATCTCGATTCTCCGGTTTGGCGTCGTTGCCATTATACCATATGGCGAAGGAAGGGGGAAACGTTGGAGGTTACTCTCTGCCGGCACGGCTCCAACGGTCTATGGCAACCACGATGAGCAGTAGTAGCCCTACCATCATATCCTGAGCTTCCGAGGGCACGCGCGCCAGGGTTAACCCACTGCGTAGGAAACCCACCATCAACAGCGCGATTAAGGTTCCCAGTACGCCCCCCTCGCCGCCGGAGACGGCGGTCCCGCCCAACACCACCGCCGTAATCGCTGTGAGCTCGAAGCCCAGCCCGGCATCAGGCTTGGCGACCGATACGTGTGCGGCGTAGATGACCGCGGACAGTGCACTCATGAAGCCCGATAGCGCGTACACCTGCAGTTTGACCCGGTGCACCGGCACGCCGGAGAGCCGCGCTGCAGGCTCGTTCGCGCCGATGCCGAACACCGACCGCCCCCACGCGGTGCGCGTTAGGGCAAGGTGGAACCCCACCGCGGCGATCGCCAATATCCACACCTGCACGGGAACATCCGCGATGTAGCCCTGACCGAGCCACAGGAACCCTTCAGGGAAGTTGCGGATGGAACGCGCTTGACTCATGCCCAAGGCGACGCCACGAAAGCCCGCCATGGTCGCCAGCGTCACGATGAGAGGGGGAATGCCCACCGATGTAATCAATGTGCCGTTGAGTGCACCGCAGAGTGCACCGGTTAGCAGAGCGAGCGGCACGGCAACCCATAGGGAGAGGTGTGCATCCTCCCACAACATGCCCATCGCCATGATGCTCAGCCCGACGATGGAACCGACCGACAGGTCTATCCCAGCGGTGATGATGACCAGTGTCATCGCTAGGGCGATCAGCCCGATCTCGGCGGACTGGCGAACCACCTCCAGCAGGTTGTCGGGAGTGAGGAAGAGGGGCGAGAGGGACTGAAGCACCGCCATCTCCACCAACAGCAGAAGGATCAAGATCACCTCGCGGCGTGGCAGTCGGATTCTCACCGTTTCACCCTCCGTGGTGTGCGCAGGGCGTCTGCCATTACCGCCAGCAGAACGAGAGCACCCTGTACGCTTGGCGCCCAGTACTCGGAGACGCGGCGGAAGATCAGCCCAGTGCTGATGACCTGCAAGAGTAATCCGCCGATGGCACTGCCCCACACCGTGCCCTGTCCTCCGAAGATGTTCACCCCGCCTACCACCACCGCGCTGATGACGAGCAGTTCAAACCCTGCGCCGGCGTTGCTCTGGATGACGCTGAACCTTGAAGCATACACCAGCGCGGACAGCCCCAACAGGGCGCCATGCATGACGAACACCAGCCATAGCGTCCGGCGGACGGGGATGCCCATGCGTGTGGCGGCGAGCGGATTGCCTCCGATGGCGTAGATGTGGCCACCGAGTGGAGTGCGAGCTAGCAGGAGGGCGGTAACCGTCACCACGCCGATGGCGATCAGCACGGGAGCAGGAATGCCGAGCAGGTGACCACGTCCCACCGCCGAGAAGGAGGGCGGAAGGTTGCCGATCCACTCGCCGCGCGTGTACCAGATGATCCCGCCGCGCAGGACGCTCATCATGCCCAGCGTGACGATAATTGCCGGGATGCGTCCATAAGCCACCAGCCAGCCGTTCACCGCGCCGATGGTCGCGCCCGCTAGGATAGGAAGGAGTATCATCCAGACGAACGGCGCGCCCGATTTGGCAGTCACCCCCGCCGTCACCGCACACACTGCCAGCGCAGAGCCCGCCGAGATGTCGATCATGCCCGCGATAATGAGCATCGTCATCCCGCAGGCGGCGATGACTAGCGGCGACGCGTTGATGAGCATGTCACGCAGGTTGCTCGCCTGCAGGAAACCGGGCGTCGTGCCAAAATATGCCAGCAACAGCAACAGAAACACCCCCACACTCATTTCACGCCCGTAGTGGCGCCAGGGTGCGAAACGGGTGGGGGGAATACGTTCAGAAGTCATACTGGTCGATGTTCTCGCGCGTGAACTGCATCGGTGGTCCCAGCAGGACCTGGTCTCCTTCCACCTTGACCTTGCCTAACCTGCCCGCTTCAAACTCGGTGGCGCCCGGCTTCAGTGTGCCTTCCGCGACCGCCTTCGCCACATACACGGTCAGGTAACCCAGGTCCACTGGGTTCCATAGGATGACCGTCTTCACCGTGCCGTCTTTGACGAACTCCTTCATGCTCTTGGGGGTGGACAGCCCCACCACCGCCACCTTACCGCTCTTGCCCGCCTGGCGCACCGCGTCGGCAGCGCCCGGGAATGCCACGGAAGAGAGCCCAAACACGCCTTTCACATCCGGGTAGGTTTTGAGGATGTCCTGCGTCATGCTGAAGGCACGTCCCTGGTCCTCTTCGGGGTACTGGATGGTCACTATCTGCATCTTCGGGTACTTTTCCGCCATATAGCGCTTCATCACCGCGATCCAGGCGTTCTGGTTGGGCGCAGTGGGTGAAGAGCTGACGATGGCTACTTTTGCCTCGGCACCTGCCTGCGAAGCCATTTCGTCCACCAGCGCGCGCCCGATGTCTTCGAAGGTTGCCTGGTTCACGAAGAACTCACGTCCCGACTTTTCGGCGTTAGCATCGGCGTCGTAGGTAATGACGTGAACGCCTTTCTCGCGAGCGCGTTTGAGGGCAGGGGAGATGGCGTCGGGGTCGTTGCAGGCAACCGCGATCACGTTCACCTTCTGCAGGGTCCAGCTTTCGATGAAGGGTATCTGCAGGTCGGCCTTGCCCTCGGTGGGTCCGTCGTAGGTGAGGTCAATATTTCCGAGTTCCTGCGCCGCTTCTTTGGCGCCTCGCTCCACTGCGTTAAAGTAATCAATGCCTTTCAGTTTGGGCATCACCGCGACAACCAGCTTCGCTCCGCCGGTTGTGGTGCCGATGCCTGCCGTGCCCGTTTGCTTCTTGCCGCATGCGCTGAACAGACACAGGAGCGCTACCGCTACCAGATTCAGTTGCCAAGCCGTTCGCACGGGTTCATCCCTCCCGCTGGTTTTGATTATTGCTTTCGTGCCGAGGGGAGGGAATCCTGCTAGTCTATGGGCATCACCCATCGGCTGGGGAACGGCTGGACACATGGACGCCGATGGCTTTGCACGTTGGGACCAGCTGAAGCGAGGCAGGTAAGGACTGAGCAGTCGCTGGAAATGCGCCTCGTTCGCCCGCCACACGACGGCGAGGTAGAGGGTAACATAACCCAGGAGTGCGATACGCAGTGCCCATCGCCCTAGGTACGGTTTGAACAGGCGCACCCACTCTAGGATGACCACCGGACAAACCAGCATGAGGGTCTTCGCGGCGCAGAAAGCCCACACGCCGAAGTGGATCAAATACCAAGTCATCACGGGGTTGGCTTCGTGTACCAGTTCGTTTCGCACAAGATAGATGATGCTCGCAAGGTCTGCTAATCCCACAGCCAGCAAGAGCCATGTTTCTCGTGCCAGTCGCATTCTCGATCCTCCTCAATCGGTTTGCTTCTGGGTAGGTATGGCTTTGTTGGTTTTGCCCGCCCTGTCTATCACATAGGGACACCGTATCCAGCGACGATGTTCCACATTATGGCACTGGATATTCAGTTTTTGTCATGATGAACGTAGTTCTGCATCTCGGTTGAGATTCTTCGCTTCGCTCAGAATGACAAGAGAGAAGCTCGGAATGACGGGAAGAAGTGAGTCAGAACGACGATAAACAGCATAATGACAAAAATAATCATCTCAGAAATGATATAAGCCTACACTTGCGCACGAGGGCGCGCTTCGTTTATAATGCGGATACTATGCCAGACATCATTCAGGACCTGCAAGCGGTCTCAAACGTCGGCATGGGCGAAGCGTGCACGGCGTACGCGCTAGACGGCTGTGTCCCGCAGGTGGTCGTCGAGCCCGCATCGGCGGAGGAGGTGTGCGCCGTGCTGAAGGTGTGTTGCACCCATCGCGCGCCCGGCGTGGTGTGGGGTGGCGGAACACACGTCCCCATCGGCTCGCCCATGGAGCAGTATCTGTGGGCGATGGACATGCGGGCTCTCTCCCGTCTCAGAGACTACTCGCCGGGTGACCTCGTGGTCACCGTCGAGGCGGGGATGACCCTGGAGGCTCTGCAGAATCTGCTTCAGCCGTATCAGCAATGGCTACCCATTGACGCTCCTCTGCCCGCTGTGCAGACGGTTGGAGGCATCGTGGCTTCGGGTGGGGCAGGACCGAGGCGTCACCGCTACGGCTTGGCGCGCGAGTGGTTGCTGGCGGTGCGTGCCGTTCTTCCGTCCGGGGAGATGATCAAGGCGGGGGTAGGCGTGGTAAAAAACGTTGCCGGTTACGATTTGCCTCGCCTGTTCGCCGGTTCGTGGGGCACTCTTGGCGTTTTGGTGGAGCTGACCTTTAAGGTGGCTCCTCTGCCGGAGGTTGCCGTGGTGGTCCGCTCGTCCTTCACCGAGGTACGCACCCTTTTCCACCTGTACGATGCCCTGAGCCACCCGCTACTGCAGGCGGAAATGGTAGAGGTGGTCTATAGTGCGGATTCCGGGTGGCATCTGTATGTTGGATTGGCGGGGTTTGAAGAGGACGTGCGCTGGCAGACGAACCTGCTGCAAGAGCGCGTTCCGACCGAGTGGACGCCGGTTGCGTCTGAGGAGGTAAACTGGTTGCGCGACCGCTACCTACTTGCCAACCCCATCTGCGGTTGCCGTCTCGTGGTGCCGCCCGCGCAGACGCCAGAGATACTGGTATGGGCGCACGAACGGTTTCCCCAAGCGAGTCTACAGGCGCATTTTAGCACGGGCATCGTCCGGGTGTGGTGGACAGAGAACGTGCCCGATGGACAGGCGTTGCGGGAGCTGCGGGCACAGGCTCGTGCGCGAGGGGGATTCGGTGTGCTGGAACGTGCGCCTGTGGCGGTGAAGCAGGAGATAGATGTATGGGACTCCGTCAGCGGCGGGGCGAGCGTCATGCGGCGGCTCAAGGAGAGGTTTGACCCGCATCGGATATTGGCGCCGGGCAGGTTTGTGGAGGGCTTGTGATGCGCGAGTTTCGCAGTGAGGACCTGCTGAAATGCATCCATTGCGGTTTGTGCCTGCAGTCTTGTCCCACTTACGTCGAGGATGGCAGTGAAGCCGATTCGCCGCGCGGGCGTATCTACCTGATGCGGGCGGTGGCCGAAGGGCGCATCCAGTGGCAGGCAGGTGCGGTCGAACATGTAGACCGGTGTCTTGGGTGCCTAGCTTGTGAGACCGCGTGTCCGTCGGGGGTGGCATATGGCTTGCTGATTGAGATTGCGCGGGCGCAGGTGGAGCGGTCGCCGTCGCGTTCGGGTGTTCAGCGCACCGTGAAGAAGTGGCTTCTGGATGTGATGACACAGCCTCGCGCTTTCGCGTTCGCCATTCATATCGGTCGGAGGTTGTCTCCGTTCTTCGGCGACAAGGCGCTACCTGCGCCGTTGGCGCGGCTGCTGGGTGTGGAGAAGGTGGTGGCTAATCTGCCGCAGGTGCCCCGTGGTGCGAATCCGCGCAGGCTTGTTGGGGTGTATCCGCCGATGGGGGAACGGCGGGGCAGAGTGGGCGTGCTCACGGGTTGTGTGGCGTCGGTGTTGTTTCACGAGGTAAACGTGGCGACCGTTGCCGTGCTACAGCGCAACGGCTACGAGGTGGTAGTGCCGCGTGAACAAGGGTGTTGTGGGGCGTTGCATCTGCATAATGGCTTTCCGGAGGCGGGGCGATGGCGGGCGTTGCGCCTTATGGAGTGTTTCGGGCGCGTCTCGGTAGATGCGGTCATCGTCAACTCGGCGGGATGTGGCTCCGCCATGAAAGGCTATGGCAGGCTGTTCGCAGGCACACCCTACGAAGTGCAGGCGCGAGCCTTCGCGGCGAAAGTAAGAGACGTTATGGAGTTTCTGGTAGAGGCAGGCTTCGAGGTGCCGAAGCAACCGTTGGGCGGGCAAGAGGGGACGCCGGAGCTGGTAGTAACCTATCACGATGCCTGTCATCTGGCGCACGGTCAAGGGGTGCGTCGGCAACCTCGCGAGGTCATCCGCAGTATCCCGGGCGTAAGGCTGGTCGATCTGGACGAATCGGACATGTGCTGTGGGAGTGCGGGCATCTACAACCTGTTACAGCCGGACATAGCACTGCGTCTGCTACAGCGCAAGGTGGAGCGCGTTCGGGCAACGGGTGCGGAAATACTTTTGACCGGCAACCCCGGCTGTCTCGCTTGGATCGCGCAGGGCTTGCGTTCTCTTCCTCACCCGATAGCCATCATGCATCCTGTGGAATTGCTGTATCGGGCGTATCAGCAGGATGGTGAGTAAGCCTGTTATTCTCGCGGAGCACACGGGATGAGGCATGCGCCAATCTATCCCCGTCAAAATGCGGTTTTTTTGCGCAAAACCGTCGCGGAGTGGTTGACTTCAAAGGCGTTTCTGACTTAGAATACTATTTGTACAGGTTCAATCTCTTTGGGGAAGGAAGGGAAGCATCGTGGATGGGGTAACCATGGATAGCGAGTGGTTCATCGAGCAATTAGAGGCTGACGGAGAGGCGACACAGGTTCTAGCAAGATACGTCAAACAACAGGTTGGCGAGGGACTAGAGTTCAGCAACGAGATCGCCCGCGTGGTGTTGTCCACCAATGGTTGTTACTACGAGTTCCGCGAACTGCCTGAAGAGTTTTCCGGGGTGCTGGGAGCGTTCGCCCACCACTTTGTGGGAGTGCAGGAGACTCTGGCTCTGCTGGAGAGGCTGTACGAACTGCCCCACACGGATTTCATTCGGGAAGTTACGGAGCTCTCGCTGTTCGTCGTGTACGAGCGTTTTGACTGGATCAGCTATCAGAACATTTACGCCTATCACTGTCAACGCGGGGCACTGGATGGGCGGTTGATTGAAGACGTGCGGGGTAGCATCCGGCCCGGTCAGTTACCGCGCTTCTTCAAACTGCGCCTGATATCAGAGCGTGCGCCAGATGGCTTGAGTTTCGCGCGAGGCATGGCGTTCTTCATCGCTAATCCGGGCGAGCGGCATTTGCTGGTGCAGGTACCGTACAATCCCGACAACGTTTTCGATGCGCTGGCTCGTCCCCTGAGCGTGCAATTGCACTGAGCCAATGCCAACAGGAATCTGCGCTTCTGAGAGCGAAAAGCCAAAGGCGAGAGTAAATCATTTGAAGGGAGCGCGTGATGTATCTACGGCGTGTCTGGTTCAGGCACACTCTGCTGGGCTTGCTGGCAGTGGTGGTGCTGGTAGCGGCGGGCATGTTCTGGATTCGGTACTTCAATCCCTTCCGTGTCAAACCTGCTGACATCGATACCAAGGACTGGATACTGTTTGTTTCCGACCGTGCTGGCAACCCCGATTTGTGGGTGATTCGCCCGGACGGGAGCGGGCTTCGCCAGATCACCACGGACCCATCTGCAGAAACCGACCCCGCGTGGTCGCCCGATGGACGCCTGATCACGTTTATCTCCGACAGGGATAATCGGGTGCCCCAAGTATTTTACGCCGACCCTGAATGCAGGCGGGTTCAACAGCTGACGGTCAGCGTTGGGGCGAAGGAGAAGCCCCAGTTCCTACCCGATGGCAAGCACATCGTGTTCCTCTTGCAGGGACAGGTTCTGCTGGTAGATATCGAGGGTGGCGAGGCGGAGAAGATTCTGCCTCCCTTCGAACTGGAACAGCAGTGGCGCAACACGTTCGGAGGCAGTGTGCTGTTTCGCGAGCCAACCTACGACCCCGAGAAGCGAATCGTGTACGCCATCCTGCGTACCGAAGGGGGCGATGCGCTAGTGCGCTATCGGCGAGAGGGCGCAGGGCGTGACCACCAGCACGAGGAAGAGGCGTCGTCCGGGGCACAGCCTGTCCCGCTTCCCGACACACAGAAGCTTCCCAAACCCCTCATCGGTGGGCAGGAGGTACATACGGCGCTCTCACCCGATGGCACGCAGTTAGCCATCACCATCATCGATAACAAGCAGATCGGGCACGCGATCGCGTTGTATAACCTGGTCACGGAAACTCTGCAACCGCTATGGAGCAGTAAGGGAGACCTTGCGCCTGGAGCGGTGGTGTGGGCGCCGGAGGGAACCCATCTCGCCTTCGAGATGTGGCGCGTGAAAGGGGAAGAGAGAGACCGAGCAGGCCTCGGCGTGATGGGGATTGGGGACCCGGAGCCTCGGTTGATCGTAAAGGGCAATGCCATCACACCCACGTGGTCTCAGGGAGGCACGAGCCTGGTCTACGTCAAGTTCCGCGAGGACGGCAAGCGCGACCTGTGGTTCGTGAGTGCTGACGGCTCGGATGCGCGGCGGTTAACGGACGGCACTGGCGATAACTACGCGCCCACATGGTCACCGCATCCTTAGTGCGGTATAATGAAGTTGGGCACCGAGCCAGCCGGGCGGCTGCCTCGCCCGTTTGGGTGGGGAGGAAAGTCGGGGCTCCGCAGGGCACGATGCCGGATAGCGTCCGGGAGGGGCGACCCTACGGAAAGTGCCACAGAAAACACACCGCCAGCGGTTCAGCGTTTGCTGAATGCGGGCAAGGGTGAAAAGGCGCGGTAAGAGCGCACCGCAGCGGCAGTGATGCCGCTGGCAGGGCAAACCCCATCGGGAGCAAGGCTGAATAGGGAGGCCGTGAGGTGGCCCGCTGAGCCTCCGGGTACAGCCGCTAGAGGTGCCGGGTAACCGGCACCCCAGAGAGATAGCCGCCGCCTGCCCTTTACAGGCAGGGCACAGAACCCCGCTTACAGGCTGGCTCGGCGCCCCGCAGGGCTCAAACAGCCGGCGATGTCCCGCTCGTGCACGGGAACCTTCAGCGCTAATCCTCCTTGTGCCACCGCTACGGTCTCGGTGTGTATCGCTCTGCCAGTGGAAGGGTTCCACCACGTAACCTTATATCTTCCCGGTGGAGTACTCGGTATCTTCAACGTGACCGACGCGTCCACCGGTTGCTCGCGCCACAGATACCACATGGCGTTTTGTCCATCTCCACAAACGGCGACCTTGTTTGGCGGTGCGTAGGGCGTCAGCGTCACGCTGTCCAGTGTAAACCAGTCGGGTCCTGGGTTGCAGACGGAAATCGTATGCTTGCCTGCTGGCACAGGGAAGGTGATCTCACGGTTCACGAAGGTATCCCGTTGTGCGGAGGAGAACCGTTCCTGGGCGACTATCTCGTTGTCCAGCCTGACAATAATGCCAGCGCCGCTACGGGCAACCGTGCCGATATGTAGCGTGCATCTTCCAGCCTGTGCGAACTCCACTTCGAACACCACAGGCTCCCGACACATGTCGCGGTGCGACTCGCCCTGTATGAACCGCGAGAGGAGCGATAATCCCTCGATAGCGGAGCCATCGGTTGGCACGATGAAGCGGTACCGCTGTGTGCTTTCCCATCCGCCCCCCGGCGAGAAGCGGAACGGCGCACGTGCCTTCGACATCACCTGTGCGGAGATGGGCTGCCAGAGATTCCCGGAAACAAAGCCCGCCATCTTCAAGAACTGCGATAGGGATGCCCACTGGGCGTACCACTTGCGTGCTTCGGTGGTTTCCCAGGACCACCACTGCGCCCCTCCCGCCAGTCCGCGCATCACGCCGACCCACAGTCCCTGTCGAAGGAAGGCTTCATCGCCCCACTGTCGCGGGTTCGCACCACCCCACTCGCCGATGAAGATGGGTTTATTCCTCCGCGCAGGTGTCATTTCGAACAGCGTGCCCGCGATATCCGGCACGTAATAATGGGGCTGGTAGTAGTCCATCTCCACCCACAGGCTGGGAACATCCATGGCAGAGCTGGTGGTTATCAGATGTTGATGCACGTCTATTGAGCGGAGGAAGCGTGCCATCTCGCGGTGCCACTGGGCGATAACATCCCATTTACCGTTGGCAGCAGCATCGGTCCACTCCACCTCATTAAAGAGTTCCCATGCCATGAGATGCGGGGAGTATCCCCATCGCGCAACGAGGTAGCGGTACTTGTGGCGCGTGAGCTCCAGGGCGCGAGGATGGGTGAAGAACTGTTCGGGGGTGTCGAGAAAGCCTCCGTGCTGCTTGTTCCAGGGGTTCTCTGCCCAGTTCGGGTTGGTGCGGGTGGAGTATTGTCCGTGATGCTGGAGGGTGAGCTGGATATAAATACCGAACCTTTCCGCGAGGTGCACGATCTTCTCGAGGCGACGAATGACCTCCATATCCAGCCAGCCGGGTTCCATCCGCTTGCTCATGACCCAGTCCGGGTTCTTACCGTCCCAATGGCACAGCCATATCCGCGCCCAGTTCATGCCCGCTTGTGACATCTGCTCGAAGAAGAGGGGGTAGTCGGTGCTCGGCGTTCTCCACCCGACGTTCTGCCCGATCGGATAGAAGGTTTTGCCGGCGTCGGTGGTAAACTGCTTGAGGCGAGGGTGCCGGCGAACGAAGCCCAATGTCGCTTGTGACGATATCGGTTTCACTTCCACCCACGCCGACACCGACAGCGGGGAGCCGTTCTTTAGCAGTCTCCAATGGATACGACCGGAGCGAAGCAGAGCCAACCGTACCTTCCACGTGTTATCGCCATCCCAGAAGGCGGGCTGACGTATCGTCTCCCCTGTTGGCAGGCGAATCTCCGCGGTGATGTCGTTGTCAGCGGGGGAGAAGGGGTTGCCCGATGGCTGGAGGCTGAACGTCCATTCGTGCAGATGAAAGGCTTTGGCGGTTGCTGTTTGCCATCTGGGTTCGGAACTGGATTTCTGCATGGCTCTGTTCCTCGCTTCTACGGGGGACTCTGTCTGTTATTTTCGGTGGCAGGCGGAGCGAAACCTCTTAATGGCACGTGTGATAGAAGGCGAACGGCACGAGAGGAAACTCTCGTGCCGCTAGGGGAGACAGGCGGTAAAAAGTACCGCTACTGCAGAAGGTATTCGCGTAAACCCCGACGTTTAGCCGCGTCCTTGAGTTTACGCATGGCTTGCGCTTCGATCTGGCGCACCCGTTCGCGCGAGATCTTCAGCGCCTCTCCTATCTCCTGTAAGACCTGTTCATCCTGGTCGCCGTAGCCCAGCCGGCGGATGATGACCTGTCGTTCACGTTCGGTGAGCTCGGTTTCCAGGAGCTCGTCCAGCATTTTGCGTCGTTCGCGCTCCAGCATCACCTCTTCGGGGTCGCGCACATTCTGGTCATGGATCAGGGACCCCAGCGAGGTATCTTCCTCTTCGCCGACTAGCATATCGAGCGACAACGGCTCCTGTGCCGCCTGCTGGAGCTGCAATATCTTCTTAGGCGACACGCCCATCGCTTTCGCCAGCTGTTCGACGCTTGGCTCATCGCCGGTCTCCCGGCGCAGGCGTTCCCGCTCGCGTTCCATCCGGCGCAGTTGTTCGGCAACGTGTGCGGGGATACGCACCGTCTTCGCCTTGTTATCTATTGCCCGCCCGATCGCCTGCCGTATCCAGTGCGTCGCGTAGGTGCTGAAGCGATAGCCCCTGGAGGGGTCGTACCGCTCCACCGCGTTCATCAGCCCGATGGCACCTTCCTGCACAAGGTCCTCGAACGGGACGAGCGCGTTGCGGTAATGTTTGGCGATGTTCATCACCAGGCGCATGTTGGCTTCAACCAGCTTCTGGCGCGCCTCTTCATCGCCCTTGCGAGCACGCTCCGCCAGTTCCTGCTCTTCCTCTGGCGTGAGCAACGCAACGCGCGTCAGCCGGTTGAGCAGGGAAGGCGCCTCCGATGACGCCGGCTTGCGGTTCGGCGTTAGGGTCGGAGTGCCCTGCGAGCTTCCTCTTCGGTTGACCGGGTTGTTGGTGCTCATTTTGTTCCTCGAAAGTCAATCACGCCAGCAGGTTACTGCTATCGTTCTCTGATTCGTACGACACTCTACAGCCGATTTTGGTTTCACACCATAGAGTGTACCCAATGGAGATTACGTTGTGCAACTCGCAAAATGTTGCTGTTGTGCTATGAAGATACGCCAGCCGCTATTGACATTCCTTCGTGCAGATGTAGCGGTAGCGATCTCCTTCTTCCGACACTTCGATGTTCGCCGGTGCTCCGCAGCGGGGGCAGGTCAGCTCGTCCAACATCACCAGGATGTATACACTGCGATACTCGTTTGAAATGTAGATGTCGTGCAGTATCCAGCCCTGGTCCAGCAGTTCATTGACAATGTTGGCGCGGACCTCTACCACCTTGCGGACGCGATGCATGTCGAACTCTTGTCCGATTTCGTGCTGTTCCATCTGGCGCCGTTCTCAAACGCAATGGCTCTTGGTACCAGGCTATTCGATTATCGACCGCTCCGCAGAACTCCTGCCTGCGGTAGCTGTGATTTTTCAAAAAATGTGTGTGATCACTGGGTTACCCGGCGCGCTCCGAGATAGCGCTGGCGGTAATAGCCTTCGTTCAGGCTGTCGATCCGAACGCGCCCACCTGTACTGGATGCGTGGATGAACTTGCCGTTGCCGATGTAGATACCGACGTGCGACGCGCCTCGCCGGTAGGTCTGGAAGAAGACCAGGTCGCCCGGCTTCAGCTGGTTGCGCGGCACCGGCGTGCCTCGTCGAAACTGCGCGCTGGCGGAGTGGGGCAGTTCGATGCCCGCTCTATGCCGAAAAACGTAGCGCGTGAAGCCCGAGCAATCGAACCCACTGCGCGAAGAGCCTCCCCATCGGTAACGTACCCCGCGGAAGCGCGAGGCGGTGCGAACGATCGATTCGCCGGTGGATGTACCAAATGCTCCCGAGTTGCTGGCGACAATGACGGGACGCTTGCTCTTCTGGGCAGATGCCGTCTTGCGCTTTGGCTGGGACGGTTTCGGCGTATGCTTCGCCATCACTGGTCTTTTCGTCTTTGGCGATCGTGTGGCCAGGATGCCTGTCACCTTTACCAGGTCATCGCGCACCCAGCCGATTCGTCCACTTGCCAGCTTGACTTGGAGCCAGTTCCCTCTGCGCGCCGTCACCAGAATGGGGTGTCCCTTATCCAACAGCACCATCGAGCGGTCCGTCCGGTTCGGGGCATACCGCACGCACACTCTGCCGGCGTTGATCACTGCCGTCTTGCGCATGGTGGTGGGTACTGCCTTTGGTTTGACGGCAGGCGGGATTTTCAGGCGCATACCCGGCTTCAGCGAATCAGGGTTCTTCAGACCGTTGACTTTCACGATGTCCTGAGGCAGAACATGGTATCGCTTTGCCAAGCACCACACCGTATCGTTCTCTTTAACCACAATCACATGCTGGGCATCAGCACCCGTTATCCACAAGACGCTAGTTACGATTGTCAAGGTGCAGAGTGTGAGCCATCGTGCCATCGGTTCACCTCCTGAATGTGCGTTTGTGGCGCTGGAACAGCCTACAACGCCTCGTGACTATACCTATTCGGTGCACGGTTTGTCAAGTCCTGCAATTTTCGCCTGCTCCTTCCAATTTTTTCTTGGGAGAAAGGGTTGACCATCGCCGTAGAGGCTTGTCATAATATTATCGGAGGTGATGTGGACGATGCCTACTTACGGTTACCGTTGTGATAGTTGCGGTGTGGAGTTCGAGCAGTTCCAGCGTATTACCGAGCCGCCTTTGACAGAGTGCCCGCAGTGTGGTGGTAGTGTGCGCCGGCTGTTGTATCCTGTTGGCATTCTGTTTAAGGGGCCGGGGTTTCATATTACCGACTATCGCAAATCGGACAAGGGGTCTTCGGAGAGCAAATCGGAGGGCGATTCGGGCAAGAAAGAGGAGAAGATGGCCGGTATTGTGTGACGAGGCCGAGCCGATTGTGACCAAGAAAAAAGCCGGAGAGGAAGCCCTCTCCGGCAAAGCTTTTTTAGGTTGCGTTACCTCTCGCTTTCGATGAGCAGGTTACCCGTTTTGGGGTCATAGTGGATTTTGACATCCATGGCGTCGCGCACGAACGACAGTGGCACGATGGTGCGTCCCCGGTCGATAAACGGTGCCACCTCCATGGGCAGGGTTTGGTTGTTCACCCGCGCCGACGGCGAGCCGATACGCAATTCGATCTCGCGCTCGGCGTTGACGGCGCGCACCGTTCGCGACTGGGGATACCAGAAGAGCCATCCCCCCGTGTGTTCGAAGATCTGACGGAATGGTGCTAGCGGCACACCGTCCTGCACACGCGGCGGCACGTCGAAGGCGATGCGGGTGTTGTCGAACACCACCTGGAACGTAGAGCCAGGGATGATGATCTTGTCGCCCGCTCGCACGCGGTTCAGGTTGGTGATGCCGTTGACCGCTGCCACTGCCTGCGGTGAGACGCCGTGTCGCTTGGCGATGCCGATGAGGGTATCGCCCCGGCGCACCTCGTACACCGACTGCGCGGCGGGAGGTGCCATCGCCACCATCTGCGGGACGACCAGCTTCTGTCCAGCGGGTGCAACCGCGGAGGACAGCACCTCAGGCTGGTACACCTCGTCTGCGACGACCGCAGGCGACTGTACCGATACGCGCGGTTCAGCCACTGGCGTGACGTCACGCTGTCCGCCCAACATTGTCGCCGGTGCGGTGGCGCGTGCCATCTGTTGGGGTTGAGCAGGTGTGGCTTCGGCATCGCTCAGGGTGCGCTTAACGCCGACACCAACCACCGTAGAGGGCGTCGCGTCGCGCACCGCAGAGTAGGGAACCGCCTCCGTCGACTGAAGCGTCAGCGCACTGCCCCGCGGGGCCAGCAGAACATCGGGAGAGCTGGTCGTAGCGTCCGGCAGGCGTGTTTCGCGCACGGTTTGACCGCCCGGGTTATTGACCAGCACGCGCACAGGAGTTGCCTTGTAGGTGTTCCGCCCTTCGTCCACACCCAGTGCCTCAATCAGGTGCCAGCCGTTGTCTACGGTAGTGGTGTCCCAGGTGTAAGTATAGGGCGGAAAGTTGCGCAGAGTCTTGAATTGGCGGTCAATGAACAGGCTCACGTACACCTTGCCGAGTTGCTCGTTGACTCGCAGACCGATCTCCACGTTGCCCGATACGGCAGTGCCGTTGGCCGGGGAGACGATAGCGAGAGGCAGGTTGGTTAGTGTAGGTGTCTCAACGATCACGCTGGTGCGCGTGGTGCCGACCGTGCCGTCCGCTTCGATCGCTTTAAGGGTGATGGTGTGTTTGCCCGCGCTGAGGTAGGCGGGGTCGAGCATGAACGAGGCGACGCCTCGTTCGAGAGGGATATCCAGAGACTTCTCGGCGAAAAGCACTTGGTCTACCCACAGTTCCAGCTTGACTATCGCCTTGCCCTGGTATCGCACCGACAGCTCTTTGGTGACCTGCAGGGGCTGTGTGAACTCCTGCGCGTTAATCACCTGCAGGCGCGGTGCGCTGTTGGGAATTGCTTGCACGTTTGCCGGCAGCCAGGCTGTAGAAGACCACAGCGCGACCGCAACGGCAAGAACGTACACGGTTCGTCTCATACACCTGCCTCCTTTGTTTACATTCGGATTCACGGTTGGCATCACGCCTAGCGTAAAGGCACTCTACGCTACCATATCTTCGCGCCTCTGTCAAGCCTTTCCTGCTAATCTGTATGGGAGCCCGGAATATTTTTAGCCGGGGCAGAAGTCGTACATGCGCGTGTTTAGGATGACGCTCATCGCGCTCCAGAACGCCCCGACGCAGTACTCGCCCAGGATCACCCCGAACATGAAAGGCATCATCTGCCGGTTCAGCTTGTAGCCGCCATAGCGCAGAACCAGCCACTTGATGACGCTGGCAATCAGTAGGCACGACCAGAAGTATTCCACCCCAAAGTTCAGCGACAGGGCATAACCTGCCGGATGGAAGGGCCACCACAGGAAGCGTAGCCTTGCAAGGTGCATCAGCGACGCAGCGGCGAAACCGAACACCACGGCGAGCATCCCGGTGACGCTCGGTTGCCTAGGCGACCGCAGGATGCTTTCCAGCCAGTAGTAGTTGCCCCAGTTGTGCATGTCCATGTAATCTACGCCGGTGGTGTTGGCGTATTTCAGGTGCAGTGCCGCCCAGTAGGAAGCCAGTCCGCCAAAGAACATGGCGAACACCATCACCCAGCCCATGCCTTTCATGTTGATACGACCTTGCTGTGCCATCTTCATCGCCTCCAGCTGGCAGGGCATGGGGTGGGTTCGGTAGCCACGTCCGCTGAACCACCAGAACATGGTGAACATGGTCAGGCTGGGGGCGCCGATAGCCGTGGAGCCGAACGCCATAATGAGGAAGGTCTGCGCATTCATCCCGACTACTTCGTGTGCCGGGGGACCTAGCTCTGCCCGGACGCGGGTAATACCGATCGATATGATGAAGCATATCAGGAAGAATAGCACCGTGACCCACAGTTTCATTCCCGCGGATACACAGAACGCAACGAGCAAAGCCGTGCCCAACAGCAAGCCGACGACCGCGCCGCGGTAAGACAGCGCCTCCCGCGAGTCGTCTATGCCGGCGTAACGTGGGTTAACTGCCTTGCGCCAGACCTCGCGGATGTGGTTGCGTGCTCCCCACAGCGCAAACGCCACAATGGCGAACCAGGCTCCGTACGACTGCTCGTTGAAGAAGGGGAAGGTGTACGGTTGTCCCTGCTCCACGCCGAGTGCCGTTGCCACCACGCGCAGAGCCATCTTCAGCAGGAAGAAGAACCAGATGGAAAAGGACAGGTCTACGGGCAGAAAGTAGCCCAGTGCGATGATGAAGGGATACAGCGGAAGCGGGAACCACCCGACACCGTTCCACGGAGGGGTGGTGAAGTATTGCTGAAGGTTGCGCGAGGGGTCGTCGTGTCTCACCACGATTTGAGGGATAGCAGGGAACAGCACGTGTAATCCGTTCAGCACGTCCAGCGAACCACCCAGCAGGGCACCCAGAATCAGCGGCTTCTGCAGGAAGAAGCTGGTATTGCCTCCGTTGGCGGTCATCGTCATGGGGAGCTGGACGATAGGGTAGGAGAGCTTTTCGTTCTCCATCCACTGCTTGCGCAGGATCACATTCAGGCACACCATGACCACGCCCATCACGCCGATGAACAGGCTCCAGATGAGCACCGGCTTGAGCCAGACGTAGATGCGTCCCGCGATATAGAGGGAGCTGTGCCCCTCGTAGTAGGGGCGGAGGAACTCCTTGTCCTGCACCGTCAGCCACTTTGGGAAATAGTGATTGAACAACTGGTCCCAGCCGTTGGTGGCGTTCGCGCCGTAGAAGGGCATGGATAGCGCAGGGATCCCCAACTGCAAGGTGTCGTGTCCAGCGAGCGCGGAGGCTATGGTAATCATTACGTAGATGACTATCAGTTCGCCCTGCGTGAAGGCGAGTCGCGGGGCGAGTCGCTTCAACACGAGCACATTGAGCAGGATCAGAAGCATCAGGCAGAAGACCGTGTTCCAAAAGAGGGACATGGCGGTCGCGTGGTTGCGGTGCCAGATACCCTCCACCTGAATGATCCAATAGGTATTCACTGGGATCAGCAGTGTGCCAATCAATACCGAGCGCAGAGTAACGCCCCGCTCGCGAGCCGCTTCCTCGATAGCTTCGCGTTCTGTTACTTGCGTTCGCGGTATAGCGGGAGCTCGTACCGCAAACAGGGACCGCCAAGTTACCCACATTCCAATCACCCTTAGACTATGGTGGCGCTTTCATTGCCCTGTCCTCTATTTTAGAGGAAGCATAGACTGATTGCAAGTACTAAGGGTATGGCAAGGGGGACGGCGTCAATGGTATAATGCAGGGCGATAGCTAGAGGACAAACGTTCGTTGGGCAAGAATCTTACAAGGTGGCACAACACAGGGGTAACGAAAGGAGCCTTGGCGGATGCTAGAAGAGACGCCCCGAAGCACGGCGGAGGCTAAAGTCACCCATATCGCCCGGCAAGTGGTGATATGGGTCGTGTCTCTGGCTGTTGTAGCAGTAGTCATCCGAATGTTTTACTGGGCGCGGTTCGTCAGCCCTTCGGATGAGGCGATGGACTATGGGCAGATAGCCTACAACATCTCGAAGGGACGCGGTTTTATCACGAACAACATCGTACCGTTGGGGCTGTACTTCTGGAAGGACGTGCGGGAGGCGTATGATATCGAACACGGTCCTGCCTATCTGATTTTTCTGGCGCTGCTGATCGGGGTGCGGGGGGCGCAGGATAGCACGCTGGTGCTCGGCTCGTTGGTCTGGTTCGTGCTGGGGCTGGTGCTGGTTTACTTTGTGGGTAGCAGAATGTTCAGCCCGCGCGTGGGTTACTGGGCGGCGGGACTTCTGCTGTTTTCAGAGGACGCGCTGGCGATGCTGGGTACCTCTGGTATGCCCATCGCCATGGCGGGTTTCCTTTTGCTGGCGACCTGTTATCTGCTCTACCGCCCCAGCGTGGAGCAATTCGACCCCGATACAGGACAGGTGGTAGAGGTATGGTCGCCCCGCAGACCGAGGCGTAGTTTTGGGGCGGGCTTGCTGGCAGGACTGGCTTACCTGACGCAGGTCTCGCTGTGGCTTCTATTGATTCCTGCCACCATCTATCTGGCATTGACCAACCCCGAACGTCGCGCCAAGCACGTGGCTCTGTTTCTGCTGGGGTTCGCGCTGATTAGTTTGCCCTACTGGATACGCAACACTCGCCTGTTTGGTAACCCGTTCTTTAATCTGCGGGTTTACGAAGTGGGCATGGCGACCAAGCCGTATCCGGGCTATTCGCTCTACCGCCACTATGAAGAGGGGAAGCGTCCGCCCCGTGTGACCGCCCTGTTTCTGGAGAACGCCCAGCAGGTCTTGGGCAAGTGGTCGCGCAATTTGCGGGGGGGTATCGTTACGCTGTTGACGTTTCCGCACCCTGTGCTCTCAGCGCTGGCTTTTGTGGGGCTGTTCGTGCCGATGCGCCTGCGTGCGCTGGCGTTGTGGCGCAATATGATCTGGTGGACGGCGGTGCTGTTACTGTTGGGAAGCTCGTTTGGCGTGCCTGGCGGTAACGTGTACGCGCTGATGTGTTTCGCTCTGCCCTTCAGCCTGTTGGCGCTAGGCGGTTTGGAAGACCTGGTTCAGCGGGTGTCCGAGGATTCGGGGCGTGTGTGGCGCGTGGGGGTAACGGGAGCCATACTGGTGGTAATGGTTCCGCTAGTGTTGTCGTTCATCTTCCGCGAGCCTAAGGCGCCGCGTGAAGAGCTCATGGCGTTCAGCGTGCTGTCTGCAAGGCTGGAGCGGATTATCTCTGAGTTAAAAACTCGCAATCCACAGGGGGGACTGGAGACGCCCATTGTTGGCATCAGTGATGTGCCTTGGCGGGCGGCGTGGTATACGCATCAAGTGTGGGTGTGGTTACCAGAGACGCCGATGGTGGAGGTGCCGCTGGAGATGCGGTTAGGGCAGGAGCGGTTTACCATCAACCAGCCTGTTCCAAACATGTCGGCGGCACGGGACCTTCTGCAGAAGACACAACCCCTGTTTGCCATACTCACTCCAGCCGCTGGTGGTGCACCCGATGGCGAACGGCTTCAGGGTTGGGTTCAGCACTACCAGCAGGCGACGCAGTTCGTGTTCCAGTCGTATCTTGTGCGCGACCAGAAGCAAGCCCAGCAACTCGCACAGGCATGGAAGTCCCGCCGGCGTGCGCCGTATGACCCAGTGGCTGGAGGGATTTATCCCGCTCCGCAGGCGGCGCCGGGGCGCATCATCAGCAACTTCCAGCCGCCGCGCTGGGTGCTGTTTATATACACGCCATCGTAGTTGACGAGTAAAGGGACAGGCTAACGCCTGTCCCTTTTTATCCCGATGCGTCGCTTCGCGCTTTAGTACGAAGGTGTGGAGGGTATGGACTTCTCCTCCTCTTTCTTCTCCGCGACCAGCGCTTCGGTGGTAAGGAGCATGCCCGCGATGGACGCTGCGTTCTGCAGTGCCGAGCGCGTGACCTTCGCTGGGTCCACTATGCCCGCCTGCATCATGTCCACGAACTCGCCTTTCGCCGCATCGTAGCCATGTCCCTTCGGCAGGGTCTTGATCTTCTCCACGATGACCGACCCTTCCGCGCCGGCGTTCGTGGCGATGAGGCGAGCGGGCTCCTCCAGCGCACGCTTGACGATGTTGATGCCCGCCAGCTCGTCGCCTTCCGCCTGCAGAGCCTCGACAGCGGGAATGACGTTCAACAGCGTCACGCCACCACCGGGCACGATGCCTTCTTCCACCGCCGCGCGAGTCGCCGACAGCGCGTCCTCGATGCGGTGCTTCTTCTCCTTCAGCTCGGTCTCGGTGGCCGCACCGACCTTAATCACCGCCACACCGCCCGCTAGCTTCGCCAGACGCTCTTGCAGTTTCTCGCGGTCGTAGTCGGACTCGGTCTCCTCGATCTGCTTTTTGATCTGCGCGATGCGTCCTTGCACCGCCTGCGGGGAGCCTGCGCCTTCCACGATGGTGGTCTCCTCTTTGGCGACGATGACCTTCTTGGCGCGACCGAGCATGCTGATATCCACGTTTTCGAGCTTGATGCCCAGGTCCTCGGTGATGAACTTGCCTCCGGTGAGGATGGCGATATCTTCCATAATCGCCTTGCGTCGCTCGCCGAAGCCCGGCGCCTTCACCGCTGCCACGTTCAGCACGCCGCGCAGTTTGTTGACCACCAGCGTGGCGAGGGCTTCGCCTTCCACGTCCTCGGCGATGATCAGCAGGGGGCGTCCCATGCGGGCAACTGCTTCGAGCACCGGGATCAGGTCCTGCACCGCGCTGATTTTCTTCTCATAGAGCAGGATGAACGGCTCTTCCAGCACCGCCTCCATGCGCTCGGGGTCCGTCACGAAGTAGGGCGAGATGTAGCCCTTATCAAACTGCATGCCCTCGACCAGCTCCAGCGTGGTCTCGGTGCCCTTGCTCTCTTCCACGGTAATCACGCCGTCCTTGCCCACCTTCTCCATCGCGTCCGCGATCAGCTCGCCGATGCGCGGGTCATTCGCGGAGATGGTGGCAACGTTGGCGATTTCGTCGCGGGTTTCAACTGGTGTGGCGATCCTGCGGATCTCCTCTACGGCCGCCTCGACGGCACGGTCAATACCCTTCTTCAACAGCATGGGGTTTGCGCCTGCAGCCACGTTGCGCAAGCCTTCGCGCACGATGGCTTGAGCCAGCACGGTCGCGGTGGTCGTACCATCGCCAGCGACGTCGTTAGTCTTGCTGGCAACCTCGCGCACCAGCTGCGCGCCCATGTTCTCGAAGGGGTCTTCGACCTCTATCTCTTTGGCGATGGTCACCCCGTCGTTAATCACGGTGGGGCTACCGAACTTCTTTTCCAGCACAACCGTGCGTCCGCGCGGTCCCAGCGTGACCTTCACGGCATCCGCCAGCTTGTTCACGCCACGCTCGAGCGCGCGACGCGCCTCCTCATCGAACAACAGCATCTTTGCCGCCATTTCCTGTTCCTCCTCTCTTATTTCTCAAGCACTGCCAGCACGTCGTCCTGGCGCAGGATGACGTACTCCTCACCGTTGATCTTGATTTCGGTGCCACCGTACTTGGAGTAGAAGATGACGTCGCCGACCTTCACTTCCATCTCCACCACTTTGCCGTTGTCCAGCATCTTGCCGGGTCCCACAGCCACCACCTCGCCCTTCTGGGGCTTCTCTTTGGCGGTGTCAGGCAGGACAATGCCACCACTGGTCACTTCCTCGGCTTCCATCGGCTTTACCACGATGCGGTCTGCAAGCGGTTTCAGCTGAACCTTGACTGCGGTCTCAGGCATCTCAGAGTCACCTCCTTGCGCATAATTTTAGCACTCGACGTTGCCGAGTGCTAATTCCACGAAATATGATACCCTAACTTGGGCGAGGATGCAAGGGCAGGCTCAAAGTTCCTCAGGATTGATTCCCAGTTCTCGCAGTTTCTGAGCCAGTTTTTCGGCGCGCTGTCGTTCAGGTTCGGCTTCGCGTTGGGCTTGCTCGGCCAGCTGGGCGATTTGCAGGAAGCTCAGCATGCGTCTGCCGTTCGGTAGTTGCAGTCCCAGGTCCGTCTCGTAACCTTTGCCAAAGCGAATACTCAATCGGGGACTGGTCCAGCCGTCCATTTGCTCGATGGGCACCAGACGATCACCGCTGCGGTACCAGCCTTCCCATTCTCCGCTCTCTGGGTAGTAGATATAGTACTCTTCCACTCCGTAGCGCTCATAGAAGTTGAGCTTGTTCAGCATCTGTCCAAGTCGGTTATGAGGGGACCATATCTCAAAGACCACCTGGGGCGGGATATTGCCTTCTTCCCACTGCTTGTATTGAGCCTCGGTGTCCCTTCGGGCGTCCGAAGACCACTAGGGTGTCGGGCGCCTGACGGATATCGGGGCGGTTTTCTACGGGGTACCAGAGCAGGTCGCCAGCGACGAAAACATTGGGGTCGTCCGCGAAGAGCAGTTCCAGATTGCCTTTGAGCGTGACGATATACTCGTACTGAATGGTGTTATCTGCCATAGGCTGACCATTCGAATCCGGGTAGTGTACCTTGGTTTTCAGCGAAGGCGATGCTTCCATTCTTGTTCACCACCTGTTAGGGCAGTCTCGCAAACTCCGCCTACAGTATACATTCGTGAAGCGGAACAACGCAAGACCGCTACGGGCGACTGCGTGGTAACCGGAAGAGCCTTGTCTCGTGTGCGCCATTGGGTTTCTCCACCTCGGCGTACACCCACAGCTCATCTTCCACCCGCAACCAGTGCGAATAGCGCCAGACGTGAAGCCTACCTGGAGTAGGGCTGACCAGCAAAGGGGCGTCGGGCGTGAGGTCAGTGACGTGATGGAGGTCGAAGGTGAATCCGAGCCCCGTCGCGATGTTATACACCGGGTCTTCCCACGGCACACTGGAGCCTTCATAAACGAAGAGGTAGCCCACACCGATCGGAAGCACGCACGCGGGACGCACATAATAGAACGAATGCCATCCTGCGAGCGGTAGCAACGATTCAGAAGGGTGTCCTATCGGTTGCCACTGCTCGCCGTCTGCGCTGGTAAAGTGGAAAATGCGTTCCGAGCGCAACACGCCGATGACGTAGCAATGATAGGCGCCGCCAGCATAGAGGATAAACGGGTCCTTGTACGCGGTGGGGTGCGGTACACCCTGTGGATGCGAGGGGATAGCCTCGATAACGGGCTTGACGGTAGCAGGGTCAAACTGTTCTGGGCTGTCGACGTCGGCGAACTTGAAGATGCACCAGTCGCCGGTGAGTGGACCGCAGGCGTACAGCTTGAACTTCCCCGTATGAGGGTCTACGAGCAGGGCAGAGCGTTCGAAGCCCGTGGTGGGTATCTGTTCTCTTTGGATGCGATGAATCTTCACAAAATGTATACCGTCGTCGCTGCGAAGGATGCGTATCTCGTAGCCGCGCTGACCCAGTTGACCCTCTGCCGTGCGCATCCGCAGTGCCATCCAGAAGACGCTTCTTCTGTCGCGCACCACTTGGCGCGCCTGCCCACCATTCGGCGGCATCGCGGTCAGGCTCGGCAACGACATGCCATCGTTGGAACAGCTCCGGTATGTCACCCGCCCAGGCGGTAACAGGGGGTACTACTGCCATAAGTCCTTCCTGCTTCCATCGATAAACGCACACAATCAGCGCTGTTCTACTCCAGCCAGGGGGTGGGGAACTGACTGTGCACCGGCACACGCTGTCCGGTTTCAGCGGACTGTTTTGCCGCCAGCATCGCCTCCAGCACATGGAAGGCGTGCTCTATCGTCATAAGGGGTTTCTTGCCAGTTGCCAGACAACGCGCCAGGTACGAGCCTCCCTGATTCCAATTATAGCCTTTCTGGTGCTTGCAGACCACCTCCCACGCGCCCGCTTCGGTGTCCCATACCTCCACGCCCTTGGGGTGCCAGTCCCAGCCCAGCATACTGATACTGCCTTTCGTGCCGACCAGCTCAATCGTGCGCTCGTCGTGACAGGGTCCGTACACGAAGCCCGTCATGACACACGAGAAAGTGCTGTTACCGTGATCCATCAGCACGATGGTGTTGTCGTCGGCTTCTACCTTCACGTGTTGTCCCTCCACGAATCGCTCGGGGATCGCGGTGCCCATGAGTGCGGTCACGCTTTTGGCAGGACCGAGAAGCCCTGTGAGTGTGGTGATGTTGTAAACGCCCAGGTCAAAGAGGGAGCCGCCGCCTTTCTGGTAGAACCAGGGTCCCCAGCCCGGTCCGCCGTGCCCGTACCATGCTCTGGCAACGTGGACCTCACCGACCAACTTCTGCGCCAGCAGTTCCGCCATACACTTAAAGGCGGGGCTAGTGACGAGGGTAGGGGTAGCCCAAAGATTAACCCCACGCTGTTTGGCGGTTTCCATCAGCGTGCGCGCCTCGTCCAGCGTCGTAGCGAAGGGTTTTTCGCACAGAACGTGTTTTCCCGCCTGCAACGCCTTCAGGTTAATCGGGTAGTGTTCCTGCATAGAGGTAAGGTTGACGAGCAGATCAAAGTCGCACTGCCGAAGCATCTCATCCACATCGCCGAACGCCTGGGGGATCTGATACTGTTTCGCGCGTTCCTGCGCCCGCTCGATGGCGATATCGCACACGGCAGCGACCTGCGCATGTGCACTTCCCATCAGGTCGTTCAGGTAATGCCGGCTCACACTGCCACACCCTGCAATAGCGATACGAACAACGGACATCGTTTTTACTCCTCCCAGCAGTCGATACGCGTCAGGCATATCTTCTCCGTTAGAACGAGGATAACCTCTTGGGTTGGGCGTTGCGGGGTGGAGCTTGCCAAAAGTGTGGTGTTTATGATAATCTCAATCACTACAGGGATATCGTGAGTGGAGCGGATGGCGCGTGTCTGGTCGGGAGGGGCATGATGGCGATTGTCGAGACGATCAACCTCACCAAGAAGTATGGGCAGCTGGTGGCAGTGAACAATCTGAACCTGCGCCTCGAGGAGGGGGATATTGTCGGTTTTATCGGTCCCAACGGTGCGGGCAAGACCACCACTATCCGGATGCTTGCCACTCTGCTGGAGCCGACGAGTGGAACGGCGCTCATTGCCGGACATGATGTGTTGAAAGAGCCGGTGGCTGTTCGCCAGATCATCGGCTATATGCCAGACTTTTTCGGCGTGTATGATGATGTGAAGGTGTGGGAGTATCTAGATTTTTTCGCCTGCGCCTATCGTGTACCCCGTGCCGAGCGTGAGAAGTTGATCGATGACGTGCTTGCCCTAACCGACCTCTCGCACAAGAAGAATGACTATGTGGAAGCGCTCTCGCGGGGAATGAAGCAGAGGCTGTGTCTTGCCAAAACACTGTTGCACAATCCGCGTGTGCTTCTGCTGGATGAACCCGCGTCGGGGCTAGACCCGAGGGCGCGTATCGAAATTAAGGAGTTGCTTAAAGAGCTCCAGAGCATGGGCAAGACCATCCTCATCTCCTCGCACATTCTGCCCGAGCTGGCGGATATCTGCAACAAGATCGCCATCATCGAGCGGGGCGAACTGCTGATCAGCGGTGAGATTGGGGCAATCATGCGCCAGTTGACCGGTTCTCACGTGCTGGAGATCAAAGTCGCAGAGGATACCGATCTGGCGGTGCAGGTTCTACAGAACAATCTGCAAGATATTCGCGACGTGCACGTGGAGGATGGAATTATCCGGGCACACTACGTGGGTCCACCCGGTGAGCACTATCGCGTGGTGTGGGCGTTAGCCGAGAAGCGTGTGAAGGTGCTCTCTTTCGCCGAACAGCCGACCGACCTCGAGGACATCTTCATGCGTGTGACACAAGGAGCGGTGCAGTAGTGATCGAGCGGCTGGAAAACCCCGTGTTTCGGCAGTCTTCGCGCCAGCGCATGCGCGGTGCACGTACCTACGGCTGTCTGCTCGCCTATCTGCTCATCCTGTCTTTGGTGGTGATTATCTCCTACGAGCAGTTTGTGAGCATTGGTGCTCAGCGCTCCACGACTGGGCTGGCACAGGCCTTGTTCGACACGCTGACGGTCACGCAGTGGTTTCTGGTAGCGTTTATCACCCCCGCGTTGACTACCGCCGCGATCACGATGGAGCGAGAACAGCGCACCATTGACTTGCTGATGATCACGCCCTTGTCGCGCTTTGCCATCGTGTGGGGCAAGTTCGCTTCCGCTCTGGCGTTTGTGGTGGTGATGATCCTGTGCGGAATGCCTCTGGTGGCGGTGCTGTTCTTGATGGGCGGAGTGGACCTGACAGCAGTGCTGGAGCGATACGTGGGGATGCTAGTTACAGGGGCACTGCTAGCGGCTTTCGGCTTGATGATGAGCGCGATCTGCAGTACGTCCACCCTTGCCAATCTGGTCACCTATGGCTCATTGGGCGTACTCGGCGTACTCTATGTGATGGGTGAACTGGTTGGCACCGCGGTGGTCATGAGTCGGGTATTTGGCGGCTCTGCCGTCAGTGGGTTTCCCTTCGTAGGTGGCTTGACCGCATGGCAGATATGGGTGTTTATTGCCGTGCTGGTGGTGCTTGCGATAGGGTTACTGCTCCAGATCGCCGCGAACTATCTGTTGGCAGACCCACGGATCGGGGCATGGAAAACCCGCGTGCTCACCGCGTTACTGTATCTCTGCGTCCTGTCCGCTCTGACGGTCGCCACTAGGGCGGGAGGGTCTGGGGTCACCGGGGGCAACCTGATGGTTGCCGTGGCGTTGACCCTGCTGATGCCGGTCGGCGTTGCGGTTGCCACAGGAGTGCCGATGACAGGACGCAAATGGTACCAATGGCTCTATCCGCGTGCGTTGGGCGTGGGCACGGTGCAGAGCGGGTTGCTGTTCTTGTGGCTTTTGCTGGCTGTAGCGGTGGTCGCTGACCAGTTTCTGCCCGTTCGCATCCGCTCTACTTCCCAGTCGTGGTATTATGCGGTAGGCTACCTGTGGTGGTTGTGGTCGTTGGGCTATGCTTGTTCTACGCTGATACGTAATCGCTGGGGGGCAGGCACTGCGCTCGTTGGCGGGCTGGGGGTGCTGGCGCAGTTTGTGACGATTCTGGTTGAACCGCTCGGGCGTCGTCATCTAGAAACCCTCCTCAACCTCGCCACCCCTGCGGCGCTGTTTGCATCGGGCAACGCTCCTCGTGACATGGTATTGTGGGTGAACCTGTACCCTGTGTTGGGGCTGTTGGTTAGTGCCGGCACGGCGTGGATTCGGCACATGAGGGAACGGCGCAGACAGACAGAGGTGAACCGCTGATGCGCTGGCTGGAGATAGTGATTCATGCCCCTGCCGACTCTCATGAGGCGGTGGCGGAGGTCTGCCGCCAAGCTGGCTCACAGGGAGTACGACTGGAAGCCGATGGAGTGGTCGCCTATTTGCCGGTAACGGGCGAGCTGGATGCACGCGTGCGGTTGCTTCGGGAGAGGCTCTCTCGTCTACCCGAGTGGGGTCTGCCAGCAGTGCGTGAGGTGAAACAGCTGGAGGTGGACGAGGCGGAATGGGCGGATTCCTGGAAACAGTTTTTCCAGGTCCAGTATGTAGGTAGGCGTGTGGTCATTAAGCCATCGTGGCGCGAATATGCGCTGCAGGGGGATGAGGTGGTGGTGCAGTTAGATCCCGGCATGGCGTTCGGCACGGGACAGCATGCCTCCACACAATTATGTATTAAGTTTTTAGAAGAACTGATACAGAAGGGATGGGTGGTAGTGGATGTGGGCACCGGTTCAGGGATACTGGCTATTGTGGCGGCAAAGCTGGGCGCAGGAAGGGTATGGGCAGGCGACAACGACCCGGTGGCGGTTTTGACCGCACAACGCAATGTGGCACAGAACGGTGTGGAAGAGGTAGTGTCCGTACACCTGGCGAATGGGTGCGAGGGCGCTCCTGAGTGCGATTTACTGGTTGGCAACCTCACCGCCGAAGCCATCGAGCCACTGCTGCCTGACTTTGCCCGGTGTGTTCGTCGGGGAGGTTGGCTGGTGGTCAGCGGCATTGTCAGGGAGCGCAGTCATCGTGTCCGCACGCTGTTATCCGAGATGCCTTGGGGTGAAGTGACTGCGCGCGAGCAGGGTGAGTGGTACGCGTTCTCAGCGCGAAGGAGATAGCGACGTGACAAAACACCGGTTCTTTGTGTCGCCCCAGCAGTTCACGAACGGGACGGTACGCATCATCGGCGAGGATGCCCGACAGATTCGAGTGGTGCTTCGCCTTCAGCCTGCGGATGAGATCGGGGTGTTGGATGGGCTGGGCAACGAGTATCGTTGTGTGCTGGAGGCGGTGCGAAGAGGCGAGGTCATCGCACAGGTGTGCCACAAGGTGCCGATAGATGCCGAGCCCGATGTACACATCACGGTCGTACAGTCTCTGGCGAAGGGTGAGAAGGTTGAGCAGGTTATCCAGCACGGTACGGAGATAGGCGTCTCGCGTTTTCTAATCGTGCATACCGAGCGCAGTGTGGTGCGGCTTGACGGAGAGCGAGGGCAGAGGCGTCTGGAACGCTGGCGGCGCATCGCCAAAGAGTCGGCGGAGCAGGCACGCCGCGCAAAGGTTCCGGAGATTGACGGGGTAGTGTCCCTGGCGGAGGCGCTGCAGGCGGTAGAACCCGCTCGAATAGCACTGCTTCATCCTTCAGCCTCTGCCACGTCGCTAGTTGAATGGATGCAAAGCGGTGACACGGGCAAAGGGATTGCGGTCATCGTGGGACCGGAGGGGGGATTTACCGACGAAGAAGTGTCCTTATGTGAGCAGTTCGGGGCGGGGCTGGTGGCTCTCATGCCGCGCATCCTGCGCACAGAGACCGCAGCCCTTGTGGCGGTTAGCCAGATACTGGTGATTGCACCCTGTCGGCGCGATGAGCCTTGAGATAGAGCATGGAGGGGTCAGGAAAGATGCAAAACCTTGGGGTGAACCCTAGTCGGTACGGACTGGAGATGCATGGCATCAAGAACGCAAGGGTGGTGCTGTGGAACCTGGGAACTGCCCAGTTGATAGAGTATTGCCTCAGTCAGCAGGAAGGAGTGCTGGCTTCTGGAGGCGCGTTGGTAGTTCGGACGGGACAGCATACCGGACGCTCGCCACAGGACAAGTTCGTGGTGCGCGACCCGGAGATCGCCGACAGAATCTGGTGGGGGACGGTCAATCAGCCCTTTGAGCCGGAAAGGATCGACGCGCTGTATAAGCGTGTTCTGGCTTACCTGCTGGACAAGAGGCTGTTCGTACAGGACTGTTTCGTGGGTGCGGACGAACGTTACCGCATTCCTATCCGGGTGGTCACCCAATACGCCTGGCACAATCTATTTGCGCGCCAGCTGTTCGTGCGTCCCGACTGGAGAAAGACGGGCGAGCATAAGCCGGAGTTCGTTATCGTTTCCACGCCTGGTTTTCATTCTGACCCCGAGATCGACGGCACCCGGTCAGGAGCATTCATTATCATCAGCCTCACGCGGCGGCTCATCCTCATCGGTGGCACGGAATACGCCGGTGAGATGAAGAAATCGGCGTTCACCATCATGAACTACCTGTTGCCAGAGCAGGGCGTGTTGTCCATGCACTGTGCGGCTAATATGGGAGCGAGAGGCGACGTTGCGCTGTTCTTCGGGCTAAGCGGCACGGGCAAGACCTCGCTCTCCGCGGACTCCGAGCGACGCCTCATTGGCGATGACGAGCATGGCTGGAGCGACAATGGTATCTTTAACTTCGAGGGAGGGTGCTATGCCAAATGCATCCGCCTCTCGAAGGAGAACGAGCCACAAATCTGGAACGCCATTCGCTTCGGCACGGTGCTCGAGAACGTGGCGATTGACATGCAGACGTGCCTGCTCGATTTCGACGACGCCAGCCTGACCGAAAACACTCGGGCGGCGTATCCGCTCACCTTTATCGACAACGCGGTTATACCTAGTGTGGCGGGGCATCCTAGCAACGTATTCTTCCTTACTTGCGATGCCTTCGGTGTTCTGCCTCCAATTGCTCGGCTGACGGCACAGCAGGCGATGGAACAGTTCCTGCTCGGTTACACGGCAAAGGTAGCAGGCACTGAGACAGGGGTCACCGAACCGCAAGCAACCTTCAGCACCTGTTTCGGCGCGCCGTTCCTGCCGCTTCAGCCGAAGGTGTACGCCAACCTACTGGGTGACCGCCTGCGCAAACACAAGACGCAGGTATGGCTGGTTAATACCGGCTGGACAGGAGGCCCCTACGGTGTCGGTCGTCGGATCAGCATCCCGTATACGCGGGCGATGGTGCGCGCCGCGATCAACGGCGATCTGAACGAAGTGGAGTACCGAATGGACCCCATCTTCGGCTTGCAAGTGCCCAAGGTGTGTCCGGGAGTACCACCTGAGATTCTGGATCCACGGCAGACCTGGCAGGACCAAGAGGCATATGACATCCAGGCGCTTAAGCTGAGGGCGATGTGGGACGAACAGATGAAGAAGGTATAGACTGCAGTCTGCCCTATATGTGCTGCATCCCCTTCTCGGTGAAGGGGATGTTGCTTTCGTTGTGCACGGGGGGTGGAGGAAGAATGGCGTAGAGTGCCCAATCAGAAGGCATAGCATACACCGGAGGAGCGATGATGCATCGCGCATTCGTAGCGATATGCGTGGTTTTGCTATGCGGTATCTGTGCTGGAGTGATGTCCGATTCGCTGTTGCGCAACGGAGGGTTCGAAGCCGACACAGGCTGGAGCCTGACCAGTGGAGCCTCCTTCGATACGCAGGTCAAGCGCAGTGGGCGACGGAGCTTGCGGGTAGACAGCACGCGGGGTGTGCAGGTAGAGCAGATAATCTACGCCGTGCGTCCGGGCGAGAAGTTGACGGTGTGTGGGTGGTTGGCAACACGGAACGTAGTTCCCGCTGAGGGGGGCGGGTACGCCTTTATGGCGATCTATCAGTTTGACCCGGAAGGACGCATCGTGACGGCGCACGACTTCATGCAGATTGCCGGTAGCCGTTCGTGGGCGTATGCCAGCTATTCTTTGACGGTACATATGCAGGCGGAGTACCTTGCCGTGCGCCTCGGTATTTACAACGCTTCCGGCAGGGCGTGGTTCGACGACATCAACCTAGTGAGGGGAGAAAAGGCGGTGGAATGGACAGAATCCCAAGGGGCTATCCGTTCGCGGGGCTATCGGGCGGCGATACTGTATGAGCCAACCCTACCCATTCAGGGCAAGGCTACCCCGCTAGAGACCTTCAAGCGTGCCCTGTCAGCAGAAAAGATTCCCCTGACCCCACTCAACGCAGAACAGATCGCTGACCCTGCTGTGTTCAATGCGGAGCGGTTTGACCTGCTAATTGTTCCAACGGGAGGCTCCTTTCCCGTGGAAGCCCGCAAGAGCCTGCAGGCGTTCCTGATGCAGGGGGGCGACCTACTGTGCACAGGGGGATATGCGTTTGACCATCTGCTAATGAGGCGGAACGGCACGTGGATACCCTACGCACGATACATGCAGGAGCAGATGGCGCGTGCGCGGGCCCCACGCGCGGCACGGGTGCCGGACGGCGGTTTTGAGGAGGGGGGAGCCGGTTGGGAAGCGGACCAGCGCGAGCAGTGCCGAATCGTTGCGGAAAAACCGTATGCGGGTGAACATTGCGCCAGAGTGACGGCAACAAGCGTTCAGGCGGGGGCACGCTTCAGCTATAACCTGCCAGTGGAGCCGGGTGGCGTCTACCTGATAGGTGCACATGCCCGCACCGAAAACGTGCAAGGACCAGGCTATGCGTTCCTAGCGGTATACCAATATGACCGCGAGGGCAAGCTGGTCACCTTCAAGGATTTCGCGCAGATACGTGGCACACAGGACTGGAAGCGATATGAGGAACGCTTCGAGATCGCGCCCAACGCGGCTAGAGTGGTGTTTCATGGGGGGCTTTATCTGGCATCGGGCAAGCTGTGGTTTGACGAGGTAACGTGTGCACCCGTTCCGCGCGAGGAACGGATCAACGCGCATTACGGCAAGCCAGAGGATGCTCTGGTGATCGCGCCGACCCAACTGACGCTTTTCAGCCCTGACCAGCCGATCTCGGGGCGACGACTGGTAGCGGCAGAAGGGGGCATCATGGAGGCTGGCTGGCGTTCCGACGGCGCGGTCAAGGGTTATGAAGCCACTGCCCAACTGCGCCATAGCGCGCGATGGCTTCCTCTGGTGGCGGTGCAGGACGAGTACGGACGGTTCGCAGGAGTGGCGGGCGCGCTGGTGCGGTATTTCGGGGCACCGTTTACCGATTCCACCTGGGCGATCTTCGGAGTGGTCAATCGGGATGTTTTTGCAGGGGCAGAGGGCGAAGTGCTCCTGCGCCGGGTGCTGAGGGTGTTGCGAGCAGGGGTCTTCATAGAGTCTTTGCGAAGCGACTACGCCAGCTACCGGCGAGGCGAAACGGCGCAGGTGAGCCTGGAGGGGCGCAACCCTTCAGCTACCCCGCAGGCGGTGAAGGTATTCTGGCGGTTCCTGTCGCCCGACGGCGTGGTGCTACAACGGCGAGAGGACAGGTTGGAATTGCCAGCCAAAGGCAAGTCCACCTTGACATGGCAATGGACGATCCCGCAGAACGCGCCCGACTTTGTGGTGGTGCAGGCAGAGGTAAAGCGGGGTAGCCTCGTGCTCGACCGGATTGAGAGCGGATTCTGCGTCGCCGATGCTGGCACTCTGCAAAAGGGTGTGCGCCTCACCTACCGCGACAACGCCTTCACCTTGACACACCCCGATGGCTCGTCTCAACGGGTATTACTGCTGGGCACGGATACATACGGCAACTGGTTTTGGTCTCGCAGTCACAATGCGCTGACCTGGTTCCGCGAAATCCGTCTCATGCGCGACTACGGACTGCACGTGTACGAGAATCTGCAGTTTCATCCGGAGGGGTATCAGTTTAAGGAGGCTGAGTGGAGACAGATCGATGCGGTAGTGCAGATTTCCCAGCGGTTCGGCTTGCCGTATATGGCGGGGCTACTGATCGGGCAGGATGTGGTGGTAGATGATGCCATCCTGAAACAGCAGGCAGAGATGTGTCGGCAGTTTGCTTCCCGCTACAAAGACGTGCCCGGCTTGATTTACTATCTCAACGGCGACTTCCAGCTGAACCTGAAGGATACCCCGGACATCCGTCGCCTGTGGAACCAGTTTCTGCAGGAGCGTTACGGCAGTGACGAGGCACTGCGCCAAGCATGGGCGCCGCACGTTCCCGAGGCAAAACTGGGCGAGATACCGGTGCAGAACGCGGCGTCGGGGGAATGGTATGCGGTGCGCACGCGCGACGTGCGGGAGTTTCAAACCGTGTTGATGCGCCGGTGGATCGGTGCGCTGTGCGAGGCAATACGCCAAGAAGACACCGTTCATCCGATTACCGGCGAGTACTACCAGCGCCCGTTCAGCGGTATAGACCTGCGTCTGACCATCGACGGCATGGATGCGTCCAACATCGGCTATTTCAATCCACCCCATCTGGACCTGGCGCAGGTCATGGCGACCATCAAGTGGAACGATATGCGCTTTGCGGGCAAGACGGTCAACCTTGGCGAGTTCGGGGTGAAGACACACGACGCGTGGAAGCCCGAGCGGGGAGGGACGCACTATCACATTCAGCGCAGTGAATGGCAACAGCGGCAGCTGTTCTGGTGGGTGGTGCACAGCGCGCTTGGGTTGGACGTAACCAAGATTCAGAACTGGTGCTGGGCGGACGACCCTGACAGCGTGTTCCCGTGGGGCATCGTCTGGAACAACCCGCTACGCCCCAAGCCTGTGTTGAAACTCTACCGAAACCTGCGCCTCTTTTCGGATAGGGTGCCGCGCGAGTATCGGAAAGCGGGGGTGGTGCTTGTTCTTGCGAGCAACTGGCGGCTTGGTGCGCCTGAAGGACTGGCATATCCTTCGCTGATGAACGCTATCGAGAGCCTGCTGGCTACGGGCGTTGCCTTTGACGTGGCAAACGAAGAGCATCTGCATGCGCTGGTGCAGGAGCCTCCACAGATTGTGCTGTTTCCGCTCGCGTACACGCTATCGGACGAAGCGGTACAGGCACTGGAAAGCCTGGCGCGTTCCGGGTGTCGGGTGTATCTTTCGGGTGACCCCTCGACCAACCCGCTGGGGCGCAGGCAGGCGGAGCGACTAGAGAGGCTGTGCGGGGTTCGCCTGCAGGAGGTGCGGATGCATCCTTCCGGTCTGCCCGAACCGCAGGTAACGCCCGCCGGCGCAGAGCAAGTGGAGAGTGGCGGTGCGGTGCCGCTCTACCGCTTCGCGCTGGGCAAGGGCGCGGTGTTCTATACCCCCGTGCCCTGGGAGACCTTGCCCGGACGGGATGTGTTCCTCCGGGATGTGGCTCTGACTACCTCGCCAGCGCACAACCTGTACCTCCGCCTGCTCCCCCAGCTTGGGGCGGATGCACCAGTGAAGGTGGAGGCCCAGTCGGGTGTGTGGCGTGCGACGCTGACAGGAGATGCCTCACGGCAACTGCTCTGCCTCTTCCCGCGAGGCGGTTCGAAGGATGTCACCGCGGTCACCCTGCACGCGGGCGAGGTAGTGGTAGAGGTGGAAGCGTACAGAGAACTGCCGTGCGCGGTGTTGTTGAACGGCTCACACCAGCCTGTTGCGGCGACCGGCGGCAGGATGCTGTGGATAAACAACAGGTTCGTGGCGCAGGGCGATAGCGCGTGGATGCTGGTCAGCCTAGACGATAGACCGCTACCGCAGTCGCAGATGCTTGTGGCGACAAGTATGGACGGTGGCAAACTACGCTGGCGGAGCGACGCAGAGCAGATGTCGGCATGGGTTGTGGACTGGCGCGATGGGATAGCGCGGACGGTGGCGGAGGTGCCTTTACGCAAGACCGCTGACGGCTGGGAGGTTTCGTGCAAACCCGTGGAAGCGGTGCTGATATGTGTTCGCAGTGCGCTATCGGAGGCTCTTCGAAAAATCGCCTTTACGAAACGTTAACACGTTCTTAATCCGGTGGTGGTAAGATGCAGATGCAAGGTCGCCAAAGGGACCGCAAAGAACTGAAGCACCCAAGGCGCCCAATAATCCCCCGGCTTGGTGGCGGGTCATACCGCCACTTTTTCTTTCGGCCCTGCAAAACCAGTCATTTAGCGTTGGCGGTTTGGTGGTGAGAATGATATACTGAAAGTAGAGAGTGACGTGTAGAGGGGAGCGTGCAGACAATGCTTCGGATCGGAGAAGACCCCAGACTGGTCGACCAGCGCGTGACCGAGTCGTTGATCCGTATGCGCACGATCGAAGAGGTGCAGAAGCGGGAGCGGATGCCCATGGTCCGCCCTGTAGTAACCATTTCGCGCCAGATGGGCACGGGCGGGGCGGAGGTGGCGCAGAAGCTGGTGGAGATGCTCGGACCGCCGTGGCAGATGTGGGACCAGCAGATCATCGACGCCATCGCGAACCACGCGGACGTGCGCAAGGAGATGGTTCAATCGTTGGACGAGCATGCCCAGAACGAGATAGACACGGTCGTTAAGTCTCTGCTTGGGGTGGGTGGCATTGAGGCTCCCGGTTACCGCAGGCATCTTGCCGAGGTGCTGTTGACCATCGAGCGTGCGGGTTTCGCGGTCATCCTTGGGCGAGGTGCGAACTTTGTACTGCCCCGTGCGTTGAACGTGAGGCTGAAAGCATCTCTGCCCGTGCGCGTCCAACGGGGGATGCAACGGCGAAACCTGTCCCGCCGTCAGGCAGAACAAGCCATCCGCGAGTCGGACAAACAGCGCGAGGCGTTCGTGCGGCAGATGTTCGGGCGGGATATCGATGAGGAGGGAGCCTATGATATGGTCATCTACACCGATGACTTGCCTCCCGAAGGTGTCGCCCAAATCATTTACACCGCGCTGCGAGTCAAATATCCCGACTGGGAGAAGCTCCCGGCTGTCTACGCACTGGTGCACAAACGCTAACGTGTAACCCTGAGAACCGTAATCTCTGGCGGGCAGAACAGGCGCATCTTCAGCAAGGGCGCGCCAACTGTTGCCACGCCCGGTGATACGACGACATGCGGCTGAGGAAGCGAACGGCGTAGGCGTCGGGCGATCTGCTCCGGCGGGATAAGCGGCTCACCGACCCATCTGCCCAGACGGGCGTGGCTCCACAGTGCACCAAAGCCAGGAAAGCGTACCTGACCGCAGTGGGTATGCCCGCACAGAATGAGGTCAAACACTGTGGTGAGAGGATGCTGAAGCACATCGGGTGAGTGCGCCAGCAGGAGATGCAGGTCTGCACAACGAGAGGTGGGCGCAACCTTTGGTAGGTCGGCGTGTTCCGAGTGTGGGTCATCCACCCCAGCAAGCCAGATGCTTGCCCCGCGATGCGTGATCACTCTCGCCTCGTTATTGAGGAGGTGCACTCCCGCGCGCTGAAGGGAATCCGCGAGTATGTTGGGATGGGCGATTCGCAGGGGTTTATGCTCGGAGTTGCCCCAGACCGCGTAGATGCCCTGCACCGCTCGCACATGTGAGAGGATTTCCATAAGAGGGGGGATTCCACTCTCTGCGTCCACGAGGTCTCCAGTCAACACCGCCAAATCTGCTGAAGTTTGAGTTAATAGTCTGCAAACTTTGCGCTCCAGCAGACCCATCTTGCGCGTATGCAGGTCGCTTAGATGCAGAATGGTTAGACCGTCGAGCGGAGGGGGGAGTTCAGGCAGACGCACGGTGCGGTCGCGCAAACGTGGACGAGACGGCTCAACCAGGTTCGTCCACACCCATACAGCCGCGATGCCCAGCCAGAACCATTCGCTCAACATGGCTTGCGCAAGACAGCTACCACGCTGACCCCCCACGGGAAGTTACAGCGGTGTAGCAGGGAGGTTTCCACCCGCTGAAACCGGATCAGGAACCGATTGAGCCATTCGGGCAGAGGAGGTAACTGCGCTTCCGGCTCTTTGTGTGGGGGAGGGGTGCGCTTCAGCAGGCGCATGACCAGCGCGAGCGGGAAGAGAAAAAAGAGGGCGTAGGTGAGACGGATGACCTCGAAGCCGGCGAGCCGTCCGCGCTTCGCCAGCACACGCGCCACGTAACGCCGCCGATGCATCAGAGCCAGGTCGTGTTCGCTCCACAAGATGCTGTATGCCGGCACGGTGACCACCACATATCCTCCCGGTTTGAGTACGCGGTGAAACTCTTTCAGCACCGCCACGTCGTCGTCCAGATGCTCCAGAATGTCGGTGGCGATAATCACGTCCACCCTGTTGCCGACAATGGGCAGTCGCTCCGCTGCCGAAAGCAGGAGGTTGGCCAGCCCGCGTTTGCGGCTCCATGAGAGGGCGAGTGAGGAGATGTCCACACCGATGACCGTGCCGTATCGCTGAAGGAGGACAGCGGTCGCTCCGGTGCCACAGCCGACATCGACGATGACCGGCTTCGGGGGCAACGGCAAGCGTCCAACCAGCGAGTCGACCAGCTCTCGCCTGCTGACGAACCACCAGTAGTGGTCCTCGTAGCGGTACATACGCTCGTATTCAGCGGGGTTCATGGTGCTTGGCGCGGTTCCTGGGCGATAGCCCGCAGGGATTGGTGTCTGCGTGAGATGCGCACTAAGGCGAGGAACATCCGCACCGCGTCGCGCAATAGCCGCACTTTAGACCCCTCGCGGTGCATCCAGTGTACGGGCACTTCCGCGATTCGATACCCCAGACGGAGCGCAACATGCAGTACCTCGATGTCGAAGCTGAAGCCGTTTTCTTCACAACGGGAAAAAATCTCCCGCGCGGCTTCCTGGCGAAACAGCTTGAAACCACATTGGGTATCGTGAATACCCGGTACCGCCAGCAGCTGAACCATCAGGTTGAAACTGCGCCCCGCGAACTCTCGGTACCACGGCTGTCTGATAACCAGCTTCGCACCGCGCACCGCCCGCGAGGCGATAGCGATGTCGTAGCCCTCTCGCAGTTTCTCGCTCAGGTTGGGCAGCTCCTCGATGGGGGTGGCAAGGTCGGCATCTGAGAAGAGCACCCACTCGCCGCGCGATTGGAGAACGCCCGTTCGCACCGCATGCCCTTTGCCCCGGTTCGGCTGGTAGGAGATGAGTTTCACTTCTGGATGCTGTTGCGCAAATTCGCGCGCGATAGCAGGGGTGCGATCGGTGGAACCGTCGTCAACGACCAGCAGTTCGAAGTGCGGGAAGTGTTCGCGCAGATAGGCGTACATTACGGGCAGGGTATCGTTGAGCCGGTGCTCCTCGTTATAGGCGGGAACGACTACCGAAAGGCTCGGCTGTTCCTTCCCGAACAGGGCGGTGTTGTCGCTCAAGGGTATCCTTCCTCGTCTCCGATGTTTTATATCGTTTTCATTATACCAACCCTGACGGGGCAGGGGCAAACAGGGTTTCGGGTGCGCTCCCACCGGGGGAGCGCACCTTTGTCGATACGGCTACAGCTTGACGGCTGTTGAGCGCGATTTTTCGACGACCTCCTGTGCGGTCACCTCGCGTCCAAGGCGGTCGGACAGGTAGATGCCCTCGCTGATCAGCATAGTGGCAAGGGCGATTTCGGCGGTGGGCAGGAGTTCTACTCTGCCCTGCAGGGCTGCAATCCAGTGGTGTTGAGGCGAGTCGTAGGCATCGGTGTTTTCCACCAGCTGATGCCATCGCCAGTCCGCGCTGTTGAGGTCAAAAGTCGCGTTCATATCCATGTCGGCGACGGTGGTGAAGTAGCCGAAGGGGTTCAGCCGAACACCACCCTTTGACCCGACGATACTACTGCCCTCGAAGCCGTCGAGGTGAATTGCCCATGCCTCGATGATATCGATGGTGATGCCATCCGCGCACTTGACGAATCCCAGTCCCAGCTCTTCCACATCATAGCCGCTGATTTCGCGCCGGCGGGCGTCCATGTCGGTCTCTTGATAGATTTTGCCGCTGATACGCTCTACCGGCGGCAGACCAAGCAGGTACAGCACCTGCGCGATGTGGTAGATGCCCATATCGTACAGCGCGCCTCCCGAGGCGATTGCCTTCTGCACGAAGGAAGCGGTGCCATAGCCATCCACATAGGGTCGGCCGCGCCTGCGGAAGCCGGTGGAACGGGCATGGTACAGTTTGCCCAGATAGCCCTCGTTGATCAGACGCTTGGCGGCTTTGGTCTCTTTGGAAAAGAGCGTGGCAAGCTGGATGGAGAGCTTCTTGCCGGTGCGCTTGGCGGTTTCGTACATGGCGAGCGCGTCTACGTAGGCACCTGCCATCGGTTTCTCGCAGTACACGTGCTTCCCCGCCTGCAGTGCCTCGATAGTGACAGGGGCGTGCAGGTTATTGTGCAGGCACACGTCTACCGCGTCGATATCATCACGCTCCAGCAGTTTGCGGAAGTCGGTTGTGGTGAAAGGGATTTGGTATTCACTAGCAACACGTTGCAGTTCCACTTCGTTGATGTCGGCAGCGGCAACGATTTGTGCACCCGGAATCTGCGCGTACTGGCGCAGGTGCGCTTTGCCGATCTGCCCGACGCCAATCATTCCAATCCTGATCGGTTGCATCGGCTCTACTCCTTCAGAAGCGGTTGATGGATGAGTACTATTTCGCTTCGCAGGGCGTGGTTACCTGTCGGGGGAAGAATCTTGCAGATGAAAAAATCCTGTATCCTCGCGAGGAAACCCCTTGACAAAGATGTGGAAACGTTGTAATGTATAAATGAGTGGCCCGTCCCGGTGGAGAACCGGGCTACGGAGCCAAGAGGGGGTTTGCCTGCCCGAGCTGAAGTCGAGAGGCGGGAGGTTTCCCGTCCGGCTTTGTTCGGTGCCTGCCCCGCCCTCTCCAGTGTGAAAGCCCCCCGCCTAGGGGTCAGCCGCTGGATCAAGAGCGCGGAGGTCAGGAATTAACCCCCTCTCCTGTTTTTACTGCCCTTTTTTCCCCTTCGGCATCACCACGCGGATGTGCAGTTCCCGCAACTGCTTTTCGTCCACGGGTGCGGGCGCGCCGAAGAGCAGGTCCTGTCCCGTTGCGGTTTTCGGGAAGGCGATGACCTCGCGAATATTCTCATCGTCCGTGAGGAACATGATGAGGCGGTCAATACCCGGAGCGATACCACCGTGAGGGGGCGCGCCATACTCGAATGCTTCCAGCATATGCCCGAAGCGCGCCCGCGTTTCCTCCTCGCTATAGTTGAGCAGTTTGAACACCTTCTGCTGGATGTCGCGCCGGTGGATACGGATGCTTCCGCTCGCCCACTCGACACCGTTGCACACCACGTCATAGCACGAAGCGCGCACACGGGCAGGATCGGTGTCTAGTAGCGGGATGTCTTCAGGATGGGGCATCGTGAACGGATGGTGCATGGCGTCCCACCGTCCCTCTTCTTCGTTCCACTCCACCAGTGGAAAGTCCACAATCCAGCAGAACGCCAGCATGTTGGGATCCAACAGCCCTAGCCGCTTGCCGAATTCGTTGCGCAGGCGGGAGAGCACATTCGCCACGATTTTCGGCTGGTCAGCGACGATAGCCACCATATCGCCCGTCTGCGCTTCGGTGGTACGGCGGATCGCCTCCAGCTCCTCTGAGGAGAGGAACTTGGCGACAGGGGAGCGCACGCCCTCTGCCATCCACTGGATCGTTGCCAGTCCCTTTGCACCGAAGCGACGGGCGAACTCGGTGATGTCGTCGATGTCCTTGCGGCTGTATTGCGCGCCACCGGGGATGCGGACGGCTTTCACCTGTCCGCCGCTGTCCAGTGCGCCCCGAAAGATGTTCGCCTGAGTGTTTGCCAATGCGCCTGACAGGTCCACGAGTTCCAGCCCGAAGCGCAGGTCGGGCTTGTCGGTGCCGTAGCGTGCCATCGCTTCATCGTAGGTGAGGCGAGGCCAGGGCTTGATCATTTTCTTGTCGGACACCGACTCCACCACGAAAACGGTCAGTTCCTCGATCAGCTGCAGGATGTCTTCCTGCTCCACGAAGGACATCTCTAGATCCAGCTGGGTGAACTCGGGCTGGCGGTCGGCGCGGGTGTCTTCGTCCCGGAAGCATTTGGCGATCTGATAGTAACGCTCCACCCCGCCAACCATCAGCAGTTGCTTGAGCTGCTGAGGCGATTGGGGCAGGGCGTAGAAGTGACCGGGATAGAGCCTGGAGGGAACCAGGTAATCCCGCGCGCCCTCTGGGGTGGATTTGATTAAGATAGGGGTCTCAACCTCTATAAAACCGCGTTCATTCAGGAACTGGCGTATTAGGTTGACCACTTTATGGCGCAGTTCCAACCGGCGGAACATCTCGGGGCGACGCAGGTCGAGGTATCGGTAGCGCAGACGGATGGACTCGTCCACGTTCAGGTTCTCGTCGGAAATCTGGAAGGGCAGGGGACGGCAGGTATTCAGCACTTCCACATCCGATACCAGCACTTCTATCTCGCCGGTAGCGAGTTTGGGGTTTTCTAGCCCTTCGGGGCGGCGGCGGACGGTTCCTTCCACCGCCAGCACATATTCGGCGCGCACCGTTTCGGCGATCTCGTGTGCTTTGGGGGCCGTGGGGTCAAAAACGATCTGCACCAGCCCGCTTCGGTCGCGCAGGTCAATGAAGATGAGCCCACCGTGGTCACGACTGCGATGTACCCAGCCGTTGAGTATGACCGTTTGTCCGATATGTTCGGTGCGTAATGTTCCGCAGAAATGAGTGCGTTTCCAGCGTTGCAACAGTTAGAACCTCCCTTGCTGTGGCGTAGCGCAGGATTATTATACAGCCTCTACCGTCTGTGCTTCCAGTGCGACACGGAACTGTTGCTGATACAGGTTGGCGTAGATACCGCCCTGAGCGAGCAACTGCTCGTGTGTGCCGACCTCTTTGATTTCGCCCTTCTCCATCACCACTATCTTGTTCGCTTTGACGATAGTGGATAGTCGATGAGCGATGACGAAGCTGGTCCGTCCCTGCATCAGCCGTTCCAGAGCCTCCTGAATCAGAGCCTCGGTTTCGGAGTCGAGCGCACTGGTGGCTTCGTCTAGAATGAGGATGCGCGGGTTACTAAGGATAGCACGCGCGATAGCCACCCGCTGTTTCTCACCGCCTGAAAGTTTCACCCCTTCTTCACCGATGCGCGTCTCATAGCCCTTGGGCAACGCCTCGATGACATGGTGAATGTTGGCGGCGCGGGCGGCTTCGTACACCTCCTCGTCGGTGGCATCCAATCGCCCGTAGCGGATGTTTTCCATAATGGTGGTGTTGAACAGGATGGTTTCCTGGATCACCACTCCGATCTGTCGGCGCAGGCTCTTCAGCTGGACATCGCGAATGTCAATCCCGTCGATGCGAATCGCGCCAGAGGTGACGTCATAGTTGCGCTGGAGCAGGTTTACCATCGTGGTTTTGCCCGAGCCGGACTGCCCGACCAGCGCGACCATCTCGCCCGGCTCGACCACCAGGTTGATGCCCTTCAAGACGGGTTGCCCGGGTTCATACTCGAACCACACGTTGTCGAACTCCACCTTGCCCACGATAGGAGGCATTTCGATGGCGTCTGGTTTGTCTTCGATGGTGGGTTTGGTGTCCAGCGTGTAGAAGATGCGTTCCAGTGCGGCGTTGGTGCGGGCGAGCATGTCGTTCATCTGGATCAGGCGCAAGATGGGACCATACATGTAGCCACCAATATACGAGATGAACGCGATGAGCGAGCCGGGCGACATCTGCCCGGAAATCACCAGCCGACCACCGTACCACAGCATCAGTGCGGTGCCCAACGCGCCAATCACCTCGGCGATGACCCACAACAGCGTACCGATGACGCCCTGCCGCACGTTCAGCACCAGCAGTTCGCGCGTCTGCCCCAGAAACTGGCGCACCTCGTAGCGTTCCTTAGCGTAGGATTTGACCACCGCCACCCCTGCCAGTTTCTCCTGTAGGTCACCCAGCATCACATCCCGCTCGTGCCGAATCTGTCGACTACCCTGCTTCAGTTTGTTGACAAAAGCAAGGTAGTTTAGGATATAGATGGGAAACACCGACAGCGCGATCAGCGTCAGCATCCAGTTCTTGTAAAAGGCGATGACCAACACCGCTGCCAGAGTGACTGAATCCGAGATCATGTTCACGAAGCCGCCGGTGAGCAGTTGGTTAATCGTTGCCACATCGTTAATAATGTTGGACATCAGCTTGCCCGTCTGGTGTTTTTCAAAGAAGCCGATGGACAGCGATTGCATATGGCTGTATAGCTTTCGGCGGATATCATACATAAATCGCTGTCCGAGGTAGGTGATGGTGACCGCCAGCGCGTAGCCGACCAGCCCCGAAGCCGCCGAGATGCCTACGATAGCGAAGAAAACGCCCCATAACGGAAATGGTTCACGTTTGATCAGGTGGTCGGTGATGTACTGGATGATGAGGGGCATGGGCAGACCGAGCCCTGCGCTGAGGAAGGTCAGCACCGCTGCAAAAACCATGGTGCGCCGGTAAGGGCGCAACTCTTTCAGGAAACGGATCAGGTTTTTCATGGCACCAAGCGACAGCCGAGCTGATAGTCGCCCTTCCGCTCGCGGGAGCAGAAGGGCAGGCGTTCCTGCATCTCCCCGTTAAGCGCGAGCCAGAGGAGAGGCACGCAATGTGCGGTTTGCACTCTTCCGTACTTCTTGCCCATTGTCCAGGCGAACCCTCTTTGTTGAGGAAGAGTTACCTTATTGTACCATCATTCCCGCGCGGAATACAATTTACGCCAGTAAGCACAATTTACCTTTAGAGACGGGGCTTTTGCGCCGAAAATAAAGGTGGGCACCGCATTGGTACGGGGATGGGGCAGGCAAAGTACGAATGAAGCCCTCTTCGCTTCCCTGCATCAAGATTCTGAAAAGGTGCTTCCCATTTTTCCCATGTGAATTATCCTGGGGTTTTCGGGAACAACACTAATGAACCGCTAAGACATCACTGCATTTTGCGTAAGGGAGGAACGACTTTGAAGGGGTTAATATCGCGTGAGAGCTGGATCATCGCCGCGATTTGCGTGGCGGATCTGGTTTCCACACTCATATTCGTGCACCATCACGGCGCGAGAGAGGGCAATCCCTTGATGGATTTCTACCTGCAGAAGGGCGCGGTGCCCTTCATCCTAGCAAAGTGCGCGATGTTCCTGTTGCCCATTGCGATTATCGAGTGGGCACGCCGACACAACCCTGACTTTGTGCGACGGATGGCACGCTTCACCATCGCCGCTTACATCGGGCTATACATGGTTGTGGTGGCGAAAGAGAACATCCTGCGTCCTGCACCACCGCAACCAGTGCCGCCGGCAGTCATGAGCTTCTACGGTGCCGAGTATGGGCGTCGCCTGCAGGGCATCCTGCCTCCGGAGCGCTTCAGATACCAGGACACTGGCTCGCGGGTGGTAAATGGAGTGGGGCGCTGAGATAGAGTCCGAACGGGGTGCACCGTCCAGCTGTTGTGGGCGGTGCACTTTTACTCGAGTTCAACCCTTGCAATCTGCACCACCGTGTCTCCGGTGCTCCCGGACCATTTACGGGCGCACAGTGTGATGCCTCCAGCAGGAAGCGGTTTCTCGTCCACATACTGAAGCAGGGATTTGCCATCTTGTTCAACCTCGATCCTGCCTCCGCGCACGCGAATCACCAGTTGGTGCCACCGCGAGTCGGGGGTGAACGGGGCGACCGCCAGGTTCTGTTGGTCGCCGTTGTAATCGCCGGCGGTGGGTACCCGGTGCAGTTGCACGTCGCGATTGGTCATCAGCAAGGCATAGCAACCCGCCTCCCCACAGCGGAAGCCGACCCAGAAGCCGTCTCGCCAGTCGGATCCTCGCGACGCCAGGCGGTAGCGAACCTTCAGTGTGTAATCTTTCCACGTGCTATCCCCCAGGCTTGCTCCCCGCGGGAACCAGCCGTCCTCGATGCAGTTTCTCCCTTCATACACGCCATCCTGAATACGCCACGTGCCCGCGCGTATCGTGAACGTAGGCGAGCCGTCGCTACCGGGGCGATAGCTGGCAAAGTCCACATTTCTCGCCGAGCCAGCGAAAGCGAGCACGCCAAACCGTTCGGGGCGGTGGAAAGTGTCGGTAGGTGACCACGCGAGGAACTCGGCGGTGGCATCGGTGGTGTCTTTGGGGCGTTCGATCCGGTAGAACTGCGCCCGCCAGGTATCCCCGACGTACACCCGCTCGTTTTCGGGCAGGATCTCCTTCAGCGGGATAGCCAGCTCTGCTGTCCAACCTGTGTCCCGGTCGCTACGGTCATTGGCGGTACCGTTCACGAAAGTCGCCCATCGCAGTCCCGCCGCGTTCCAGCGTGCGCTTTGCTCCACATCGCCCGGGTTGCCGTTCTTCGCCTCGGCGACGTTCAGGTCAATCAGTGCACCCAGCGGGTTCAGGTCAATCTCTTTGTAGTTTTGCCCCTTGCCCGCGGGGTCGAGGTACACCTCCACCGCCTCCCCTTCCCAGACGTAGGCATCGCGCTGGGTGTAGGTCGACCACACGTCAGGGTCTTCGCATTCGAAGCCGACATACAGATATTGCTTATCCCACAGTAGCCGCGTGGTGGTGCGCACGGTGGGTGTCAACGCGATAAGGGCAGGCGCGTTTGCGGGGTTAAACCGCCATTTCAGTTCAATAGCCTTCGCGTTTTGCCACACCACATCGTCTAGTTTGCCATCGATGATGGGCGGGGTGGAGGTTTGGGGCACTGCCACCTGGTTGGGGGGCGGGGGGGTGGTGTGCGCCAGGTAGTCCAGCACGTCCGCAAGAATGCTCAGTGCCCCTTCCGGGTTGGCGATCAGGCGATGCCATATATAAAGGATTCTAGAACCGCGCAACTCGCCCCGCTTGAACTCCACCAACGCGATGCCTTCACCGTACTCCTTACCCGTGTTGTCCACCAGGGTGAGAACAGGGGTGTATTGGGCTTCCTGGTCGCTCCAGATGTTGACCATCGGGCGCCACCGCAGGTCGCCGTCGGTGGGGAAAGGGAACTCCTCGGGCAGGCTGTTGACGATACGCTGGTTGGGGTTGCGTACGAAACGTAGAGAGACCTCTTGTGGCGGTTTTTCCCATCCGCGAACCTCTTTGCCCCGCAGGTAGTCCTCGCGGCCCTCCGCGCCCGATCCGCTGATGGGCATCCCGATTTTGGGTGCAAAGACGGTCGGGGTGGCGCGCTCGTTGTAGTAGAAGGGGAAGGGCTGGGTGGGCGAGACGAGCAGGGTGCCGCCTTTGCGTAGATAGGCTTGCATGGCACGTTCGCCATCTCCCGGCTCGCGCACGGTTTGGTAGTAGCTCTCACCGCCTAGGTACAGGGCTATCGGGAATCGCGTAGGGGTAAAGACCGAAGCGTTCACCAGTTCCTCTGGCGAGAGCGCGCGGAGCAGAGCAAACATCCCTGCCCGATTGAGAGCTTTGACTAGCGGGTGCCCCTGAGGAGGAACCTGCGGTGTGGGAATGATCGCCAGCGGCCCCAGCGATTTGAACTGTTCGGCGACCTGTTGCCAGCGTTTCTGCATCTGCTGTTCCGCTAGGTACGCCTGGCGCCGGTTTCGCAGTGCCAGCAGGGTGGGTTGAACCTGCTCTTCCGGCAGGTCGGTGAGAGTTAGAGCGTAGAGCGCGCCGTTTTGCGGGATCACCGTGCGCAGTTCGCCCTTCAGTCGGTGTGCTACCATCCACAACTGCCACTGCAGGACGGGGGGCCAGCCCTGAATGGCGGGGGCGGAGGAATCGGCGCTGACGGTCTCGGAGCTTCCGTCGGCGTAGGTGAGGCGCAGTTGTGCCTGCGGTTCGCCCGAGATCAGCGCGAAGAGCATGGTGGCTTTCTGTGCCACGCGCACCGGCTGACGGGTGGCAGATTTGCTGGCGTTCAGCGTCGGCTCGATCAGCGCGAACGGCACGCCCCACAACACCCGCGTCCCGCCGAAGAAACCCGCCATACTGCGGTTATCATCCCAGTTCAGGTTGATGGTGACGTCTGCCTGCTCTGCCAGGGGGATGGTCTCGTAGCCGGGGATGAGCGCGTGCTCCTGGGGTTGCCGAGGCTTGATGATCGCCAGTTTGGCGGGCGGTGTGTCATCAGGCACTTCGCCAACCTGTATCCAATCGCCCTCCCTTACTCCGCGCACCAGCAGGGTATCCGCACGCTCAGCGAAACGCTGAACCGCCTGTGTCTCTACCTTATTAATAGATACTTTCATCTGGCGCAGGTCGGCGAGCGGGAAGGTCAACACCACGTCATATCGTCCCTCCGCGTCTGCCGAGGGGGGTTTGCCCTTCAGGCGCAGGGCAAACCTGCCAGCCTTTGCCGGACGGTACTCTGCCACATCGGTATGCGTGCCCTGGATATTGAACGCCATCGCTGTCTTCTCGCCACACACCACCCGCACCTGTGCGCCCCCGATGGGGTAGATCAGCTTCTCCAGTCCGCCCCACAAGCCGCCGTAGGTACTGCGTGTGCCTACGGGTTGCTCCGAACCGTCGTACAGCCCGTATCGTTCTGCGAAGGCGTTGCCGTAGTCGGCGACAGAGGGGTATATCTCGTCTCGGAAGAGCAGGGGGAACCGTTCGATCATTCCGCGCAGGTAGTGCCCCAGGATGGGGTCGCCCGTATGAACATAGGTGAGTAAAACGCCGACAGCGGTCTCCCAGATTTCGTTGGCGCAAGCCGCGCCGAGCCAGGGAAGCCCCGAATTAGGTTCCATGAAGAAGGAAGCGTCGATATCATCATCCGGATTATTGTCAGAGGCGAAGATGGACAGACACCGGTAGACCAGACTGCGCGCCAGTTTGCCCGCGAGGTTCGCCAGATCCTGACGCTGGGGGTCATCGCGGAAGGTGAAATGATACTTCAGCAGGAACGAGGCGATAGGCGCGGCATCCCACGCGAACATGGCGGCGGGCACGTCGGGGTAGCAGTTGCGCGTGTAGAGAATGTACTTGCTCCATCGCACCACGCCGTCCAGGATGGGTAGCCACTCGGCGTTGCGCTCGTTGCGGTAGGCGTCCAGAAAGGCGATGGCGATGAGCCAACCGTTCACGTTGTGCAGAGTGGGCACGCCCTTACCAAATTGCGGTCGCCAGTCGCCTTCCAGCGGTTTGCGCCAGTAGACACACTGCTCGCCGTTGACCACGAACCGCTGGGCGAGCTTCGCCAGTTGCGCCAGGTCCTCGCGCAGTCCCGCGATCGCCTGCTGGTCGCCGGTGGCATACACGTAGTCGATAGGGCTATCCCAGCCAACGCCGTAGCTTTCCAGATTACCGTCCAGCGAGAAGGGGTCGTTCTTGGTGCGGTACAGAAGCCTGCCAAGCCCCGGTTTGGGAAACCGCTCGAGGCGGTAGGGTCTTGGCAGCCAGAGCAAGTCGTTCATGGGAGGGGCAGAAGCCAGTCTCTGCCGATAGGTGCGCCAGATGTAGTCGTTTACGAAGAGGTTGGGATCGTGCTCGTAGCGCAGAGTGGTCGAGTAGAGAATGCGGAAGCGCGAGGCGAACAGGTCGCCGTCTTTGGGGTAGCGGAGCTGGTTGTATGGCTTGCCATAGGGCAAAGTGAGGCAGAAGAACTGCCTGGCTTGCTTCGACTGCCAGCAGTAGGTACTGCCGAGATTATGCTCGCTGTGGTCGGTAAGGCGGGCGTCAAAGAACTCGTAGGCGATGTACTTGCCCTCGTCCGGCTTCCACAATCCGACCACTGGCATCGGATATGCGCCGATTGCGGGGGTGTACATCCAGTCGGGTGACCACGCGGAGACGATGGTCGCGCTGGCGGTGCCGAACGCGCCTTGCATGACGTGGTCGTCGATGACGGGCGTGGGGATCACCCATCCGCGCTGGTGGAAGATAGGTGCGCCGGGCACGGAGCAGACGAACAGGTGCAGGGGCTGTTTGCCGTGTGCAGATTCCCAGACAACGGGCGCAAATCGCTTGACCGGGATGCGGAAAGAGACCTGCGGATACGGATTGCCCTGTGTGAACGCAACGCTCACGACCGCCTCCTCGCCCACCTCCCACGAGCCATCGGTGCGAAAGCCGGAGAAGAGGATCTGCCCTTCCTGGGTTTGCGCTCTGGTAGCGTAAAGCGCGCCGCCGGCATGGAACAGCACATCGGCGAGTGGGCGGTTCCCATCTTGCAGGCGGAACCCCACGTAGCGGTTCTCCTGGCGCAGGGGTATACAGCGCAGGGAGCCGCTGGCAATAGCCGACTGTGCCCTGGCGGACGTGATGCCAAGCAGACAGAACAGCATGAGGATGACACCCGTATACGTGTGTTGGACCATGTTCACACTCCTCCTGTGCAGAGGTTCGCTGAGAGGGGGCAAACTCCTGCTATAAAAGGGGGCTTCCTTTTCACGCGATGCTATCCGCCCGCATTGGCGATGCAAGGATTAATCCATAGTCAAGTGACTGGACACGTGCCGTGCGATTTGCTATATTGGTTCCGCAAGAGTGAACGTACAGGGAGAGAGTAGATGATGCGAGAGGAGATTGTCATCAAGCCAGAGCAGGACGGCGCCAAGCGCGTGGTGCTGATGGTGAATGGAGAGGAAGCGAGCTGGTGCTGGATTGTGCCTTTTACCATCCGCGTCGGATGTGCGACTGTGCGCATGGGCGGCATCGGCGGGGTGGAGACGAAGCCCGAACACCGTTTAAAGGGTTATGCGCGACGGGTGTTGTGGCGAGCGGTCGAGGAGATGTCTGTCGGCGACGCGGGGATTACCATGCTCTACGGCATCCGTGATTTCTATCACCGCTTCGGTTACGTGACCGCGGGACCCGAATACTGGCTGTTTCTATATAACGTGCAGGCACAGTCACCTCTACCGGCTGGCTGGTCGGTGCGTGAGTTCACCGCGCAAGATTTGTCGGCGGTACAGAGGATATACGAGGAAGCCACTGCGCTGTCGACGGGTGTGGCGGTGCGGTCGGCGCAGTCGCCTGTGTGGCACAGATTGTTGGAGACGCCAGGTAGTTATCCGCAGGATGAGTGCTGGGTAGCGGTATCACCTGCGGGTGAGATAGAGGGTTATCTCTGGCGAGCGCGTTGGTGTTGGTCGATCCGCTATATTCTCGAACCCGAGTTCCCTAATGCGCTTTGCTTCGGCGAAGCGTTCGCGCTGACGTCTGGGGCGGCGTCGGCTCTGCTGGCTTTCTGTCGTCAGCGGGCGCAAGAGGAGGGCAAAGATGAGGCTTTATTGCCCGTTCCGCCAGACACCGTGCTGGCAAACACCGCGCGCTTCACCGATTGCCGTATGGTGCAGATGTACAGCGCGAATGGCAATTCAATGGTGCGTCTGCTGGATGCCTTTTGGCTACTGAAAGCGTTGGAGCCTGAGCTCTCGCGGCAGGCACGTCTGGCAGGCAGTATCGAAACGCGCGAGTTGACCCTGTGCACCGACGCGGGCGAAGCGACGCTCCGGGTATCTGCCGAGGGCGTGGTAGTAACGGCGGAGGCGGAGGGATTGCGGGACAGGGTCATGTTGCCGCAGGGAACGTTGGCACGCATGGCGCTGGGCTTCGCCCCTGCAAGAGTTCTCTGCGCCCAGTTGAGTACGCCATTACCAGCGGAGGTGGTCGCTCTGCTCGAGAAGCTCTTTCCCGTTCGTTTTGGGCACATGTACCTGCCGGATAGATACTGAGGGAAGAGCCTAAACCTGTCCGCTTTTGCAGGGCTGTAACGACATATATAGTGAAACACTTTTG
>PSLZ01000004.1:0-119840 GCA_040289885.1 Armatimonadota bacterium | reverse complement strand
CCAAACCATCGGCGTGCATCAGGTGCGCCGTGTTGCTTTACCCATCTCTATGATATTGCAAGATTCGTACCAAAACTGGGGGTAAAGCGGGTAAAAGCCCCAAAATTTTTTAGTTTTTTGCGACTTTTGCTGGACAAGGTGCGGAACAAAGACCATCATGCTATTGCGACGGCGCCCCGCGTTCATGGCAGATGCCCGCTCCTTCTGGTAAACTAATCGGTGGCAACCTTTGAGTGAGGAGGCGCACCGTTGAAAATCCACGAATATCAAGCCAAAGAGGTGCTGGCACGCTATGGGGTGGCGGTACCGCGCGGGCGTGTTGCCAGCACGCCAGAGGAGGCGCGAGCAATCGCCGAAAGTCTGGGCGGGCGTGTGGTGGTGAAGGCACAGGTGCACGCTGGCGGGCGTGGGAAGGCGGGAGGCATTCGCCTGGCGGACACACCCACCCAGGCGGAAGAGCACGCCCGTGCCCTCATTGGCTCGCGGCTGGGCACCCCGCAAGCTCCGCAGGGCGTACCCGTGCATAAGGTGCTCATCGAGGAAGCCCTCGCCATCGCACAGGAGTACTACCTGGGCATCACCCTGGACCGAGCCAAACAGCGCGACGTGGTGATGGTCAGCGCGCTGGGCGGAATGGACATCGAGCAGGTCGCTGAGGAGCACCCCGAAGCTATCGTGAAGGTGTGGATCGAGCCCTGGCAAGGGCTGATGCCGTATCAGGCGAGGCAGGCGCTGTATGATGCCGGGATCGCCCGGGAGGCAGTACCGACCGCCACCAGGTTCCTGCTTGCGCTCTACAAGGCGTATGCGGGCAGTGATGCCTCGCTGGCGGAGATCAACCCCTTCGTGCTGACCGCAGACGGACAGTGCCTTGCCGCCGATGCCAAGCTGAACATCGACGACAACGCTCTCTTCCGTCATCCCGAGTTCAGTACGTACAAGGAGGAGAGCGAGGAGGACCCCATCGAGGCGGAGGCGCATCGGCGCGGTATCCAGTACGTGCGTCTGGGCGGCGACATCGGCATCATCGGCAATGGTGCAGGACTAGTGATGAGCACGCTGGACGAGGTCAGCCGCGCAGGGGGCAGACCCGCCAACTTCCTGGACATCGGCGGTGGCGCAAAAGCCGACCTGGTGCGCAATGCGCTGGAGATTGTGCTGATGGACCCCAACGTAAAGGGCGTGCTGTTCAACGTGTTCGGTGGCATCACACGCGGGGATGAGGTGGCGAAAGGCATTCTGGAGGGCATCCGCAGTCTGGAGGTCAAAGTGCCCATCGTCATCCGACTGGCGGGCACCCGTGCGGAGGAGGGACTGGCGCTCCTGCAGGGAACGGAGCTCATCCCTGCGGTCACTATGCAGGAGGCGGCACGCAAGATTGTGGAGGTAACATGCTGATGGCTGTACTGATTGACAAGAACACGCGCGTGCTGGTGCAGGGCATCACTGGCCGCGAAGGCGCGTTTCACACCCGGCAGATGCTAGAGTATGGCACACAGATTGTGGCGGGGGTCACCCCAGGCAAAGGTGGGCAGGAGGTGCTGGGTGTGCCGGTGTTCGACACCGTCCGGCAGGCGGTAGAGGCGACTGGCGCCGACGCGTCTGTGATCTTTGTGCCTGCACCCTTCGCTGCCGACGCGGTGCTAGAGGCGGCGGACGCCGGAGTTCGGCTGGTCGTGTGTATCACCGAGGGCATCCCCGTGCAGGATATGGTCAAAACCGTCGCGCTAGTGCGCCAGAAAGGGGTGCGCCTGATTGGTGCCAACTGCCCGGGCATCATCACCGCCGGGCAGTGCAAAATCGGTATCCTGCCGGGGGGCATCTTCACGCCCGGACCGGTCGGACTGGTGTCGCGCAGTGGCACGTTGACCTACGAGATCGTCGACCTGCTAACGAAAGCGGGGCTGGGACAGTCTACTTGTATTGGAATAGGCGGCGACCCGGTGCTGGGAAGCACGTTTGTGGACCTGCTCCCGCTGTTCGAGGAGGACCCCGACACGCAAGCGGTGGTGCTGGTGGGTGAAATCGGCGGCTCGGATGAGGAGATTGCGGCGGAGTACATTCGCACCATGCACAAGCCGGTGATTGGCTTCATCTCGGGGCGCACGGCACCGCCCGGCAAGCGGATGGGGCATGCGGGAGCGATTATCTCGGGGCGCACTGGCACTCCACAGGCGAAAGTAGATGCCCTGCGTTCTGCGGGTGTACCTGTGGCGGACGCGCTCTACGAGATACCCACTCTCGTGAAACATGCACTGGGGAGCCAAATCTGAATCTGACAGGAGGTACCCCGATGAAACGTGCGATATGGCTTGCGACAGGGATGGTGTTTTTGTGGACTGTCTGCCTCTGTGGGTGGAGCTGGGCGCAGGACTGGGGCAAGATCCTGCGCGGAGGCGTGAAACTGGTGGGCATCGGGTATCTGGTCAAACAGAACGCCAAGGCGCTGGACAAGTTCATCAACGAGCTCACCATCCGCCACAATGTGCCCCTCAATCAGGCGACTAAGGTCGTGCCCATCCTCAGCCTCGGCGATAAGGGCTATGTGGGCGCGGCGCAGGTGATGGGTCCCAAAAAGGCGGTCAACAAGGTACAGGCGGTGTTTCAGATAGAGGAGTCGCTGGACCGGTTCCGCATCAAGGTGCTGGTGCCAAGTGACAGCCTGACCGGTCTGCGCCGGGTAGAGAAGGTCGGCATCTCCGCGCTGATTGACGTGGCGTTGGAAGGCGGCTTTAAGGTCACTCACCCGAAAGGGCTGGGGGGCAAGGAGGTGCTGGCGGCGACCGCCGTTGCGGTTGCGGTCAAGAACGCCGGAAACCAATTGAACGAGTTGATCAACAAGCTGAGCCTGCGCAAGGGCGCGGAGGAGTTCACAAAGGTCATCCCAATGGCAACGCTGGGCGAGAACGCCTACATCGGCGGCGCGCAGGTTTCGGGCGCCTCGACGGATGTGGACAAGGTAGCTGGCGTCTGGCAGTACGAGGACCTGTTCTCGAACGGCATGTTCCGCGTAAAGATCCTGATCCCTACCGATGACCTCAACCCGCTGAAGCTTCGCCGGGTCAACGGCGTGGGGCTGACGGCGGTTATCGATATGCGCATCATGAGCTAGCGACGCCGGATGTCAAGGCAGACTCCGAGCCGAACCCCTCCTCCCCGCCCGCGGGGAGGAGGGAGGTGAGGGAACAGCTCAGTCTATAACGTGACGGACGCAGGGTGATACCGCTTCCACACGCGGAAGCCAATCTTGCCGTAAAAGTCCACCAGGTTCGTCCAGTCGATAGCCATGCGCGTGGCGCCCTGCGCTTTGACGTACTCCACGCCTTTGCACAGCAACGCCAGTCCAAGCCCTTTGCCGCGGGTGCTGGCGGCAAGACCGATTGGACCCAAGCCACCGTACGCTTCGCCCAGCAGTTTGCGCCAGTAGATGGAGGGACCAATGCGCCTGGAGCCGCGATGAAAGGTGTGGCAGAAGCCGACCACCTCCTCGCCGTGTGTCAAGATGAGGATGTCACGCGGCGTCTCCTCGACCTCCAGCCGTTTGACGGTCTCGTAATACCACCGGCCCGGAAACTCTTGCTGGAGGAAGCGAAGCAGAGCGGGCACGTCCTGAGGCGTACACGAGTGGATGGTGTACTGCTCACGTAGGTGGCGGAGATTGGATTCCACCTCCTCGGGTACGCGGTAGTCCGCCAGATCACGTATCAGGTCTACTGCTACATGGTCGCTGATAGTGAACCCCGCTTCCCGCAGGATCTGCTGGTGAAGCGCTTGCTCGGCGGGCACGCCGGGGAAAAAGTGCGCGGGGTCCGAGCCGTAGCTCACCCGTTTTCTGCCCTGCGCCTTCAGCCATTGTAGAGCGGTTTGGAGCACCGCGCGTGCAGACTGCTCGCCCTGCTCGTTCGGTTCAAAAGCCAACGCTCCGACCCAACCCTGTTCGGGGAGCGTGCCCGCTGAGCCAAGTGGTTCCTTGCACACTTTCGCGTGCACGTATGCCAGCAGTTCGCCCCGCTCATCTTCTACCACCCACACCGCAGAGGGGTCAAAGTGCACATCTTTCAGCACGTTCTGCTCAAAGAGGAGGGCATCCAGCGGAAAAGAATCGCCCATACAGCGGTTCCACAGCGACAGAACGGCTGGCTGGTCGTCCGCGTGAAAGTGACGGATTTTCACAGTCAGTGTGTCCCTCGCTGGCTGTGTTTTTCGAGTTGCGTGCGCAGGTGGGTGTCGTAACGCGCTACGATATCGCGCGTCAGGATGATTCTGCCCAACAGGTCGCCCTCATCCTGCTCGATGACCTGCATCACGTGCGCGGGCGCGAACAGCTTGGCAAAGGGGTCCTCCTGCATGTTGCCTTGCTGTTCCGAGAGTACCTGCTGGATAAAGGGAGCCAGTGCCCGACGCACCGGCGCATAGTGCTGTAGGAGCCAGGTGCGCACCTGCTGGTACTGCTCATCGCAACCGTCGTGCACCGTGTCGCGCGCCGCCCAGCAGAGCACATCTATCAACTGCTCATAACGCTCGTAGAATGCCAGGAACTGCTCGCGCTGACGCCGGTACTGCGCCAGGGGATCGGAGCGTTCCAGAACCCAATGTGCTACCACAGAAGCCCCTTCCCGTATCCAGATCACGAACGTGCGGATGCCCCGTGCCGCCCACAGATAGCATCTTCGCAGGAGATAATAGCGTGCCCACTGCGCGCGTAGCCAGCGGACTTCGGTGCTCTCTCGGGAACTTTGCATGGTCGCCTCCTCTCTTTACTGTCCTGATGGCGCCTCGGCACTGCGCTCCACGAAATTGAACCGCAGATCGGTCAATAACCGCTCCAAATCGCGCCGCTGTGCCTCCGAAAGGTGCGGTTTAAGCACCCCTATCAGCGCCCCCACACAATCAATCGCGATTTTCGCCTGTCGCAGGTCCGTTTGCAACTCCCCCGATAGCGGGTCCTTCCATAGACCCATCTTAATCCACGCCTGAGCCTGCATCTCCTCGACCATCCACAGGGCAAGGTCGGTCACGTTGAGCGGCTCCTGCCGGACGTGCTCTTGGGTCATCTGTTCATCCTGCGATTGCTGTTCCTCCATCACAGCACCTCCCGCAGTTTTACCGATTATATCACACCCTCAGGAGCACGGCAACTGTTCATCTGTCTGCATGTAACTTGAAGTGGTACGCGCCCGAGCCGACCTCCAGCACCATCCATTCGCCCTCTACACGAGCACTTTTCACTCCCGACACCTTCGGCAGGAACCTGCCGTTGTGCCACACCTTGCCCTCTGCCTCGGTGAGGGCGGGGTTGGAGATGCCCAGCAGTGGGATATGCACGGTTGCCGTGCTGTTGACGGGCACGACCACGCTGAGTAAGAAGGCATCGGAACGCTTCTCCCAGCGCACCTCCACTTCCCCACGAACTGTGTTGACGGTTGCCTTCGCCCACCACAGGTCGCCGACCGGATGGGGGCGCACCGTGAAGTGCTCCCAGTCGCCGCGCGAGGGATCGGGCTGAATGCCCGCTAGCACCTCGTAGAACCACCCACTGATCAACCCGAGGGCGGGATGGTTGTGCGAGTTCATGCCCGGCCCCACCTCGTACTTCCACAGCTCCCAGATGGTCGTTGCTCCCCGGCGCACCATGTATCCCCAGCTCGGATAAGTATCCTGCGACGCCACCAGGTAGGCGATGTCCGCTCGCCCAAGCAGGGTCAGCGTATCCAGCAGGTAGCGTGTGCCGATAAACCCTGTGCTCAAATGCCCCTGGTGGTTCACCGTGATGTCGTGCACCACGTGCTCCAGTACCTTCTGCCGTCGCTCCTCAGGCACGATGCCCAGATACAGCGGGAAGATATTGGAGAACTGGCTACCGTTGCCGTAGTAGCCTGCCTCTACGTTCCAGAAGCGGGCGTTGAACGCTTGCGCGATGCGCTCGCACAGGGCGCGATACGCGTTTTCATCTTCGCGTTTACCCAGCACGTGCGCGATGTCCGCCAATCGCTTCACGCTGAGATAGTAGGTTCCGGTGGAAATCAGGTCCTTAGGCGTCTCCACCACAGCCACCCAGTCGCCGTAGTTATTGCGGGTGAGGATGCAGGAATCTCCCGCCTCCCGACGAAGCAGTTGCACGTAGCGCTTCATGCCCTCGTAGTGTTGTTCCAACAGATACCGCGCGCCGGTGTGACGATACATATCCCACGCGATGAACAGATACGCCCCCGCCCACTGCGGGTCGCCCGGATTGGTTCCCCACACATGCGGCACGGTATCGGGGATACGCCCATCTTCGCCTTGGGCGTCCGCGATGTCCCGTAGGAACTTGACGTAAGCCGATTCGGAGGTGAAGTTGAACAGTCCCATGTTGGCGGTCATATGCGCATCACCCATCCAGCCCTGTCGCTCATCGCGCTGGGGGCAGTCGGTGGGGATGCTGTGCCAGTTGGTGCGGTAGCCCCATTGCGCATTGCGCTGTATCTGGTTGAGCAGGTCGTTAGAGCATTCAAACTGTCCGCGCTGGACGAAGGCGGTATGCACCACGCACCCCTCGATATCGTTTGCCGTCAGGGTACCCGGATAGCCCTCCACCTGCACATACCGGAAGCCATGGTAAGTGAAGCGGGGTTCATAAACCTCTACCCCTTCCCCTTTCAGGATGTAGGTATCGGTGGCTTTGGCACTGCGCAGGTTCTGCTGGTTGACCAGACCGTTTTCGAAGAGCACCTCCGCATGTTTGAGGGTGACCGTCGTCCCCGCACTGCCTTTCACCTTCAGCCGACACCAGCCTGAGAAGTTCTGCCCGAAGTCCACCACGAACACGCCCGGCTGGGGTTGGCTGATCCATCTCGGCTTGAGAATCTGGGTGACCTTGATGGGGGGCATCATCTGCGCCGAGAGGGTGACCTTGGACAGATCGCTCACCTGCACCTTCTGCCAAGCGTTTTCTCCCTCGCGTGGCTCCACGAACCCGGCGGTTGCCCACTGCGGCTGTTCGAGGCGGGCATCATAGGTCTCCCCATGGTACAGGCTGTTGCTCAAGAGGGGGCTTTTTGCCCAGCGCCACCCGGCATCGCTGGTAACGAGTTGCTGGGCGCCGTCGGTGTACTCGATATGCATCTGCAGGAGAAAGTGGGGAGCGCCTTTCCACCAGCCGTTGCCCAGCAGTGCTCCCACGCAGTTTTCGCCGCGCTTCAGCAGGGTGGTGACGTCGTAAGTGCTGTAGTAGATGCGCTTGTGGAAGTTGGTATAAGGCGGGTCTAGCAACCGGTCGCCCACCTTCTTGCCGTTCAGATAGAGCTCATAGTAGCCCAGTCCGGTCACGTAGGCGCGGGCGCGCTTGACCCTGCCGTTTATGGTAAACTCACGCCTGAGCATGGGCGCGCAGGTATCTGATGGGCGCGATTCCCGTAAACCGTCAGTCAGCATCGCCCGTCCCCAATCGTTCTCTTCGATGCTGTCCATATTCCAGCCATCGGTGCTCACTGGGGCGTGCAGAGCGAGGTTGCCCCCCTCGGCGTTCAGCACCTCCATCTCCGCCAGGGCGGCTAGCGGGCGCGTATCGGCGGGGTGGTGCAGTTTGGTAATGACCAGGCGCACGTAGCGCGCTTTTTGCTCGCCCACGTCGATGCTCATGGGCTTCGTGCGCGGATTGGGCACGTCGGCGTGGGTGTAATCGGCAAGTACGCGCGGCTGGGTAAAATCGGGGTCATCGCTGGCTTCGAGGCGAAAACGCACCGGGAAGCCGAAGCCGGGCTCATCGCGCTTCCAGTTATAGGGGCGCGCAGGATACAGCACAATCCGCCGAAACGCCACCGACCGCCCCAGGTCCAACTGCACCCATTTGTTCACATCCACGCTATCAGCAAACTGCGAGTGCCAACCGTTACCTCCCGTGCGAGGCACGGCGATCCAGCGAGCTTTCCACTCGTTGGGGTCCAGCAAGGCGGTTTCAAAGGTCGCTGGCTGGCTGTATGCGCTAGTGATGCCGTCGTGGTCCCATACCCTCACACGCCAGTAATAGGTGGTTCGGCTTTGCAAAGGCTTGCCCGCGTAAGGGATATGCAGGCTTTGCGAGGAGAGCACTTTACCGCTGTCCCACATATCGGTCTTGCCGTCACGCAGGAGCTCTGGCTTGCTGGCGACCTGAATCTGGTACGCGCTCTGGCTGGCGCCGCGGTGCTGGTGCTGGATTTGCCACGAGAAATGCGGATGCGGGGTGTCGATCCCCAGCGGGTTCTCCAGCCGTTCGGTAAGAAGGTGCGAAACGCCGAGGCGACGCCTAGACTCGCCCGGCAATGCAAACAGACACAACAGTACCAGCACAAACAACCAGTCCGTTCTCAACTTCACCCTTCCTCCTTGCCTGTGGTTGATATGGCTATTCGCCCTGCGGAGCCGGGTTCCTGCAAAGCCCTATTCTGATGCGAGCATCGCCTGCAGTTGGCGCGCGTTCTCAGGAGCATAGGCGTTGGTGTCGTTGTTGAAGTAGACGAACACCTCTTGCACCTCGGCGGGCAGGTCACGGATGCGCGAGGCGATCTGCTCGAGCTCCGCCGTGCTGTAGCAATAGTCATACGCCTGAGTGACCCCATGCAAGCGCACGTAGACGAAGGGGGCGGTGACCGTCCAGTCCATCGGATAGCGGGGATAGCTGATGGTACAGTGCGCCATGCCCAGTGACCTCAGCAGGTCGTACACCTGCTCGCACTCCCACGACGGATGCCGAAACTCTACCGCCACGCGCGTTCCAGGCGGGAACAGACGAAGAAAAGCTTCTAGCAAGGGCACCTCTCGATGCAAACCCGGCGGCAACTGCACCAGGATCACCCCCAACTTCGCCCCTACCAACTGCATGCGCTCCAGCCAGCGCTGAACGATCTGCTGACAGTCGTGCAAGCGGTGCACGTGCGTGGCTCGTCGGGCGAACTTGGCGGCGAACAGGAACCCTTCGGGGCTTCGCCTATGCCAGCCGAGCACCATGTTGGCAAAAGGCAGGCGGTAGAAACTGGAGTTGACCTCCACAGTAGGAAACGTCTGCGCATAAAAAGCAAGCCACTCCTCGCGCGGCAGTTCCGGGGGATAGAATCTTCCCCGCCAGTGATCATAGCTCCAGCCTGATGTGCCGACTAGCACGCGCCGAGCCATGCTCCGCACCCCCTATAGCCCGTCTCCCCTTGACGATTCGCTATGAACTCCGATATAGTCCTTCTGGAGAATGCCAGAAGGAGGTGCATGTTTGAGCACGAAATCTGCCCGCCCTGCGGTGTTTTTGGACCGGGATGGCGTGATTAACGTCGACCCGGTGGAGTTCGTCACCCGCCCGGAAGATGTGCATCTTCTGCCCGCATCAGCACAGGCGATCGCCCGATTCAACGCGCTGGGGGTGCCGGTCATCGTCTGCTCGAACCAGTCGGGGGTGGCAAAGGGGCTGTACACGTTGGAAGACCTTCGGCGAATCAGCGAGCGTCTGCAGGAACTGCTGAGCGCGTACAACGCACACGTCGACGCCTTCTACTACTGTCCACACGATGATGACGACGGGTGTGATTGTCGCAAGCCCAAGCCGGGGCTTCTGATTCGGGCGGCACGCGAGCACGGCATCGCATTGGAGCGATCGGTGTTTGTGGGCGATTCTTGGCGGGACGTCGTGGCAGGGCAAGCCGCGGGCGTCAAAACCGTGCTGGTACTGAGCGGGCACGTGAAGCCTGATATGCTGGATGGACCCGAAATGCAAAATCATCCTCCCGACCACATAGTGCCTGACCTGCTGGGAGCCGTAGAGTGGATTGTTCGCCTGGTGGAGCGTTCAAAATAGCCTTCACGCTCATGTTCGTGCTGGGCTGGGGCGTGGTGTGGTCTGCGCCACCTCGCGCAGAGCCAGAGGCGTGGCGGCTGGTAGCAAAGCGTATGGAGGCGATAGCACTGCATCGCTTCATCGCCGAGGGGGACGCCGAGGTACAGTGGGGCGGTCGGCGCGTACGGGCACAACGTATCGAGGGAGACACAGAGTCAGGCTGGATCACCGCCACCGGTGATGTGCTCTTTGAGGACGAGGGGGGAAAGCTCTATGCTTCACAGATGCGCTTCAACCTAAAGACCCGCGAAGGCGACCTGCTGGGCGTGCACGGCGCGATAGAGGGCATTCGCATCACCGCCGACGCTCTACGCTCTGACGGCAGAAATCTGGAGATGCAAAATGTGACCCTGACCACCTGCGACAAAACACCCCCTGACTTTTTGCTCTCTGCCCGGAGCCTCAGCCTGAGTTCAGCGTTACGGATACGCGCCCGGCAGGTGTCGTTATCGGCATGGGGAAGCAAGGTGGTGAGCATCCCCTACCTGAGCCGACGAATCGGCAGGCGCGAGCCCGGCGAACCGCTGATCCCGCAGGTAGGCTACTCGCGCCGCAGAGGACTGATGGTGTATTGTGGCGACCTGCTCCCCCAGCGCGGGGTACTGGTAGGCTACAGCCTGCGCGTGTTCACCCGACACGACCCCGAAGTGCGGATCGACCTCCTGCGCCGGCTGGACGACACCGGCGACCAGGAACCTCTGCGCCACCTAGAGCCTACCGAACGCCCCGGCACCTCATTCCTGGAAACCATCAGCACCAGCGGCTGGCGCACGACCCCGCAAACGCACAGCAAGCAGGGGTTCTTCCTCTCGGCGCGGGCGAACTCGCCCGTAGAGAACCTTCGGCGTACCGACCTGTACCTGCGGGGGGGGGAGTTGGGTTACCAGGCGCTACACCCCTTGGGCGGCGGAACGCTGGAAACGGAATGGAGGCTGGCACGACTGCGTGAAAGCCCCACCCTGGTCACCGCGAACCGTGCGGTGGCGTTGATACGCTGGCAGTCCCCTGCGCTGGCAGTCGGGGAGCGGGTAGCAACCGACCTGATCCTGGACGCCAGAGTCGGGGTGTACCCGGGCAAGGCATACCGTTGGGCACGAGCGCAATGGGGCATCTACTGGAACGCCAACAGCCGTCTGACCCTGGGCGCGGGGATAGCGACGGCTATCACCCAAGGAAGCAGTCCTTTCGTGTTCGACCAGCTGGAGACGCGCCGGGAAGCCCGTTTTCGCCTGCGTTTGACTGGGCACTGGGGGCTGGACGTGCTGGGGAAGTGGGATATAGAGAAGCGGAGCTGGCGCGACTGGCAGATTGCCCTCATCCTACCAGCGCACTGCATCCAGCCTCAGATCCTGTGGAGCGCACAACAGCGTCAACTGCAAGTGCAGTTGAGCCTTGTTAGCAGATAGTTACGCCGCTTTGCCCAGGGTGTCGGGGAACAGCGGGAAGTTCGCCAACTGGCCTGGAGCGCGTTGATTCGCAATGCCTTTCAGGTTCTCGATGAGCGACTGCCATGTCGAGGCGGGAATGCTGAAGAACGCCCGTACTACTTGGGGGTCGAACTGGGTACCAGAACATCGCTCCAACTCCGCCGACACCTCGTCTATAGAGCGCGCGGAGCGGTAGGGTCGGTTGGAAGTCATGGCGTCGATGGTATCCGCCACCGCGAAGATGCGTGCCCCAAGCGGGATGTCTTCGCCGCGTAGCCCCTGCGGGTAGCCGTTCCCGTCCCACTGCTCGTGGTGACACAGCACCACCTCGCGCGCGGCGGCATGTAGAGAGCGCACCTTCATACACATCTGATAGCCAATCATGGGGTGCTGGCGCATTACCTCCCATTCGGCGGGGGTGAGCGGACCCGGTTTGAACAGAATGCTGTCGGGGATGCCGATCTTGCCAATATCGTGCAGAAGCGCGCCTCGCTCGAGATCGGGATATTGCTGATGAGGCACGCCCATCGCCTCGGCGAGTATCATGGTATACGCGGTCACCCGTTCGCAATGCCCTTCAATCTCCTTTTCCCGTGTCTCCAGCGCGCTGAGCAGTGCTTCCAGCAGGTCGGAATAGGCTTCGTTCAGCCGGCGGAGATGTTTCTTTTGCTCTTCCATCCACAGGTTATGCCGACGGACGTTGCGTTCCACCACTACTGGCAGTTCATGGGAACGCCAGGGTTTGGTGATAAAGTCGCTGGCTCCGTTGTCCAGCGCTTCTCGGAGCACCTCAATGGAGGAATCTCCCGTCATGATCACCACGGGAATCTCCGGGTAATGCTGACGCACCTGTTTGACTAGCTCCTCTCCGCCTATGCCGGGCATGTGCAGGTCGGACAGGCACAGATGAACGGGCTGTTGCGCCAGTATCTGCAGGGCTTGCTCGGCACTGTGAGCCACGCTGACGACATAGCCGCAGGAACGGAGAACGCGCTCGATCGCCTCGCCCACCAGAGACTCGTCATCCACCACCAGCACGCGAACATCGGTTACCGTAGCGTTTTGCATCGCGTACACCTCGAGGCACCACCAAAGGAACGAGATAATCTGCACAACACCTTACATTATCGGAAGACAAACACTTCTCTTACAGGTCATCACCAAAGCGCTCGACATACTCCCGCAACATTATCAGGCATCGCTGAAGGCAGTAATGAGTGATAGCCTGAAGGTCAAAGCGTCCGTCCAGCGCAGCTTCGCGGATATTCGGGGGCACAACCTCTAGATAAGGCAGGTTCGCGGGGAGGTTCACGGGGACACGTTCGGGCATTTTCAGCAGGCGCACCCTGCTTTCATAGCGGGGCGTCCACCGCACCTCAATCTGCATCAGCCACTGACTGCCGTCCTCAGCCGTATAGAACTCTTCGTGTACGATGGGGGGAGGAACGCCGGAGAGCGTCCCCGCCCGCTGGTCTACTTCGTCAGCCATTTGCGCAACCGATTGAGGGTGATGTCTCGGTTCAGCTCGGCGATCGCACGGGTCAGCGGGATGTCTTTCGGGCACACCTGCACGCAGTTCTGAGCGTTACCACAGCCGGTGATGCCGTCGGGTCCTGCCAGCACGTCGAAGCGCTCGTCTTCCAGCGCGGCGCCAATAGGGTGCAGATTGAACAGCTTGACTTGCCCTAGCGCGGCGGGACCGATGAAGTTCGAGTGGGCGTTGACGTTCGGGCATGCCTCCAGACAGCATCCGCAGGTCATGCACCGCGCGAACTCGTAGCGCAGTTCGCGGACGCTATCAGGGATGCGGGGACCGGGACCGAGGTCGTGCGTGCCGTCGATGGGCACCCACGCCTTGATGCGCTTGAGGGTCTCGAACATCTCACTGCGGTCTACGATCAGGTCGCGTACCACCGGGAACTTGGTCATCGGCTCAAGGGTGATCTGCAGGTGCTCTCCAGCCCGTTTGCCCACCTCGTCCACCAGAGCCGAGCAAGCCTGCCGTACCCTGCCGTGGATCACCATCGTGCAGGTGCCGCACACCTCCTCGAGGCAGGCGGCTTCCCAGGCGGGCGCGGTGGTGGGGTGCCCCTGCCGGTTAACAGGGTTGCGTTGGAGTTGCATCAGGCAGTAGATGACGTTCGCCCGCGGCTGGTAGGGCACTTCGAACTCTTCCCAGTAGGGTTTGCTTTGCGGGTCAGCCTGCCGCTTGATCTTCAGCACCACGCTTTTGATGCCGTCCATCTCTCACTCTCCTCTATCATCCTTGGTTCCCACTGGCTGGGGAGCAGATACCGGCTCTGCCAGCGTCGCCTTCTTGTCCACATCGTACTTACGGGCACGAGGCGGGATTAACGACACATCCACCGGCTCGTAGAAGATTTCCGGTGCCTCCGGCGTGTAGCTTGCCATGGTGGTCTTCAGCCACTCGGCGTCGTTGCGTTCGGGGTACTCGGGCTTGTAATGCGCGCCGCGGCTCTCGTTGCGCAACAGTGCCCCGCGGGTGATCACCTGCGCCAGAATCAGCATGTTGCGCAGAGCCCGGGTGAAGGGCACAATCTGGTTCGTCCACAGCGAGGAGTCGTTGATATTGATGCGCTTCCAGCGTTCCATCAGCTCCAGAATCTTCTCCTCGGTCTTCCGGAGCCGGTCATTGTAGCGCACCACGGTGACGTTATCGGTCATCCACTCGCCTAGCTCCTGGTGCAGTTTGTAGGGGTTCTCGTCGCCCGTCATCTTCAGCAACTGCTGGAAGTCCTGCTCGTGCCGGAGGCGTTCGGCTTCATAGAGCGAGGCGGGCAGGTCATCCGCCGAACGGCTTAGCCCATTCACATAACGCACCACCGCATTGCCTGCCACCTCCCCACCGAAGATGCAGGCGAGCAGGGCATTGGCTCCGAGGCGGTTGGCGCCGTGATACTGGTATTCACACTCGCCCGCGGCGTAGAGTCCCGGGATGTTAGTCATCTGGTTGCGTGTGCTTTCGGGGTGCAGGAAGCCGTCGGCGGTGCGCTCGTAGTCCACCCATAGCCCGCCCATCGAGTAGTGTACGGCGGGGAAGACGCGCATGGGCACTTCGCGCGGGTCATCGCCCACGAACTTGGTGTAGATTTCCAGAATGCCCAGCAGTTTGCGCTCGATCTCCTCGCGCGGCAGGTGCGTGATGTCCAGGTACACCTCATTGCGCCCCATGATGCCGCGTTTTTGGGTGACGCACACCTCAAAAATCTCGCGGGTGGCGATGTCGCGAGGCACTAGGTTGCCATATGCCGGGTACTTCTCCTCGAGGAAGTACCAGCGGTCGCTTTCGGGAATATCCTGCGGGCGTCGCTTGTCGTAGGGGTCTTTGGGCACCCAGATGCGCCCGCCCTCGCCGCGAATGGCTTCGGACATCAGGCGTAGTTTGTCCTCGCCGGGAATGGCGGTGGGATGCACCTGAATGAACTCGCCGTTGGCGTAGTACGCGCCCTGCTGATAGCAGATGCTGGCGGCGGAGCCGGTGTTGATGATGGAGTTCGTCGACTTGCCGAACAGATAGCCCGGACCGCCCGTTGCCATCACCACCGCGTCGGCACGGAAGGCGCGAATCTCCATCGTGTGCAGGTTCTGCGCCACGATACCACGACACCTGCCTTGCTCATCCTTCACGATGCCCAGGAACTCCCAACCTTCGTATTTGTTGACCAGCCCCTGCACTTCGAAGCGGCGCACCTGCTCATCCAGCGCGTACAGCAGTTGCTGTCCAGTAGTGGAGCCAGCGAAGGCGGTGCGGTGGTGTTTAGTACCCCCAAAGCGGCGGAAGTCCAGAAAACCTTCCGGAGTGCGGTTAAAGGGCACCCCCATGCGGTCGAGCAGATAGATAATGCCGGGGGCACGGTAGCACATGCTCTTGACGGGCGGCTGGTGCGCCAGAAAGTCCCCACCATAGACGGTATCGTCGAAGTGTTCCTCGGGGCTATCGCCTTCGCCTTTGGTGTTCACTGCACCGTTGATCCCGCCCTGTGCGCAGACCGAGTGACTACGCTTCACAGGCACCAGCGAGAACAGATCCACCGGCAGACCCTGCTCGGCGATTTTGATGACCGTCATCAGCCCAGCCAGCCCACCGCCAACCACAATTGTGCGTGCTTTTGCCATGGTATCTCACCTCGTTCTGCCTATCGGAATGCGAACAGCGCCGACCAGCCCAGCGCGGTCAACAGCACGAAAACCACTCCGCACACCCAGGCACAGCCGCGCTGGGCACGTTCGCTGACGGTGATGCCCCAGCGGATGCAGAAGTTCCAGATGCCGTTGGACAGGTGGAAGGTGGCGGATGTGATGCCCAGTAGGTAGAACGCGACCGTCCACGGGTTCTGGAAGTAGGCGACCATGCCATCGTAGTGGATATTGGTGCCGTAGAGGCGGTGGCTAATCGTCGTGCCCCACACGTGCAGGGCGATGTAGACCACCAGAATCACGCCAGTAATCCGCTGCCACAGGTACATCCAGTTGCGCCAGTAGCCGTATTGCCCCACGTTCACCTGCCCATGCGCCGTGATGATCAGCCCGTACAGCCCATGGAACAGGATGGGGATGAAGATCAGCCCCCACTCCAGCACGAACAGGATGTGCCTGGGCATCTTCTCATTGAAGAAGTCTATCACCGCATTGAAGTGCCCGGGGCTGGCAAGCGCGAACGAATTGAGTGTCAGATGCTGAACTAGAAAAACACCTACGGGGACGATACCCGAAAGCGAATGCAGTCTGTGAAGGATGTGATTGTCCGCTACAACGAGAGACTTTCGGTGTGCCGTTGCTATCGCCATCTTTTTCCTCACCCGTAACATTGTGAAGTCAAAGCGATTCCAGTATACCTCAACTGTTAAGACAGCGCAAATATTCACGAACAGAAAGCCGACGTGATGCCCTAAATCCTATGGGGGATGAAGAGGCAAGAGAAGTTATGATAAAATAACTGAAGTAGCATGAGAGAATCAGGTGCCAAATGGAACGAATCCTCTTAGCTTCGCCGCGTGGGTTCTGCGCGGGGGTATCCTACGCCATCGAGGTGCTGAACCTCGCGCTGGAGCGCTATGGCGCGCCGGTGTATACCCGCCATGCTATTGTGCATAACGAGCACGTGGTGCGCTCGTTCGAACAGCGGGGAGTGATATTTGTCGAAGAGCTGTCCGAAGTGCCGCCAGGGTCGGTGGTGGTGTTCAGCGCGCACGGCGTTTCGCCCCAGGTTCGGCGCGAGGCACAGGAGCGTGGACTGCGGGTGGTAGACGCCACCTGCCCGCTGGTATCGAAGGTGCACCGCGAGGTCGAGCGGTATTCCGCGCAGGGGTTCCACATCCTGTACATTGGGCATCACCGGCACGTGGAAGCGCAGGGCACGATGGGACATGCGCCACCGGAACAGGTGACGCTGATTACCAGCGTGGAAGAGGCAGAGAGCGTGCAGGTGCCCGATGCTCCGCTATCGGTAGCCACACAAACTACCCTGAGCGTGGACGAGGTGGAGCGCATTCTGGCAGTCCTGCGGCGCCGCTTTCCGCATCTGCACACTCCCCCCAAAGAGGACATCTGCTACGCTACCACCAATCGCCAGAACGCGGTCAAGCAATTGGCGCAGATGTGCGACCTGGTGCTGGTGATCGGTAGCCGCTCTAGCAGTAACTCCAATCGGTTGTGCGAGGTGACACGAGAGGCAGGTACACCCGCCTATCTTCTGCTGGAGCCATCAGAAGTGCTTCCCGAATGGCGTAGCGATTATCCCGTAGTGGGCGTCACCAGCGGGGCATCTACCCCTGAAAGCTCTGTGCAGGCGATCATCGGAGAGCTTCTACGCGGGCAGGAGCATGTTCCCGTGCAGAGCCTGGAGACCGCCCGCGAGAACATCACTTTCATCCCGCCCCGCACGCTGATCGCTGGTTCGGAGCGCTAGACGCCAACATGCCTTCGGAGCGGACGCGGCGCAGGCTCCTTCGTCACGCGAAATCCCGCCCGCTGTAGCCCCCGTTGTACCTCCGGGCGGCGCATGAACAGCTTCCAGATACTGCCAGTGCGATAGTCCTCTATCGCCAGCAGTGCCATGCCCAGGTCGATGCCGATGACATCCTGGTCCCACCAGTCTCGGTCTACATTGAAAGCGTTGCTGAAGCCATAGCGCCCCCAGATCCGGTCACGGTAGCGGTCGTACATGGTCTGCATCGCGCGCAGGGATTCCTGGGGGGTAAAGATCACCGAGCCAATGGGTGCGGTGGGCGCAACGGTGCCATCGGGCTTGTCCCACATCACAATGGCGGCGTAACCGCGATAGCCATCGGGTCCGTCCGAGGCGGTCAGCCCCCAAACGTCGTCGTCAAAGGTTTTGAACCGTTCCTTATTGTCGATGCAGAACTGCCGACTAGCGAGAGTGGCGTTGACCGAGCTCACCCAGTAGTCCCAGCCTAAGCGGTCGCGACGGTTGCGTAGGTCGATATAGTGATGCGACATTTGGTGCATGAACAGCGGACCACCCGCCAGATGCTCGTATTTGCCGTTGTAGGCGACCACCGGGCGTTGCCAAGCGTCCCACATTCTTTCGGGTATGCGCTGGTGCGGCGCTCCCAGCGCGAGCAGGTAAAGAATCATGTGCTCGCAGTAGGAATGCCAGCGGGTGTTTAGGAAGCCGTTCTCAGGCTTCCACCCATGTGACAACAGCATTTCGTCGGGCTTTGTCTCGCCGTCGGTGCGCATGACCTCAAAATCCAGTCGGCGATAGAACCGGTCTACCAGTCGGGCAACCTCACCTTTGAAGAACTCTGCCGCCAGCAGTGCCCCCGCCAGAAACAGCGCGGTGTCGATGGTGGAGACCTCGCAGTTCCATATCCGCTTGCCGGTGCGCCAGTCCACAAAGTGATACAGCCACCCGTGGAAATGCTCCATCTCTTCCAGCACAAAGCGCAGGGTCTTGAGGGTTCGCTGTTCGGCTTGCCGGTGTTCCAGCCAGCGCCGCTGTACCGCCACCACGTTTGCTGCCAGTGCGTAGCCGGTGCTGGCGATGCTGGAAGCGGTATAGTTGTCGGAGGTGAAGTTGTTCGCTCGGTCCTTGGTTAAGCCGGTGTCGGGGTGCGATTCTTGCCAGAAGAAGCGCCAGGTGCGTTTCTGGGTCTTGTCCAGTAACTGCTGGGTATTCACTGCTGTTTCTGTGCCTCCGTCTGTTTGGGTGTAGCGAAAGACAGGTGGGGGAAGTGCCCCCCACCCGCTGAAGGAGGGTGCTTAGCGCACCTGACCGTTACGTACGGCATCGCGGAACGTGCTGCACATGGTGTCCAGCCAGGTCAGGTCCATTCCGCCGATAATCACTTTGCCGTCGGCGTCTTTGGCGTAGCCCCACTTGTTGGTGCCGTCGGGGTTGTCGTGCGTGCAGACGGCGTCCCAGGTGGTCCACTTGGCGTGCCCATCCAGGTAGGTGAGGTTCACCGCGCGGTCGCTACCGCGGTGGCGTGCACCGAAGTTCGCGCCCGCAGGACCCCAGTTGGGATCAAACGCCATCCACGGACCGTAGTCGGGCCAGACGTCCTTGTGCTCGCCGACGATAAGGGTGTTCGCCGGGTACGGGAAGTTGTTTTCGGCGTAGTTGAACCCGGCCCACCACTCGCCGGAGCCTACGGGGTTGCCCGACTTGAAGAAGGCGTGGTACAAGAAGTAGCTGCGGACAGTTTTCTGCACGGTCGGAGGATACACTTCGCAGTCTACCGTGCCGTTGCCGTCCAGGTCACCGCTGGTGTCGTCCAGGGTGCGGTTGAGCGGGTTGCTGGGGCACTTGAACAGGTCCCAGTTCTTGATGTAGGGGAACAGCATGTGCTTCCAGTTTGCCGTACACCCCTGTGCACACCATTGACCCGGGCAGGTTCGGCGCATGGGCAGGACCTCATCGTAGTCCTGCGAGTACATGCGGATAGCGAGCCCGATCTGCTTCATGTTCGACAAGCAGGAGGTAACTCGTGCCGATTCTCGTGCCTGTGAGAACACGGGGAACAGGATCGCCGCCAATATCGCGATGATCGCGATAACGACGAGCAGTTCGATGAGCGTAAACGCTCGGTTGCGTAACATTGGTGTTTGACCTCCTTCTTGATGTTTTGTTGATGTGCTTTAGCGTCCCTGCGCCCCCGGCATGATGGGGGCACCAACGGGAGCATTGGTTTTACCCGGGATGACGCCCGGGTACATGGGCGGACCTGCGCCCGCCTCCTTCGCGGTCCGCGTGCCGCGGCTGAATCCCCCCGACATCGCCATGTAGCCCACGACAAGCGCGAGAACCACAATGACGATGATGGTGATCGCCACGGGCGGACTGACCTCTTTTTTCAGGTTCATCTCTCCACACCTCGCTTGGTGACATTAACCGATTCACTGCGAAAGTAGCGAAACAGTTTCCCCCTTCGTCTCTGCTGTGCCGCTTTTAGGAAGCCCCGCAGGAACGGCGGATATCCAGCGTGGGCTCGAACACGCGCGCAATGCGACGGGGGCGTTCGCCGTTGATGAGCCGCACCAACGTCCTGACCCCTTCCCGTGCCATCTCGTAGATGGGCTGGCGCACGCTGGTCAGCGGTGGGTCCGTATGATTGCAGACCTCTGTGGAGTCGTATCCCACCACCGCCACGTGCTCGGGGATGCGCAGGTTCATCTCACGCACCACCCGCATCGCCCGAATCGCCACGTCGTCGCTCCACGCGAAGATGGCAGTCGGCCTATTGGGTGAGCGCATCAGCTCCACCAACGGCGTCACATCCGACAGCGGACCGTGCATTTCGATCACCCAACTTTCGTCGGGCTCGATACCCGCCTCACGCATCGCCTGCACGTAGCCATGCCACCGGTCCAGCGCAGGCGCGGAACGCGAGCTTCCCCGCAGGTGCACAATCGCCCGATGCCCCAGCTCCAGCAGGTGCTTGGTCGCTAGGTAGCCGCCCTTCACGTTATCGCAGTCCACATAGTGGACGTCGGGGCGGCGGGAGCGGGTAAAGATCAACACATGCGGGAAACCGCTGTCTGCCAGGATGTCGGACAGGGGGTCGTCGATGTCGCGCAGGAGCAGTGCACCGTCGATGCGTCCATCCATCACGGCGTTCGCTTCGTGTTCCGCATCGTCGCCATGTGCTCCCGTGTACATCATCAGGTCGTACTGTTGTGCGATCGCCTCGTGCGATGCACCGTGCAGTAACTCCAGGATAAAGCCCGACCACCCGCCGAAGATCGCCGCGTACTGCATCACGACGCCGATGGTAGAGGTGCGTTGTCGCGTCAGAGCGCGGGCAATGGCGTTGGGACGGTAACCCAGCTCGCGAATGGCTTCCCAGATGCGCTGGCGGGTTTCATCGCTGATACGCACTCTGCCCTCTCGCCCGTTGATCACATACGAGACGGTGACCTTAGACACGCCCGCACGGCGCGCTACATCGGCTATCGTGACTCGCTCTCTTCGCATCGTCTTATCCACTAATCGGTTAATGCACTCTTAGTATAACCCACCCTGCACAACTTGTCAAGGGGTTTCCTGATTTTCATCAAAATTTTCGAAAAAAACCGCGATTCTACTTGACTCCTGCACCCAATTGTGCTAAAGTAGAGCGCAGAGGAGCGGCTGAGGTGGTGAAATAGGTGGGGAAATCTGTTTTATCGGTTAATGTAGTGCTTGAAGAGCGGCTCGCTCCAACCATTCCAATTCTCAAGAAAGGAGAAGGTAACATCAAAAAGCTCTTGCTGGTCGCAGTGCTGAGTCTGGGGCTGACAACCTGGGCAGGGGCACAACTTAACGACGCCGTCATCCTGGACCGGGTGTTTAACGACGACCCCGACTCCATCTCCAGCCACATCAAGGCGTGGCCCAACATCCTGCTCACCGACAACAAGGTGGATGGGGATGGTGCCGCGCCCGATTTCGCCAACAGGCATGCCTGGTTCCTGTCCGCGGATGGGGTCAACCCAGCGCAGATTCCCCTCTCTCAGCCGTGGATCGTGTCGTTCGACCTCACGCTGATCGGTACGCCGACCAGCCCCCGTAAAGAGGCGGGTTTCCTGGTGCGCATCGGGATGCCCTGGGGCTATTCGGAGGGACAGTTCATCGTCAACACCGATGCCCATGAGGTAGTGGCGTTTGGCTGGCCCTTCCCCTTCTACAGCTTCAACGCCAATCACGGGTTGTCCTACAACTCGGGCGACACCATTAAGCTAGGGATGACCTTCTTCCAGGACTCCAGCGACGGGCTGTACAAGGTCATCTACCATGCCAACGGCTTTTCCAGTCCCGCTCTGGCGCTGGATTCCCAAAGCCTGTTCACCGGCTGGATTACGCCGGGCGGCTACCTGCAGGTGGTGATAGACGCTGGCAATCCGAACAACGCAGGCGCTGCGTTGTTTGGCCACATCATGGCGGTACCTGAACCAGCCAGCGCTGCGGTGCTGGGGCTGGGCGTGGTGGCACTGGCACTGCGCCGGCGCAAAGGGTAACCCCCCAAACGGAAAGCGGGCAGGCGTTCCGCCTGCCCGCTTTTTTCATGCTCCCTCTAGGTTATTCACCCCCGATGGCACCGAAGTTGCGCACCAGCACGCCGAAGTCAAACAGGGTAACTTCCTGATCGCCGTCCAGGTCGGCATCGGGGTTCCAGTTGCTATCGCCGGGCATACTGCCGAACGCGGAAACCAACTGCCCAAAGTCAAACAGGGTCACCTCGTTGTCGCCGTCGATGTCGCCGTTGGTCAGCGAGGCGTCTACACCCGTCACGTCGGAGTTCACCACCGTCACATCTGGCACCACCACCCTCAGCCAATGACTGGCTTTGAACGCCACATCGTAGGTGCCGGGCGCCACGTCGGGTATGGCGTAGTTCCCCTGGGCGTCGGTGTAGAGGGTTTCAGTGCGAACTGGTGTGCCGTTCTGGCGAAGCTCTACGCTGATGGGCACCTGCGTCACATCACCGCCGTAATCCTGCAGTTCGATATTGCCCCGGATAGCGTAGGCCTTGCGCACAAGAATGCCATTCCACCGGATGTTATCGAACACCGCCGTACCGCCGTTGTTCGGGTTACCCGCCTGGATGTTCACCTGCAGGTAGCCGCCCGGGGTGATCCAGTTCTTCTGCACGATGATGCTCTGGTCAGCCAACGCCATCGCGGGACTGCTTAGCTCGTTTACCATATAGATGACCTTGTATTTGCCATCGGCGTCCTTGAAGAAATGGATTCCCAAATGGATGGTATCGCCGGAATTGTAGGACAGGCTAAACCGATAGAACGGGAACGGGTAGCCAAAAGCCACCACTTCGTGCGCATCGGTGTTGACCATAAACTGCAGTTCGGAATAGCCCCATGGCATCCCGATGCGCACGAAGCCTCCTGCTTCCTTCCGGGGCGTAACCGGGTTGCCGGTCAACGTGAGGTCATACTCCAGCGTCCACTCCACATCCAGGGGGAGCTGTAGCGGGTCCACACCATCGGCGGACACGAACCACGCATGGCGGTTGGCGAATTCGGGCGGACTACCGTCGCCGTCCAGCTTGGTGTCTGACAGAATGACCGTTGGCAGGTTCTTGACGTGTGCGCTGATGGAGTCCGAATCGTCGTTAAACACCCTGTCCAGGATCACCACGTCGTTGACCTGTGCCTGCGCCCAGACAGACAGCGCCAGCACCAGCGTGAGCACGAACACGAGCCCTTTCATTGCCCTTCCTCCTTTCTATTTTTTCCGAGCCCTGATGAACGGGCGTTGCGCCAAACAAACCGCAGAAAAAACCTGCATTAACCGATTCATCAATGTATACTGTATCACATCCTATACTGAAGAGCCAAGCAGGAATCTCTGTTTCCCTTCGCCGAGTCCAATTCCATGAGAAGGCTGGAGGTGAAGCACATGTCCAAACGCTTTGTCATCATCGGCGGGGGCGCGGTGGGGGTGTACGCCGCGCTAGAGTCTGCGAAACTGGGCGCGGAGGTGACGCTGGTCGCCGAAGGCGAAATCGGCGGGCGTACCACTTGGGACAGCCTCGTGCCCAGCAAGGTGCTGTTGACGTCAGCCGATACCCTGTGGGATGCCCGTCACGCCCCTCATCGGGGAGTGAAGATGCAGGCAGTGGGCGCGGATGTGGCGGACCTGATGGAGCGCATCCGCCAGCGCACGCACCAATGGGGCACGCAACAGAAGCAGGCATTACAACAGGCGGGAGTGCGGGTAGTGCACGGCGTCGCCTCCTTCCTCGACGCGCATACCGTGAAGGTGCAGCCGGAGAAAGGAGCCGTCCAAGAGATAACCTTTGACCTCGCGTTGATCGCCACCGGTTCGGTGCCTATTTTCCCACCCAGCATGAAGCCCGATGGCAAGCGCATCCTTGCGCCACGCTTCGCGAGCAGTCTACAGTCGCTCCCGGAGCACATGGTCGTGGTGGGAGGGGGAGTCACAGGCAGTGAGTTCGCCTACCTGTTCCGCGTATTGGGCTCGGCGGTGACGCTCATCACCGATGTGCCCCGGCTCCTGCCCCGCGCCGACGAGGAGGTTTCGCAAACGCTGGAACACGCCTTCCGCCAGATGGGTATCGACCTCCTGCTCTCCGCACCGGTGGAGAGCGTGACCGCCACCGACCAGGGCGTGCAGGTCAGGCTGGCAAACGGTGGGCTGAGGGAAGGTTCTCACGCCTTCATCGCCATCGGCAGGCGAGCTGACCTGGCGCGGCTGAACGCCGAAACCGCCGGCCTGCAGGTAACCCCACAAGGCGTTCTGGTCAACGAGTATATGCAGTGCTCTGTGCCTCACATCTACGCAGCTGGCGACTCCGCGGGACCGCCCTTCACGCTGAATCGTGGCTGGGCACAGGCACGGGTAGCGGTGCGCCATGCGCTCCATGTACCAACCCCACCCTTCCGTGCCGATCTGGTGGTGGAGGCGGTGTACACTCAGCCACAGGTGGCGCAGGTCGGCGTGACGGAATCACTGGCACGCCAGCAAGGGGTGGCAGTACAAGTGCTCCGCGCGGACCATGCCCGCATCCTGAAAGCGCAACTGTTGGGCGAGACGGAAGGGTTCGTCAAGCTGGTGGTGGAGGAGCGTACAGGCAAACTGCTAGGCGGCGCGGCAATCGGGGCACATGCGGCGGATGTGCTGGCAGGGCTGGCCACGGCGATGGCGTTGGATGCAACCGTAGAGACGCTGGCCTCGCTCTTCCCCGCCCATCCGAGCATAACGGAGATGCTCTACGAAGCGGCGCGCATGAACGGGAGGGGTTCGTAGCCGTTCCGCCTGACCGAACTTGCAAGAACCGTCCCCGTCGCGTTATCATGGGGGATGAATCACACCGTCGGCAGGAAGGCGCCATGCCTCGGTTGACCTTTGCGTTTTGTGGTGACATTATCTGGAGCAGGCACGTGCACGCCGTAGCGACACGGCGCGGTATCGACCACCTGTTCCTGAAGATCGCCCCTCTGGTGAGGCGGGCGGATTGCGTGCTCGCCAACCTAGAGGGGTGTATCAGCACGCGCGGTACACCCATGGACAACAAAGCGTACACCTTTCGCGCCCCGCCGGAGCTGGCACCCGCCCTGCGTCGGGCAGGCATCAGCACGGTCACACTGGGGAACAACCATGCCATGGACTATGGCGCGGTCGCCCTGCAGGATACCTTCGTTCACCTGGAGCGAGCGGGGGTGTGCTGGGCAGGCGCGGGCACAGACGTGCAACACGCGACACAGCCGATATGGGTGGAGGCGAAGGGCGTTCGTGTTGCCATCGTCTGTTTCACCGCCATTGTGCCGGGGGGCTTTGCGGCAAGGCGCAGTGCACCCGGAGTTGCCACTTTCGAGCACATCCTTCCGCGCCTGCCAGAGGTGCGTCGTCAGGCGGATGTGCTCATCGCGGTGCCGCACTGGGGGGTGGAAAACGAGCACGCCCCTTCCCCCAAGCAGAAGCGGATGGCACGTCTGCTCCATGAGGCGGGCGTGGACCTCATTGTTGGACACCACTCGCACGTGGTACAGGGCTACGAGCGCATTGGGCAGACGCACGTGCTCTACAGCGTAGGCAACTTGGTCCACACGCCACGCTCCGTCGCCACCCGGCGCGCCGGCATCCTGTGGGCAGAGGTACATCACGATGGCGTAAGCAACCTGCGCTTTATCCCGCTCTGGCTTCAGTATGGACAGCCCATGCCCGCCCCCAGGGCGCACGCTCAGGCATTAGCGCGGCTGGTTGCACCGCTACCCTGTGCCGACCACTGAGCCGGGTGCGTCAGGCACCAAGCGGTCAGTATCACGCTCAAGATGACGAAGCTGATCTCCACCACCCCACCAGCACCGCAGCGCACCAGCCAAAAACGCTCGTCCGGCTTGAGCAGGACCTCCGGCAGGAACTTCACCCATGTCAGCCCCGTCTGAACCCACACGGTCCACAACCACCAGTTGCGGGCAGGTGCGTCCTGCCGGTACCAGAGCGCGGTCAGATAGGCGGTCACGAAAAGCAGAACTACCAGCCCCGCAAAACCCCAGCCGAAGGCAAGCAGTTTGCGTTCGTCTACCAGATAGGACAGAGTGTTGGTTGCGGAGACCAGCGTCACTGCCACTCCCGTGCCGAACGGCGCCCATCCACTGCCCGCCAGACTGCCCAGCAGTCCAATCAGCATCCACACCGCAGGCAGGTTCGCCCAGCCTTCTGCCCAGTCCGCGCCCAGCTCTACCGCCAGCACCGGTATCAACCACACCAGAATGGTGCCATTATCCCACCGGCGATGCCAAGGGGCAAACGGTGGGGGGAGTGTTACCTCGACCTGTTATCCGCCAGCCAATCCCCAGCCCCGCTCCAGCGATGAAGCCGAAACTCATTTCCATGACCTTCCACCAGTCCATCCATGGCTGGATCGCCGTGCCAAGCGGCTTCTGGTGGTGTCCCCACGCCTGCAGGACCTCGCCGAAGCTAAAGCCAACAGCCCCTGCCACAATCCCCCATAACGCCATCGCTACCGCCTGGCTGTGCTTCTTGTATAGACCATCAGCCCGATCAGCGCAAACCACAGCCCACCCCACCACTCCACGCGCAGCTTGGGGTCCAGGCGTTTGGAGAAGTAGATAAGAGGCAGTTCGTGCGGGGGGTTGTGCGGGCGGTTCAGCAACTGCACTCCCAAAGCTCCCAGTAGGAACAGCACCATCATCAGCGCCAGCAACTCTTTGGGGCGGTAGCGGTCGCTGGTAGCAATCGCCAGAAATGCCCCGGTGATACCTATCCACACTCCGCCTTTGATCGCAAGCCCCAGCAATCCCCACCAGTAGGTCGGCGAAGGATACTGGTCCTGCACCAACCCGACGGTCTGCGCGTAGGTCATCATTCCGCCCAGCGAGCAGGCGAACGCCCCCACTGCACCCAGCCGAATAGCCTCGCTGCCCCTCCCCCTCGACAGCATCGCCAGTGCAAGCCCGACCAGCGCACCAGGCACCATCGCACCCGTTTCGCCGCCAAACTGACCCCGGATGCCCCAGCCCAGACACATCGCCAGCGCGGGAAGAAGCCATGTCCACACAGCCATGATTGCACCTCCGTCGGATGACCGATTCAGGACGGGATTCTCTGCCATCAAAGGCTTCCTGTAACTATTTCAACCGGGCACTTGTGAACAGCCCCCAGACACGTGTATAATGACCTCTGCAAAGCATTACCACTCTGGCAAGGAAGGTCTCTGGATGCGTGTTCTGGTCACTGGCGGTGCGGGGTTCATCGGAAGCCACTTCGCCCGGCACCTGCTCTGCCAATATCCGCAATATCGGGTGACGGTGCTGGACGCTCTCACCTATGCGGGCAATCTGTCCAACCTCGCCGACCTGATGGACAACCCCAACTTCGCCTTCTATCACGGCGACGTGCGCGACCCTGTAGTGGTACGCAACCTCGTGCGCAACCACGACTGGGTGGTCAACTTCGCGGCGGAGACGCACGTTGACCGCTCCATCCTCCACCCAGGCAGTTTTTTGCAGACGGACGTGTACGGCGCGTATGTTCTGCTGGAGGCGTGTAGGGAGTTCGGGGGGAAACGGTTCCTGCAGGTGTCCACCGACGAGGTGTACGGCGAGGTGCTGGAGGGGTTTGCCCCTGAAGAGGCTCCCCTGCGTCCACGAAGCCCCTACTCTGCCAGCAAAGCCGCCGCTGAGCTGTTAGTACAGGCATATCGCATCACCTACGGGCTGGATGTGCGCATCACCCGCGGCTCGAACACCTATGGACCCAACCAGTATCCCGAAAAGATGATCCCGCTCTTTATCACCAACGCGCTGGAGGGGCGCCCCCTGCCGCTGTATGGCGACGGTTCGCAGGTGCGCGACTGGATATACGTGGAGGACCATTGTACCGCCATCGATACGGTGCTCCATCACGGCGAGCCGGGTGGAGTATACAATATTGGCGCGGGCAACCTGTTGAAAAACCGTACCGTTGCCGAAAAAATATTGGAAATACTGGGCAAACCCGCTTCGTTGATTCAGAGTGTGGCAGACCGCCCCGGGCACGACCGCCGCTACGCGGTGGACACCTCCCACCTGCGCCAGATGGGATGGTCACCCCGCTGGAGCTTCGAGGCGGGCTTGGAGCATACCGTGCAATGGTATCGCACTCATAGCCAGTGGTGGAAGGAAATCAAGAGCCAAAAGGAGTATCAACAGTTCGCCAGTCAATGGTACCAGCAACGTGGGCAAACCGCTCCCAAGCAGGGGGAAACGGAGGAGAACTGAGCCATGCAACAACTTCGACAACGGATACAATCCCGCACCGCCAAAGTGGGCGTCATCGGGCTAGGCTACGTCGGCTTGCCTATGACGGTCGGCACGGCAACCGCTGGCTATCCCGTGATTGGGTTCGATATCGACCGGAGTAAGATCGAAGCCATCGCCGCAGGCGAACGCTATATCGAAGATATAGACCCTGATGAATGGAAGTTCGTTATCGAAAACGGGAAGCTCACCGCTACAAGCGACTTCGTGCGCCTGCGCGAGTGCGACGTGGTGCTGGTATGCGTGCCAACGCCCATCAACCGCGCCAAAGAGCCCGACATGAGCGCCGTTGAAGCGGCAACCGATTCTATCGCGCGCGCCCTGCGGGCGGAACAGCTGATCATCGTGGAGAGCACCACCTATCCCGGCACTACCGTGGAACTGGTCCAGCCGCGCCTAGAAGCTACCGGATTGCGAGCGGGTATCGATTTCGCCCTCGTCTTCTCTCCCGAGCGGATCGATCCCGGCAACAAGCGGTTCAAACTGCGCCAAGTGCCCAAAGTGGTCGGGGGGTTGACCGAGCAGTGCACACAGTTAGCCATCGAGTTCTACAGTGCGTTCATCGACCAGCTGGTTCCCGTCTCCTCACCAACTGCTGCCGAGATGACCAAAATCTACGAGAACGTCTTCCGCAGTGTGAACATCGCCCTGGTCAACGAGTTGGCGCTGTTGTGCAACCGCATGGGGCTCAGCGTGTGGGAGGTCATCGACGCTGCGTCCACCAAGCCCTACGGCTTCATGACCTTCTATCCCGGTCCCGGGCTGGGCGGACACTGTATCCCGGTGGACCCCTACTACCTAGCGTGGAAGGCACGGCACTATGATTTTCACGTGAAGTTCGTAGAGCTGTCGGCGACCATCAACGACAGTATGCCCTATTACGTCTGCTCCCGCGTGAACGACGCGCTGAACTCGCACTTCAAGAGCGTCAACGGCTCGGACGTGCTGATACTGGGCGTCACTTACAAACGCGACGTTGCCGATCTGCGCGAGTCGCCTGCCCTGAAGATTATCGAAATCCTGCACCAGCGCGGCGCGAAGGTGAGCTATCACGACCCCTATATCCCAACTCTGCACGTGCACGACCATGTAGACCTGCACCTGCACAGCGAGACCTTGACACCAGAACGGCTCCAGCAGGCGGACTGCGTGGTGATCGTGGCGGACCACCGCAGTTACGATTGGAGCATGATCGCCGACAACGCGAAGCTGATTGTGGACACGCGCAACGCGCTGAAGGCATTTCCCGCCCCGCATGTCTGGAAATTGTAAGGGTTTCGGGGATGCGGGGCGCATCACCCCACTGGAGGGCGAACCTCCTGGTGAGCCGTCACCCCCGCCTCTACTGGAGGGCGAACATCCCGGTGAGCCGTTACCCCCACCCCAACCCTCCCCGCGGGCGGGGAGGAGGCATTCGGCTCGGCGTCTGCCTCGCCCCCCAAAGGGTCGTATTCGATACCTTACGCTACAGGGCAACAAAAAGACGAGGCGTCCGCAGGACACCTCGTCCCCAAGAGCCGTTTATGGCTCTTACAGCTTGGACTTCTGCTCCTTCGCCGGCGTCTTTGCCTGCGTGGCGGTTGCATTGGTCTTCATCGCCGGACACTCTCCACATGCCTTAGCCCCTTTCGAGGCGGCGATCGTCTTGGCGGATGTTTTCATCTCGGGGCATTTGGCACAGTCCTTCTTGCCGTTGTCTACCGCCATTTTCGCCATGTAGGGACACTCCGCTTTGCCTTCCTTGAGCGCGGCGGGGTTGACCTTGCCCTTTGCCTGTGCAGCAGTGGCTTTGCTTACGCCCTCATGCGCACAGCAAGAGCCCGATTTCACGATGGCGGGCTTCACCGATGCCTTGTTCTGCGGGTTCGCCGATACCCACAACACGGTTGCGATCCCCAGCAGGAGAACGCCCGCTATCGCCCAAAAACGCTTGTGCATGCTTTGCCTCCTTGTCGGTTCGTGCAGAGAGTGCTTACTCTATTATACATGCTAAAGGCTTCTTCCTGTTTCCCTGTGCTATAATATTTTTGCCAGAGAAAGAACAGCGGGGGAATCACGCGATGTCGCAAGTGCTGGACAAAACCAAGCCCGGCTACAAGGTATACACCTGGGGTTGTCAGATGAATGAAGAGGACTCCGAGCAGATGGGGCTGTACCTGGAGCGACTGGGCTACCGCCCCGTGCAGGAGGACGAAGAGGCGGAGGTGATTTTGCTCAACACCTGCTCGGTACGCCAGAAGCCCGAGGATAAGGTGTTCAGCCTGCTGGGCGAACTGCGCAAGTGGAAGGAACGCCATCCCAACGGCATCCTTGGCGTGTGCGGGTGCATGGTGCAGGTGCGAGCGGAGGAGATTCGCAAAGAGGCGCCCCATGTGGACTTCATCGTCGGCACGGCGAACATCGCGCGCATTCCCGAGCTGGTGCAGGAGGTGCGTCGTGCCCGCAAGCTGATGGCCGCGCTGGAACTGCCGCCACGCAAGGGCGCGATTGTCACCGACGTGCCCCCACGCATCACCGAGCGCAAGCCCAAATTGCGAGCCTTTGTGCCCATCATGTACGGGTGCGACAAGTTCTGCACCTTCTGCGTGGTGCCCCTCACGCGCGGGCGTGAGCGTAGCCGTCCCACCGAAGACATCCTGAACGAGATTCGCTACCTCGCCGAGCACGGCACCAAAGAGGTCATCCTGCTGGGGCAAACGGTCAACTCCTACGGCAAGAACTTGCTAGAGGGCAAGGTGCCCTTCGCCAAACTCCTGAGGCTCATCAACGATATCCCGGGCATCGAGCGCATCCGGTTCACTTCTCCCTATCCGCGTGATTTCACCGATGCGCTTATCGAGACCATGGCAGAACTGCCCAAGGTGTGCGAGCATGTACACCTGCCCCTGCAGGTCGCCGATAACGACCTCCTGCGCGAGATGAAGCGCGGCTACACGGTGGAGCAGTTCGAAAGCATCGTGCACAAACTGCGCGAAGCCATCCCCGATATCGCCATCACCACCGACCTAATGATCGGCTTCCCGGGCGAGACCGAAGAGCAGTTCCAGCACACGCTGGAGTTTGTGGAGCGCATCCGGTTCGATTCCGCCTTCATGTTCGCCTACAGCCCGCGCCCGGGCACCAAAGCAGCGGAACGTGAGGACCAGATTCCCCGCGCCGTGAAGCTGGAGCGGTTGCAGAGGCTGATCGACCTGCAGAATCGCATCACCTGCGAGATCAACCGCTCGCAGGAGGGCAGGGTATACGAGGTGCTGGTAGAGGGCATCAGCCCCAAAGACCCTACCCGGCTGACCGGGCTTACCCGCCAGAACAAGACGATAAACTTCCCCGGCTCCCGCGATCGGATTGGGCAGACCGTGCGCGTGCGGGCGGTGGAAGGACACCTGTGGGGCTTCGTCGGTGAGCTGGTGGAGTAGGAACCTCTCTTGACAACCTGCCCCTGTTGTGGCTATAATACACTATATTGCTGTGAGGTGAAACGTGCGATCTTTGAGCCGACAATTTGCCGAGAATAACCAGCGTACGGTCAGTTGGTGGCTGTGCGGAGGTATGCACGTACAGCAGGATAGGCACTGGCGTCATCATCGCTTCGGACACGTCATGCGTTTCCGAGATAGGTAATCGGTCAAGCCCGCTGCCGTGTCCGCAGTGGGCTTTTTCGTTACAGGTAAGTCAGGAAGGGATCGATGTTGGAGACGGACAGACAAGTACTGGTATTGAACAACGACTACGAGCCGTTGAACGTATGCAACGTTCGGCGTGCGGTGGTGCTTGTACTGCTGGGCAAGGCAGAGGTGCTGCACGCCGACGGTATCGCTTTGCACACCGCAGACAAGGTGATTCAGGTGCCGTCGGTGGTGAAACTGCGCTATCACGTCAAGCGTCCCCTGCCCGAGCTCAAGCTCACCCGGCGCACCATTTTCGCGCGGGATGACTATACCTGCCAGTACTGCGGTTACCGCGGCAAGGAGCTGACGGTAGACCATGTGATCCCGCGCCGCTTGGGCGGTAGCGATGACTGGGAGAACCTGGTGACCTGTTGCCGCAAGTGCAACCTGAAGAAGGGCGACAAGCCCCTGCATCAGACGGGGATGACCCTTCTGCGCCAGCCGCGTCGCCCCCGCTACGTGCCCTACATCAGCCTCAGCAAATACATCGAGGGCACTAAGAACGAGGTATGGCGCCACTACCTGCCGTTTTTCAGCGACGTCACCCCTCCACAGGATTGACCATCTGGTTACCCCCACCTCCCTCCTCCCCGCGGGCGGGGAGGAGGCATTGGGCTCGGACACCGCGACATCCTCCGCGAAAAGCGGTACAATAAAGGTGCGATTGCCCGTAGGAGAAACCGATGCTGGTCAAACGGATTATCCCCTGCTTGGACGTCAAAGACGGCAGGGTGGTCAAAGGTGTGAACTTCGTCAACCTGCGCGACGCGGGAGACCCTGTGGAACTAGGCGCACTGTACGACGCGCAGGGTGCAGACGAACTGGTGTTTCTGGACATCACCGCCAGCCATGAACAGCGCGACATCGTCGCAGAAATGGCAGAGCGCGTGGCGGAACAGGTGTTCATTCCCTTCACCGTCGGCGGGGGCATCCGCAGTGTAGAGGACTTCCGACGTATCCTGAAGGCGGGGGCAGATAAAATCAGCATCAATACCGCCGCCGTGCAAAACCCCGACCTCATCCGCGAGGCATCCGAGCGGTTCGGCAGTCAGTGTGTGGTCGTGGCGATTGACCCCCGCCGCGTTGGCACAAAGCCCGATGGCACACCGCGCTGGGAGGTGTACACACACGGCGGGCGCAAGCCAACCGGACTGGACGCCATCGAGTGGGCACGGCGCATAGAGGAACTGGGCGCAGGTGAAATCCTGTTAACCAGCATGGACCGCGACGGCACGCAACGCGGATACGATATCGATCTGACGCGGGCGGTCGCCCAGGCGGTCCGCATCCCGGTCATCGCTTCGGGTGGGGCGGGCAGACCCGAACACCTTTACGACGCTCTGACCGAAGGTATGGCGGACGCCGCCCTCGTCGCAAGCATCGTACACGACGGACACTATACCATCGCCGAGCTCAAACAGTACCTCCACGAGCGCGGCGTACCGGTGCGTTTGACGTAGCGATGGAGACACCAACCCTTTCGCCCGGACTACTACACCGCGCGGAGTATCCCGCTCCCCCTCTGGCAGAGCGCGTATGGGTAGGAGTGAAACGGCACGCCATCTCGCTGATGCTGGACGAGCGTGAGGTCTATACCTTCGACCCCACCGGCAGGCTGTGGATGGCGTTTATCGACGGGGTGAACTATAAGCGTGGGCTGGATGGGCGCATGGTGTGCAAGTGGGTAACGCCCGATGGAAACCGCCATCTGCGCCGGCTCACCGAACAAGAGGCGGATAGCATCCTGCGCTGGGCACACCAGATGGCTGTGCAGGCACACACCTCCTTCCCCGAACAGGCGGACCCCATCTGCAAGCAAGCTCTGCAAAAGGCTTGCCAGTGGGACGTAGAAGCACACCACCGCGACGCCCGGCGGTTTCTGCAGGTATACAAACCCGTTAGCATCCTTCCCCCCGACCAGTACCTCGCGCTGGTGCTACAGGTCACCGAAGGGTGCCACTGGAACCGGTGCACCTTTTGCGACTTTTACCGCGACAGGCGTTTTGCCATCAAGACACCGGAGCGCCTGCGGGAGCACATCGCCCAGGTGCAGGAGTACTTCGGAGACACCTTGCGCCTACGCAACCGCATCTTTCTCGCCGATGCCAACGCGCTGGTGGCGCCACAACGGATGCTGATACCGCTCCTGCAGATCGTGCGCGACGCTTTCCCCATCGAGCCCGCCGAACTGCCCGCCGACGCCTTGCAGAGCTGGCGCGAACGGCATCCCGTGCGTTTCCAGGGCATGTACTCCTTCATCGATGCCTTCACCGGTTACCGCAAGAGTGTGCAGGAACTGCGCGAACTACAGCAGATGGGCGTGCGGCGGGTGTACATCGGCGTGGAGACGGGTTGTGAGCAACTCCTGCGCTTCCTGCACAAACCGCAAACCAACGCCGAGGTTCTGCAGATGGTGGAAGCGTTGAAAGAGGCGGGTATCCGCGTGGGCATCATTGTGCTGTTAGGAGCGGGAGGCGACCGTTACGCAGAGGCGCATGTGCGTGAAACGGTTGCCCTGCTGAATCGGCTCCCGTGGAGCACAGGGGACATTCTCTACTTCTCCGAGCTGATAGAACCGTACGCGGGCGAGTATACCCGACTGGCACAGGAAGCAGGTATCCGCCCCCTCACCTCCGAACAGATGCGACAACAGAGAAAACAGATTGAGGATTGCGTGCACCTGCCACCCGGGGTACAGCGTGCAACGTATGATATTCGGGAGTTTGTGTACTGAACAAAAAGAGAAAGGGAATTGGCAAGATGTTTCGTGCTTTACCATCTCTGCGTTTTGTGATACCGGTTGTCCTGCTGATTGCCCTCTGGTTCCTGGGCAGTTACCTGTTCACGCAGTGGCAGTTGCGCCGGATTGAGGAGGCGCCGCTGAAGCCGTCGCAGGTGATGTTCATCGCTCTGCCCGACGACCTGACGGCGATTGTGGCGAACAAGACCGTCTACGTCTATCGCAGACAGGACGTGCAGGCGAGGTCGTTCTCCGCCGGCGAGGAACCCGCCATCCGCCCCGGAGCACGAGCTATCGTGGTGGAACGACTGCTGAAGGAGGCTCCCATCGTGCTGACCGAAGCGCAGTTCGAACCGAACGCGGAACTGCGAACCGCGCCCGCACCCCAGCCTATGACGGGCGATTACGGTATCGTCAAAGTACGCCTCACCGACGAAGGGCGCAGGCGGCTGTGGAAGTTCTCGGCGAAGAACGTGGGGCACACGCTGGTGATCGCCGTTGGTGATCGCTACGTGGCGCGCGTGCAGATCGAGACCCCGCTGAACGTGACCGAGTTTGAGATACAGCCCATCTGGCACGTGGAAAGCGCACGCCTGCTTCAGCAGGCACTGAACGCGCCGAGGGCACACTGAGGGCGCCCTTAAGCAGGCATGAGTAGCAGTGCGGTTCACCGTGTGGGCATCGTCGGCTTGGTTCTCGCCATGTGCGCGCTGGCGGGGTGCGACAAAGCACCGCAAGCAGTACGCCCCTCTCCTCCCGAACGACTACTCTTCTCCTTCGAACGCCCAACCATGTTACCAATCTACGGCGGCACCGCCTCCCGTACCCTGGTTGCCGAACACGCCACACACGGTCGCCGCTCCCTGCGCGTCCGATTCTGTGCCAAACACGAGACCGTCATCCTGGACAGCGGGGGCTTCCCGATGGACTGGCGGGGATGGCACACGTTGAAAGCGGATATGTACCGTGACGGCGCACCCCTGCGGTTGAACCTGCGTATTTCGGACGCGCACGGCAGGCGCCACTGGATATGGGGCATCCCCCTTGCCCCGGGCGCCAACACGCTGGCGGTGGACATCCCCTCCCTGCAGAGGCATATAGACCTGTCGGCTGTCACCGAGTTGATGTGGTATGCCGAGCGACCCACCGGTGTGGTTTACCTCGATAACATACGCCTGAGCCGATAGGGCGGAAGGTCCGAGGCTCAAAGGAGGAACTATCGCTCCTATGGAATCCCCTTTGCAGTATGTATAAAGGGGTTTCACACCATGCGGCTCGTGCTGATAATGCTTTTGGCCACCGGCTTTTCAGTCGGTGCGTTCGCTCAAGTAGTACTGGTGCGAGGCGGCAAGCCCCACGCGCTCCTCGTCGCGCCGGCGAATCCACAAGGCGACCTTGCCCTCGCGATCGCCGACCTCCGCCTGTATATCGAGAAAATGAGCGGAGCGCGCTTGCAAGTGGTGCCGAACGCCAGCGCAGACCAGATGGCGGTGGTACTGCGAACGGGAGCATCCGGGCTGTCCCATGTGGGATATCGTCTCCGCACGGAAGGCAAGCCTCTGCTCATCGAAGGGGCAAACGAAGCGGGCGTGGTAAACGGCATCTACGGTCTGCTGGAAAACCATCTGGGCGTGCACTGGTACATCCCGGGCGAACTGGGCGAGTACGTGCCTCGGCGCAAGGACATCGTCGTGCAGTCGCTCAACGAAACGCGCGAGCCAGCCATCCCCAGCGTCACCGGCTTCGGTGGCTACCAGGCAGACCCGCCGAAAGGGGCGGAGTGGAAACGGCGTAACCGACTCAACGGCTTTCAGCCCTACTTCCACAGCCATAACTGGGAGGGGATCATCCCCTCCAGCGAACTCCCCCGCCATCCCGAGTGGTTCGCGCTGAGAGACGGCGCACGCGGGGGGCAGCTTTGCACAACCCATCCCGAAGTCATCCGCATCACTATCCAGCGGGTACTGGAGTACTTTGAGAAGAACCCGCAGGCGAAAACCTTCTCCCTCTCCCCCAACGACTCCGGCAAGTTCTGCCAGTGCGAACGGTGTCGCGCTCTGGACCGGCAGATCGGCGTAGACCCCTTCGCGCCCGGCGGGCAGTTCACCGACCGGCTCGTCTATTTCTTCAACCAGGTCGCGGAGGAGGTGGCAAAACGCTATCCCGACAAACTGCTCTGTTTCTACGCTTACCTCACGCACACGGAGCCACCCCAGAAGATCAAGCCTCTTCCGAACCTGATGCCTGTGATCTGCCACACCCCCTGGGAGTTCTGTCATGCACACCCCATCACCGCCGACTGCGCTCCGTGCCGACGGTTTCGCCAGATTGTTCTGCGCTGGCGCGAGCTGTGTCCCCATGTGGGCATCTACGACTACTATGGACATTGGCAGTGGTTCGGGCAGTGGCCGCTGGTGCACACGCTCAAGGTAGACATCCCGTTCTACGCTAAGGTGGGTATCGAGCTCCTACACAGCGAAACGCACGATGACTGGTGGACGCAACCCCTGAACATCACCGCGGCGGTGAAGCTGGCCTGGAACCCCCATCCGAACACCGATGCTCTGATTCGCGACTTTTGCCAGCACCTGTTCGCCAAGTCCGCCGAACCAGTACAGCGCTACTTCACCATGTACGAGCAGATGATGGCGAGCATCCCTCTGGACGCCTATGCGTTCCACGAAGACTGGTGGGTCTATCCTTCCGCGCAGGCGATGGAGGAGGGACAGCGTCTGCTGGAGGAGGCGTCCCGACAGGCGCGTTCCGCGCAGGTGAAGGAGCGCGTGCGCAAGCTCCTGCTCGGTTATCGGGTCTACACCCTGCAGTGGCAGTCTGCGGTCACCCGACGCGCCGGCAAGACCATGCAGGCATATGACATCGACCTGCAGTTCGCCCAGCTGGTTCAGCAGATAAAGCACAGCAGGGATAAGGACGTCATCGACCTTTGGCTGGCGGGAATCGAGAGCAAAGAGCGCGCCAGTAGAGCGCAAGCATACGTGGAACTGCTGAGCAACGCCGGCTATACCACGCCAGAGGCACGGCAAGAGGCACTGCGTCGCGCGGAAGCGGAAGGCAACACCTTCGCCCAAGAGCTGGGATTCCTGACCGAATGGCTGGTTATCGGCCCCTTCCGATGCTATCAGGGCGAGCTGGACAAGCCGGCCGTTCCGGTGCAGAACATCGACCTGACGCAGAAGGTGAACACCCTTGCAGGCTTAAGAGGGTGGCAGAAGGTGAGCACTACACAGCCTTTCGGCGTGCTGGACCTGCGCGAGCTGTTCACCAAGGAGCCCTGGGTGAGCGCATACGCCGCCTGCTGGGTACAACTGCCCGGACCGGCGCCCATCAGCCTGCGCGTGGGAAGCAATGACGGCGCGGCGGTATGGCTGGACAGCAAACCCATCCTGTCGTCCGACGTGCCCAGAGGCTTCCTGTTCGACCAGGACCGGGTATCCGTTGCTGGCGTCGGGGATCAGTGGCATCTGCTGGTGGTTAAGGTCATCAATCACGGCTACCAATGGAAACTGGCGGTGCGCTTCACCGACCTGGCTGGGCGTCCCCTGCAGGTTCCCAGCCGAACCACGCCGCCGTAGTGCGGGCGGTCCACGGGGGGTAGCGGTGCTACTCCCCACCGCCTTTCATCAGGTGTGCGGTGTTGCCTTGTGGGTCAAAGTCGTCCTTCTGAGCTGCTCTCTTGTCATTCTGAGCGAAGCGAAGAATCTCATGATGCTTTATTCCGCTCAGTATGGCGCCCCTATAACTTCATAACCGTCCTTCTGCAGGTTATTCTGTGCGAAGCTCCAGCGTAATCAAGGCATCACGGACCTCCTTCTCCGCCTCGGCTGTCTTCTGGGCATATTGCACGGAGACAATGAGTATCCGTGTGTCCCAGTGCACAAACCACGCCTCGGTCATCCCATCAACCTGCTTGATGGCGGGCTGGCCGGCTATCCGCGTTCTCTGCTGAGACGAATGAGGAAAAGCGTTTGCCCAGCGCTCCAACGCGTCAGGACGCTTGTCATAATATGAACGAAACACAACCCACCCCCAACTTGGCGAGAAAGACACCCTCTGCTCTGCCAGAACAGTTTCTCCCAACTCGTTTCTGTGGACCCATCCTTGCCATGCTGTTGGTACAGTCACGATGAAGCTTGCCATGAAGAACGTGCAATAATCACCCTTGTATTCTACAACCGCAGGTCGTTGGGGACAGCGAATAATGTGGACTGGCCAAAAACAGAACACCAGTACAAGTGTCAGTAACCAAACGCCTGCGGAGATGATGAAAGCAAGCCGCCATCCAAAAGCCGCATCTGTTGGTTGGTCGGTGCTCATCAAAATCCACACCTCTCCAGTTCTCTGTCACGCCACTCATTGAGCCTTTGCTCGTAAGGCTGAGACACCCAAGCACAGACTCGTATTTGGCATTCCACACAGCAGAACAGTCCCCCTCCTCCTTCGCGCCAACATGGATGTCCTCGATCCACAGGAGGATACAAGCTGTTCGTTTCAGCACAGATGATGACGGACCAGGGTGATTTGCCGCCGCAGAGATCCTCCGCGATACGCTCCATCTCGTCCCAAAGTTGCGCATACCGACGGCACACTCGCAGAGCACAAGGATATCGCGGGTCGTTGCGTGAGACGTGCATTGGATAGCCTGCAGTACTGCATGTTACCTTACCTTCAGGTCTTGGCTTGGGCGGCACCGGCACTAGATAAAGGGGCATCATACACGTTCGCGGCGTCCAACCCGATGGGTCAAACACCGATAGCGCGCCATTCCCCACATACGCATACAGATTAATCCCGCCTTCACACCCTATCGGGTCTCTTGTCAAAAACCTGCCTGTGGTGGGGTCTAGATACCGATAGGTCAGCAACAGCAGTCCTGTCTCGCTATCGGTATCATACCCCCACTGCCCTTTGTAGCCATAGGGTGTCGCGTTCGCGCCCGCCATCAACGGACCCCACGCATCGTAAGCACAATGCGCTATCACCAAACCATCGGCGTGCATCAGGTGCGCCGTGTTGCTTTACCCATCTCTATGATACTGCAAGATTCGTACCAAAACTGGGGGTAAAGCGGGTAAAAGCCCAAAAATTTTTTAGTTTTTTGCGACTTTTGCTGGACAAGGTGAGGCCCTGTTCCCGCTTTGCTCACTACCAACAGGAATCCTGCCTCCTGCGGTACAATCTGGATACGGAACCACCATGCGGAGCGTGCATCATGATTGACCCCAAAGTATATCGCGAAATGGGCTTGAACGACGAGGAGTACCAGCGTATCCTGCAACTGCTGGGGCGCGAACCGACCTACACGGAACTGGGCATGTTCGCCGTGATGTGGTCGGAACATTGCGGATACAAGTACTCGCGCCCGATCCTGCGCCGGTTCCGCAAATACCGTGAGGCGATGGAAGCGGGCGGGCTGGAGAACGCGGGGGTTGTAGACATCGGCGACGGCTGGGGCATCGTGATGAAGGTGGAGAGCCACAACCACCCCTCGGCGGTAGAGCCGTTTCAGGGCGCAGCGACAGGTGTCGGAGGCATCCTGCGTGACATCTTCACCATGGGCGCGCGTCCCATCGCCATTCTAGACAGCCTGCGCTTCGGACCGCTGGACGAGGCGCGCAACCGCTATCTGTTTACCCACGTGGTGGGGGGAATCGCGTGGTATGGCAACTGCGTGGGCGTGCCCACTGTGGCAGGCGAGGTCTATTTCAACCGGTGCTATTCGGGCAATCCGCTGGTCAATGCGATGGCGGTGGGTATCGTACGCCTTGACCGAATCGCCCGGGCGCGCGCGGAGGGGGTGGGCAACCCGGTACTGTATGTTGGTTCCAGCACGGGGCGCGACGGCATCCATGGCGCCACCTTCGCCAGTGAAGAGCTGAGCGAGCACTCGGAGGCGCGACGCCCCAACGTGCAGATGGGCGACCCCTTCGCCGAGAAACTGCTCATCGAAGCCACCCTGGAAGCGCTAGCGACCGGTGACATCGTGGGCATTCAAGACATGGGCGCGGCAGGGTTGACCTGCTCCACCAGCGAGACCGCTTTCAAGGGCGGCACGGGCATGGAGATCGACGTGCTGAAGGTACCACGCCGCGAGGAGGGGATGACCTCCTACGAGGTGATGCTCTCCGAATCGCAGGAGCGCATGTTGTGCATCGTGGAGAAGGGGCGCGAGGAGGCGGTTGCCAGCATCTTTCGTAAATGGGGACTGAACGCGGTGGTCATTGGGCACGTGACCGATGACGGAATCCTGCGCGTGAAAGAGGGCGAGCAGGTCGCCGCCGAGTTCCCCGCCGCGTTCCTCACTGACGCTTGCCCCACCTACACGCTCAGAACGCAAGAGCCTGCCTACATCGCCACTGTGCGCGCCTTTGACCCCAGCGAACTGCCGGAACCCGAAGATTACACGCGCGTTTTGCTGGGATTGCTAGCCTCCCCTTCTATCGCCAGCAAACGGTGGGTCTACGAGCAGTATGACCATATGGTGCAGACGCAGACCGTCTACCTGCCGGGTGGCGATGCGGCGGTCCTGCGCTTACGCGGCACGGGGGGTAAAGGCATCGCGCTGAAGATCGACGGCAACGGACGCTATTGCTACCTAGACCCCTTCGTGGGTGGGATGCACGCTGTGGCGGAATGCGCACGCAACATCTCCTGCACGGGCGCGAAGCCGCTGGCGGTTACCGACTGTCTTAACTTCGCCAACCCAGAGCGACCCGAAATCTTCTGGCAATTCGAGCGCGCCGTGGACGGCATCGCCACCGCTTGCGAGGTGCTGGAGACGCCCGTCATCTCGGGAAACGTCTCCTTCTACAATGAAACCCCCGATGCGGCGGTGTTTCCTACCCCGACCATCGGCATGGTGGGGTTGCTAGAGGATGTGACCCTGCATTGCAAGGCGGGCTTTCGCCAGGCGGGCGACCGGGTGGTTCTGCTTCTGCCCGAAGGCTGGCGGGACCCGCTTGGCGGACTGGGGGGAAGCGAATATCTCGCGGTCGTGCACCACATCGAGGCGGGTGCTCCCCCTGCTATTGACCTTGAAGCCGAGAAACGCCTACAGGCGTGCGTGCGCTCCGCCATCGCAAACAGGCTCCTGCACAGTGCACACGACTGCTCAGATGGTGGGCTGGCGGTGGCTCTGGCGGAGTCCTGCATCTTGGGCCACATGGGCGCAGACATCGCCATCGAGACCGCACAGCGCATCGACGCGGAGCTGTTTGGGGAGACCGCCTCGCGTATCGTGGTCTCTCTGCCCGCGCCGAATCTGCCCAAACTGCAGGAGCTCGCCCGGTCACACCGGATCGCGATGGTGGTTCTGGGCGAAGTGCGCGACGAGAAGACACTGCGCATCCGCGTCAACGGTGAAGTGCGGGCGCAGGGGGCGCTGGACGACATGGTGGACGCCTACGAAAACGCCATCCCGCGCATGCTTCGCGCCGAAGCATTGTGAGCAACAGGAGGCGACATGGACACGCACATCCAGCAGTTACTGCGCCAGACGGGCTTCCGCGTCTACGAAAACTCCTGCCGGCAAGTGCGCGGAACCACCATCTGCTTCGCGCGGCGCAATGGTTCCGCCTTTCTGGCAACCACTCAGCCCGAGGTGCTGGGTGAGCTAGACGAAGCGCTATTGCTGGACGCCGAAACCAACCTGGCCGGCATCCCTCTCACATGGCCCAACTATTTGGCTTTGCGCACGATGCTCTCGCTTGCACCCTCTACCTGCGATCAGCCCATCTCTTTCGGCGCGGGCGACAGGCTGGGCATGGTCAGCGGAGCGCATCTGCAGGCTCTGGCACGCTATCGGGTGTTCCCGGTCATCGCCCAGCAGTCGCCACGCGAACTGGTCAGAACGGGGCGTGACTTCCGGGATGTGATGTTGTCGGCAGTGACAGGTGTGCTAGAGACAGGCTACGCAGGCACATGGGGTGCAGACGCCGACCACATCAAGCATGAACAGCAGATTCTGCAGGCGATGGAAGCGGGCTACAGCATGTACACCGTTGACGTGAGCGACCATCTGCGGGACGTAACGCGCCTCACCCAGCCTGAAATCGTGGACAAAGCACGCACGCTCTCCGCGCTCAGTCAGAGCATCGTGCGCGACCATCTTAACCTGCGCATCCGCACCGAGCAAGGGGAGTACTACACACTGGACGCCCAGCAGTTAGCGCTCTCTGCCATCGCCTTCGAGGACGCCCTTCAGGAAGCCTGCCGCCTGTACGAAATCCTGCGCACCAACCTCAGCGCGTTTGACTTCGAGCTCTCTATCGACGAAAGCCCCCGAATCTCCACTCCGGAAGACCACGTTTTCGTGGTGGAGTACCTGCGGCGCAGTGATGCCAACTTGACCAGCCTGGCTCTGCGTTTGCCAGGCGAGTTTCAGAAAGGCGTAGATTACGCCGGCGACCTCGCCGAGCTGGGCAGAGCCCTCCGTCTGCATGCCGCGCTATGTAAGGAACTGCAAGGCTATCGCCTCAGCCTGCATTCGGGAAGCGATAAGTTCAGTATCTACCACCTCTTCCGCGAGGCAACGGGGGGCAGATTCCACGTGAAGACCTCCGGTACCAGCTGGCTGGAGGCGGTAGAGCTGATTGCCCGGGTGCACCCTGTCCTTTTCACCGACCTGTATCGCCTATGCCTGTTCTCCATCGAGGAGAGCACGCGGGGGTATTCGGTCTCCATCAGCGCGGAGCAGTTTCCGCCACTGCCCCCCAATGACCTCAGCGCGTTCCTGGCTCAGCCCAAAGTGCGCCAGCTGTTCCATATCTCTTACGGTGTGCTTCTGGAGGAAGCGGGCAGTACCATCCGCGACCTGCTGGATGCGCATGAGCAGGAGCATTATCGCCTTGTCACCGAACATATCGAAAAACATCTGCAGGCACTCACCGAAGCGGGAGGAGCGTAGAATGTCAGGGCTTTTAGGCAATGATTCGCTGGTGCTGTTTCAAGGAGATAGCATTACCGATGCCGGACGCGACCGCAACGACCCCAACAGCCTCGGTTGGGGCTACGCGCTGATGACAGCGAGCCTGTTCCAAGCCATGCATCCCAACCGACCAGTGCGATTCCTCAACCGCGGTATCAGCGGCAACCGCGTGCGCGATCTGCTGGCGCGTTGGGAACAGGACTGTGTCGCCCTCAAGCCAGATTGGGTGTCCATTTTAATCGGCATCAACGACATGTGGCGGCGCTACGACAGCAACGACCCTACTCCTGCCGACCGATTCGAGCGCGAATACCGGGAACTGCTTCGCATCACCCGCGAACGCACACGTGCCCGCCTGATGCTCATAGAGCCGTTTCTGATACACGTCCGGCGGGAGATGGAGGGCTGGCGCGAGGACCTCGACCCGAAGATTCAGGTGGTTCGGCGACTTGCTCGCGAGTTCAACGCGCTGTATATTCCGCTGGATGGTATCTTCGCCAAGGTGTGTGCAATGCGCGAGCCGGCGTTCTGGGCAGGCGATGGGGTGCACCCATCCCCTGCGGGACATGCGCTCATCGCTCGGCACTGGCTACAGACGGTGGGAGAATGGGTGGGATAGCTCTGCGTATCGCCATTGTCAACTCCAGCAGTTTCGGGAAGTACTTCCCAGAGCATCTGCAACGCCTGAGCGCGCTGGGGCAGGTAGAGCGGCTGGAGTTGCCTGCGCACATCGACGGCAAAACACTGGCGCACGCCCTGCAGGGCTACAACGTCATCATCGCCAGCGTGAAGCCCTACTACACGCGCGAGTTCTTCGAGCACAAAGACCAGACCCTGCTTATCGCCCGACACGGCATCGGGGTGGACAATATCCATCTGCCCAGCGCGGCGGCGAAAGGCGTGATCGTCACTAAAGTTACCCCATGGGTAGAGCGCGAGGCGGTCGCGGAGCTGGCAGTTGCCCTCTTGCTGGACATCCTGCGCCTGACCCACGAGGCACGACGAGCGGTCTACAAGAGCCGATGGGCAGAGCGTGCGCGCTTCGTGGGTTTGGAAATCAAGGATAAAACGGTGGGCATCATCGGCATCGGCAACATCGGCAGCCGGGTGGCAGAGATACTGCGTCATGGCTTCGGGGCGCACACCATCGCCTACGACCCCTACCTGTCGCCCGACACGATCCGCGCGCGTTGTGCCGAACCGGTCGAGCTGGATGACCTACTGCGGCGCTCGGACATCATCTCGCTCAACGCCTCGTTGAACGAAGGCAATTACCATATGCTATCGCACCGCGAATTTGGGTTGATGAAGCCGGGCGTGTTTGTTGTCAACACCGCGCGAGGCGAGCTGATCGATGAGGACGCGCTGGTTGCGGCGCTGGAGTCGGGCAAAGTATCGGCGATCGGCATGGACGTGGTGGAGAGAGAGCCTATCGACGGCACGCACCGTCTGCTGAGGTATCCGAACGTGCTGATCGTGCCGCACATCGCTGCCTACACGCGCGAGACCCTGCGCCTGATGGGCGAGAAGGTGGTGCGCGATGTAGAATGTGTGGCGCGGGGTGAACTGCCAGAGGACAGGGTAGTGTGAGGAGGATCAAAAGAAATGCATCACTCGCATCTGTCGCACTGGCAACATCACCATCATTTTAACCCGTCAGCGGATGTTGTACCCTTTGCCTATCGCCCACAATCAGGCTCTGCTGGTGGCGGTGATTGGTCTAGGGGTGAACCTGCTGAGTGCGCGTATCCTGCACCACGGAGATGAGCACAACCTCGAACACGAGCACCATCGTGACTTGAACCTGCGCGCTGCGTATCTACATGTGCTGGCAGATGCGTTGACCTCGGGCATCGCGCTCGTGGCACTGCTGGGTGCCAAACACTTCGGATGGAACTGGTTGGATCCCGTGGCAGGCGTACTGGGCGCGCTGATGATCCTGCGCTGGACCTATGGATTGCTGAAGGAAAGTGCGGCGGTGCTGTTAGACCGGGACGGTAGCTCCCTGCCCCACGAGATTGTGCAGGCTATCGAGTCCGATGGTGATACCCGTATCAGTGACCTGCACGTATGGCGTGTGGGGCAAGGCAGATATGCCTGCATCCTCAGCGTGGTCGCGCACAGCCCTGAGACCGCGCAAGCTTATAAACAACGGCTTCAGCACTTGCCGGAGCTGGCACATGTTACTGTGGAAGTGCACCAGTGTCACCAGCCGCCGGATGCTATGAGGCAAGCCATCGCAACCAAATAAGATGCATCTAGGCGGGTAGAACGGCGATGAAGCACACTGCCCAGTGTGTTTGACACTGGCACGGCTTACCAGCAGACTTGCATTGGCGGGAGGTGTTTCCGTACGCCGAGGGGATGACACCTCCCGCTGGACAGAGCGAACTCTGCAGGTGCCTACAACCCAGCCCGTCGGAGGAGTTCGCGGGAGGAACCCATCGCCTGCAGAGCCTGAGATGCTACCACCATCGGCCTCTCCGTCGCGAGAGAAGCCCGCTCCGGTCTAACGCCTCTAGCGTCTCACGACACAGTTGTAGCAGTTGCTCAAGAGCCTGCTGGTCGGTATGCCACTCAGGCTGCTGGATCGCGTCGAGCAGTCCCTGCAACCGCTGTACCATCTTCGCCGCCCGGGGCTTTCTACGCAGAGCGTTCATCCAGACCTGCAGGTCATGCTCCAATTGATGAAGCAAGGAGGTGACCTCTGTCGGAGGCACCTGCGGCAGGATGCGCAGATAGTCTGACACGGACCAATTTTCCTCTTCCTCCTCCACGTAGTGCTCCTCCACGTAGTAGTCGAAGAGGGGCGCTACGCAGTAAGCCCTGAAGGCAGACCTGATATCAACCTCATATGCATCGGCATACGCAACGGCTATATCCGAGAACATGTCCCAACCCGCAGGGGCGTCCATAGGCTGAACAATGCGTCGCACTTCGCCACCCGCGTTGACCACTTCTGACCGGTCGATGGCCACGTAGGCGGTGAAACGGCACAGCACGCGGTTCTCCAGCGAGAGGCGCAATCTCCGTTCCTCCAGCTCGGGGGTAGCCTGTAGGACGTAATCGTCCTCCAGCTGGTTGATTAAGGCGCGCGCCCACGCCGGGCGTATCGCGGGATGGTCAGTAAACTTCGGCTTCACCTCTTGTTGCCATCGCCTGCCGTCTGGCAGAACGCCCCAAACCCGCAGATGCCAGTCCTGCGAGCCCGCGGTATAGCGTCCCATCATCAACGCAACGCCACCAGCATACAGGTTGAAGCCATCGCTGGGCACGCAATCGTCTGAATCAGCGACAACCCAGTTCCCTCTGCGGTAACGCGAATGTTCCTCAGCACCGGGGCACCAATCTGCTGGGTCAGACGGTCAAGCACTTTGTCCAAGCGTTGTTCGCTCTCTATCAGCTCGCAGGTTCCCCCGGTCGCCTGCGCTAGTCGCCGCGTCAGGGCGTCGTTGACCGCGACATCCACACCGACCACGAACATGGCTATTCCTGCCTTGCTCATTCGGCGCACAACGGCGTCCTCGTTGCCCACCTGCCCGTCGGTTACCAGCACGATGGCGCGGAACGCTTCGGGACGCTTTGCCCTCTCCAGCAGGGTGGTCGCGTGCTCCAACGCGGGCAAATACCTCCGTGCCCCCACGCGCGCCGATATGTGCCAGCCACTCCATCGCCTGGTAACGGTTCTGGTTGTTGGCTTCGTAGAGGGAAGAGGTCTTCTTCCCAGCGAACGTTTCCACCGCGGTGTCGAAGGCGATGAGCGCAAAGCGGTCATGGGCGATTAGGCTGTCCAGCAGGCGACCGGTTACCCGTCGCGCCGCCTCCATCTTCCAGCCTGCCATACTGCCTGAGCGGTCGAGCACAAAGGCGATATCTCGCGGGGGGCGCGTGCCCGGCTCCTCGGGTGGTGCGGTAATCAGGCAGTGAAAGGTGCCCGTGTGTGAATCTTCCGCGTCCGGCGACGCGACGGCACCGGCGGCGAAGTCCTCTTGCAAGAGCCGATAGCGCAGGATGAAGTCGCGATTTAGCCTGTCGCCGGGGCGCACCTCTACCCGTATCACGCCATCGTGCTCCTCCGTCGATATCGCATGGAGACTGCTTCGCAGGTCTCGGACGCTTATTCCACCGGTGTTCTCGATCTCCGCCTGAATGGAGAGGTACACCGGGTTGGGGAAGCCAGGCAGGAGCACAGGTGGGGTGATTCGCGACGCATCAGGCACCTGGTCGGTGTCGCTAGCAACGCCATCGCCGACCGATTCATCTTCCAGCGGCGTACCCGGGATATAGCGCGACGCCACCACCAGTGGAAACCGGTAGGTTACCTCCCCAGTGTCGACATCCAGCGGGCTTATCATGCGAAAGGTGATGTGTGCCTCTTCGCCGGGCATGAGATTGCCCACGCGCAGGGTGCACACGTTCTGGCGCTCTTGCTCGGTGATCGCCGCCCGATGTCCCTGGCGGATGGCTTCCTCGCACTCCTGCCTCGCCTTCTGTCGTTCTTCCAGCACCCCTTCGATGCGCCGCTCGCCCACCTGCATCACGAACCCTGTCACCGCCGCACGTGGGGGTAGCGGGAAGATGTAGGTCGCCTCAAGCGCATGCTGGAGGGTGTTCTTGAAGGTCTGCTCCAGGGTCGTGTGCGCGTAGAGACCTGCAATCTGTGCGAAGACGCGAACCTGCTTGGGCGGCAGATTGCCATTGGGGGTACTGAGTGTACCCAGCCCAGCCTCTTCCAGAGGCAATACCTCCTCGTTCAGAGGAGCCACTGACGTGGGTTCAGTCATCGGTGTTCCCTCCTTCTGGTTTGTGATTGCCTCGCGGCATGCTCTTCTGCCATTGAGACACCAGGCGACGCAATGCCTGCAGGGTCTCCTGGTCCATCTCTATCTCGGCGCGGACCATCAGTTTGATGCCGTCACCCAGAGGTATCGCCAGCCAGTGCTCTACGACCGCTTCCCGCTCGACGGTGGAGAGTGCGTGGCCGGTTTGGCGCCAGAAAGCGGTCTCCCGGCGTTGCACGGATGCCCGGGATTGCCTCACTACGACCGGCTTGGACAGATCTTCGGGCGGGATTCGGGCAATCTGAGCCAGCTCCTCGTCGCTCAAACCCAGCAAGCGGTTCTGAATCTCTACCAGCGACCAACCGAGGGACTGTAGCCGTTTGATAGCCACCAGTTGCATCAGGTGCTTCACGCTGTAGTAGCCCTTCCTGCCGCGCAGTTCGGGGCGGCTGAGCAAACCCAGCGTGGTATACAGGCGCGCCTGCCGCAGGCTCAGGTGGTCGCGCACACGTCGGCTGTGGGCAGGCAACGAGTTGTACCGCAGGGCACGGTTGGCTCGTTCGACCAGCTCCTCAATTGTCCACTGCGCCGTTTCGGTGCTCATGGCTCTATTATAACACTGATATATTACAATGTCAAGGTTTTTGAGGGGTGAAGCAGGTAATTTTCGAGAAAAAATCGAAAAAAGTTTCCAATGGCTCAGAAGGAGACGCGTATGCGCTAGTGAGGAGGAAAGGCTGATGGTCGATAGGGTCATTGCTACGGTGGCTCTTCTACTTGTCGCCTGCGGCATCGCCTCGGCAGGAGACGTTTCCGTGCATCAAGGGGACTACACCGCTCGCTGGACAGAGCAGGGTCTGCAGGTCACTTTTCGCAACGTTCCGCTTGTTACCGCGAGCCGTGTGGCCGTTTTCAAACCGGGTTATGCGGGAGCATATTTCAGCGCCGCTAACCTGGCTTCCCCTTCGGCACAGGTGGAGGTAAAGGGTAACCGCATCTCGGTGACGCAGACCATTGCCGACATTCAGGCGGTGATCGAGCATCAGACCACCGTGCAGGCAGATGGCATAACGATATGGTGTACCTTGAGGGTGCAGAAACCCATAGAACCCAGCCCGGTGGAGTGCGCGTTGGTGATGTTCCCACCGGAGGAGTTCGCGGGAGGAACCTATCGCCTACAAAGCCTGTTCGGGCAGTTGCGTCCGCAGGTTCTTTCGCTGGAGAAGCCTCAGACCTCCGCGTCCGGCACCCAGCTGATCTCCGCTGGCGTGCGAGGGATCATCACGTTGACGGGGCGTCGCGTGGAGATGACAGTGGAAAACCTCGGCGATTTGAGCCCGGCGCTGCACGATATGCGCTCACGCGACTTTCCCCAGCCCGAGAGGATATACTGGCTACTCTATCAATGGACAGCCACAGAGGGCGAGGTAACCTGCGGGCTACGGTTGAGCGCGCGACCTGTCACCCCGCCGAAGTCACGGACACAAGCATCGGGCAAGGTGTTGCTGGTGGAGGGGGGCAGACGGATGGAAGTTCAGCAGATTTTCGTGCATGCACAGGCGCACACGGTAGAGAAGGCGTCAGCGCGCGAACTCCAGCGCTACCTGCGTGAAATAACGGGCAGGGAGATACCTGTCGTGGAGGGCGACGGTGGCGGGCTACCGGCGCAGGGTGTCCTCTACATTGGCAGAAGCGAGCCCGCCCGCGCGCGCAACCTGTATACCGATGCGGAGTACGAGCCGCTGGAATCCGACGGTTTTATCCTGCGCCTGAAGGCGGGCAACCTGCTGTTAGCGGGGGGCGGCTATCGCGGCACGGTGTATGCGGTTTACCGACTGCTGGAGCGGTTGGGCTGTCGCTTCTACTCCACCGAGATGGAAGTGGTGCCGCACAAGGCGACCCTTAACATCCGCGCGCCGCTGGAGATGATAGACAAACCCGCCTTCGAATGGCGTGCAATGTGGGGGAGGGTATACCCGATGACCGCCGGACTATCGCCCGGGGAGTGGGAAGCCAAAGTGGGCGATACCGACCTGCCCAAGATGATGGCGATCCCCCCTGGGGGGTTCTGGCACCATACCATGGGGTTCCTTCTGCACGCGGAGGACGTGCCCAAAGAGTGGCTGGCGATGATCGATGGCGAACGCCGGATCACCGAGCGTCACCTGCAGCAGTTCTGCCTCTCCAATCCCGACCTGCAAAAGGCGATGACCGCGGCGGTGCTGAAATGGATCGAGAGTCATCCCGAGCCCATCTACTATCCGGTGCACTACGGCGACACCGGGCACTTCTGCCAGTGCGAGCGGTGCCGGGCATGGTATGCGGAGCACGGTAGCCTCACTGACGCCGTGATCTGGTTCAACAACCAGATCGCGCAGGAGGTGGCGAAGCGGTTTCCGGGCAAGTTCGTCACCACGCTGGCATACTGGACGACGCGCAAGCCGCCGGTGAAGGAGCGTCCCTTGCCTAACCATCTGATCATCTTCTGCGCCATCAGCGAATGCCAGGCACGCCCCTGGTCGCACCCGATTAACCTCCAGCGCAACGTCATTTCCGACCTTGAGGGGTGGATGGCTGCGCATCCGCTGGGCGCAAAGGGCATCATCACCTTCGAATACCCCACGACCTATTACTACATCGGCTATCCCTTTCCCGCGCTCTACGCCTTCGCGCAGAACCTGAAATACTACAAGCAGATAGGCATTCGCGGTGTGTATATCTGCGGTCTAACCGACGGACATCTGGTGCACCTCTACTCTTACGTCATGCCCCGGCTGATGTGGAACCCCGATGCCGACATGAAGCGGATGATCGACGAGTTCTGCAGGGCGTGGTACGGCAAGGCATGGCGACCACTTCGTGACTATGTGCACCGCCTGCACCAGAGCGCGATCGAATCGCAGAGCGAAGGGGTGATGGACTGCCACGCGGGGCCGGGACAGCGGTTCTTCCGCGAGCTGTTCACGCGGGAATGGCTGGACAAGCAGATCTATCCCCTGTTTGCCGGAGCCGAGAAGCTGGAGGATTCCGAGCTGATCAAACGCCGCATCTGGCGCGAGAAGTGGGGCGTGCTGTTCACCGACCTGTTCGTGAACGTCCAGCGCGGAAGAGACATCGTGCCCGATGGAAGCGAGCGCGGTTACACCCGGCAGATGCCCTCTGTGGAAGACTATGTCCGCATCGCGGAACTGCTTCGTCTTACCCGCGCCATCGGGCGGGAATGGATGGTGGAGCCTCGCCTGCGTTACTCGCTCACCGCCATCACCGGCTTCGAGCCAACGCGCCCCCGCTGGTGGGAGTGCCCACAGGTGTTACGGCTGATGAACGACCCCAGGGGCGTGTATGAAAACGAACAGCGTGCCATGAGCGATGAGGCGGTGCAACAGTACATCGTTCGCCTGGAAAGCCCCCATCTGATCGCGGACGTCGTGCCTTCGCTGGGAGGACGAATCTGGCGACTGTACCACAAAGGGCTGAAAGAGGACCTCTTCTGGCGCGCCACCCTGCAGTGGCACCTTTTGCAGAATGGACACCAGGCAGAGCACTACCTCAATTTCGGGGGTTATGAAGAGTATGTGGGCGAGTCGTTCGCCTCGCCGGGCTGGCGCGAGCAGTACACGTGCACCGTCTCCGCAGATAGACGCAGTGCCACGTTGGTAGCGAATCTGCCGAACGGCTTGCAGATCACGCGCATCGTCACCCTCTCGCCAGACGAGCCGGCGGTAGAGATCGAGACCCGTCTGACCAACCGCTCGTCTCAGACCGTCCCGAACGTGGTACTGCGGACGCACCCGCAGTTTCGCCTTTCGGCGGGTAGTGACGCGCTGAAGCTCGTCGTGCGCACGACTGATGGCGGATGGCGCGAGCTCCCTATGCGCTCAGAGACGTTCCTCAAAGAAGCCGAGTTGCCTGCCGGTGAGTGGGGCGTTCTGGTCCCCGCCGAGAAGGTCGTTATCCTGAACGCGTTCGCCCCGGTGCAGATACGCCAGTGTTACCTCTACGCCTACACCGATTTTTACAATCTGGAGCTGTTCTCGCACCCCAAGACGCTTGCGCCGGGCGAAGCGATGACGTTCAAGCACCGATACGTGGTGCGCCCGGACAGGATAATTGCCCACTGAAGAGGAATATGGTAGCCGAGACTATCACCACAACAGGAGAAGGGTTATGCCTGACCAGCTGATAGCCGGTAACTGGAAGATGCACGGCACGGTGGCGTGGTCACTGGCTTTAGTAGAGGAGTTAAAGCATCGCAATCTGGATGCGTTGAACGCCGAGGTATGCATCTGCCCTCCCTTCACCGCGCTGTATGCCGTCCATCAGGCTCTGCGCGGCACAGACATCAAACTGGGAGCGCAGGATGTGTTCTGGAAGGAGCAGGGCGCCTACACTAGTCAGATTTCGCCGCCGATGCTGACCGAGCTGGGCGTGAGCTACGTGATTATCGGTCACTCCGAGACACGAGGGCGGTTCGGCGTTCCTGAACCCGACTTCACGGAGGAGATTCTGCGCCACTTCGGGGAGAACGATGCGACCGTCAACCTGAAGATCAAGGCCGCGCTTCTGCACGGGTTGACGCCGATCGTGTGCGTGGGCGAGACCCTTGCCGAGCGTCAGGCTGGGCAGACCGACACCATCATTACCGCCCAGGTGACACGCGACCTAGAAGGGCTGGACCCCGCCGAGGTGGGCTGTTTGGTCTTCGCTTACGAGCCAGTGTGGGCGATCGGCACGGGCGAGGTGTGCGGCGCCCCGGAGGCGAACCGCGTCTGTGCGCTGATACGGCGCATCGCCACCGAGGTGTGCGGTGAGGAGAACGCGCGCGGGTTGCGAGTGCTTTACGGCGGCTCGGTCAAGCCCGACAACGCGCACGATCTGCTCGAACAGCCCCACATTGACGGCGCGCTGGTGGGCGGGGCGAGCCTGTCGGCAGCGTCGTTCGCGGAGATTGTGTCGCACGCGCACCGGATCGCCGAGCGCCGCAACAACGGCGGATAGGGTCTTGCTTAGGGGAGCGCTTTGCGGTATAATGGCTCTGCAGGAAGAGCCATATCCTGCCCCCGTAGCTCAGCAGGATAGAGCAACTGCCTTCTAAGCAGTGGGTCGGAGGTTCGAGTCCTCTCGGGGGCGCCAAATAACCCCCTTCCGGTGGCGGCTGTAGCTCAGCTGGTCCAGAGCGCCTGACTGTGGCTCAGGAGGTCGTGGGTTCGAATCCCATCAGCCGCCCCATACCTCATCTCTTGTTCCCAAACCACGCGCCGCACCCCCTGCAGGTTGTTGCATATGGACGCTCCTGTGGTATATTCATGTAAGCAGGAAGGGGAGTAGCACCTGCATGAGCAGGGGCGATCGTCGTCAGTACGCTGCCACCCGCAGCCGGCGATCTCCGAAAAGGCGAGACCTTCACCCAGAAAGAGCGGTGAAGGTCTTTTTTGTTGCACATTAATCATCACGAGGAATGAGCATGTACTTCTGGATCGCCTTTGCCGTGTTGGTTATCGTGGTGCTATCGCTGGACTTGGGGGTGTTTCACCGACACGCGCAGGAGGTGCGATTTAAAGAGGCGCTATTGCAGGCGGTATTGGCTTGCTGAACCGATTTCACTGGATGATATACGCCTTTGGTGCGCTCCTGATTGTCAGTGGCATCAAGATGGCGGTTCAGCACGGCAAGTCCGTCCATCTCGAACGCAACCCGGTGCTGAGACTGGCGCGCGCTCTGTTTCGTATTACCCCCAGTTATGAGGGAGCGCGCTTTTTTGTGCGCAAGCAGGGAATATTGTACGCCACCCCTCTGTTTGTTACGCTATTGATTGTAGAGCTTACTGATTTGGTCTTTGCGGTAGACTCTATCCCCGCTATTCTGGCTATCTCGCGCGATCCCTTCATCGTCTATACCTCCAATGTCCTCGCTATCTTGGGTCTGCGTGCGCTGTACTTTGCGCTGGCTGGTTTCATGAACATGTTCGCCTACCTGCACTATGGGCTGTCGGTCGTATTGGTCTTCGTGGGCATAAAAATGCTCCTCTCCGAGGTGTACAAAGTGCCCACTGGCTGGTCGCTAGCCATCATCGGGCTGGTGCTCGGTCTGTCGGTGATGGTGTCACTGTTGAAACCGCCTGCCCAGCCAGCGAAGGAACAAAGCGCATCTCACAGCGATTAGTCCAGCAGTCCTTCAAACCGCTGATACGCCTCCTGCCAGGCATCGGGATCCTGGGGTGTGTACTCCACAATCTCGGTGGAACGGCGCACCAGCTCGCGCCCTTCGGTGATGCCTTTGAGCTCACCCAACGCGATCATCTGCAGGAGCACGTTGCCCGCGGCTGTTGCCTCCACGGGACCCGCGAGCACCGTTCGGTTGCAGGCGTCGGCGGTGAACTGGCACAACAGGCGGTTTTGGGTGCCACCACCTACCACGTGAATCACCTGCAGACGCTTGCCCATCAGCGACTCCAACTGCTCTAGCACCCAGCGGTACTTCAGCGCAAGGCTTTCTAGGCAACAGCGCACGAACTGCCCGGGCGCTTCGGGCAAGGGCTGTTCAGTGCTGGCGCAATACGCGCGAATCGCTGACCGCATGTCTGCAGGGGCAAGGAGATCGCGCCAGTCGGGGTCGATCAGCGAGCGGAAGGCGGGAGCCTCCGACGCCATCTGAGTCAACTGCTCGTAGGTATACTCTTGTCCCTCGCGCGCATATGCCCGACGGCACTCCTGCACTAGCCACAGTCCCATGATATTGCGCAGAAAGCGGATGGTGTTATTCACCCCGCCCTCGTTGGTAAAGTTCAGTGTTCGGGTGTGCGCATTAATCAGCGGCTCGGGCAGTTCCACTCCCATCAACGACCAGGTACCACTGCTGATATAGGCGAAGTCGCTTCCTAGCGATGCGGGCACCGCGGCAACGGCGGAAGCGGTGTCGTGGCTTCCGGGAGCGATCACCTCCACGTCCTGCGCGCCCGTCTCTTCCCGCACCGCCTTGCGCAGTTTGCCCAAACGGGTTCCCGGCGGCACGATCTCCGGCAGAAAATGGGTCGGAAGTCCCACATGCCTCAACAGGTCTAAAGCCCACTCGCCGGTGCGCGAGTCCATCATCTGTGACGTGCTGGCGATGGTGCGCTCGCACACCTTTGTCCCGCTCAACCAGTAGTGGAACAGGTCGGGCATCATCAGCATCTTATCGGTGATCTCCAGCAAGCCCGGGTGCTGTTGCTGAACGGCTATCAGCTGATAGAGGGTGTTGATGGGCATGAACTGGATGCCGGTCGCATCGTATATCGTATCCGCCCCCACCATCGCCTGAACCGACTCCATGATGCCGTCGGTACGGTGGTCCCGATAGTGCACGGGATTGGTGAGCAGGGTTCCTCGGGCATCCAGCAGTCCAAAGTCCACCCCCCAGGTGTCCACGCCCACCGAGCGCACACGCTCGCCGTGCTCGCGCACGGTCAGGCTAATCCCCTGCAGGATTTCGGCGTATTGACGCAGGACGTTCCACGTCAGCGCATCGGGCAGACGCAGGGGCGTGTTGGGGAAACGATGCAGGGTTTGCAGTTCCAGACGCTGACCGTCGTAAATGCCCGCTACAACCCGTCCGCTTTCCGCACCGAGATCGAAAGCGATATACACCTGTGAGGACACGGTTCGGTGACCTCCTTGCCGAAGATTGGTCTTGCCGAGTGGATTCGTGCCCAGAGAGAAGAATCCTGCTCAGGTGGGGAACAAGTATCCCATCTCTTCACGTATCCCTAAAGCGAATCAGGAGGTATCTGCACATGCGAGTAACCGGGAGATTGCTCTGCCCATCCTGTCAGGAAATACTGGTACCTGTTGACAGGGACGGTATAGAAATAGACTACTGTCCGCACTGCCGTGGGGTGTGGTTGGACCGGGGTGAACTGGACAAGATTCTCGAACGGGCATCGGCGCGCGTGCCGTACACTGCTCGTCCATCCGCCGAGGGCTATCTCGATCGTGGCGAGCGGCACCCCAGGTATCGGGAATATGATGACGACGAGCACGAGCATTTTCACAAGCGCAGGAAGCGCAAGTCGTTTCTAGAGGACCTGTTCGATTTCGATTAGGGCTATGCCAAGAGAACGGCTCTGAGCCTCTTGCGTAACGCTTGGCGCAATAAGGGGGATGTGGATGTGCCTCACCCTCTCTCCTATTCACCACTTGCACAGCGGGCGAGCCTCACACCAAGCCGAACACCCCACGCCCGCAGGACGGCTCACGAGGACGTTCGCCCTCCAACAGCAAAGAGACCTCACTTCCCCCGTTACCAAATCTGTTGACAAAAACATCCCCTCTTGCGATAATAAAACATCCCGATAACACCCAAGCACCAGCCATGTCGCCACGAGCGCAGATACGCCACTTCTTCACCCTGCAAGGGTGCACGGCACAGGAAGCCGGAGACCTTGTGCAAGAGGTGTGTCTGCGCCTGTGTCAGGCAGGCTTTACCCCGGAAGACGCCCCGCCAGCATACACGAAGCGAACCTGCCTCGCCGTACTCCGTGACCACCTACGTCGGCGATACCGTGAGCGTGAACGGCTCGTGTCTCTGGATGACGTGCGCGGTTACCCCGCCCCCGCCACGGGGATGGAGGAGGGGGAGAGTTTTTGCAGGAGTGCCTGCAGGTGCTGACGGGCAAACAGCGGCAGGTTCTGCAGATGCATTTTGAGGAGGAGATGGGTTTTGGCGAGATTGCCGAGGCGATGGGTTGCACGCCGTCTGCGGTGCGCGAGATGTATCACCGTGCTATCCATCGCTTGAGGAAACATTTCCATGTGCAGGACAAGCGGGGGGGATACGCCATAGCTTGCTGAACGGGGAAAAAATTTTTGGGAAGTCCCTCGAAAATGTCCCCTTTTGGGGGGTGTGAATCGAATATTATTATGTATTATGGGAGGAGCATAGAGGCTCTAATATCCAAACGCAAGGAGGGAGCAACCGATGAAAAAGGGGTTCCATCCACTCATGGTGGAAGCTGGTGTTTGTGGTGGGGTTGTATGTGCTCAGCGCGACCGCCTTGGCTGGTGTGCATGTGAGCATCCTGTGGGAACCGTTCCCGGGCAGAACAGCGCCCCAACTACGCTAGCGGAACGCGCTGTGAGTTCGTGGTTCACGCCTATACGGATACCCCTTATGCCTTTATGACCCGGGTGCGGGTCAAAATCGGTGGGGAGACAGTGAAGGACTTCACGCTCACGGGGATTTTCCTGCCCTATATAGACGTGGTCACCCGGTTCGCTAGCACCCATTTTGCGGATAACACGAACATAGAGCTTTACGCAGAAGCCTGGGATTCCACGGGTGCAACGGCTTCCACCTCGCGGTCTATCCGGGTGTATAACAAAGCGACCCTATATGGGCGCAGTGAGTGGGAGAACGATCCTTATGCACCGAGGCGGGGGTGCCGCAAGCCTTGCAGTGGCTGGAGTTTATGAACCACGACGTCTCGCATACCTGCATTGCACCGGGGTGGACAAAACAGATGCTTTTGGGCGACCTGTATCCTTGTACGGTTTTCTACGTGAATACCCATGGCTACGGTGTAGAAGGAGAGCACACGGCGCTAGCATGGATTGAGTCAGACGTGGGAGAGTTTATCTACCCTGCTGAGGTAGACGCGGTGCGTCTGGATGCGGTTGGTTCCGGCGTCCCTCCGTTCAACACAGGCACTCCGCCGATTGGGTTAGCATTTGTAGACGCCTGTTTGACCGGTTTGAACAGCGCGTTTGCTTATGCGCTTCTAGAGCCATACGACAATGCGTACACACACAACTGGTGTGAGAACCAGGCGCAGGTGGGGTGGCGTATCCGGACATTGGTCAACCGCACACGCGTTTGCAATGAAGCGTTTTGGACGGCACTGGCGCAGGGCAAAATGGCACTTCAGGCCAGGAATGAAATGGTGCGAAGGTATCTAGATCGGTCCGATCCGATCAGCGATGCTGAGGCGCGTGAGTATGTCAGTGTATGGGGCGACTACTATGCCCGGCTATACGGGTCTATACTGGAACGGATACACCTGCACCAAACTTCTGGCATTATTAGGAGGAGGTGGAAGACATGAACAATCGTCGGCAAGCGCGTATTGCCCTGTTGTGCGGTGGGCTGGTCTTGCTAGCACTGACGGCGTTTTTCACCTGGACAACAAGCAGGTCCGAATCTGCCCAGCCTCTGAACGCAGAAACTGCCCAGCGGAAAGCGGAGGCGTTCTTGCGGTCTGCAGGCATCGCGGTACCCAATCTTCCAGTATCCATCGAAGAAGTAGAGAACCTGTTCGGCAGGAAGAGGTGGCAGGTCAAATGGGGTGATGCCTACACTGTTCAAATAGATGCCGTAACTGGCGAAGTGAGAACCTTCTCCAATGGGCGTCACGCCTGGGAGCAGGCGAAGGGGGTTGGGCGCACTGGCAAGACCTTCTATCGGTCAAGGGAAGAAGCGTTGCAGTATGTTACCCGGTTAGCAAAGCAGTTTGGGCTTCCTCGTTCGGCTGTCTTGAAGAAGTTCTCGTGCTACGCGGACGGAGAGTCCCCCCATGCCGATGCAAGCAAGGCGGGCTATGTTGCAGTAACCTTCCATGAGAAGCCCTTTGGCTACTCTTCCTTAGGCCTGTGCCCTGAAAATCACATGTATGGGCGGTCGATGCACAGGATGGAACACTGGTATTTTTCAGATGGGCGTGGGATACTGTGCAGGTGGAGTCTCACACAGTAAGTTTCCCCAAAGACCGAGCGGTGGAGAAAGCCAAGCAGGTGTATGCCGACTATTACCGCCATCGGCGCTCGCCCCACAGGGGTTCCTACACGGGCAAGGTGGAGTTGGGGTATGTGCGTCCCAACGGTCTGTTCGGGGGCAAGCAGGATCCCGATTCCGAAGACTTCTCCACATGCCCTGGGAGCGAGCAGTAATCGCCCCGAGCCACGAGGACGAGACAAAAAAAGACGCTGGTTTTTTCGCCAGCGTCCAAGGTCAGGGGGTATTTGGTTGTTTGTGTTGCGATAAAGGCTCAGAGCGTGCGCAAAATCACATCCCCCCGGATGGTTCGCGCTACCACCGTGCCCATCTCCGTGCCCGCGCCGAAGGTGCCTTCCCACTCGCCGCGCTCGTTGCGTGTGAGCGCGATGCCGAGATGATTCTGCACCTCGCCGTCGGTGGAGATGACCCGAATGGTGCAATACGAGCCTTGCGGCAAACCGATTGCCACGTCGCCACTGGCGGTCTGCAGATGCGCCTCGCCGCTGAAGGGCGCACCAAACTCTAACCGAATATCGCCGCTGGCGGAGGTCAGCGATACCTGCCTCGCGCTCACCTGTCGCATCACAAGGTCACCGCTGGCGGTACGCGCCCGCAGACCCTCTGCGCCCGTGCAGGTGCAGTTTTCACAGCGGATGTCCCCGCTCTGTGTTTGTGTGTCGATGCTTTCGGTTTCGGAGTGCTCGACAGCGATGTCGCCGCTGGCAGAGATCAGGCGCACCTTGCCCGTTGCCTCGCGCACGGTGATGTCGCCGCTTGCACTCTCCACGCTGACCGGGGCGCGCGTCCCCTCCACGAGCACGTCGCCCGCGGTGGATTGTATCTCCACCGAAATGCCCGTGGGCACGGTGATGTCCACATCGGCGGAGGCGAACTTACCCGCCCGAGCCACCCGCACGAACACCACATCGCCACACTGTTCGATCACCGGCGACCACGCTCCGGCGGTCATCTCGGCTTGTTCGGGCGCCTCGGCGCGGATGGTGCCCTCGGCATGCACGCGCATCTGGGTGGTGCCCTCCGTGCCGCGCACGTGCACATCGCCCAGCACGTTCTGTACGATCAGCCGTGCGCCCGCAGGAATGTCTATGCTCTGGTCAAACTCCACATCCTGCACCGCGCCAAGCCGCAGGTCGATATCCCAGCGTCCCATGCCGCGAAAGGCGCGCGCCGCCTCTTCCCAGCCGCGGCGGGTCTGCTCGCGAATCTCCTCGCTGATACGGCGCCACTCCTGCTGGATTCGTCGCCAGTCCACCCCCTGAAAGGCTTTGCGCAACTGCTCTATTGCCTCCTCGAAGGCGGCTTCCTCCTTGCGCTTGCCTTTCTCACCGGGCTTTGCCATCAGCGCTTCGATCAGCAGTTCCGCCTGCTCGGGGGTCAGCTTGCCCTCACGCACCATCCGCAGGATTCGCTTCAGTTCCTCACTCATTGCCCGCACCTCCTACTGCAACCGGCGCAGCGCTTCCGCCGCTTCCTCTGCAGTCATCTCGCCGCGCTCCAGCGCATCCAGAATAGCGGTCCGACGCGCCTGCACGTCCATCTCCTCCGCTTTCTCGTCACCCACAGCCGACAGACCCAGCGCCTGCAGTAGCGCCTCCAGCCGCGCCTTCACCGTAGGATATGAGATGTTCAGCTCGCGCTCCACGCAGTTATACACGCCGCGACACCGCAGAAACACCTCCAGAAACTGCCGCTGGTCCGCATCAAGCCTACAGTACCGACACGTGGACGCCGAGAACTCCCCTCCTATCTGCGTGTGGCAGTTCTCACACACTACTTCGCGAATCTGCAAACTGCCACCGCACACCGGACACCTTGCAGGAACGGAGTACATTGTTCCTCACCTCCACTGCTTTAGATTATACATCATGACTTTCAAAAAATCAATATGTTTGCTCAAAATCTTGATATTTTTTGTAAAATCCATCGGAAAACTTGCAGGAACTTATTGGACGTCGAGCGTAGGGTATATTAGGGTATACTGTTGCCATGCAAAGCGCACGTAAAAACGTTCGGTGGACACCCTGCCTGGTCGTCGTGCTGGCGCTGGGTGGATGCGGGGTGCACCCGCGCCGACTAGTAGAGAAGCGAGTAGAGGCACAACTGCCTCGCTTGATCGGACCGGCAAAACGGTATCGCGCGTATCTCTTCGGGAGGCATGAACGAATGCTTCAGGGAAAGGTGCAATCCGCCCGCATGGTGGGCGAAGGGGTGGAGATTCAGCCCGGCTTAACTTTACGGGAGGTGGTTATCGAGCTGGAGGGCATCGAATATCGCAAAGACGAGCCGCTCAGGGTGCAAAAAGGCTCTTTCCACGCGGTGCTGGGCGACGACGCTCTGCAGTCCTATTTGAGTGACCTGCTTCCCCCGGTGCGTTCGCCGTGGAGCCTCGTGGTTTCGCACCTGGATAACCTGCGCGTGCGCAGTCGTGCCGGCGAGGTCAAACTGTCTATCGACGTGCATACCCGTCTCGGTGTCCAGCTATCTGGGGAGCTGAGCGGTCAACTCCGCCTTCGGGAGGGCACGCAGATATGGTTCGAAGCCTCCGAAGTGAAGGTGGTGGGGATTTCGGTGCCGGAAAAGGTACGGGAACTGCTGTCAGAGATGTTCCTCAACCGCCCTCTGCTGGACCTTTCGGGCATTAAGGCGCCCGTTCGCATCGAGCGCGTCGCCGTAGGAGACGGTATGCTGATGTTTGAAGGAGCGATCCTGGTAGAGCAACTGGCGGAGCTGGTGCGAGGATGACTACGGATGTATCGGCTCGTGCCCTTCGGCAGATGCCCAGTGCTGAAGCAGGCGTGCGAAACGAATCTTCTCCATCCGGTCCATTTCGGTGAAGCGAACGCCGACCTCCCATCCCGTCTCTTCCAGCAGTTTGCTGGTACGCACCACCTCTGCTATCGCGCGCACCGCCTGCTGGTTCGTGGGTGCAATGAAGACGATCTCCAGTGTATTGGAACGGAGCACGAACTCTTGAGGCAAATAGATGCGCGCTCCTCCTGCCGAAATATCACGGCAGGTACCGGTTATCCATTCAGCGTCCCCCACCACGCGCAGGCGTACTTGCATATCACAGCGATAGCGCTCGTGCTGGCGCCTTTGCTGAAAGCGGAACGAGCCGTTGACGGCGACAACCACTTGCCCCGTATGCGGACGGTATTGCTGGATACTTGCCTCTGCGGTATAGACGCCAGTGCCCCCGCTGATCACCACCAGCACGCACATGCCGGGCTTCACTGCACCGTTGTGTAGCGGCTCCTCGGTCAGGTGAACCTCCATCAGCGGGCGCACCATCTGCGCCAGCTTCCCTTGCAAAGCAATAGCAGTGTTCCCCAGCTTGAAGTGTATCTGTACCGGATCGCCTACATGAAACACCGGCATCGCCCCGTTCCGAAACGGTATTAACTGCAATTATCGGCTTACGAAGAGGCGGATTTTAGGTCCGATAGGGCGTTGTCCTGTGGCACATGCCATCTGCGTTCCGCCACTGCCTCCCGCTGTTTCCGGTGCACGAAACGGGCTATCCGCTCCATCTGCTCGGCGTTCAGGTCGGTAAAGGCACAGTGCAGGCGATATTCCAGATGTCCATCCGCCACCGTTTCCGAGAAGCCAACCACCATCAGTCGGGCGGTTTCGGGAAGCACCTCGGCGAGCGCGGGACATTCCAGACGTACCACACTGCCCACCGACACAGCGACCGGCACCTGCAGGCACGCTCCGCCCCCGCCGATGTCAACTATCGTGCAGGCATACCGACCGATGCTTTTTCCGCCCACCACATCCACCGTCGCTGGGGCAAACAACTCTACACGGGCGAACTGTCGTCGTTGGAGACGATGCAGAAACGGCTGTCTGCGCAGGTTCAGCACCCCTGGCTCGCCTCCGCCGATGTCCACCACCTCGGTCTCCATCACGTACAGGCTGTCGATGGCGCTCACCGCCAGCACCACAAGGGCACCGGGCACAAACGACTCTCCCCCGTCCGGCGCGATCGGCAGGTCCACCGCCACCACATCGGATTGCACGCCTCGCACCATCGTGCGCCACCGCCGGAGACGCTCTTCCTCGCTTCCTTCCAGCACCTGTAGATAGGCGCACTGTCCCACACGCAGTTCAGAGGAGGAAAGCAAACCCTGTCCGCGGAGCAGGCGGATACGATGGAGCCACCAAAGATAGTACATGTAGCGCAGAGCAAGCACCGCAATCAATGTGAGGCTGATGAGGAGCGTGCCGACCCACACCCAGGATTGCCCATCCGCTACCAGTGCACGCTGCCACCATGCCGGAGGCTGGTCAACAATCGCACTCTCCGCCAAAAGAACAGCCATGCGCTATCCTCTCTCCGTCAATGTTCATGGGGTTCTTTCCACACGCCAGAGGACGGTCGCTCTGTTAGATCTACGAGCAAATCGGCAAAAAGTGGCTCAGCACGTAAAGAACTGGTAAAGCGAACAGCAGGCTGTCGAATCTGTCCATCACGCCGCCGTGCCCGGGAAGTAGAATCCCGAAATCTTTCCTTTGCATCTCGCGCTTCAGTGCGCTCTCGAACAGGTCACCTACCTGCCCCATGGCGGTGGCACATCCTCCAAACACCACCGCCGAAAGCAGTGGTACACCCAGCCACACCGACGCTATCACCGCCCCCACTGTGCCGAACAACACTCCCGCAATCGCCCCTTCCCAGCTCTTACGCGGACTGAGTAGAGGAGACATCCGCCGGCGCCCCAAACGCTTGCCCACCAAATAGGCGGAGGTGTCGCATATCCACACCGAGACACAACCCAGCAATACCAAACGCAAGCCATCCGACAGCCACCCTACCCTCGCACAACCGGTGTCCACCAACCGCAAGCTGACCCAGGTGCTGAACAACACCCCAAGGTACAGGGCGATCAACGCACCAGAACCCACATTGCGCCAGACACTGTTCTTCCCCTGCCTTTCCGCCTGCCACACCTCCCACGCTAACGCCACCAGCACCGCCCCGATGGCGGTTAACCGCGTCGTCGGAAGAAGGGACACCGACTGCTGTACACCTAGCCAGGCGTCAAAAGGCAGGTACACCGCCAGCATCGCCAGCAAGCGGTTCACGCGCACCTCGGGGTAGGTCTGCTCCACTGCCGTCAGCATCTCCACCGCGCCCAGCAGTGCCATCAGCATCACCAGAACCGTCCACGTGCTTCCCTCCGGCATCACGGAGCGCGGCGGACCAACCATCGCCAGCAGGAACAGCGGGATGCCTATCAACGCGGTCATCACGCGCTTAGCCAGCTCGGTCATCAGCTACCCTCAAGGCGTAGAGGTACTCCTGCGGAGTGTCTATATCGTAAGCCAGTACGGCATCGCACTCCACCGCCCGACAACGCGCTCCCAGCAGGTATTCCGCACGCCGTTCCACGTCGGCTACCGTCAGCCGGCGCGTGGCGTACTTCCACAGCATGCTTGCTCCCGCAATCAGAGCGAGCCGCCACAGGCTCTTGCGCCGCTCTGCCACCCGACGGATCCACTCCTTGCGTGCCAGCAGAACGCCGGGTTCCACCATCGCGGCACAGCCTCCGGCGAACTCGCCATCCCGCAGGCGGGCATAACTGCTCGGTGAACCCGGGAAGCGTGCCTCGAAGGCTTCTCGCCGCACCACGGCGTAACAGACCTGTGCATCGGGCGGGCACGAAGCGACGAAATGCGCGATGGCTTCCGCCGTGACAAAGGGCAGGTCGGTGGTGAGATAGAGCACACGCGGATATCGGGCTACTGCCTCCAGCCCTGCGATCAGGTTTTCGTGCGCCTCCGCTCGTTCGGGTACCAGCACCTCGTTCGGGGCGTGGAGCCACCTCTGCAACAGCGGGTTGCCTACAACCACCACCCTGTCCGCTCCGCCCCATCCGCGTACCGCCTCCAACACCGTTTCCAGCAAAGTGCGCCCCTTCACTTTCAGCAAACACTTGTAACCGCTGTCCCCGTCCTCCAGCACCGCGTTGGGGAAATCCTGCCGGACGATACGCCCCCCCGCCGTTAACACCACCGCCAGTGCCTTGTTCACGGCGCTACCACCACCCGGTTCTTACCGAATCGCTTCGCCCGGTACAGGGCGGTGTCCGCCGCTGACACCAGATCCGAGACGGTCAGACCATCTTCCGGATAGCTTGCCACACCGATGCTGATGGTGCACCGCACGGGCGGTCCGCCGGGGTGACCGGGGAACGGCGTGTTCGCCACCACCTCACACAGCCTCTGTGCCAGCCCCACCGCCGCGCCCTTGCTGGTCTCGGGCAGGATCACCGCAAACTCCTCGCCACCATACCTACCCACAATATCGCTCTGGCGCACGTTCTGTCGCAGGATCTCTGCCAGAAGCCGAAGCACTTCATCGCCTTGCTGGTGACCGTAGGTATCGTTATACCGTTTGAAATAGTCCATATCGATCATCAGCAAGGTCATCGGGTGATGGTAGCGCAGAGAGCGCGAAAGCTCCTCTTTCATGCGTTCGTACAGGCGGCGATGGTTCAATAGCCCCGTTAGACCGTCTCGTACCGCCATATCTGCGGTCTGACGATAGAGGCGCAGGTTCTCGAGCAGAACTGCCAGATGCTCTACCAGCACGCGAATCAGCTGGTAATCGCCCTTCACAAACGGCTCGCGATGTGCCTCGCGCTCTAGAATCAGCAATCCCCACAGATACTGGTGCACTGCCAGCGGGATCACTAGGAGATGTCCCTTGAAGGCCTGCGCCAGATCGGGGCAACGCTCGCGCACGGCGTCGGGAAACACCGCCGGCTTAGCATGGTCCACCACCTTGCCAAGAGTAGCCTCCAGCCCGAGGTAAGCCGGCAGGGACGAGCGGTCATCTTGAGGATAGACGCCGACGACCTGCAGGTGCGCTTCCTGGCGGGCGTAACTCCAGAGGCTCAAGCGGTCAAACACCAGCAGGCGTCGTAGCTCATTGCCCAGGTCCCTCAGCAGGTTATCGGGCGACAGGTGCGCGATCAAGCGCTGATGCATGGTCTGCAGGGCGCGTATTTGCCGCTGTGCCAGATGTGCCTCGATAAACGCCCGCGCCGAGAGCAATCCAGCGGTACCCAGTATACCCAGCAGTAAAACCGAGAGCCAGCCCCACCCCTGGTGCAGTGCCAGCGCCGCGATGACCGCTGGCAAGGTAACCCCGTCCACAATGCCTTCCGCGCGTATCACCTGCCAGAGGGTTGCCCTGCGCCTGCCATCGCCCCACCATAACAGCACAATGCGCCCCGCGCTGAAAAGCAGAGCAGACAACATCACGAACAGCCATCCCCCCCACGCCGGGGGAACGCCCCATCCATACACGATGCCGCTGACCTGCGCTGAAAGCACAACGGCGGGCGTGTACAGGAAAATATCACCGCGGTCGCGACGCCAGTGCCGAGCCAGCAGTCCAGCCACCAGTCCCAGCACACTGCCCACTACCGCACCGTAGAGCAGAGTGGCAAAAAACACCACCGAACCACCGAAACGCACAGTGCGCGTGCCCATGCGCCCAACAGGCAAAGCCATCATCAGCACGGCGAGCAACAACAGCAACAACACGGGCAGTACCGGGGGAAGCGCGGGAGGCTGAATCTGCCAGCACGCCACCAGCCCGATGAGGGCGATAGACCACATCCATTTCCGCTTACGCTGGAGATCACGCACAGGCATACCGCTCCAACCAGATCGTCTTGGGGATATTATAAAGCGAACCGAGCAAAAGTGCAAATGCCACCCGAACTTGCACACCATCCCCCTGTTCTCGTATAATCTAACCGTTATCCCATGGGAGAGTGCAGACAATGAAGAAAGTGGTTCTGGTCTATTCCGGCGGGCTGGACACCTCGGTGTGCATCCCGCTGATGCGCGAGGAGTATGGTTACGACCACGTGATCACCGTCACGGTGGACGTGGGGCAACCTCAGCAGGATATCGAGGAGGCAGCGCAAAAGGCGCGTGCGCTGGGCACGGAACACTACACCGTCCCCGCCAAAGCGGAGTTCGCTCGGGACTACTGTTTTGCCGCCGTCAAGGCGAACGGCAGTTACGAGGGCTATCCCGTCAGCACCTCCATTGCCCGACCGCTCATCGCGGCGAAGGCGGTGGAGGTGGCAAAGCAGGAGGGCGCGACCGATTTCGCGCACGGTTGCACAGGCAAAGGCAACGACCAGTTTCGTATCGAGTTTACCATCCGTGCGCTGATGCCCGACGCCACCATCCATGCCCCCATCCGCGAGCGCAACATGACCCGCTCCTGGGAGATTGAGTACGCCCGGTCCCGTGGCGTGCCCATCACCCAGAGCGTGGAGAAGATCTGGAGCATCGATGAGAACCTGTGGGGACGCTCGATAGAGGGCGGGCGGCTAGAGGAACCCGACTACGCTCCACCCGAGGAGATTTATCGCTGGACGCGCAACCCGCAGGACGCTCCTGACGCCCCGCGCGAGCTGAAGCTGGAGTTCGAAGAGGGCGTGCCAGTAGCCATTGACGATGAGCCTCTTCCCCCTGCCGACCTCATTGCCAAGCTGAACCGGGTAGCAGGTGAGAACGGCGTGGGGCGCATCGACATCATGGAGGACCGCATGCTGGGGCTGAAGGTGCGCGAGAACTACGAATGTCCCGCCGCCGTGACCATCCTCACCGCACATCATGCGCTGGAGGCGTTGGTGCTCACGCGCGACCAACTGCGCTTCAAGGCACTGGTAGACGCCGAATGGGCACAGCTGGCTTACTACGGGCTATGGTTTGACCCCTTCAAGGAAGACCTGGAGGCGTTCATCAACCACACGCAGAAGCGGGTCACCGGCACAGTCTGGCTGAGGCTTTACAAGGGAAGCCTGCAGGTCGTCGGACGCAGTAGCCCCTGGGCGCTCTACTCGGAGGAGCTGGCGTCGTTCGACACCACCACTTTCGACCAACGCGAGAGCACGGGCATGGTCAAAATCTTCGGACTGCAGGCGCGTATGTACCATGCCCTGCGCCAGAAGCACCAGCAGGCGCCATGAGCAAACTGTGGGGCGGACGCTTCGAGAAGCAGACCGAGAAGGCCGTGGAGGCGTTCACCGCCTCCATTGGCGTAGATGCCCGCCTGTGGGAGGTGGACATCCGCGGCAGTATCGCTCATGCTCGAATGCTGGGCAAAGTGGGTGTGCTCACGCCTGAGGAGGCGGAAAGCATTATTGCGGGACTGCAGGCGATCCGTCAGGACATCGCAGAGGGCAAGGTTACCTTTGACCCGAACGCCGAGGACATCCATTCCGAAATCGAACGCCTGCTGACCGAGCGCATCGGCGCGGTGGCGGGCAAACTGCACACCGCTCGCAGTCGCAATGACCAGGTTGCCACCGACACCCGCCTCTACCTGCGCGAGGGCATCGACGCCCTGTGCAAGGAGATACGCCACTTGCAAGAGTGGCTTGTGCGCACCGCTGAACAGCACCTGCACACCATCTTGCCTGGCTTCACGCATCTTCAGCACGCCCAACCCGTCAGCCTCGCCCATCACCTGATGGCGTATTTCTGGATGTTTCAGCGTGACCGCGAGCGACTGATGGACTGTCGGCGGCGGGTGAACATTCTGCCACTTGGTAGCGCCGCGCTGGCGGGCACCTCGTTCCCTTTGGACCGCGAGATGGTGGCGCAGGAGCTGGGCTTTGAAGGTGTTTGCGAGAACAGCCTCGACGCGGTGTCCGACCGCGATTTCGTGGTGGAGTTTCTCGCCTGTGCCGCGCTGGTGATGACGCATCTGTCACGCCTTGCGGGGGAGCTCATCCTGTGGAGCACGCCCGAGTTCGGTTTCGTGGAGCTGGACGATTCGGTAACCACCGGCAGTAGCATCATGCCGCAGAAGAAGAACCCCGACGTCGCGGAGCTGATCCGAGGGCGCGTCGGGCGCGTCGTGGGTGACCTGACGGGCACGCTGGTGATGCTGAAAGCACTCCCCCTCTCCTACAACCGTGACCTGCAGGAAGACAAAACCTTCCTGTTCGACGCGCTGGATGTGGTGCGCGACAGCGTGGCTTTGATGCACCTGATGCTCAGCCGGGCGCAGTGGCGTACCGAACGCATGAGGCAGGCGGTGCAAGGCGACTTTTCCAACGCCACCGACCTCGCCGACTACCTGGTGCGCAAAGGTTTGCCCTTCCGACAGGCGCACGAGGTGGTGGGGCGGGTGGTGCAGTACTGCCTGAAGCAGGGGCGCGCGTTGGAAAGCCTGCAGACAGACGAACTGCGCCAGTTCAGCGACCTTTTCGACGCCGATGCGGTGCAGGCAATCCAGCCCGAAACGGTGCTACAGGTCAGGCGCACCCGTGGCGGCACCTCGCCCGAAGCGGTGCAGGTACAAATCGCTCAAGCCTATCAACTGCTAGGAGGTGATACTCACTGAGCACGCGTCAGTATCGTTACTTGGACATTATCACCGTGAGTTTCGTGGTGGTACTGCTTTTGTCGAACATCGTGGCGGTCAAACCCGTGCGCGTGCTGAATCTGTTTCAGCTCGACCTGGACGCGGGCACTTTGCTGTTCCCGATTTCTTACATCTTCGGAGACGTGTTGGTGGAGGTGTACGGATACGCCCGCTCGCGCCGGGTTATCTGGATGGGCTTCGGGTTCAACCTGTTTGCCGCTCTGCTGTTTGCCATCATCGTCGCCCTGCCGCCATCCCCCGAGTGGCAGATGCAGGAGGCTTTTGCAACCATTCTGGGGCAGACGCCGCGCATCGTGGTTGGCAGTTTGCTTGCCTTCTGGTGCGGCGAGTTTGTGAACTCGTACGTGATGGCGAAAATGAAGATCCTCACCGGCGGGCAATACCTGTGGACACGCACCATCGGTAGTACCATGGTGGGGCAGGCGGTAGACACGGTGCTGTTCCAGACCATCGCCTTCGCCGGTGTGTGGGAAACGCCTCTGCTGTTGCGCGTGATACTCTGGAACTACACCGCGAAGGTGCTGTACGAGGCGCTAGCAACGCCTATCACTTACGCCGTCGTGGGGTTTCTCAAACGCGCCGAACAAGAGGACTACTACGACTACGATACCGACTTCAACCCGTTCACCCTGCGCGCGTAGCACACACCGAAACGCGATCAAGTCCGAACGGCTCATAACGTCATGCTGAGCGCCAGCGAAGCATCTCGTCGCCGTTTGTCATGCTGAGCGCCAACCCTATTGTCATGCTGAGCGGAGCGAAGCATCTCGTTTTTGAGACCCTTCGCTTGCACTCAGGGTGACGAAAAACCGCGACCCTTCGCTGGCGCTCAGGGTGACGAAAAACTGGAGGGCGAGGCTCCTGCCGAGCCGAAACTCTGCCCGCCCGCAGAACGGCTCACCAGGAGGTTCGCCCTCCAAAAGGAACTTACCCCTGTGCCGACTGGTATGCCTCGTAGACGATCTCGACCGCACGCAGACCATCGTAGCCCGTGACCTGCAAGGGCGTTCGTCCCAAACAGGCATCCACAAAGTGCTGGATCTCGCCGACAAAGCGGTCAACGCCGACCTCCTCCAGCGGCTTCCAGTCCTCCATCTTCTGCGTCTTGTAACGGCTCTTGAAGCCGTCCCAGTAGTGCACCATGCCTGCGCCTTCCGTGCCGTACACCTCCACGACGTTGAACCCCGCAGCCAGCGACCAGCTTGCCTCCACGACGCCCATCCGGTTGTCCTTTGTGGACAGCAAGGCGATAGCGGTATCCTCCACCTCGCCAATGGCGGGGTTCGTTTGGCGGATGACCGCCTGCACCCGGCTCACTTCCCCCACTAGGAAACGGAAGAGGTCAATGCTGTGCACGCTGGTGTCCATCAGTACGCCACCGCCAGCCACCTCCTTCTCCGAAAACCATCGCTCTTCCACCCCCTTAAACAGTCCGGCGAAGCGGTTGCGGAACATGACCACTTCTCCGAGCTCTCCGGCTTCGATCAGCCTCTTGAGCGCAACAATGGGCGGGTGGAAGCGATGGCAGAAGGCGGTCATCAGGTGAACTCCTTTCTCTTCGGCAGCACGCACCATCTGGCGGGCGGCGTCGGGATGATGCGCCAGCGGCTTCTCGCACAGCACATGCAAACCGCGTTCTATCGCCATCAAAGCCGCCTCCAAGTGCGCCACAGGCGGCGTGCAGATATCCACGGCGTCCAGTTCCACCTCGCTCAGCATCTGTTCTACACTGCGAAAAGCCCGTGCCCCAACCCGCTGTGCCGCCGCACGGGCAAGATCCTCGTTGATATCGGCAACCGCAACAATTTGCACCTCGCGCACGCGGTCGTAACTGGCAAGGTGCGTTCGCCCGATGCCGCCGGCGCCAATCAGACCCACACGAATTACGCTTTTACTCACCACCAATCACCTCCTGTAGTATCTGGCAGATGTTCTGCAGGCTCTTCTGCACACCTAGCATGGCTTGCTCCATGCACAGACACTCTAAACTGAAGACACCATCGAATCCCCCCGAAACCAGCGCTTCGATACACCGCCGAATATCTATTTCGCCATCGCCTACGGCAGTTCCCACATAAGCCTCGCCCGTTAACGAGCGGTAGGGGAATCTTCGAATCGTGCCAGAGGCACGCCGTATATCGTTGAGGTGCACCAGTTTGCAAAGGTCCGCCGCTTCTGCACACTCGCGCACGGGGTCGAGCCCTGTTAGAAGGAAGGTGCTCAGGTCCGCATTGATGCCGAAAGCGGAAGAGTTTACCTGCTCGGCAACATACCTCAACGTCTGCGCCGAGTTGACCACATCCTCATGGGGTTCCAGCACCACGACCACGCCGACGTTGTACGCATAGCGTGCCACGGAAGAGACCGACTCGACCACCATCTGCAGGGCGTCCTCGTAGCTAGTGCCTCTCTTCAGCTTCCCGGGCAACAACCGAACAATGCCCGCCCCCACACGCACCGCTTCCTCCACCGCCGCATACGCCAGCTTGACCTGCTGATGCCTGTCAGAGGGGTCTAGGTGCACAAAGTCGGTGGCCACATCATACGCGCACACCCGAATACCCGAATCCTGTAGTAGGGAAAGGGGCTGACCTGCCAATACCCAGAAGTAGTCCACCAGTTCCACGGCGTCCCCTTCCAGTTCGCGACAGGTGCTGATGAAGCGTTCCATGTCCATGTTTCGCCGTTGGAAGTCCAGGGCAAAACTCCACATGCCGAGGCAGATGTCCATTGACGAAGGCACCGCTCCCTTCGAACGCTGGCTGAGGGTAGTATACCTGATAAAACGGCTGTCGTCAATGAGGACAGGAGTTCGGGACCGTTCGGCGAAAAGGGATGGGGGAGGTTTGCCATGTGCGTTGTCACCTTTGGGGAAACCATGCTGAGGCTGTCTCCGCCCGGCTACCAGCGCATCACGCAAGCACAGCAGTTCGAGGTGTTCGTGGCAGGTACCGAGAGCAACACCGCCGTCGTGCTAGCACAGCTCGGCGTGTCGGTGAGGTGGCTCTCGCGCCTGCCCGACAATCCGCTGGGACACCTAGTGGCACAACGCTTGCGCGCTTTTGGTGTGGACGTTAGCGGTGTCTCGTGGGATGCGAACGGGCGACTGGGGCTTTATTTTGTGGAGCCGGGCGTTACCCCACGCCCCACGCGCGTGTACTATGACCGCAAAAACTCGTGCATGAGCCAGTGGCGGAAGGGTGAATGGGACTGGCATACTATTCTGCAAGGAGCGAACCTCCTACACGCCACAGGCATCACTCCTGCGCTCAGCGACACCTGCCGTGAAGCCACGCGCGAGGCACTGCAAATCGCCCATGAGATGGGGATAACTGTCTCTTTTGACCTCAACTACCGCTCGCTGTTGTGGACGCCACAGGAGGCGCGCCGGGTACTGGAAACTCTGCTTCCCTTCGTCCACCTGCTGATTGTCTCACCCGCCGATGCGCGCGCGGTGCTGGACGTGCAGGGTGAGGACGCCGCTATCGCCCAGGGGGTACGCCAGCGCTACAACCTGCCCCTCGTCGCGACCCCTTTGCGCGACCAGCAAACCGCAACCGCAGGACGCCGGTACAGCGTGATCGCTACCCCTGAAGGGGTACGGCAGTCAGAAGGTTGCCCCTTCGAGGTGATAGACCCTATCGGAAGCGGCGACGCCTACGATGCGGGATTGCTCTACGGTTATCTGCAGGGCGACCTGCATCTAGCGATGCGCTGTGCGGATGCTCTGTCCGCGCTGAAGCACACGGTGCCCGGAGACGTGCTGTGCGTCACGCCAGAGGAGCTTCAGCAGATGGTGCAGGGGGCGTTACGAGGGATTGTTCGCTGAAGGGGAGGGGGGTATCCCCCTCCTCATGCCTTGCGATTAGAACAGCCAGTTCAGCTCAGCCACCAGGTCATTGCGGTCGCCCTGTCCGCTGAACTTGCGGTTGCGGTATTCCACCGCCAGCCTGCCGATGCTATTGAGGCGCGTGCTAACCCCAACTGACAATTCCACCAAACGGTTCTGAGCATCGGCGGGAATGTCGCGGTAGAAGTGGTCATAGCGCACCCAGCCCAGCACGGTGTCGGTGAAGTTATAGCCAAGCTCGGCGAACCAGGTGCGCACGCGGCGCGAGGCAGGCACATCGTGCTTACCTGACAGGGCGCCTGCAGAGAGGGTGTACTGCGGGGTGGTGTAGTTCGCGAAGATGCCCACGCGGTCGAACTTGTCCTCGTTGCCCGGGGCGATTTGGAACTTCCCACTGTAGCCGTAGACACCGATGCCACTGCCGTTGTCGTCCAGCACGTACTCCAGCGTGGCGTACACGTCCTTGAAGTTGTTCGTCTCGGCGAGGTTGGGTGCGGCGTTTCCGCCACCGCTGTTGACGATGCCCACCTCTCCGAGCAACTTGCCTTCGTAGACGTAGCCGCCGGAGACGCCATAGGCACGGTCTCGGGGAGTGTAGAGGTTGCCGCCGCCGGGCTGGCGGTTAATTGCCTCGTTGCGGCTGATGGACAGACGCCCTCCCGACCCGTAGTAGTAAATCAGGTAAGGGTAAATCTGTCCCGCGCGCACCCAGTAGAAGGTGTCCGCTGAGGCATCGGAGTTGTAGAACAGGTAGGCATCTGCCAGTTTGCTGCGGCTACCCGCTCCGGGGGCATCTCCTGCTCTTTCGTGCAGGTAGTACTCGAAAAAGTAGGAGAAGTTTTTGTCAAGGGGCCCGCCGGAGTAGATAGACAGCGACTCCACATCGAACTTGGTGGAAGGGTCGGCATCCTTATCGGCGATGAAGCGCACCTTGCTTGCCCAGCTGGTATACTCCGCCAGATTGTAGCTCTTCGCGTCGACACCTTCCTCATCGGGCATTCGGTGTCCGCGCAGCTGGAACATGCGCCCCGTGTGATTGAGCTTGTTCAGCCCCCAGTGGCAGGACGAGCAGTCCGCACCGGTGTGCCTGCCCCATGCCGGCACCGCATGTGCCGCCACACTCAGCGCAAACACCGCCGCCATGACGACAGCCACAGTCCGAAGCATCGGTCATACCTCCTTTTGTGTTTCTATGTGGCTATGCTTCGGTGTGGCACGCCAACAACCCAACTAACCGCTGTTCTGTCACGCTGTCGGTTTGCCCATCCCGAAGGTCAGCCACACTTTTATTTTTGTGGTTCAATGCAATATCTCCTTTCTCTTGCATGTCGTGGGGAAATAAAAAAACAAACCGCCCATTACTGGGCGGTGATGCAGTGCGCCGTTCAGGGGCTCTTTGTGCCTTTGGGTGGCGTGGGTGCTGGCGGTGCAGGCCTTTCGGCGCGCATCCGTTCCTGATACCGCTTCTCCCATTCCTCTTCTTGCTTCACCAGGTCCTGTCTGCCCATCTGCCTGTAGATGCTCTTCAGCTGGGCGTGGACGTCCGGCCTGTCCCACGCCACCTTGCCGATCTCCTCGTACTGCTTGATGGCGAGGTCATCCTGCTTCTCTTTGCGGTACAGTTCCGCCAGTCTCATCCGCAGCTTCACGCTCTCGATGCGCTGGAGCGCGTTCTGCCATGCCGTAATCGCCGACTCTCGCGCTTTCTTGCGCGCCGGTTCCGCTAGACCGGGCAGTTCGGATTGCATCCGGTACAGTTCGCCCAGGACCACCATCGCCTCTGCGGAGGGCACCTCTTTCGTGGCTTTCTCAAACGCCTCAATCGCCCGGTTCAGCGCAGAGGAGTACTCCGGCGTGCCTGCCTTCTTGCCCAGGTCTTCAAGCGTCTGGAACGCCTGGAGTTCGGGGTCCAGTATCTCAACCTTCGCCCCGCGGCGCAATCCCGCCAAGTACTCCTGCCATTTCACCTGACGCTGGGTCTCCACATACTGCTTCGCATACTCGGCTTTCTTCTTCTCGAAGTCGGGAGGCAGGTTGGGCTTCACTGCGTCGAGGCGGATGATATGGTAACCGAACTGCGTCTTTACCAGCCCGCTGGTCTGCCCGGGTTGCAGTGCCTCCACCGCTTTGTTAAACTCGGGCGCGAACAGCACCAACTGCGAGCGGGGGATGGCTCCCAGGCTCCCCCCGTTTTGCTTACTGCCGGGGTCATCGGAAAACTCCCTGGCGAGCCTGGCAAAGTCGGCACCGGCTTGCAGTTTCTGCAGTATCTCTTCCGCCCGTTTGCGTGCCTGCTCCTCGGTGCGGTTGCCCGTGCTGATCAGAATGTGGCGTATCGTCAACAGGTCATAACTGCGCTTTAGCTCCTCGTCGGAGGGTTGAGGAACCTTCGCGACCTTTTCCATCAGCTTCTGCTCAAGCAGGGTCTGACGCAAAAGCGGCTTGCGGGTTTCCCAGTTTTGTTTCAGCTCCTCGCGCCATTCTGCTACGCTCTTGCCGATTGAGTTGCGAATTATCATCTCGAACTCGCGGTCGTTGAGCGGCTTGCCCTGAGCAGCACGCTCCCGCTCTTGCTTGATCTGCTCATCCACGAGCTTCTCGATCTCCCGGTCGAGGTCCCGGTCAGAAAGGCGGATGCCCCCTTTTTCCGCCGCTTTGGCGATTAGCGCCTGCTCCACCATCTGCTGGAACACCTGCTGGCGCACGCCGATAGCGTCCATGGGGTCCGTCCGAAGCGCAGACTGCTGGCGGGTGCGCTCCTCTACCAGCATCTCGTACTGCTGGCGGCTGATGGGCTCGCCATCTACCATCGCCACGTTTTGCCGTGCCTGGGCGCTGCCCGGGGGACCGCCTGTGGGCACCGCCGCGAAGTAGGTAATCAAGCCGGCAGCGATGACGAACACGAACACCAGCGATACCGCCTGTAGCCTTTTGGCGAACCCTGTTCGGATGTTGCGCAGAGAAAGTAGGTCATCATCCTCTCTTCGCGTGCGCTTTGGCACGTCGTTCCGTCTTGCCATCTTGCATCTACTCCTCAATCCATTGTCTAAGTGCTTGCAGACACAGGCGCGAAGCCCGCTCGGCATCGCCGTCTATGCGCATGTGGGTCTCCAGAGAGACCCAGCCTGTGTAGCCGTCGCGGCGCAGGGAAGCAAACTGCCCCGCGTAATCGATAACGCCTTCGCCGACCACCACAAAGCGCACCTTGCCGTCCTCCAGCACGCCGTCTTTGACGTGCACATGCACCACCATCTGACGTACCGCTTCGTAGCCGTCGGGATAGGGCGTCTCGCCAGCGCACAGCGCGTTGCCCGGATCCCAGCAGACCCGCAGATTCGGCGAATGGATCGCCTGCACAACGCGCGCCGCCTCCGCGCCCGTACCGATGTAGCAGGAGTGCTCGTTCTCCAGAGCTAGAATAACGCCTTCCTGCTCCGCCAGCTTCACCGGCTCTGCGAAGGCGTCGATAATGCGTTTCTCGATCTCCGGCGTCAAATCGCCACGCTTCCAGAACGAGAACACCCGGATAACCGGCGTCTCGAAGAAGTGCGCCAGGTCAATACATCGGTACAGCATGTCCATCTGCTCGCTGAGGTCGCGCGGTGTCGCGAGGTGCATGGCACCGCGCGCTTCCGTGTCCTCCTCGAACAGGTCGCACTTGTAAAAGGGCGAGGCGATGCTCACCACCTGGATACCGTTCGCGTCCAGCAGCTTTTTGGCGCGTCTGGCGGTCGCGTCGTCGATATCGGCGATGTTGACGTTCCACAAGGCGCGCAGTTCCGCCCCGCGCACCCGATACTCCTGCATTACCTGTACCGCATGTTCCAGGTCCTGCGAGATTTCGTCGGTAATCACCGAGAGCTTCATGAGTCTACCTCCGACCGCCTATTTGATGGTGACCTTTTTCTGCCACGTGGTGCTCAAGCCCGCCGCGTTATAGGCTTTAACAGTGATCTGATGCTCACCCTTCGGCAGTTTGTCGGAGCGGAAACGGAACGTCTCCAGCGGGCTGTCGAACACGCCATCTCCCGCCTCGGCGGAAAGCCAATCACCCGTGTCGATGCGCACCTGCACCGCGGTCACCGGCACTAATTTCTGTAGAACGAAGCCGGATACCTGCACCGTTCCATCCGCTTCCACTCGCACTCCGTCCTGCGAGGGCACCACCACGACCGGCTTGCTGTTGCACACGATGACCGGCTCCGAAGTCGCCTCGGCAGACAGCGCGTCAGTTGCGTTAGAGGGGCGGTCGGAAGCCACTACGCGCAGACGATACACCCCGTCCTTCAGCGATTTCGTATCCCACTTGCGCGAGGTTGCGGCAGCTGAGGGGGCGGACGGCGCAGGCTCTGTTGTTTCGGAGGGTTTGGCTTGTGTCCGCGCCTGTTCCTGCATGGCGGCACGCACCTGCGGCAGGTCGCGCTCTGCGTTCGCCAGAATCTGCGCCTTCACCTCCGCCGGAATGTCCGGGTCACTGTCCACCTGTTGACGCAGGTCTGCCATCATCTCCTCTACGCTGGGGATGTTGTCCTCGCTGGGGGTCTGTCGGCTCGCGCTAGCTTGCGGCGCAGGACGTGAAGAAGAAGCGGCCTCACTCTTGCCCGCGGTGGAAATCTCGTGCCACTCGTGCTCGCCCTCCGCGCGGTAGTACACGGTGTAACGCAGGGCGTCTTTGTCGGGGTCTTCCGCTTGCCATTGTACAGACACTTCCCCAGACAACACCGCACCCCCCTTCGGCGATTGCAGAGTCACCCGAGGCGGCTGGTTCTGCGTGCGATAGTAGAGCGACACCGACAGCAGGCGCGGGCTGACCTGCGGGTCACGCGTGCGCAATACTGCCCGATACTGCACATATCGCCCCGGCGGGCTGGTGATGCGTTCGCCGGGAGCGGTCAGCGCACTGCTCCAACTGCTCCAGCTGGCATCGGGCTCGGGCACGTTGCCACTGCGCGTGCTGATCTCCACCGAAGTCCCCTCTGGCGTTTCCGCTATCCAGTAGAGCGCGCCCCACTGCGCGGGGAAGCGGGCATCGTGTACCGGCGAGGTGTATACGCCTTCCCCACCGTCCAGTTTGGCGGTGTAGATCTCTCCCCCGTTCGCCGTGCCCAGCCACAGCGCGTTCTGCCACCATGCGCCAGCCGCGAAGTCCACATCCAGCCGGTTCTCCACCAGGTTCACCCGGTTATCGGGGAATATCTGATAGAGCACGCTACTGCCGCAGGCGAACACACTGCCATCGGGCGCAGGAATGAAGGCAAGCAGAGGGTTTACACTGCGCTCGATAAGCGTTCGGATACGCCCATCGGGATACAACCGCACCACCTGCGAGCGACCGTACAACGCAACCAGTAGCGAGCCGTCTGCACACACCGACAGCGCAGACACCGCTCCCTGCCCCAAATCACGCACCGCCTGAGCGGAACCGTCGGGCAAGATGCGCCACAACATGGCGTTGTCCCCAGTGCCTACGTACACGGTGCCGTCCGCAGAGGTCGCCAGGGCGGTAACGTGGTTCTGACCAGTCTGCAAAACAGTCTCTACCTGTTCACCGCGCAAGCGATACACCACGCCCGCGCTACCGCCCGTGCCGACCAGCACAGCGCCGCTTGAATCGCGCACCGCGCACACCGGATAGTTTTGTTCCAGCTGTGCCACCTGTTGAAACTTTCCGTCAGCAGAGATGCGATAGATGCGCCCGCGAGGGGATGTGCCAGCCAGCCAGCCATCGCCGTCGGGGATCAGCCAGTGCACTTCCATCTCCGGCAGTCGGCACCAGGTGGACAGTTTGCCGTCGGGGGTCAAGCGAAGAACCTCTCCCTCATGCCCCGTGCAGACGAGCAGAGAGCCATCCTTCGCCGGCGTGAGGCTCCACACAAACGGCTTGCCGGTATCTACCGCACGAGAAAGGGTCAGCGACAGACGCACATCACCCTCCGAGGTAGCGGTGGTGCGGTCGAAGAAGCCCTTGGCGAAATCGGCTTGCTCGGTCTGCGTCCACACCTGTGGCGCGCGGGCGACCGGTTTTTCTTCCTTCTCTGCGCTTTCGCGAGCCTGAGCGGGTGGCGTGGAAGGCTTGGCGTCGGACGGCGAGGGGCGAGTGGGTTGCGCTTTGGTCTGCACTGGGAGTATCGCCCCCGCGAAGGTGTGCGCCTCTGCCTCCCACATCTCGCCGTCCACCATCGCAGGCACTCCAGGGGGCACTCCCGGAGGCACCCCTTCGGGAGGCAAAGGCTCGCTAGGTGGCGTAGATGACTCGGCGGGGTGTGTTTCGGAGGAATCGCGTCGCTGAACGTTCAGCACCAAGGTTTGAGTGCCGCTTAACACCCACTCGGTTGGTATCACCAGCTTCACTTCATCGCGCTCTAGACGCAGGGCACTGCTCTTGCCCGAGCGCATCAACGCGCCCATCGTGGGAGGCATCTGGCTGAACCGCTCTCCGCCGATGTTCACCGTGGACGTGGGCAGAAGGAGGCGTACCACCAGTTCGTTGTTGCGCTCACGCTCTAGGAAGCGGTTGACCATCTGCTGAAGGCTGGTAGGAGGTGCTTGTTCGGGCGCACCGGTGCGAATGACCAGACCGGGCAGAATGTTCAAGGACGGCGCCAAGCCGCCGCGCACTTGCAGGGTGTACCGTCCACTACGCAGGCTCTGGGGCAGTACTAGGCTCACACTGCGCGTCACCGGTTGTCCCCGATAGGGTTTCAACACCACGCCCAGGTCTACGGTCTCACCCGGTTCGTAACTCCCCTTGCGCACGAACACCCGTTCGATGGTCGCCGTCTGCCGTTTGCTCTCGATGCGCACGCGCAGGCTGACACTCTTGATCGCCACTGGGTAGAAGGGGTTCGCCGTCAGGATATTCATCAGGTTGTCTAGGTCGGAAGTGGCACTGCTGGCGATGTCCACGTCGTCGAACACCATGTTTTCGCGGGTGATGGTTCCCACCTCGTCCGCCACGACGCTCGTCTGAACCCAGGCGAGGGAATCGCCCGGCGTGCCGCGTATCTGCGACAGCGTCTCATAAGCCACCAGCGACACCAGCTGACCGGTCAGCAGAGGATGCCGAACCACTTGAGCTTGAAACTTGCGCTTGCGGCCGGTCGTCCGGTCCTCCACATCGACGGTAACGGGCACCATTGTGGGGCGTTTGTTCAACTCTCCCGCCACTGAGAACAGCCTGTCCTGTGTGGCCGTGCCCACCACGCTGACTGGCGCAGCGATCTTCACCGAGCGCGAATAACTGGGCACCACATCGAACACATAAGCCGTGGTCAACGGAGCTTCGATCGCGCCGATGCCCATCAGCGGATGCCCAAAGATCAGCACCCGGTCGTCATCGCGATAGGTAACTGTGCCGATCGCGCTCACGTCTACGTCGCCGGCGACCAGCGCAACCCCTACCGCCGCGCCCGGCTGTAAGGGAGGCATCCGCTTCGCTAACCCTTCAGCACGACCAGGACCAGGCATGGCGTACAGGTTATACGGTTGTAAAAGGGCGTTCAGCCGCTGAACCCCGCGCGAAGATAGACCACTGACCATCACCGGCACGGGCGGGCGCGTGAACACTAGTTCGTTCTCGCCAGCGGGAGGCGCGCTGTCCGGCGCGATCACGATTCGTTTGCCGCCGAAGGTGACCGTCTGAGGCTCTGCCTGCGCGCGCATCATGCCCGCTGGCTCCTTGGGCAGGCGGGGGTCGAGGGCTTCCAGCATGTCCTCAATCGGTGTCACCAGACACTGCGGCTCTTTGGGGAACCCCCAGAAGGTCATGGACACCGCGCCAGCAAGCCTGCCGTTCAAATAGATGGGACTACCGCTCATTCCGGCGGCGATGTTCACGCCCCGTGAGTTGAGCGGACCACCGACCATCTTAATGAATATCAGGTCGTGTCCCACATTCGCTTTGGGCAGAACGCCGAGCACTTCCACCTCGAAGCGCTCGATCTGCGTGCCGCGAAAGACGGTCAGCCCATAGCCCTTCATGCCGGGCTTGATCTCGCGCACCCGGATGATCGCAGGAGAACACAACGCTGGCGCGGTCAGCAAGAAGATGACCAGAACGACGGCGAGTACATGGCGCAAGCCTCTTCGCATACGACGGGGTTCCTCCATGATGGGATAGGTGCGATACTGGTTCAGGAGCGTGCTCATGGCGACGGTGCGCTCACCTCAGCCGAGATTCCCACGCGGCGCGCCTGGTCCGCTAGTTTCTCTGCGCTGGACCTGTTGCGATACACCCCCAACTGCACACGAAACACCTTGCGTCCGCCAACGGTATCGGTCACTATCGCGCCGGGCAATCCCTTGTCGGTGACAGAGCGCAGGAGCGCATCGGCTTGCTCGCGGCTGTCAAAGCTCTCCGGCAGACGCACCCGGTACAGCACATCGGGGCTGGACGCCGTGCCTGCGGTTTCCCCGTTCAAAGGCTCGGGCACCTGAACGCCCCCCTGCGGCGTGGAAGGCTCGTTGGTCGGGCGAGAAGGCGGCGGCTGTGGCGCCCACAGGTTGGTCGGAGGCGGAGGTGCGGACGGTTGCTCCTCCAGAGTGGTGGGCGGCTGAGGTTCCTCGGTCTGCGTATGCTCCTCAGGCGGCGCCGCTTCGCCGGACGGTATCACCCGAATCGTATCGGATAGGGTGCTGGGGTCGCGCTCACGGATCTGCACGCCAGCCAGCTTAGGGGTCACCGGCGAGAAGGGTGCTGGCGTCGCGGGAGGTGTGGTAGTAGCAACCGGCACAGGTGGCGCCGACGCCGCCGACTGTTCCCCTCTCCACCGGTGCAGCCAGGGACCGATCCAGTATGCCCCTGCCAGATAACACAGCACCACACAGCCTGCCCCTAACAGCACGTATAGCACGCGCTGCCAGAGGTCCGAATGCCCACCGTTTGTCGCGGAATAACGCATTGTTGCCCCTCCCACGGTGTCTATACGAGAAGGGGCAGGATGTCTGCCCCTTCCAGATGAGTAACCCCCAGAGCACTCATGCGATGCCCGGTTCCGTGCGGAACCGCTTGGTGACCGGGGCACGCGGTACCGCTTCCGACTGACCGGGCGTTTCTTCTGCCTCTTCGCCGCGCGCTTCAGGAGGTGAGCTGTCCCATGTGCTGATCGCTTCGGCAGGTTGTGCGCCCTCCATCAGGGCAAGGAACTCCTCGCGCTCGATGGTCTCCTTCTGCAGAAGCACCTGCACAATCTCCTTCATCTTGTCGCGGTTCGTGGAGAGAATATCCACGGCACGACGGAAGCACTCGTCGATAATCGCCCGCACTTCCTGGTCGATGGCGTAGGCCACCTCTTCGCTATAGTTGCGGTCCTCCATGATGTCGCGTCCCAGGAAGGGGTTCCCATGCCTTCTACCGAAGGTCAAGTTGCCCAGTTTCTCGCTCATGCCGTATTCGCAGACCATCGCGCGGGCGATCTCGGTAGCGCGTTCGAGGTCGTTGTTCGCGCCCGTGGTCGCCTCGTTATACACGAGTTTCTCTGCCGCGCGCCCTCCCAGCAAGGAAGTGATTTCATCCAGCAATTGCGCCCGCGTCAGCAGATAACGGTCGCGCTCGGGCAGCTGGAGCGTGTAGCCCAGCGCACGCCCACGCGGCAGAATGGTGACTTTCTGCACCGGGTCGGCATTGGGTAGTAGTTCACCCACGATGGCATGCCCGACCTCGTGGAATGCTACCATCTCGCGCTCTTTCTCGCTGATGAGCTTACTGCGCCGCTCGGGGCCGGCGATGACGCGCTCGATGGCGTCTTCGAAATCGGACATATCGATGCGCTGTTTGTCGCGCCGCGCCGCTAGCAGTGCCGCCTCGTTGACGAGGTTGGCGATGTCTGCGCCAGTGAAGCCCGGTGTGCGCCGCGCTAGCACCTCGGGGTCCACGTCCTCGGCGAGGGGCTTGCCCTTCAGGTGCACCTTGAAGATGTCGCGCCGCCCGTTGACGTCGGGGGTATCGACCACGATACGGCGGTCAAAACGCCCCGGACGCAACAGGGCGGGATCCAACACGTCGGGGCGGTTGGTGGCTGCCAGCAGGATCACGCCCGTGTTGGGGTCAAATCCGTCCATCTCCACCAGCAGCTGGTTCAGCGTCTGCTCGCGCTCATCGTGACCGCCGCCTAATCCCGCGCCGCGCTGACGCCCCACGGCATCGATCTCGTCGATAAACACCAGGCACGGGCGGTTGGCTTTGGCGGTGTCGAACAGGTCGCGCACGCGCGATGCTCCCACGCCCACGAACATCTCCACGAAGTCCGAGCCGCTGATGTGGAAGAAGGGTACGCCCGCCTCTCCCGCGATGGCGCGCGCCAGCAGGGTCTTGCCACAGCCGGGCGGTCCCAACAACAGGACGCCCTTGGGGATTTTCGCGCCTAATGCCTGGAACTTCTTCGGGTTCTTTAGGAACTCCACGATCTCCTGGAGCTCCTCTTTGGCTTCCTCGATGCCCGCCACGTCGTCAAAGGTCACTCTGGGCACGCTTTCGGAAGCCCGCTTGGCACGACTGCGCCCAAACGAAAGCGCCTGATTACTGCCCGCCTGCATCTGGCGTAGGATCAAGAACCAGAAGAACACCACCAGCACCAGCGGCAGAACCATGGGCAATAGTCCCTGCAGAGCGTCCGAGAAGACCGAACGGCGGAAGGTGAAGTTCACCCGCTTCTGCTCCAGCTTGCGATGCAGGTCGGTACGCGATTCGGGCGTATCGGGCAAGATGACGTAGTAGCGCGAACCGTCGTCGGTCTGGAACTGGAAGGTGTCCTTGTCGAACTCCCCCTGCAGGACGCGGTCCTCATCCAGCAGGTCCAGCAAACGCTTATACTTTACCTCTTGGGGCGAGTCGAACGCACGGAACGGCCCTCCGCGCACGACCAGATAGAAGGCTAAGCCCAGCAGGACCAGTACTAAGACATTACGCAGACTGCGGTTCAAGTCTTCCTCCTCCAGCGCATGTGCTGTATCGCGCCGCTAACGTTGGTATTATACCATATCGAAATCTGTGTATTGAATCCCTTACCACCCCCCACGAGGCTGTGCATGCAGGTGGAGGGTTTGCCGTGTTTGGGGCGTACAACGCACCCGCTCCGCTAGGCATACCCCTACCACCCACACGATACCCTCTTCATCGCACACAACAGGTATCTGCCGACGCCGATGGGCGGGTATCTTCCTGTCAATGAAAATATCGGAGAGTTTACGATGCCCCGATAGCCCCAGAGGCTGGATGCTGTCGCCGCGTCGCCAACCGCGCGCCACCAGCTTGCCCCCAATTCGGGATGCATCGCACCACACTTCCCAATTATCTTGACGCCACTGCGCAACCTCGGGTAACGTCGAATACTGCGCAAACAGGGTCACGCCAGCGGAAGGGATGGGTGTTTCACCAGGTACCTGCACCACTATTTCATACGAGAGCGTGAACGGCTCAGGTTTCAACCAGGCTCGGAGCGCACTTTGCCCTACCGCGACGTGCAGAGTGCCACCTTGCAAGGTAACTCCCGCCCGCTGACCGTGCTTCACAGCTTCGCGCAGGCGTTCTACCTGCTCGAACTCCATCTCTGCACCCTCCGGAGCTAGTCCCCTCACGACGTGGCGTATCACCCGCCTCTGGATGGCATCAGGCTGTCGGCTCAGCCATTCCAGCGACACCCGCCATTCGTTTTCCTGTCGGCTTAAGGTAAACTCAGGCTCCAGCGCGCGCAGATACTCGTGCCACCAACGCTCCTCGTCCCGCACCACCAGCGACAACCGCTCAATTGCCGAATCCACGCGCGGGTTAAGGTGGCGCAACTCGGGAAGCACCCGGTGGCGAACACGGTTGCGGCTGAAGCGCGGGTCTAGGTTGGAAACATCCTCCACATAGGTCAGTCCGTGCTGGGCGCAATACTGTTGGATCTGCTGGCGGCTGATCAGGAGCAAGGGGCGAATGAACCTGCCCCGGCGCACAGGCATCCCCGCCAGTCCCGCCGTGCCCGCGCCGCGCACCAGGTTCAGCAGAACGGTCTCCACTTGGTCGTCGCGGGTATGTCCCAGCGCAATGACGTCCGCCTCGATAGCCTCAGCGACCTCCTGCAAAAACGCATAGCGCGCCTCGCGTCCTGCCATCTCCAGGCTGATGCGCCGGCGTTGCGCCACTTGCAGAACCTCCACCCTGCGCGCGAAGAAGGGCACATGCCACTCGGCACACACCTGCCGACAATGCGCCTCATCGGCGTCGCTGTGCTCCCCACGCAGGGCGTGATTCAGGTGCGCCGCGTTGACCTCCAGCGACCACTTCTGGCGGATCGCGCAGAACAAGTGCAGGAGGGCGGTGGAGTCCGCTCCCCCAGAAAAAGCGACCAGCACTCTTTGCCCCGGTTCAACAAGGGCATCGGTGCGCAGGGCGTGTTCGAAGAGGGCAAGCAGTTCCATAACCGCTTCCGTTACCCCACACGATACCCCGACTCCACCAGCACCTGCAGGTGTTCGAGCTTATCGATATCCACGCCAATCTCGACGTATTCGGTCACGATCTCCTGCGCCGTCGCACCCATCAACTGCTGAACCCTGCGCTTGATGTGGGCAATGGAGAGTAACCGTGGAGAGACCAGCTTCGCCAGTAGCACACGCACGATGATGCCAGCACCCAATATCTTCGCCAACGCCCATACGGACTTGCGTGCCCTGAACGCTTGGCGCAGGAGGTCGGCTTGCCGGCGCACCACACCCGCACGCACGAGCAGGAGGTTGCCTCCAGTAAACGTGCCCTCTCGCAGGCTCAGTGCGGTGCGCGGCATGCTGGGAAACCTCTGTGCACACCGCTCCAGTGGAATGATCGGATAGCACATCTCCGCACCCGATTGCAGAGCACGGCTGACGAAATCCGCAACCGCCTGCGATGTGAGGAAAGGGGTGTCGGCGGTGGCATAGAGCAGATACTGCGCGTCTGGCACCGCGGCGGTCGCCTGCAGGACGTTCTCCACAAAGTCGCCCATGTCCGGCAGGGAGTGACAGCCATCCGGTGGAGGGATATCGCCGACCACATAGATGTCACTCACCCACGCGCTTTCCTGCAGGGCACGCACCACTCGCGCCAGCATGGTTTCGCCCTCTATCTGCAAGAGCGCGCGATGGGGCACACCCGTCGCCGCGAGCAGGTCGGGCTTACTCTTACCGCCTGCCAGCACCACAGCGGTCACCAGAGAGGAGTTCAAGGCACGAGACCTCAAGAAAAATGGAGCGGGAGACGGGACTCGAACCCGCGACCTTCTGCATGGCAAGCAGACGCTCTACCAACTGAGCTACTCCCGCTCGTTTCGCTTGCGGTAAGTGGTGGGCGAGAGGAGACTCGAACTCCTACGCCTTAACGGCACCAGATCCTAAGTCTGGCGTGTCTACCAATTTCACCACTCGCCCGCAGGACGTTTGCATTATTATTATACGGCATGTTTGCGCGTATGTCAAGCACCCCGCCTCGAAAAAACCTATGGAATGTGCACTGCCCTTGCGTGGCTTCCGCATCTGCGCTACAATAGGATACCCTGATCATGGAAAGGTTGTCTATGTGTGCACTGGCTCTACCGAGAATCCGAAACCGCATTGCGGTCATCGCCCATCGAGGCGGGGGCAGGTATCATGCCCGAGAACACCCTTGCCGCCTTCCAGCATGCTATTCGGCTGGGCTGTGATTATGTGGAGATCGACGTGCGCACCACGCGCGACGGTAAACTGGTCATCATGCACGACCGCACCGTCGACCGCACCACCAATGGCACCAGCGCGGTGAACGAGATGCCCTTCTCCGCCATCCGCAGGCTGGATGCAGGTACCAAGTTCTCCCCGCTGTATCGCGGCGAGAGGGTGCCCACTCTGGACGAGGTTTTGCAACTGTGCCGTGGCAAAATCAATGTGTACGTCGACCATAAAGAGGCTCCCACTGAAGCGATACTGCGCACCATCCACCGCCACCGGATGGAGAAGCAGGTGCTGGTATACGGTGGGCTGGACAAGCTGAAGGAGTGGAAGCGGTTGGCTCCGCATATTGCCGTCATGCCTAGCCCGCCGCAGGAGTATCGCAAGCCGGGTGGCATCGCGGAGCTGAAGAAGGTCTTGTCGGTAGAAGCCCTGAACGGCGACCTGGACCTGTGGACGCCGGAGCTTGTGCAGGAGGCACATCGCGAGGGCATTACCGTTTACGTGGATAACCTGGGGTTCTCCGACACGCCCGAGGGTTACCGGCAGTCGCTGGCGATGGAGGTAGACGGTATCCAGACGGACTATCCCGACGAACTCTTGAGACTGCTGAAGCAGATGAAGCTTCCCCCCTCCTGAAACCAGGAGAGGGGAAAAGATTTATTCTTGTGGCTGGGCGAAGCCGAGCGCGATGTCGATGTCGCGCAGGTCCTCCGGCGAGAGCTGAACGCCCGATGCCTTGACGTTGTCTTCGATCTGTGACACCTTGCGCGCCCCGATGATCACACTGGAGACCATCGGCTGGCGCAAACACCATGCCAGCGCGAGCTGCGCCATCGTCAGCCCGTTGCGCTCGGCGATGGGGCGCAGTTTCTGCACTTTGGTCAGCACCTCGTCGCTCATCAGCCAGCGCATGAACATGTTGGAGCTCTCATCGGCGGCGCGGGTATCTGGCGGAGGCGGCGAGCTGGGCTGATACTTGCCCGTCAGCACACCCTGCGCCAGCGGCGAGAAGACGATATTACCCATCCCCACACGCTCGCACATCGGCAGTACCTCTTTCTCGATCTCTCGCCCCAGCATGTTGTAGTGCGGCTGGTTGGACACAGGCGGGTCGATATTCATCTGCTGGCACAGGTGGATAGCGTCCAGTATCTGCGACGCCGACCACTCGCTCACGCCCCAGTACAGAATCTTGCCCTGCCGGATCAGGTCGCCCATGGCACGCACCGTTTCCTCTAACGGCGTCTCCCGGTCGTAGCGGTGGCACTGGTAGAGGTCGATATAGTCCGTACCGAGACGTTTCAGGCTGGCGTGGCACTGCTCGAAGGCATGTTTGCGCGAAAGCCCCCGATCGTTGGGTCCATTGCCCATGGGGAAGTAGACTTTGGTTGCCAGCACATACGAGTCGCGCCGAAACGCCTTGAGTGCCTTGCCCATCACCTCTTCGGCGCGCCCGGCGGCGTAGACGTTGGCGGTATCGAACAGGTTAATACCCAGTTCGTAGGCACGGTAGATACACTGAGCGGCGGTTTGCTCATCGGTGGCGTGTCCGAAGGTTAACCACGAGCCGAGGCTGACCTCGCTGACCTTCACCCCCCATTTGCCCAGCTTGCGATACTGCATGCTCCTCCTCCTGTTTGCGGTTCTAGAACGTTTAAGGTAAGTATATCTTAACATGCTAACGGCTCATCGTCAAGCGACCAAGGGGGGATGTCGTTCTATCTGCCAAGTATCAGCGAAGCATCCCGGCCGATTGTTACCGAGATGCTTCGCCTCAGACAGCAAGTTATCGTGGCGTGCGGGGAGTTGATGGAGCGCCTGGCGAACCGGCTCCCATCTGAATCCTGCGCTGGACATCTGGCGGTGGACCGCCTTCAGCGCTGGGGATGCTGGCAGGGGCTTTGGTTCTCCAGTAGAATATGGCTCCTACTACAACCAGAACCACCACCACCACGATCAGCGCTACCGCTGGTGGTATTTCCTTGCGCATCATTGCCTCCTTAGGCTCGGGAGTAGAGGGTGGAGTTCCACCCTCTACATCACCCTTTTCTCGCTACCGATAGGCTGGCGGAATGGCGTTCGCCAGCGCGACCAGGTCGTAGGCACCACCTGGCGATACACAGTATGGGCTTCCCGCGGGACAGTCGGTATTCGGATCGTTGCTCAGGTTCCACATGAAGCTGTTCGCCGCGATGGTCTGCTGGAGGCGGAAGAACTTCGCATGCCCATCGGCAAAGGTGTAGTTTCCGCCCTTGCTGTGCCAGAAAGGCAGGCTACCACCGCCCTGGTCATAGTTCCAGCCGAATGTCCACGTGCCCAAGTCGGGCCAGAAGTCGCGGGTCTCCAAAATCAGAATGGTGGTTGCAGGGCGGTCAAACTGCGCCAGCCCCACCACATAGCGACCGTTGGCGTTGAATACGTCGCCGTTAACGCCGTAATTGGCTTGCCCCTTCATCCGTCTGGGGTTCGCATTAAAGTCATCGATGGTCATGCTGACATCGCATACACAGCCGGTGGGACTGACCCACAGGTCCCAGTAGAACTCGTTCAGGGAACGAGGTGCCGAGGGGCACAGGAACAGACCGTCGTTTTTCATGTATGGCATAACCACACAGCGCCAGGTCGAGTGCGTGCCGTCGGCGTGCCGGATCCGGTTGGGGGCGAACTTTTCGTCGTAGTCTTGCACGTACATCAACGCCGCCAACCCAATCTGTTTCATGTTGCTGAGGCAGGAGGTGGCACGTGCCTTTTCCCGTGCTTGCGAAAACACAGGGAACAGGATTGCCGCCAGTATCGCGATAATCGCGATAACCACCAGCAACTCGATCAACGTGAAAGCCTGTCTACGCTTCATTACCAGGAACCTCCTTCTGAAGATGTGTCTTGGGCAGGATAAAAAGTCGCGGGCAGACGCACGACGGAAGCAACCAACGGTTGTCCCTTCAGGTACAGCATCATTCGTTCCGCCGCCAGTCTGCCCAGCTCAAACGGCTGTTGCACCAGCCGATGTAGCCGTCGGGTGGTCTGTGGTAACAGAGAGACGCAGTCGTGAAAACTCAAAATCTGAAGGTCATCGGGTACGAGCCAACCCAATTCGTCGCATGCCTCGAGCACAGCCATCAGGTGATGGTCATTCAAGCAGAACACCGCTCGCAGAGCCGGCTCATGGTGTTTTAGAGCCACAAGGGCATCCTTTGCCAGCTGAGTAAGGCTGGCACGCTCCTGTCGGTTCAGTACGGGAAAATGCCGACACCACTTCTCGGGGGCAGATGCACCGGCTTCGTGCATAGCGTCTAAATAGGCTTGGTACCGCTCACGCACCGAAGATACCCACCAATCGCCCTGGGTAAGGTGAGCAATCGGGTATATTCCCTGGCGGATTAGGAACCGAAGCGCCTCCAGCGTGCAGGTATAGTTATCCGTTACGAAAGCGTCTACCGGAACGCCCTCCATGTATCGGTCAACGCAGACAATATGCGCGCCCTGCTCTACCAGCCGCACGATCAGCGAATGGTTGCGGGGATCACAGGTGGGAAACAGCAGGATACCATCCGTTTCCACTGCCATCCGGCGCAGGTAATGCGCTTCCTTATTGGGGTCACCTTCGGTATCACAGACAACTAACCTGGCATCACCGCCGATTCCCGCATGGATACCTCGTAAATAATCCATCTCCAATTTGTCATGCGCGTTGTGAAGCAGAAGAGAGATATGCCCCGTGCGGCGAGCTGTTCTAGACGCGACGATAGTGCCCTTGCGCTGACGACGGATGACCAGCCCCAATCGCTGGAGTTCGTTCATCGCACGGTGCGCCGTCATCCGTGAAACGCCCCAACGCTCCGCGATCTCCGCCTCCACAGGCAGACGGTCGCCAGGACGCCACTTCCCTTCTTCAATCTCCCGACGGATGTTCTCTACAATCTGCTTCCAACGCACAGCAGACATCGTCTGTTATCCCACCCTTGTGTTACTTCCATGATAACAAACCGTTGCGCATTTGTCAAGTATTTTGATGATATTCCATAGGGAATTGGCACTCAAAACCGCAGAAAGACGGGCTTCAGTATGCCTGCCAGCAGGAGATGCGGGGATTGCTGGACGAACGCCGGGAGAAGACTAAAAACGGTCAGAACAAGCCCGGCGTGCATCGAAGGGTTCTTTCCCGCGCGTGCCGTTGACAACCGCGCCAGATGTTGCTATAATAAACTTGCGAACGGTCGGGGTGTGGCGCAGTTTGGTAGCGCGCACGGTTCGGGTCCGTGAGGTCGGCGGTTCAAGTCCGCCCACCCCGACCATTGTTTTTTTTAGTCCTGTTCGCTGTGCTCTTCGTGTGTCTGTTCACCGGCAGGCTGTGCCTGTTGCTGTCCGACGGGTTCCCCCCACACCATCAAGCCGCCCAGATGCCCCGTGCGCGCCACCAGCACCGCCGAAGCGATAGCCAGCACGGCCACCACCACGCGCACCATCAGCATGTCCTTGCTGTCGGGATTGTGAGACGAGGGCAGGCGCCGCGAGGCACCCACATAGGCTGAGAGCGTAAACAGTGCAAGCCCTGCCGCCACCAGCGTCAACACCGCCGTGCTCTCATGCTGTTTTTCGAACTGCTCGACCCGTGCGCTACCTTCGCCGAACTTCTCGGCGGCTTCGCCCGTGAAATACGCCCCTAGCCCGCCGATGAAACCCGCAATCAGCAGAAGGAGGGTGACATGGCGCCAGAAGCGCGTGCCCAACACCAGCCACGCCAGCGCAGTTAGCCCTGCCAGCAGAAGCAAGGCGATGGGGAAATGTACTAAAACAGGATGCAGGATGGGAATCTGATACACTCTGACCTCCGGGAATGGGGTTATCACGATTATTTTTTCTGTATGAATAGATACATCCTTCACGCCGATGGTTCCTTCTCCCTGCGCCACATCAGCCAGCAGAGGAAGCCCGTCATCGCACCGCCCAGGTGCGCCAGCGCAGACACATTGCCCATTCCGGATATCTGCTCGAACAGCCCCAGCAATTGCAGGATGAGCCAAAGCAGTGCCAGCACCCACGCGGGAAGGCTGAAGACGCGAAAGTACACCCACCAGCGATACATCATGTACAGCTTCGCCTCCGGGAACGATAGCGCGTAAAAAAGAACGATGCCAGAGATACCCCCACTTGCCCCGATGCAGGGCATATCCGGACGAGGATCAAAGGCGATGTGCAGGATGTCGCCCGCTAGCGTCGCCAGAACCAGCAGAAGCAGGAAGCGGGTATGCCCCAGGAGGTCCTCCACGTTATCTCCGAATATCACGAGGAAGTAGAGATTGCCCAGCAGGTGAAGCAGGGAGCCGTGCACGAAGAAGCTGGTGAACAGGGTGATACCGCCGTATCGCCACCACTCGGCGGGAACGAGCGCAAAAGTGCGCATCGCGCGGTCCAGATCTACAAACGCCATCAGGCTCACGGCAGTGATGGTAAATGCGGTCAGCCAAGTCATCCACGGCTGGCGCTGTAAAGAGTTCTCCTCCTCCACCGGCAAGCCCAACAGAAGCAGAGCGGTTTGGAAGATGCTATCGGGCAGTTCCTCCTCGCCGTAGTACCGTTGCCGCTGGCTTAACGCCTCCACCTTCGCCATCGCCAGAGCCTCTTTGGCCTCAGGGGGCAGGTCGGGCTCGGCAGGTTTCGGCGGAGGTTGGGCAGGAGGCATCTGCTCCAGCTCGCCCGCATCGGTCCACACAAACTGACACAGCTCGCATACCTCTATCGTCATGGGCGCGCCAGTGCCGGCGGACGCCTGACGCATCGGCTTTCGGCAGGAGGGACAGCGTAATGCTGAGCGCAACCCTCCCTGTGTAGCGGTGACCCACAGCGCGCGCACGGTGCGCTCCTCGACCGCCTTGCGCAGGACGGAGAGTGCTACCGCACGACCTCCACACCGCATGCACTGCCATACCAGCCCCGCAAACGACTGGTAGCGCGCTAACGGTTCCTGACAGCGTGGGCAAATCATCTGGCTTCGTCCGCCTCCATCTTTTAACTTTTAACACACAGCGGTCTCTCCCTTCACATGGAACGACACCGAAACGAAGGGAGCAGTTACACGGCGTCGTGGAGCGAACCGTGAGGAATGGGCGGTGCTCGGTGGGTCAAAACCCTGCGGCGATGAGGTCAATCTGCCACCGATGGGTCAGGCTGGACCATGTTAACAGCAGTTCACGAACGCCCAGCCGGTACCCCACGGAGCACTCTACATCGTTGTAGCGGGTGCCTTGGAAGCGGTTGTAGCTCAGGTTTGCCCCGACACGCCACAGCCCGCTCAAACGATAAGAGGCATCGGCGAACAGGGTCAGCGAGTCGTGGTCGAGGATGCGTGTGCCCACCAGCGAAAGGTTCAGCCGCTGTCCCGCCGACCAGGCAAACATCCCGCTCAGTCGGTGCTTGCCGTAGCCGACCGTCTGCACCAACCTGTCGTGCGTATAGTCATACGTCAGGCTCAGAAGCGCGCCATCCCACAGCCCTCTACTGGCGGATACCGTCGCGAGCAGGCTTCCCCCCGTTGCTTGACTGCTTCCCCACAGGTAGCTTGCCATCAGCGAGGGATTGACGGTGAAGCCAGCAAGTCGCAGAGGCGTGGTATAGAAGCGGGAACGCAGTCCCGCGCCGTCGGTGCGAATGCGCTGGTCGGCAAACTGGCTGACCCGGCTGGTGAAGGTCGTGGAGACGGTCATTTTCAGCAGGCTACCCAGCTTTAGCGGGTTGCTTTCGACGTAGAGGTCGCTTCGCAAATCTCGGTAGCGCGTGCCCGACAGGCTCTGCCCTCCCGACAGGTTCAGCCCGATGCGCCCTCCTCCAAACCCGTAGGACAGCCCGCCGTTCACATACAGATTGCGGTGCGCCGGCACATCCACGTAAAGGTTCGTACTCGCGTTCTGGCTGAGCCACTGGGCATGGCTCCAGCGAACCCCCCAGTCGCCGCGCACCAGACTGGTGAGCACAAAAGCCCCCTCCATCACACCCGGGCGACTATAGCTGTGCTCCAGGTCCAGCGACCATCCCGGACGTATCGCATAGACCGCACGTCCCACGCGCTGGGCATGGCGAAGGCGCAAAGCACCCACCGCCTGTGGGGAGACCACGTAGTAGAAAGGCAGGTCGATTGTCACCCCACCCGAGTTGACCCCCACAATCTGCTGACCCAGCGCCTCCCCGCTTTGGAACGAAAGGTCATACATGGGCACAGCCAACAGTTTCTGCCCGGCGACATACAGCTTCACATGACGGAACTGGATACGCTCGCCCGGCAGTAGCACCGCACTCTCAGCCACAAACAGCAGTTCGCTGGCGGACAGGTCGGTGTAGGTATAGGCATCCGGTCGGCTGAACGTCACAGGTTCCTGTTCCCACAGCGGTCCTTTGAAGGTCACCTCGCGAATCTGCCCGTTTTGCACGAGCACCGCCTGCCCTTCATCGCGGCGCGGGTAATAGCGCAGTTTTTCAGCGGTCAGGCTCCGCTTACCTCGCGTCAGCACCGCCTCTTCCGCTATCAGCAGGTCCTCGTCCAGTCGGTACTGGTAACTGCGAGCCTGCACGCGCAAGTTGCCGACGAGCATTTCTGCTTTTTGCCCGGTGGATACTGCCTCCACATAGCGCCAGTCCGCACTGTAGGCGAGATACTGCGGAGAGGCGAAAAGGTAGGTATTCACCCGTTGGCGCAGGGCTTCTGGGTCGTCGGTGAACGTGAGGCGAATCTCCTCGAAGGCGGACGCCCCGGGGACGGTGGCGGTGATGGTAGCGACGCCGGGCACAGTGGCGCTAGTCAATTGGGTTCGGGCGATACCTGCGCTGGTGCTGACCACCGTATCGCGTAGCACTCCCAGCGACGCATTGAATTGCACCTGCGTGCCATCGGGTACAAGGTTACCGCGCTCATCCCGCACCTCTGCGCTGACCAGCGCGACCGATTTGCCATCGGAGAGCAAAACAGACGGGGAGACCGAGAGCCTGATGCTATAAAGCGGCGCTGCGCCGAACGCAACGCCGCCCAGAACAAGCAGAAGCAGTACGAGGACACCCGTGCGCCACTTCACGCACCATCGCCTCCATTACTGCGAAGGGGGAGGAGGAGGAGTATCCAGACCGGCGCCACCGCCGCGTGCTCCGGATGCCAGCGCCGCAATCAAGCCTAGCCCCAGCAAAATCCAGCCTACGTTGGACTTGCGTGTGATGCTGGTTGGCTTCGCAGGCACCGCGGTTGGCTGAACCACACTGACCTCACCGATCGCCAGCTCCTGTAGAGCACGGTTCACCGCTTCGGAAACCGCCTTGGCGTTCACCTCGTCCTGCGTGCTGGTAGCCGTGCCCTGCGCCTCGGCGGAGATCGCTACCGTCTTCACAGCGCGTCCGCTCTTCACGTCGATCCACTGCACCGACAGCGACAGCGCGGCTTTGTGTGCTCCGGAGTCGTAGTTGTAGTCCTCGATGATGCCCGCGAGCGCGTATTGCGTACCGATTTCCCGCGCCACCCTCACCACCAAGTCCGTATCCTCAAAGGGTGGCGTAATATCCGGCACACGCAGTCGCCCCTCCTCCACCGCTCGCTGGATAGGGGCACTGCTGGCGCTGAACTGCACGATGTCGAATCTGCCCGTGCTTCGGAGGCTCGATACCACCGCACGGGTCAGGCTAGTACCCAGCGTTGCAGGCACAACGGTCTCCATCTGCTGAGCAGGCGCGAACGGAAGAACCAGCACTGTTGGTGGCAGAGGCTTGCCCTGTCCAGCCACTGCCGCGGCGGGGCTAAACAGGATCGGCGACAGCAGGGCACAGACCACCACTCGCGCCGTCCACATCCGCACGGATGCCCGTCGGAAAGGATTCATTGCTTCGTAAACCTCCTCATCGTGCTCTCAGAATGCTTCGGCGAAAGGGGCTTCCCACCCGCGGGAAGCCCCTTGGGATTACCTTGTTAGGACAACAGGCTGGACCACGCTGGCGGTCTGCCCGTCCTCGGTGGTGGCGATGATCTTCACCATGTAGGCGCCGGCGGGAACCGCGATGCCTGCGCTGTTCCGACCGTCCCAGGTGACGCTGTTCACGCCGCGTCCCGCGGCTTGTCCCGCCTGTAGCGCGCGTATCGGCTTGCCGCTGGCGTCGGTAATCTGCACCGCCACCGATGCCTCGGTGTTGAGCGTGTAGGCGATTTGCACGCGGGCACCACCCGCCGAGCGGGTCTGAGCCAACCGCACGTTGCTGATGACCGCCGCCGTGCGCACGCGTGGCTGAACGATGATCTGGAACCGGCGAGCGCCACCGTTCACACCGCTATTGTAGGTGTAGGACGGTAGCGAGGTCAGCACGCGCCGCACGTTGGCATCCAGGTCCACCAGCACCATCTCGAACTTGCGGCTGATCTTCGCCACGTTGGGCCACGAGAGGGTGACCGGTGTGTTCGGCATATCGGTGAGCACCTCGAAGGTGTACACCTGCTTCGCGCCCACGTTGCGCCGGACGTCTACTGCCAGCGAGGCATCGGTCTCTGGCGAGCGCAGTTGCACATGCACATAGCCCTCCAGCGGAGCCGGCTTCTCCACCTGCAGGGTGTTGCTCGCCACGCCGATGTAGTTGGCGGAGTCGACGCTATTGCCTGCACGCGCCACCAACTGCACCATCCAGTTGTCTTCGCTCATCGCCGCCGAGCGGGTGATCTGCGTGCCGCCAGCGGAACGGCTGCCGGGCGGATTGAGAATCAGCTCGGCGTCTACCAGAGCGCGTATCCAGTATCCCACGAACGGTTGCAGGTTCTCGTTGGCTTCCACCAGGTCGTAGGCACGGTTCACCGGGTCATAGCGCCACACGTAATCGCGCACCAGACCCCTCTGCGCCGCCTCTGCCAGCGTCATCACCTGACCAGCAACGCGCACCTGCGCCGCGCCAAGCAGGGTCGGCTGGAGGTACACCGAGCCGATCATGTTCCAACCGCGAGTCAACTGGATGGAGAACGGCTGGGTCTGGTCCGCCAGCGAGCCTATCGGCGAGACGTTACGCGGGCTTGTCACACGGACCCAGTAACCGGCACCCGCTTCCGCCACCACAGAGCCCGCCGTCAGATAGCGGTTCTCCAGTGGCGACCAGCGGATCAGGTTAATCTCGCGCGTGTCGAACCCGAACAGGAAGTCCGGGTCACTGGACGGTGGCACCAGCGGGATAGCAATCATGCTGATGCCCGGCTGGATGGTGAAGGTTGCACCCCGCACCTGTATCGTAATCGGCGTGCTGTTCACGCCATCGTAGTGGTCATTGCCAGCCCACGAGGCATAGGCAGACCACGTGCCGGTGACTTTCGGGGTGAACTGCACCGAGAACGAGCCGTCGGAAGCGGTGCTCACGGTCTGCATCTCGCCAGCGCCCACTGGCGGCGAAATCGTCACCTGCACCTGCTCGTTCACCGTTGCGCTCCCCGACAGCGTGAGCTGCCCGTTCAGCGTGACTGGCTGTCCGAGCACGGCGGTTCCGGTCGGTGCGCTCAGCGTGATGGTCGCTCGGTTCACGGTTGGACCGGTCTGCCTGGTGGTACCGGGACCGACCGCCGAGTCGAACTGGTCCTGCGCCCGGAACAAGAAGGTGTGCGTGCCTTCTGATAGCCGCCGCTTGAACTGGTAGGTTACACCGCTCACGTAGTCGTTGCCGGCGGTGACCCTTGTCATGGCGTACCAGGTGCCGTCAATATTGATCTGCACCTCGCCGCCGGGCGTGCCCGTGAAGGCTCTCGGAGCGTCGTTATCGGCATCCTTGTAGGTAACCTCGTACACGAACTCCGTGCTGAGCTTACCCGATGCCGGCGTCACGCGCGGGTTCAGCAGTTGCGGCGGGTTATTGACCTGCGGACCGGTGCCGGTCAGCGGGTCAGCGTTCTCGTAACCGTCGTTCGCCTCGAAGCGGAAGCCGTAGCTTCCCGGAGCCAGGTTCGAGTTGGCAGGCACATCCGCCGTGTAGATGACACCGGTAGTGTAGTCGGTTCCACTACCGGTCATATCCAGTGTTCGCTCGGAGTTGTCCGGCTGAATGACCACTACCCGCACGAAGGTGGGTGCATCGCCATCCGCGTCGGTGTAGGTGACCGAGTAGCGGAAGGCGGAGCGTCCCGACTCGCGCACAGGTGCCACCGAACCGTTACTGAGCACCGGCTTGGCGTTGGTCACGGTGGGTCCGTCTCCCAGCAGGGGATCGGCGTCCACGGTGCCGTCGTTCGCCTCAAAGCGGAACTGATAGTTGCCAAGCAGGAGGCGCGAGTTCGCCGGGATGGTTCCGGTGAAGGTTACGCCCTGCATATAGTCGCCAGAACCGCTCAGGTTCAGCACCTGCTCGGTGCTATCCGGCTTCAGGATGCGCACGCGCACGAAGTCGGGTTCATCGCCGTCGCCGTCGGTGTATTTCACGCTGTAGGTAAACGCTGCGTTGTGCGAACCGGTCGCAGGCGTCACCGTGCCATTGCTCAAGATAGGCTTCAGGTTGAGCACCTCGAATGCGCCGTGGACCTCGGCGGCGTTCTCCGCGAACGGGTCGGCATCCTGCGCCGCGATGCGATAGGTGTGGTTGTCGATTGCCAGCGGGGCAGGCGTCTGGTAGCGGTAGCGCACCCCCGTCTGATAGTTAGTGCCGCCCATGGAGGTCATGTCCACGCCCGTCGCGTCGCTGTCGATAAACAGCTTCACGAACTTGGGCGCGTCGTTATCGGCATCCTGGTAGGTGACGATGAAGATGGGGCGTGCGACCTTCGAGACCTGCGTGGTCGCCGTCGTGCCATCGGTCGTCACCATGTTGCCCGACAGTACCGGCTTATGGTTCACCGCCACGTTTTGCAAGGACGTCATGAACGCACCGTTCTGGAATCGGAACTGGAAGCGGTGCTGTCCGGGCGTCATTGGCGCTGGTGCGTTCAGCGTCACGCTGTATGTCACGCCGTTGCGGAAGTCGGTCGGTGTCGGGCTGGGAGGAATGGTTTCGCTCAGCACGTAAGGCGTTCCATCCACCAGCACCTCGATGTTGCCCACCGGCGGCGTGCCGTTGGGGTTAGTGAAGGTGATCTGGAACGCATAGCTTGCGTCACTGCGTCCGCGAGGCTCGTTGTTGCCTGCAGGCGTGATAATGACGCGCGGGTTCGATAGCTTGTTGAAGTCGTTCACGTTGGGTCCACTGAACTCGCCCGTAGTAGGCAAGCGCACCGTGTTGCCCCCATCCGACGCCACGAAGTGGTACTGATGGATGGCAGGCTCCGCGCCCAACGTAGTTGCATACTCGAAGACCGCCCCGTCGACGTAATTGGGCGTGCCGTTGGGCACCATGTCGTACTCGGTGCCGTCAATCCACACCCGGATGAATCCGCCGTTTGCGCTCACGGGCGCCTGTCCCTCCGCATCCTTGTAAATGACGCGGAAGGTGTACAGCGTGCCTTGATCACCACTGGTGGGCGTGACGGTTCCACCTGTTGGCTCCAGCAGTTGGGGCGCGGTGTTCGCCACCACGTTCGGGCCGACTTGCCAGTTGGTGGTCACCGACACCGTACCGTCGGAGCTGGTGAAACGGAACTCCGTCTGCCCAACAGGCAGTTTGATGCCTGTCACCTGATACACCACGCCATCCGAGTAGAGCGTGCCGCTACCTGGGGCGATGCTCAGGTCGCGCTCGAAGACGCTAACCGGATCGGCGGTATTGCGATATTGCACCTTAATAAATGTGGGTGCATCGTTGTTCTTGTCCACGTACTTGGTGCGGAAGGTGAACGAGGTTGCCGTGTTCTGGAAGGTATCCGACGCCAGGTAGTCACCGCCCACGTCCGCAGGGTCAGGCGTCCAGTTCACGTCCGTGCCGACCGTCGTGGCAGGTTTGACCAGATACGGCGGTTTGTTCTCCACCACAATCGGTCCCGCGATGGTGTTCTCCACCACCACCTTGTTGGCGTCGTCGTTCGGGTCGGTGGTGGCGTTGGCAGGCAAGAGCGTGGTCTCGCCTTCCAGCAGGGTGTTGGAGTCGTACGGGTCGCCCCAGTTATCCACGAACTCGAAGTAGTAGTGCCTGGTGCCCGGCTGAAGCACGATGCTGGGGTCGGAGGCGGTGTCGAACTTGTAGACCACCCCCTGCGAGTACTGCACCGTATCCGGGCTCTCGCGCACCATGTTCACAGTGACCCATGTTCCGCGCGGTGCTGGGTTATCGCTCAGCTGGATATGCAGTCTGGCGCGTGCCGGACGCTGGTTGTTCAGGTCGGTGTATTTCACGCGGAACACGTAGCTCGTGCCCTGCTTGCCTGTTGCCGGCGTGACCGAGTAATCGGACAGCGTGGCTTTGGTGTTCACGAAGGGTCCCATGAAGAAGTTGCGCCCCTTCGGATGGATGCCTCCGGCAGGCAGAACGGGGTCATCCAGCGGGCGCACTGGGAACCGCACCGTGCGCGTGCCGTCGTTCGCTTCGAAGTAATAGGTATGCGGACCGCGCGACAGTCTGGTGCGCGCCACGTAAACGCCCGGGTTGGTCTGTGCCGGGTTCTCGGGCTGCATGGTGAGCTGGATTGGATAGCTTTCACCCCTATAGTCGTTGCTGATGAAGACCTTGATATAGGACGGGGCACGGTCACCCTGATAGCCGATACGAAACTCGAACACCGTATCTTCCGTACCCATCGCCACCGGGAAGGACTGCGTACCAGGAGGTGTGGGACCGGGTTGCGGGTGGAACGGTCCGTTCGGCAGCTTCTGGTCCGGGTTCCAGAAGACGGTCGTATCGCCCTCCGCCTTTCCCACCGTGCCCAGATGCAGGAAGTTGGGGGCGAATATGGAGCGGAAGCCGTTCAGTCGCGGGGTGATCACGGGGTGTACCGCCGAGTTCAGCGGATAGGAAGGGTCGAAGATCGGATGACCCGGCGCAAAAACGGCAGGCGCGCTGTTTTCGGTGGGGAAATGGTCCACCCCTGCCCGAAAATCATAGCCGTGCACGCCGTACGCTCCCACCACGAAAGCGTTATCCGTCGGGCGACCGTACTTGTAAGGCAAGCCGTAGCGCGAGTCGCCCGCTTGGCCCTCATAGTGGGTGGGTTCCCAGATATATTCGTATACCACACCGTTCTGGAAGTCCTGGGGCGTCAGGCTTCCCAACGGTATCGGATTGCCGCCGGAATCGAACTTGTAGATGGGCACCATCCAGTGGGGCTCACCGTCGATGTAGAGGTACACCCCACCGAAGTCGTTGCCCTCCACTTGCCCTGTGCCCCACACTGGAGTCGCATGAGGCGCTGGGGTAAACGGCGGTGGAGGCATAAAGGTGTCCGCAACAAAGTTGTAGGTAAAGCTACCATCTGACTCGTTCATGTTGAACGCTGCGTAGATGGGTTGCGGCGGGATGCCGAACGGATGCCGGTAGACCACGCGGTAGCGGTAGCGAGTGGAGCTGGAACCGTCATCAGGCGCCAGCAGGTCCAGCGGGTCCGGGCGGAGGGGGTCTCGCTGTAACGGGTCAGCCGCTGAGAGCACCTCATCGTCGAACAGGGTCTTGACGCGCCACAGCTGAGCCCGAGAAAGCACGTTAGTAATTTGCGGCACAACGATCAGCGTGTTGGGGTTCCAGTCTGCGGTCACGGGGTTCTGAGGCTGGTTCGTCTGCCACCTGACCAACACCCCTAGGCTGTGAGTGCCTACCCCGATGTCCCTGCCTCGGATCGCTGCGCCATAGACGTTGCTGCCCACCGGTGAGAGCGTCAGCCTGGGCACTCCGTCAATCAACAACATCACCTCGTTGATGATCTCGTTGTCCGCACCCGGCGTCACCGTTGCCCGAAAAACGAACCAGGTGCTGACCGAGCCATCGGCGGTTGCCCCTTGCTGAAGCACCCGATGCGGGCGGACAAAGGTGTTGCTCACGCTTGGAGCAGAAAAGCTCGGCATCGCCCATGTCAGCACCCACAGGCTGGCGAAACACAATGCGAGCCATTTCCCGCTGTTTCGCATGGTTGGTTTCTCTCCCTTAAACACTTGCCAATCCTCCCTCGCTTACCGCGTTATCACTACCGGTTGCACGGCGCGCGCGGTCTGCCCGTCTTCTGCTGTCGCGGTCACTTCCACCAGGTAACTACCAGCGGGCACGGCAATACCAGCGCCGTCGCGTCCGTTCCACGTCAGATTCGTTACGCCGCGCGATGCGGCTTCTCCTGCTTGCAGGGTCTGCACGATCTTTCCGGTCGCGCTTAGGATGCGCACCTTCGTGCTTGCGCTGTCGCTGAGGGCGTAGCTGATCGCCACCGCCCCGCCGCGCGTGCGCGTCACGCGCAGAGAGGTAATACGCAATCCCGCGGCCCCGCGAGGCTCCGCCACTATCTGGAACCGTCGACTGCCGGAAGCCCCCACGGTGAAAGTATAAGAGGATGCACTGCGCAGGTCGCGCGTGACTTTGGCTTCGGCGTCCACCAGCTTCAGGCGCAGGGTGGAAGGCACGCTCTGCATCCCGCTCCAGCGCAGAACCACCGAGCGATCCGGCTTCGGCGCGGTCACCACCATCTCCCACACCTGTCGGCGAGTGCCGTCGGCGCGAATGTCCTGAGCCAGTGCGCTCTGCCCGTCTGGCGCAATCAAAAGTGTGCGCACACTCTCCTCTACAGGAGCAGGTGGCTTGGGCATATCGAACATGTCGATGCCATCCGCCGCCCGCGAAGCGGTGCCGATGACGGCGGTCTGGTCCGCCTTGCCCTCGCACTGCGCCGAGAACTGCACCTGCCAGCGCAGGGGTTCCGCGCTCAGGCGCGAGGGGAATCTGATGGTTGCACCCGTCGCCACCACGTTCGGGAAGATCATCTCCAGGTTGGGGCTGTCCACGAATATCCAGTAGCCCCGCCCGGGTAGCATCGGAGCGGCAGGGTCGCTGTACAGCGAGATGGCTTTATAGCCCGCGGGGAGAGTGGTGTCGTAATAGAACAGCACACCGTGCACCAGCCCGCGCTGAACTGCCTCTGCGAACGTGATAGCGAAGCCCTGCCTGGTGTCAATGAAGCGAATGAGCCCAATCGGTACCGGGTAGGGGTACGGGTTGCCGATCTGCACCCACCCCTGCGGCAATGCTAGGCGCAGGGTGCCGCCAAAGGCATCTCCCGCCACTTTAGCGCCGTTCAGGTTCAGCGTCTGGTCGGTGTTCACGCGGAGCCAATAGCCCTCGCCGGGGCGGACGCTGTTCACCAGCGCGTAGCGTCGCTGGGTCGTGTCCCAGCGCAGAAGGGTGAACTCGCTCCGCTCCAGCCCCAGCACCGCCGCGGGGTCGGCATTATCGAAGGCGAAGGGGAGGCTGACCATCTGGAAGCCCGTCTTCAGGTCCACCTTCGCGGTCATCGGCACAATGAGCGAGCGCGAAACGCTCTTGGACAGGCTACCCGGCGAGACCGTGGAGTACACCCGGTAGGTCAGTTCACCCACCCTTTCGCCTGTCGGCCTAACGCGCCAGCTCACCGTTGCTACCTCGCCCGGCAGGATGCTGGGGATGGTCTTGGTGATGCTTTCGCCCTCAGCCAGAGCCAATCCCCTAGGCAGGGAGATAGCAAGGCTCACGTCCTCGAAGGTCACGTCCTGCAAAGCGTTCAGGGACAGATAGTTGGTCACCGATGCGCTAATGGTAAACGATTCAGGTGAGAGCTGATTGGTAGCGGAGGCGTCCAGTCCCACCACGCCGGGCGATTCGGTGTCCAGCGCATAACGCCCAGACGGGTCGTTGGAACTGGTGCCAAGCCCGATCATAGTCACGATGGTTCGCGATCTGCCCGGCGCCAGCGATTGCGGGTTCCAGTAGCTGGCGATCGCATGATCGGTGACCACCGCCTCTGGCAGAGGCGTGAAGTCCCACAGGTTCGCCGAAAGGCGCGAGAACTGGCTGATGACCACCCTGTCGGGGACGGTCAACCCATTTTGCTTGAACAGCCAGCGCAGAATCGGTGCAGTCATCGTGCGGCGAGGCGCCGCATCCACATAAGGCGGAACCTGTCCGCCCTGCAGGTCTAAATCGTTCTGAACGGGGAAGTAGCCAGGCACCAGCACATAATCGGGTGTTTGCACGTTGAAGCCGCTGCCTATCTCTTCGTCGATCAGGAAGCGCACCCCGACCTGCGCAGGGCGAGTGCCCTCGTTGGTGATGGTCCACGTGATGCGGGCATAGCCACCGACCAGTTCGACCACCTGGTCCACGCGGATGCCCGTGTTGGGATGGCGCCACCGTCCTACGATCATGTAGCGTCCACTGCGGTCCGCGAACGGCTCGACACCATCCACCCACTGGCCGTCAGTACTACCCCAAATCAGGTCATTGGTTCCGTCGGGGGTTACAATGTGTACCGTCACCACGCCAAAGTTGCCGCAGGGATAGGGATAGGCGAAAATCAGCGGCTTGTTATCGTCGTCGGTGGTGAAGCGTGCGCCTTGCACCGTGCCCAGCGTGATGCGCCCGATGGCATCATAGTTAGTGCCACCGATGCCCACCTGCCCCCGCAGCCCAATGCCGGTGGACAGGATCCCGTTGTTCAGGTACACTGCACGGAAATCGTTGCTTGGCTGGGCGTACACGCTAACGGGCAGGAGGCCCACCAACAGTCCCACCGCCATCACCCAAGCCATCCATCGTCGCCTGGTGTAACCGACGATTCCGAAGGGTTTCATCCTCTGTCCTCCCTGTGTATCTTCCCCGTGTGTCATCTCTTCTCTCGGCTCCCCTCACCGGGTAATGACCACCGGTGTCATCATGCGGGCGCGCTCGCCGTCCGGGGTAGTCGCCTCAATGTGTATCAGATAACTACCTGCTGGCACCGCCACTCCTCTGCTGTCGCGCCCATTCCATGTCGCGCTGTTCACACCTGTGGAGCGTGTGCTCTGCACCAGACTGGCAACCGGTTTGCCAGAGGCATCGGTGATGGTGATCCGTACCTGAGCCTCGGCGGACAGGGCGTAGTCAACAGTGAAGCCACTGCCTCGGGTTGCCCGCACCCGTACCGACGAGATGCGCAAGGCAGAGCCCATATCCGGCTCGGCGATGACGGTGAAACTGCGCGTGCTCACGCCGCCAGTCTGGTAGGTATAGCTGCCTGTGGTGCGCATCGCCACCCGTCTGCCGGTCACGTTGTCCACCAGCGTCAGGCGCACGTGCGACGGAATGTCCGTCAACCGTTCCCAGCGCAGGGTGACCGGCTCGTTCACCTGGTCGGTTTCCACCTGCAGTTGCCATGTCTGACGCCTGGCAGTGCGGCGCACATCCTGAGCGTACGCGCCCGATCGGGTGCCCCACGCGGTGTTCAGCACCTTCACGCTGACGTACGGGCTAATGGCAGGAGGCTTGGGCACGTCCTCGCGTCCATAGCCATCAACCGCCCGGCTGTTCACGCCGATGATGGTGTTGCCATCGCGCGCGTTCCCCGCCACCGCCGAGAAGCGCAGGAGCCAGCCGCCAGCACCAGACAACGGGGTATCGGCAGGCACGGACCGCCCACCCGTAGGCAGTGGCATCACCACGAGCGTGCAATCCTGGAACGCACGCACCCAGAACCCTTCCCACTTGTACAGCACACCTGCTGGAGCCGTCTGCCAGGTGTACACGCCGTTCTCGTAGCGGAAGAGCTGGGGCAGGATAACCTCTTTGTCCGCAGCCTCTTGCAGGGACAGACGCACGCCCGTCGCGGTCTCCACCTCACAGGCGACCCACGGCACGTCGAAGGCAAACGGGTTACCGATCATGTTCCAGCCTGCCTTGAGCGGGATGCGATACGGCACATCTGGTGCAGGCGTGCCCTCCGTGAGCACCGGCGTGTCGCTGGGCAGGTCGATGAAGTACGCCAGTCCCAACGGCGCCATCGTGCTACCACCCTCTGGACCGACCTGTTCGCTCACCTGGTCAAACGAAGCGGCGGGGTCTTTGGGCATGCCCCACGCGCTGTATTTCGCATAGCGCCCCTGCGGCAGCCAGCGGAACATCTGGAACCCGGAGCCCAGCACGGTCTCGGCAGGCACCGAGCGCGTCGGCTGTCCCGTCTGCGGCTGGAAGTAAGGGATGGAGATGAGCGACCGTCCCGCCCGGAGCACACGCGGGGAGACCTGGAAGGTCACCTCGTCGGTGCTCGAGATAGTCGGGTCAATGGCGTTTTTGGCGGTGACCTTAACAGTGTGTGTGCCCGGAGCCAGCCTGCGCGCCAGCTTGATGGTGGCCACAATCCCTCCGGGTTCAGGCACATAGTTATCGGCGATCTCGGTTGAGGTGACCGCCTGTCCGTCAATCAGGATACTCACCAGAGCGGGCGTAGTGTTGGTCACGCTGAAGACCAGCGTCGGCTTCAGGGTCTCCACCACTTCCGCGGCGGCAGGGCTGATAACCGCTGCCGAGGTGGCTACGCGGCGGATAGCGTTATAGACATCGATGATACCGTAACCGAACTCGGGGTTCGGTACCGAACGCCCATCGGCGGCGGCGGTATCCTGTAAGAGTCTCTTCACGTCCGCTGGTCTAACGCCCTGAGAGAGCAGGATAGCCACTGCCCCGGCAGCGTGCGGCGCCGCCATCGAAGTGCCCATGCCATAGCCGTAGTTATTACCGGGCAGGGTGCTCAAAATATCGTCGGTCTCAATACCAGTGGCCATGCTGTTCCCGCCTGGTGCTGCGATGCTCGTGTAGGGACGGGCTGACGAATAAGCGGCATGTTCACGACGTGGTCCTACCGCTGCTACAGCCAGCACTTGGTTACTGACCGATGCCAGGTTAGCGGGATGCATGGGAGGATTTCCTTCTAGGAAGCTGTTGCCTGCCGAAATAGAGAACACGATACCCCGTTGCGTGGCGGTAATAATCAGCTGGTTCAGCGGATTGGTCATGTCTGGGGTATCGCTAGCGTCCGGGCCTCCCAGGCTCATGTTCACCACGTTCGCTTTCTGATCAATGCAATATTGCACCGCTCGTATCAACGCGTCCTGGGGAAACAGCCCCATCATGTTGTTGGGCGAGGCTTTTACGGGCAGTATTTTTACTCCCTCCCAGGCAACTCCCGCTATTCCAATGCCGTTGTTTGTCGTAGCCCCGACGATGCCTGCTACATGCGTACCATGTCCTGCCACGAAGTCGTTGCCCGGCGGATTGGGATCATCGTCATTGTCTCCCACATCACGCCCTGGTAGGAGTCTGTCCCTGAGGTCGGGATGCGACGTATCAACACCAGTATCTACAACCGCTACCACAATGCCCGCTTTTCCCTTTTGAAAGACCCATGCGCGCGGCATGTTCATCATTTCCAGTCCCCACTGCTCGCCGTAGCGAGGGTCGTTGGGGCGCACCTCACGCTGGAGGGAAGTGTACAGCTTATTAGGCCCCACATAGGCGAACAGCCCTGTATCCTTCAGCCTTTGCACGGCTTGCAGGGTCTGGGCATCGCTGACCGCACCCTCTCGCGCACCCTTCATGACAAGGTGATAGACCCCCGGCACCCCCAGATACTCCACGCTCATGTCCATCTGTTGTGCCACGCTCTGGAGCTGGTCTACGCTGACATTCGGGTTCAGCGACACGATGAGCTCCCCCGTCACGAACGGGCGCAATGTCGGTTCGGACACAGCGCTGATGCTAAATCCAATGAGCAGAACAAACGTCGCCAGAATGCTGAACATCCGCGCGCACATTTTCACTGAACACCTCCGACGTCTAATCGTCTTTTCGCTTCCATGCTATGTATTCCTCTACGCCCCCTCGGCGCCGAGGGGGCGTACGATATCATGCTGGACGCCCTCATGGAGCAGGGGGAGGCTCCTCGAGCGGCATGAACGAGAAGCCGTCGCTCCAGATGTAGCGATACTGCCCTCTACTGTCGCCAGGCCACGGAGCGGGTCCCGGCTGATCGTTGATGTTGCGGGCGCCTGCTCGCCAGTAAAGACGCTGTGCCCCTGCGAACCGCGTGCGCAGGTTCACATTGCGGATGGTGACCGTCGCGCCTGCGGGAAGCACCACCTCATCGGTGTAGAACGACTGCGACTTGTTCTGGAAGGTAGGGTCTGTCGAGACCTCCACGCGATAAGCCTGTGCTCCAGGCACCGTCCGGAACTCAAAGGTGACCGAGTTGAGCTTCACATCCTGACTGCCGTTGGCAGGGCTCAGCAGAACCGGCTGGGTCAACGGCGTAGCGAAACCTGTCCACGACTTATCGCTCTCCCGGTAAGTCACCTGTTGCTGTTGTTGACCCTGTCCCGGTTGTCCAATGAACGGCGATACGAACCGGTAGACCAGCGTGACCGCATAACGGTAGGACTGTCCCGCTGTCACGCCCGGCATGTTATCCTCATTGGTCAGGTTAGGGCGATCTACTTCCTGTCCGGGCGGGATGTCAACGTAGCTCACCCTGCGGGCAGTTTGCGTGTCCACCACAGAGGTCTCGTTAAAGCGAGCGGTGAGCACAGGCACGCGCGGACGGGTTGGGTCTGCCGGTTCACGATAGATATGGTACAGCACCCTGTCCTGATTTGCCTGCGCGAAGACGCTGGGCTTCCACGAGATCTGGACGGCGGGACCGGTGGAATGGATAATGGCTTCCGCTTTCGGACCTTCTACGCCGGGGTTTCCGCCCTTGCCGATCTGCAGGGCGCCGAAGATAATCCCCGCCACCACCAGCAGTTTGCCGATGTTGCTCAAGCCGGCGGACTTGGGCTTGGCGCGCGGTTCGGCGATTTTCACCTTGCCCCTCTCAACCTGTATCACGGGTGGCTTAAAGACAGCTCGTGCCCTGTCCTCGGGCTGGATACCCAGCGTGCTGGTGATCACCCGTGCTACCGAGTCGCTAGTGCTAGCACGCGTTACTCGAACACGCCCAACCACGTCTCTGCCTCGCAGGACGATCATCTCCATGCCCTCTTTCAGTCCGTTGCGCGTGCCGCGGTTGAGCAGTACCTCATCGGTACCCAGCATATTGAGCACGGTGGCTTCAGGGATGGTATAGGAGGCAACCGTGGTCGCCGCTTGCAGTGCGGCGTTGTTGATCGCTTCCCGGATGAGCTGGTCGTCGTCACCAACGTAGCCCACTCGCGGGTTGCTTTTTCCGGTGACAGCGGCGCCGTTGATGTCCTCACCCGATGCCACATCGGTCACACGCACCAGGATGGTCACAAAAGCCGTTCTGGGAGAACCCTCTACTTTCACATCCGCCACTTCGCCCGCGACGATGGAGTCCACCGCCAGGGTCTTGCCCAGTTTCATCACCCCGAGGCGGTCCAGTGGCGGCTCCAAAGAGAGTTCCTGTAACGCGCTTTGCACCTGGGTGCGCGGGAGCACGTTGAACCCCGCGCGCGAAAGTTCCAGCGCCACCGCATCGGTGGCGGCGCGGCTCAGCAATGCCTGCTGTAAGCCAGGGCGCACGGTGAAATCCACCACTGCTACCGAGCCTCGCACCGCCTGTTGTGCAGCGGCAGGTACCGGCGCCAGCGACGCCAACCATGGTACCATCATCGCCCCGATCAGCGTCCAGCTTAACGCGCGAGCGATTAACCCTTTCCGGAAGCGTTTCACCTTTACCGATTCCCCCTATTCGTTCGTTTCATTTCGTCAGATACCTATGTGGTTATCGTGTGAGCACGATGGGCACCACACTGCGAGCCATCTGCCCATCACTGCTCGTAGCACGTATCTCTACGGTGTATGCCCCTGCAGGCAGAGACACACCGTTGCGATCGCGCCCATCCCACGTGACGGTGTTGATACCAGCCGCGCGGGTGGACTGCGCCAGCAACTCGCGAACCGGCTGTCCGTTGCGCAGCACCACCACGCTCACCACCGCCTCGCCGTTCAGCGTGAAGGAGATGCTTCTGCTGGTGCCGCGGCTGACCACGCGGACGTTGCTGATGCGCAGGCTGGTGCGCTGTTCGCTGGACACCTCGATACGGAAGGCGCGACTGCTAACGCCTTCACCACTGCGGAAGGTGTACGCCGCCAGCGTACGCAGGGCGCGCCTCTGACCAGTGGCTTCGTCCACAAGATACAGGTTCAGTCCGCGCGGCACACGGGCCACGTTCGGGAAGCGCAGGGTCACGTCGGTATTCGCCAGATTGGTGGTCACAGTGAACCGCCATACCTGACCGACTGCCCGCGAGCGCACGTCCACCGCGTAGCGACCGGCGTACTCACCCCATTCGGGATGCTCAAACGCCACCTGCACCATCGGTTGACCGTCAAATACCGGCGGTCGTTCGACATCGAACAGGGCGTCAAACCCATCTGCTGCACGGCTCGCCACACCGAAGTAGTTGCTGGCATCCGCGACGCTACCTGCGTTTGCCACGATCTGCACCAGCCAGCCATCGGTCTGGATGGGGTCTGCCGAGCGGGTCAGTGCACTGCGGCTGCGCCCGGCTGGGTCGATCAGCAGGGTTACCGCGCGGTTCGCCCGCACCCAGTAACCCATCCACGGCTGGAGTTCGGTTGCGAGCACGTACTGTCCGCTCACGTAGGTCCACAAGCCGTTGCGGATAGCCTGATCGCCGATCGCCTGCTGGACACTCTTCTCGTTACCGCCGTCGCGCACCCGCATATCCAGCCAGCGCAGGGTGAAGTTATACGGCACGCCGATGAGGTTCCAGCCCGGCGCCAGCGCTATCTCGAAGGGAACGTTCGGGTCCGCCGATGCGCCTTCCTGAGTGATGACCAGCGGTCTCGGCGTGTTCAGGAAGAAGGCGCGTCCCAGGCGCACCCGGTCGGCGGGCACGTTGGGATAGGTGACATACCGCCCTAGCGACCACGCGAACAGCCTGAAGTTGGGGCGATCCGCCGCCGGCACGTTCAGCACGTCCGCCGGGTCTTGGGTGGGATAGTCAAACGGCACCGAAATCAGGCTCAGCCCGGCGGGGAAGGTATGCAGGGGCTTCAGCACAAAGTTGACGCCGGTGGTCTCGGTATCCGACTGCACCGTGATGGTGCGCGATTCGGGTTGCGGGGTGAATCCGCTCTTGCGCACGCGCACGGTGTAGTCGCCCGCATCCACGCCGGTGATGCGCCAGTTGAAGGTGTAGCCGTTCCGGGTCTGCGCCGGACCCGTGGTGGTGCGGTAGGTCTTGTTGCTGGAGACCACCTCCACCTCTACCCCCTCCTCGGGCTGGTTATCGCCCTGTCGGGTAACCAGCCCCGACACGCTACCCGGAGGCACGGGCTCCAGCTGGAAGTCCTCCGTGATGGTCTGCTGAGAGAGCACGGTGATGGTCTTGGTCTGCGGCGAGAAGCCTGCGGCGGAAGCGGTCGCTTGATAGGTCCCGCCGTCCACGCCAGTGATGGTGTAGTAGCCATTATTATCGGTATTCGCCTGGGCGACGGTGGTCGTGCCGGATTTAATGACCACCAGCGCGTTGGCGATGCCCTCGCCCGTATCCGAGCGGGTGACGCGACCGGCGACATTTCCCGGAGCTGGCTTGAGGCGGAAGTCCTGCGTCACTTCCGTAGCAGGCGGGATGCTGACGCGCACCGGCTGTGGCGGCTGGTTCGGCGAGAAGCCCGCTTTGGTCGCGGTCACGTCATAACCGCCGCCGTCCTCTACCCGGCTGGTAGGCAGTCGTGGGATGACGTAGTTGCCCTGAGCATCGGACACAGCGGTGAACTGCTGACCGGTGATGATTTCGGTAGCGGTCACCAGCGCGCCCTGAATGGGGGTGGTTCCATCGGGATAGGTGACCTTGCCCTTCAGCACGCCGGGCTCGGCTTTGGTAAGCATGAAGCTGGTCTCACCGAAATCGCCGCCGTGCACGCCCGCCAGGGTGACCTTTTGCGCGGTGTAGCCCGGGAAGGCGGCTACTACTTGGTACACCGAGGGGTCCAGCCCGCCAATGTTATAGGTTCCGTCGGCTCTGGTGAAGGCGGTACCGATCTGTGGGCCAGTGGTTCGCTCGTTATCGCCGCCGAAGATGGCACGCACAAGCGCTCCTTCAATCGGGGCGCCGCCTTCCACATCGCGCACCGTGCCCACGATGGTTCCCGTGCGCATCCAGCAGATGGCGTTATGCATCAACTTACCGCGCACGTTCCGCCCGTAGGCGACATTGTTAAAGGTGTAGTAGTGGCGGTTTAACCCCTCCAGCCCGAAACTACCGTAAACCACCTTGCTACCCACGCCGGCATCGAACCAGTAGATGAGTCCCTGCACACCGTCTTCGAAGGTGAGCTCGGCACGTGCCGGCGCGATGGGGTTGATGCCGTCCACATAACGCTGGTTCGGACAGCCATCGTTAAAGTAGGGGTTATTGACATCCGGACCCGGCTGAAGGTGCCGTGGTGAAGCACGCCAGGGTGGGTCGTACACCAGCCCACTAGTAGTGAGTTCGTAGTAGGCATGCTCGTCCCAGGTGGTATGAGCAAACGGGTGCGCGAGGTCATTCGTACCAGACAGGTCGTTTCGGTTCAACGGATCCCGCGACGGATGCTCGTCGTTCAGGTACTGCGCCTTCAAGATTGTGCTGTAAAACGCGTTGCTTCGGGTTCCATTCAGGGTCAGCGCCCAGCCGATATCCTCACCAAAGAGGAACAGGCGTCCGCCCTGCGCTATGAACTGCGTCAGGTCGCGCTGGGTGTTGATATCGGTAATGCTACCACTGCCTGTCCACACGTCTCCGGCGTATGGCGCCGCCCACACGATACAACGATCCGCTACCAACACGGTTTGGGTCGCTGTGCGTGGATTGGATGGGCTGGGCTGTTGCTCCCGCCTGGGGATATATTCCAAGTACACCGACTGCGGGATGGGACCACGGCACAGAATGCGCCAGATGTCGTAGTTCTGCGAGTCGGTAATTCGCGAGTCCGCCGACCAGAACGCCATATTCGGCCACAGGGCACCGTTTGGCTGGCGGGTGCCATAGGAGCCAGCACCCAGCGTGTTCCAGGTATCCACCACCGGTTTGGGCTGGGTATCAGTAGCGCTAGAGAGGTACTGCCCTGCCGAGGGCAGGTAGTTGACGTCGATATCGGTCAGCCACGACTCTGCGCCCCAGTAGGTGAAGAAGACGTTATCCAGCGTGAAGTTAATGCCGAACCGCCCCTGGAAGAACTTCTGTCCCAGCGTGTAATCCGACACGAAAAGCACTTTACCGCGGGCGCTGAAGGGTTTGGTGCTAAAGCCCCACACGTTGTCGTAAATCTTCCAGTTGGACTGCTGGGTGGGGCGGAACGGGTTGACCGCCCGGTCGTAGATAATAATGTCCATGTACCAGTCGCTAGGGTTATCGGCGGGGGTTGTCCAGGTGTTGGTATAGATACCATCACCCGCCACCTCGCCCTCTGGCTCGTGTCCGCCCTGCGAAGCGGGTCCGTCGTCATAGAGCCTCAGCCAGTGGCTCTTTGGCGGATGGGACGAACCGCTGAACGCGTTGAAGTCGTCGAAACCCGGTTCATACATCTCCGGCGGGTAGCCTCTTAGCACGGTCGGACGCCCGGGCTCCGCTCCGGATAGCGTCACATAGGTATTGGTTGCAGGGTCGATGGGTTGACAATCGAACTCCATCACCATGAGGGTCAGAAGCACGCCTGACCCTTCCGCTGCGATCGGTCCGACGTTGAGAAAGAGCTTATGCTCGATACCCTGAGCATCCTGGTATTTGCTATCTGGGTCTTTGATTTGCGCGTAGACCGCAGCGATACCGCTTTCGAGGTCGCGTGCTTTGGCGCGGATGCGCACGGTGGTGCCCGGCAGGGAGACGCGCGGGATCACCTGCACGATTTCGTTTTTGTCCACATCCGCTTTAAGCAGTTCTGGCGCGTTCACATCCACTACCGAGGTAGAGAAGATGTCCCAGTTACCGTTGCGGTTGCTCACGTGCGCCAGTTTAATAGCGGTGGTGAACTGCGACCAGGTGGGCATCTCCTCGTTGGTGGCGTAGGTTGCATCGCGCGCGTCGATATGGTAGACCTGCGCGGTAGGCTCCACCGTTTGCAAACCGGTCTGGTCTGGCGCAACGGTGGCGTCCATGAAATAGATGTCAAAAGTGCTTCCCACCGCATCGGGCACACCGTCCCCGTTAGTATCCCGGCGGTTGGAGGCAAAAGCCAGCCACAGGATGGGGCGGTTCGCGCCGGTGATGAAGCGCGGCAGTTCCCGCAGGCTCCAGGCTGGCTGTTTGTTACTGCTGTCTACCCCGTTGGCAGAGAAGTTAGTGACGCGTTTGATAACCGTGCTGGACGGGTCCAGCGAGTAGGCGGTAGCCGTCCAGATGTCGGTAGTGGTTTTGGCACTGGTGCCGGCGGCGTCGGCGCGATCGGAGGTGAAGGCGATCAGAGTGCTGTCTGGCGACCAGGCAGGATAGGTATCGTTGCAGTTACCCGCGGTGACCTGGCGGATAATCCCGGTGTCGACGTTGATGACGAAGATATGGTAAAAGTTACCGACCTTACCCGCAAAAGCCACCTCCAGTCCGCTGGGCGACCAGGTCGGCTGGCGCACCTCGGTGAAGGGCAGGTCTGTGCGTTCGCGGGTGAGGCTAAGCACCGCGCCCGTGGTTAGGTTGCGCACGAACAGGTGATAAGGGGCTGTTGCGGAGGCACGAGCCACGTAGGCGAGCCGGTTCTGGTTGAAGGACAGCGCGGGCTCGATCTGGTCACCGTCTTCGGTGGTGATCTGGCGCATATCCGTGCCGTCCGGCCGCATCACATAGATATGGTAGTTGGGTCCAACGGCGCCATTGGTCGCGCTGACGCGGTTGGAGTAGAAGTAGATGAACCGGTCATCCCCTGACCAGACGGGCCCCAGTTCATCGGCGGGAGAGTTCGTCAGGTTAGTGGTCTGCTCCGGCGCACCTCTGCCTTTGAACATATCCCAGTCACGCTTCAGGTCAACGGGTGCGCGATCGGGGCTACCGACAAGGGGAACACGTGGGAAGCGGCGAGTCGACTGCGCCACAGCCACCGAGTGGCACAAGGCTATCGCAGTGATGACTGCCCACACCAGCAATGTCCACGTCCGCGACATGAGCAATACCCGACCAGTAGCGTTTCTCAATGCCATCCTTCCTCCTCACTTCTTGCGGTGCTTGCCATTTCCTTCAGTTATCCTTCACCGTTCGCCTCAAGGTTCCTGCATGATTATAAAACCGGCTTTGGGTGCTGTCAATAACCCTCAAAGCAGTTACGCCATTATTTCGCATTTTCCTGCTGTAACTCCTGCCAGATGCACCAACTTTGCGCACGAGTTTGTTCCAGATTCTGACGATTCCATACGACCCAGTCGGCAAAAATCCTTTTGACGCGGGTCGGAATCTGCGAACGGAGCCGACGCATTGCCTCTGCTTCGCTCAGCCCCCCTGCGATCAGGCGAGCTATCTGCGCCGATTCGTCCGCTTCCACGACCACTACCCTGTCGAAAGCGGGGCACAGGGCGCACTCGACGAGTAGCGGCACCTCCACCGCCACCAACGCATCTGGCTCGTTGCGCCGGATATTTTCTATCTCAAGGTACATCTGATGTAAGATCAGGGGGTGGCTGATTCGGTTCAATCGTCGACGCAGGTTGGCATCCGCAAAAACCGCCTCCCCCAATCGCTTTCTGTTCAGTTCGCCGCCGGGTAGCACGTATTCCTGCCCGAACTCCGCCACAATCGCTTGCCACAACGGCTCCTGTGGTGCGCTGAGCGCACGGGCGATCTGGTCTAGGCTGAGACCGCGCGCACCCCACTCCTCAAACCAGCGCAGTAGCGTGCTCTTGCCTTCGGCGATACCGCCGGTGATAGCGACCAGCATGATTATTCTGCCGACGCCGGTTCTTCCCCTTCAGTATTTGACGACGGCTCGCCCTCTTCCGTTTCAAGACCGAAGTCCCTACCAACGACCTCTCCGATGGTAAAGCCGCGCGAACCGGTGCTACTGCTGTAACGCTCCATCAACTGCTTCTGTTCTTGCTCTTCGCGTTGCTTTTGCAGACGGCGCAGGCTCAGTAGCATCCGGTGCTCCGAGGGGTTGATCTGCACCACCAGTGCTTCCACCTCCTGCCCCTCCTGCAGAACCTCTGAAGCATTGCGCACCCGTCGCGTGGACAACTCGGAGAGAGGAATGGTCGCTTCGAGGTCACCCGGCAGGTCCACAATCGCCCCGAACGGAGTCAGTCGGGCGACTTTGCCCTGAACCACCTGTCCCACCTGGTACTGATTCGCTGCATCCAGCCACGGGTCGGGGATCAGCTGTTTCATCCCCAGCGACACCCGCCGCGCGGTGGCATCCACGCGCAGAACCTGCACCCGCACCCGGTCGCCCTCGTGCAGGACGTCGGAAGGGTGTTTGATGCGCTTCCAGGACATCTCACTGATGTGTAGGAGACCGTCGATTCCGCCCAGGTCGATGAACGCACCATAATCCACAATGCGGCGCACCTTGCCTTCTAGCACCTGCCCCTCTTGAATGCTAGCAAACGCCTGGGCGCGTTCTTGCTCGCGGCGCTCTTCCTCTGCCTTGCGGTTGGACAGCACCACTTTCTTCTGCCCTCGGTCCAGATCTAGCACCTTCAGCGGAAGCGTCTGCCCCACGTATTTTTCCAGCGCGCTGTCCGGAAGCGGGTTGCGGCTTAGCCCCACATGCGAAGCAGGCACGAACCCCCGCACGCCAACGTCTACCATCAAGCCACCCTTCACCCGCTCGGTAACCGTGCCCTCGATGGTCTGGTTGTCCCGCAGGGCTTTTTCGAGACGTTCCCAGGCGACCCGGCTGTCCGCCAGCTTTTTGGAGAGAACCACTTGCCCCTCTTCGCTCTCGGTCTTGACCACCACCACGTCTATCTCTTGCCCGACCTGCACCACCTCTTCCAGCGGCTGGTTGGGGCGGCGGATGAGGTCTTCGGGGCGAATGATACCTTCCGACTTTGTGCCGATGTCCACCAGCACCCCGTTTTCGTCCACGTGTACCACTATCCCGCGCATCATCTGCCCCTTGCGCACCGTACGGGTCGCCCGTTCCAGGTCTTCCGGGCGCATCTCCTGCATCGCACGAGCGAACTCGTCTTGGGCATCCGGTGCCGGGGGCGCCGGCGGTGTCTCTTCCGTCGGCAGTGCAGAATCTTCAATCAGGTCTTCCGGCATAATGCTACTTGCTCCCTTTGGTTTCGTGGCGCGAACGCGCGTTATAGGTTTTGCCGTGTTCCCGGTTGTTTCCTGCTTTCACGGCACAAGTTTCTCCATCTCCGCCCAGTTACTGCCCACCTCCACGTCCACCTTCAGGGGCACGCGCAGGCTGGCGACCTGCGACATGCACTCGCGCACCAGATTCGCCAGTGCCGGTATCTCCTCCGGGGGAGCGTCCAGCACCAGCTCATCGTGCACCTGAAGCACCATCTTCGCCTTCCAACCCTCCTCTCGCAGGCGTCGGTCCAGCGCCACCATTGCCAGTTTAATGATGTCGGCGGCGGTTCCCTGCAGGGGCGAGTTGATCGCCGCGCGTTCTGCCGCCTGGCGCACGTTGCGGTTGGCGTGGTTGATCTCGGGCACGTAGCGCCGCCTGCCGTACAGGGTGGTCACAAAACCATGCTGTCGAGCGAAGTTCAGCGTCTCCTCGATATAACGTCGCACGCCGGGAAGCTGGCGGAAGTAGTTCTCGATGAAGGCACGCGCCTCCGCCACCGGCACGCCCAGCTCCTGCGACAGCCCGTAGTCGCTCATGCCGTACAGCACCGCAAAGTTCACTGTCTTCGCCTTGCGACGCAATTCGGGCGTCACACCATCGGGGGGCACGCCAAACAGCAGAATGGCGGTCGCCGAATGGATGTCCTGGTCCTCGGCAAACGCCTTCAGCAGATACTCGTCCCCGCTGACATGCGCCAGCAGGCGCAGTTCAATCTGCGAGTAGTCCGCTGAGAGCAGGCGGTTGCCGGGCGCAGACACGAAGGCGCGCCGTATCTGTCTGCCCACCTCACTGCGGATGGGGATGTTCTGCAGGTTGGGCTCACTGCTAGAGAGGCGCCCCGTTGCAGCGACCGTCTGGTTGAACGAGGTATGGATGCGCCCCGTAGTGGGATGCACCAAACGCGGCAGGACGTCGGCGTAGGTGGACTTGAGCTTGCTCAGCTCGCGATACTCTAAGATACTACGGCAGATAGGATACTCTACCGCCAACTGCTCCAGCACTTCGGCGTCGGTAGAATACGCGCCCGTGCGGGTCTTCTTGCTCGCGGGCAGTTTGAGCTTCTCGAACAGGATCTGCCCCAACTGCTTCGGTGAGGAGATATTGAACGGCTCGCCTGCTAGGGCGTAGATTTCGCTCTCTTTGGCGCGAATCAGCCCATCCAGCACCTCCGAAAGCTGGTGCAAGTAGTCCACATCCACCGCCACCCCCGCCAGCTCCATGCGCGCCAGCACCTCCGAGAGGGGCATTTCGATGCGGTGCAGGATATCCGCACTGCCGATCGAGGCGATTTGCGCGTTCATCACCGTTTCGAGGCGCAGGCACGCCGCGGCCTCCGCGCAGGTATACGCCGCCAGCCCCCCTTCGGCGGGAAGCCGTTCGCCCAGATAGTCCTGCACCAGGTCAGCCAGCGGGTAACTGCTTCGTCCCGACTGCAGGACGTAACCCGCAAGCATGGCGTCGAACACGAACTGTTGAGGCGGAACGCCTGCGCGGATGAGCAACGCCTGCAGGGGCTTCACGTTGTAACTCGCCTTCGCCACCGCGTCGCTCCCCCACAGCGGCGCCAGCAGATCGACCAGTCCCCCATCCGCCTCCTCGAACAGCGAGGCAACTGGCACGCTCCCGGGCACATATACCGCCTCCTCGCGCGAGAGGGCAATCGCTACCCCCGTTATCCGCAGTTCCATCACATGCGTGCCCTCTATCAGCGCACGCACCCCTACCTTCGGTGTCTGCAGGCATCGCTGTAGCAGGTGGCGCACCTCCTCCTCACTGCGTGCCACGCTCCACCGAACGCCGACCGTCTTGACCGCGGCGGGTGTCTCCATCGGGGGCGCGGACGACTGCTCCTGAAGAAACTTTGCCTGCAGTTCCGGTAGTCGGCGCAGGAACGAGCGAAACTCGAGGCTCTCCAACACCCGCTGAAGGCGGCTGAAATGCTCGGGAGTGGGCTTCCAGCGTGGCGGGGTATCGGGCACGGGTGCGTCGCGCACGATGGTCGCCAGCCGCTTGTACTGCGGTATCTGTTCGCGGTATTGCTCCAGCAGGGCGCGCAGTTTGGGGTCTTCCACCTCGTGCAGATGCTTCAGCAGGTTCTCCACACTGCCGAACTGCTTCAACAGCGCCGCCGCCTTCTTATCGCCGATGCCGGGCACACCCGGGATGTTGTCGGAAGGGTCGCCTTTGAGCGCTTTGAAATCGGGCAGTTGTGTTGGCAGAAGCCCGAACCGCTCGTGCACCGCCTGCTGGTCATAGCGTACAGTCTGCCCCATGCCCTTCTGCGGCATCAGCACGCACGCGCCTTCACCCACCAACTGCAGGGCATCTTGGTCGCCCGTTACGATGAGCACCTGGTAGCCCTGCTGTCGTGCGCGCTGTGCCAGTGTACCGAGCACATCGTCCGCCTCGTAGCCCTCCAGCGCGATGACGGGGATGCCCATCGCCTCCACCAGCTCGCGCGCGGCTGGCACCTGCACATAGAAGCTTTCGGCGGTTTCAGGACGATGCGCTTTGTAGTCGGTGAACTCCTCATGGCGGAAGGTGGGCGCCGCGGTATCGAAAGCGACCGCGATGGCGTCGGGCTGTTCGTCTTCCAGAATCTGCCACAACATGCCCGCGAAGCCGTAGATAGCGTTGGTGGGACGTCCGTCGGTGGTGGAGAGCGGGCGAGTAGCATAGAAGGCGCGATACAGCAGGCTGTGTCCATCAATCAGCACCAGTTTGGGTGCGTTCGCTGAGTGGTTGCTCATGGTTTGTTGACCCTTTGCACGTAGCATCCGCATGGGTATGCTACCACAACGCGCCAAGGAAGGCAAGATGGTCTCTGGAGGGCGAACCTCCTGGTGAGCCGTCTTGTGGGCGGGGAGGAGGGTTTTGGCT
>PSLZ01000047.1:0-21353 GCA_040289885.1 Armatimonadota bacterium | reverse complement strand
AGGAGATGTATGAGCGTTTTTGTAATGTGGGTATGGTGGTGTGTTTTTTGTGTGTTGTGTGTGCGATGGGGGTAAGTGATGGGTCGCTGGCAGGCAGTTCAAGAATTTTTTTCTCGAACACCCTCGGCTCGGCTTGACAAACCGCCCCAACATCCGTTATACTCTACGCAACGGGTTCCTTTAAGTCCGTCCTGCGAGGCGGACAAGGAGCGATGCATCGGTTCCGCATGTCCTGCACCTCTCCTTGCCGCCCGTTGGCATCGTTTCCATTGAGGAGGCAAACCATGCCCGCCGAAGTGAAAGTGATGGATGCCCACGAGATGCGGCGTGCACTCACCCGCATCGCTCACGAGATTCTGGAGCGCAACAAAGGCGCGGAAGGTCTGCTACTGGTGGGCATCCTGCGCCGCGGAGCACCGCTTGCCCACCGCCTGAGCCGGCTGATCGAGAGCATCGAAGGCACGACCGTTCCCGTTGGGGAACTGGACATCACCCTCTATCGCGATGACTATCGCACGCACACCGTTTCGGACATCGGCGCCACACGTATTCCCGTGGATCTCACCGGCAAAAAGGTGGTGCTGGTCGATGAGGTCATCTACACCGGGCGCACGGTTCGCGCCGCGATCACGGCACTGATGGACCTCGGGCGACCCGCTTGCATCCAACTGGCGGTGCTGATTGACCGGGGTCATCGGGAACTACCCATTCGCCCGGACTATGTGGGCAAGAACCTGCCCACCTCTCGGCAGGAGTTTGTAGACGTTCGGCTGGAGGAACTGCATGGGGAGGATTCCGTGTGCATTCGCAAACCGGACGAGGAGCGATAGCCATGTTGACCGACCTGATAACCCTGCGCGAGACGGAACCAGAGGATATCCGCCTGCTTCTGGATACCGCGCAGTCCTTTAAAGAGATACTGAGGCGCCCTGTCAAGAAAGTGCCGACCCTCAGAGGCAGGCAGGTGGTGACCCTCTTCTATGAAGCCAGCACGCGTACGCGGGTGTCCTTTGAAAACGCCGCCAAAATCATGTCCGCCGACACCACCAGCGTCGCCGCGGCGACTAGCTCCGTGCAAAAGGGGGAAAGCCTGCTAGATACGGTGCGCAACTTACGCGCCATGCAGGTCGACTGCCTGGTGATGCGGCATCCGCAGTCGGGCTCGGCGCATCTGGTAGCGCAGGCGCTGGATATTCCCGTGGTGAACGCGGGCGACGGGATGCACGAACACCCCACACAGGCTCTGCTGGATATGCTCACCATCCGTCAGCACAAGGGGCGTCTGGAGGGGCTGACGGTTGCCATCGTGGGCGACATCGCACACAGCCGGGTGGCACGAAGCAACCTGTGGGGGTTGACCAAGATGGGGGCAAAGGTGCGTTTTGTCGCGCCGGCGACCCTGCTACCCCGTGATGTGCACCGTCTACCGGTAGAGGTGTATACCGACCTGCGTGCCGGTCTGGAGGGAGCGGACGTGGTGATGGCTTTGCGCCTGCAACAGGAGCGCATGGAGCGCGGCTTACTGCCCAGTCTGCGCGAATATGCCCAGCGCTGGGGCGTGAGCGCGAAAGCACTGGAGGTCACCAAGCCCGATTGCATTGTGATGCACCCCGGTCCGATGAACCGCGGGGTGGAGATTACGGACGATGTGGCGGACAGCGGGCGGTCGGTGATCCTGGAGCAGGTGACCAACGGGGTCGCCGTTCGCATGGCAGTGCTATATCATCTGCTGGGCGGGGAGGCATCGGCATGAGGACCATCTTCCGGAGCGCGCACGTGTGCGATCCGTCACAGGGCATTGACCGCGTGGCGGATGTGGTTGTGGACGAAGGGAAGGTGTTGGCGATTGTAGAGGATAGCACCCCCTACAATGTGGGCAGTTGTGAAGTGATCGACTGTTCGGGGCTGGTACTGACGCCGGGGCTGATCGACCTGCACGTGCACCTGCGCGAGCCGGGCTACGAGTATAAGGAGGACGTGCAGTCGGGTACAGCTTCCGCCGTAGCGGGGGGGTTCAGCGCGGTGTGTTGTATGCCCAACACCGATCCCCCACTGGACGAGCCTTCCGTGATACGCGGACTGCTGAAGCGGGCGGAAGAGGTTGGCGTGGCGCGAGTCTACCCTATCGCCGCGATCACGAAAGGACTACAGCCCGAAGGATTGACCGAGATGGCGAGCCTGAAAGAGGCCGGTGCGGTGGCAGTGACGGATGACGCCTATCCCCTGCAGTCGGCGGAGGTGCTTCGCTGGGGCATGGAGTACGCTCTGCAGTTGCACCTGCCTGTGCTGACGCACTGTGAGGACAAGTCGCTGACCAAGGATGCCTGCATGAACGAGGGGCTGACCGCGACCATCATGGGTTTGCGGGGGATGCCCGCCGTGGCGGAGGAGATTCAGGTCGCACGGAACTGCCTGATGAGCCTGTACACGGGATGTCATGTGCACATCCTGCACGTGTCCACCGCCGGCGCGGTGCAGATCATCCGCTGGGCGAAGGAGCGCGGCGCACCCGTTACCGCCGAGACCTGTCCGCACTACTTTGCGCTCACGGATGAGGCGTGCCTCGGCTACAACACCAACGCCAAGATGAACCCCCCTCTGCGCACCCAAGAGGACTGCGACGCCATCGTGGCGGGATTGCTGGAGGGGACCATCGACGCCATCGCCACCGACCACGCCCCACACGCCAAGCACGAGAAAGCGCAGGAGTTTGCGCTTGCGCCCTTCGGCATTGTGGGGTTGGAGACCGCCTTTGCGGTATCGTACACCGAGCTGGTTAGCACAGGCAGGATGAGCCTGTCTGCGCTGGTGGAGAAGATGTCCTGCCAGCCGGCGCGAATACTTGGGCTTCCGGGAGGCACGCTCAAGCCCGGTACGCCCGCCGATGTTGCCCTGTTTGACCTTGAGTGCAAATGGAAGGTGCGTGCTCACGCGTTTCGCTCCAAATCGCGCAACACGCCCTTCGAGGGCTGGGAGCTGTTGGGCAAGCCCGTGTTGACGATGGTAGGGGGCAGAATCGTCTACCGCGAAGGATAGCAGACCATGCCAGAATACCTATTAACCAGCACCATATACACCATGGACGACAGCCAGCCCGTCGCGCAGGCGATGGTGTGGCGGGACGAGCGGATCCTGGCGGTCGGGGAGAGCGCAGATCTGTCCGCACGCTATCCCACCGCCAAGCGCATCGACGGCAGGGGGCTATATGTGGTGCCTGGCTTCAACGACTGCCACTGCCATATCTTGGCGTACGGGCTGGACCTGAGCGCGGCAGACCTCAGCCCCGAACACGCCGCCGACATCCCTGCATTGGTGGAACGGCTGAAACAGTGGGCGCAGGAGCATCCCGAATCGGCGTGGATCGTGGGCAGTTTCTACGACCAGAACCGTCTGGTGGAGCGTCGGCATCCCGACCGCTATGACCTGGACAGGGTAAGCACCGAGAAGCCGGTCTTCATCGAGCACGTGAGCAAACACGCTGGCGTGGCGAACGCTACAACCTTGCGCCTGGCGGGCATCACGCGCGAAACGCCCGACCCCTCTGGCGGCACCATCGTGCGCGATGCGCGCGGGGAGCCTACCGGCGTCCTGTTGGAGAGCGCGGTGGACCTTGTAACCCGGCATCTGCCGCCGCTCACCCATGCGCAGAGGGTTCGGGCGATACACCTCGCGGCGCAGGCGATGGCACACAAAGGTATCACTTCGGCAGCGGATGCCAGCACAGGTTGGGGTGACCTGCAGGGCGAGATCGCGGCATACGCCCAGACGGTGAACGAGGGTGCACCCTTGCGTGTCACGCTGATGATTCTCGCCAGCACGCTTCGCCCAGATGGAGGATGGCTGTCTCCGCAGGATGTGCGTACGGGCAGTCAAGGGGTGCGCGTGGGTCTCGCCAAGTTGTTTGCGGATGGCGCATTGACCACCCGCACCGCCGCGTTGAAGGAGCCGTTCGTGGACACTGGCACTACGGGCATGTTCATGCATAGCGAGCAGGAACTCGGCGAGTACATTCTCGGAGCGCACCGAGCAGGCTGGCAGATAGCCACACACGCCATCGGCGACCGAGCGATAGAGACCGTATTGCGCCTCTACGAACAGGCGATGCGGGCACAACCTCGTGCCGACGCCCGCCACCGCATCGAGCACTGTATGTTACTGGACGATGGCTTGATAGCGCAAATGCGGGCGCTGGGCACGGTGGCGGTGCTACAGCCCGAGTTCGTAGCAAGGCTCGGCGACGCCTATCGGTACGGCTTGGGCGAGGAGCGGGCAGGACACCTGAATCGGGTAAACTCTCTGCTTGGGGCAGGCGTGCCCGTGGCGTTCAGCTCGGACTGTCCAGTGGTTCCGGGCGCGCCGCTAGACGGCATCCGTTCCGCGATGGAGCGCAAGACGCCCCTGGGCGCGGTGCTGAATGTTTCCGAGCGGGTATCTGCCATGACCGCCATTCGGCTGTATACGCGAGGGGCCGCGTACGCGGTGCGCGATGAGGACGATACAGGCTCGTTGAGCGCAGGCAAGCGGGCAGACTTTGTGGTGCTGAACCGTGACCCGGCGACAACACCAGCGGAAGAGTGGGAGGACATGCGGGTCATCGCCACCGTTTTTGGTGGCAGAGCGGTTGCAGGGAGGTTAGAATGAAGGCGATTCTGGTTCTGGAAGATGGCGTGACCTTCGAGGGCGAGTCGATAGGTGCGACCGGCACGGTGGTGGGGGAGGTGGTGTTCAACACCGGCATGACGGGCTATCAGGAGATACTCACCGACCCCTCGTATGCCGGACAAATCGTGACCTTGACCTATCCCCTTATCGGCAATTACGGCATCAACGACGAGGACGACGAATCGCGGCAGATTCAGGTATCTGCGCTGGTGGTACGAGAAGCGTGCGAGCACCCGAGCAACTGGCGGGCACGCCGAACGCTACACGAGCACCTGCTTGCCAATCGGGTTCCCGGTATCCATCAGATTGACACCCGCGCGCTGACACGCCGGCTACGTGCAGCGGGGGTGATGATGGGCATACTCACCACCGAGCTGACGCGCAAGGAGGCTCTGCGCCACCTTCGAGCATCGCCCCGCTACGACGAGTTCAACTACGTGCGCATGGTCACCACTCCAGAACCCTACGTCTGGGACATCGAGGGCATGAAGCCAGCCGACGCGCCCGTTCTGCCGGGCACGCGATATCGCATTACGCTGATGGACTGCGGGCTGAAGTACAATATCCTGCGGAGGTTCGCGGCGCTAGGCTGTCGAGTAACGGTCCTGCCCTGCACCGTAACCGCGGAAGACGTTCTGGCAACACAGCCCGACGGCGTGGCACTGTCACCCGGTCCTGGTGACCCCGCCCTGCTGGGCGATGTGGTGGAGCAGGTGCGGCGACTGATCGGAAAGGTGCCGATTTTCGGCATCTGCCTAGGCAATCAGCTAGTAGGCGCGGCGTTTGGTGCAAAGACGTTCAAACTGAAGTTCGGGCATCGCGGTTGCAACCATCCGGTGAAGGACCTGGTGTCGGGACAGGTAACCATCACCTCCCAGAATCACGGCTACGCAGTAGACCCGTCGGGGCTGGAGCGGGGCGTGGAGGTGTGGCAGATCAACCTGAACGACGGCACGGTGGAAGGGATACGTCATACCTCCCTGCCCATCTTCACTCTGCAGTATCACCCGGAGGCTTCGCCCGGTCCTCGCGACAGCGACCCCTACTTCAGCGAGTTCTTGCGGTTGATCGACAGGAGCAAGTAGTGCGATGACGGCAAGGAGCAGACGCATACTGGCTGTGGCGGTTATCGCGGGCGCGGCGGCGCTGGCGATATGGGCGCGTGTGGTTGCGCTGGATGCCGACCCCGACTTTCGCCTGTGCTGGAGCAGTGGACTGCTGACCGATGAGGGCTTCTACACGCACAACGCCCGCAACGCGGTTCTGCTGGGACATGCCCGCACCAACGAGTTCAACAATATGGTGCTCAGTCCGCTGGTGCACGCGATGCAAGCAGCGGTCTTTCGCCTGTTTGGGGTGGGCTATCCGCAAGCGCGAGCGGTGGCGGTGGCGTGCAGTCTGCTGACGCTTCTGGTGATGTTCTCTGCCCTGCGCCGCGCGTTTGGCGAGCGGGTGGCATGGCTGGGCACGCTGGTTCTGGCGTGGGAACACGCCTACCTGATGTATAACCGCATGGCTCTGTTGGAGACACCCGCTACTCTGTTTCTGGCTCTGGCGTTCTATGCCTGGGTGCGGCGGGGCGAGGGGTTGGCATGGTCCGCCCTGGCAGGGGTGATGACCGTTATCGCCTGTAGTATCAAGTCGCTGTGTGCGTTCTTCATCCCCGCACCTCTGCTTGCCAGTTGGTGGAGTGGGCGCACGCAAGCACGAAGCGCCCGCTGGGAGATCACGGCAATGGCTGGCGGGATGCTGGCGGCGGGGCTATTGTATGCGATGGTCTGGCTGATGCCCCACTGGCGCGAGTACCGGCACATGAGCGACTTTTATCTGACCTATCAGATTATGCCGCGCAACCTGTTTGAAGCGTATGCCGATGTGCGTCGCGCCCTCCTGAACCACGAGTGCGGGCTGATGGGGTATCTGTTTGCCCATATGCCTGTGACCATCTTTCTCGCGTTGACCACCACTCTGCTTGCCATGTTCCGCCGCGAGGAGCGGCGCAGTGGTAACGGGGCGGTGGAGTTCCTGCTGGTCTGGATGTGGCTGGGCATCGCCCTGCTTGCCTTCATACGCTACGCGCCGAGCCGCTATTACGTGCCCATCTACCCCGCCGTGACCGCGCTGGCGGTAATAAGCATCGTGCGGTTGCCGGAGATTATGCGCATGGTATGGCGTCCGGGTGAGTGGTGGGCGCACCTTCTGCGCGCTCTGATGCTGGGATATGCGCTGTATTTCGTGCTGGTGTTTGCGTTCGGCGCGCCTTTCTCGTGGGATGTGGTCCATCTGGCGCTGACGCTGGCGTTTCCGCTGGCGCTAGTGTTGCAGTGGGTGTTGCATCGTCTGCTGGTAACGGGTGAGCTTCCGCTGAACTGGGCACCGACAGCCGTGTTGGTGGTGCTTGTGGTATGGAACGCCTGGTACTTCGCAGGATGGTATGGGAACAGGCAGTATGCACTGAAGCGGCTGGCGCAGAGGCTGGAGCGTATCTTGCCGCAGGGTGCAGTCGTAGCGGGCAACTGTGCGCCGGGTGTTTGCCTCGACGCACCCGTCTCCACTATGCTGGTCATTCCGCGCTTGGCGAACTATCCCGCGCCCATCGAGCGGTATGGGGTCACCCATGTGGTGGTGCTGGACGGGATTCAAGGCGAGTACTGGTGGCAGAAAGACTATCCCGAATTGCTTCGCCGCCGCAACCGGGTGATGCGTGAGTGGGTGGGACCGTACGCCATCTCGGTGTATCGTGTGCCGGGTTGGCTGCGTGAGGTGTATCGATGGCGGTTGAACTCCCATCGCCTGCCGGGTATTCCGGACAGCGCGCGAGCGGCGCCCAAGCGACAGGGAGGTTCTTGAATGCCATTTAGCACGCTATGCCGCGGCGGGATGTGGCGCAAAGAGTGCCCTCACTGGTTCATGCGTGCCGATGACGCAGACAGGGGGGAGGTCGAGGGATGGCACCTCCCCCATTCTCTGAGTGAGGAGTGGCAGGCGGTCACCGTGCCCCACTGCTGGGAGCAGGAGGGTATCCCTAAGCAGTTTGAAGGTCCCGTCTGGTATGCGACCGAGGTGGAGGTGCCCGTTGGCTGGCATCGCGGCAGGATATGGCTCCTGCTAGAAGGGGTTAGCTATGCCACGCAGGTTTGGGCCAACGGCAGGCGAATGGGTACGCATATCGGGATGTGGGACCGCTTTGCCTGCGACATCACCCCCTACCTCGAGCACGGAAAGGCGTTTATTGCCCTGCGGGTGGTCAAACCGGGTGGCAAGACCTATCCCGTGCCCAGCACACTGGCGGGGTTTCTGCCCTATGTGTTCGGCACGTTCGGGGGCGTCTGGCAGAAGGCGTGGCTGGTTCGGACTCCTGAGGCGTGGATGGAGGACATGTACTGTGCCGTGATTGGCAAGGGGCATGTGCAGGTAGAAGTTTCCTGTGGGGGGCACCTGCCCGCCACGCTCAACCTAACCCTGTATTGCCCGGACGGCAAAGAGGTAGACAGCAAAGAGGTATTGTGCGACGAGCGCGGTTACGTGCGGGTCACGCTGGACGACCCTAACCCCGAATGGTGGTCACCGCGGTCGCCGAGCCTATATCGGCTGGGGGTCGAGATAACCGACCTTCACGGCGATACCTACCGCATCCCGCGGTGGTTTGGAATGCGCACGCTACAGGTGAAAGGCGACACCATTGTGCTCAACGGCGAGCCTATCTACCCGCGGGGCATCCTGCACTGGGGCTGGTATCCTCAGCATCTGGCACCGAACCCGACGGAGGAGGAGGTGCGCGCCGAACTGCGGGCTTTGCGCGAGATGGGCTACAACATGGTCAAGTTCTGTCTCTGGGTTCCTCCCCCGCACTATCTGCACCTGTGCGACGAGATGGGTATGCTGGCGTGGCTGGAACTGCCCATGTGGCTCCCGGAGGTCACCCCTGCCTTCCAGCGCCAGACGATAGAGGAGTACACCCGCATCGTGTTCCAGACGCGCGGACACACGAGCATTATCCTGTGGACGCTGGGATGTGAACTATCGGATTCCGTCAGTGCGCCGTTTCTAGAGAAGCTGTACTGGCTGGTGAAACGGCTGACGGACAGCCCGCTGGTGCGAGACAACAGCGGGGGCGGCGAGGCGTATCACGGTTTGCTGAAGGAGCACGCCGATTTCTACGACAACCATTTCTACTGTGACCTGCCGTTCTTGCGCCCGCTCTATGATTACTTCACGCCGCGGGGACGCAGGGCGCAACCGTGGTTGTTGGGCGAGTACTGCGATTACGATACCTTGCGCGATGTGCCCGCTCTGCTCGAGGCGAACAGCGGCACTCCGCCCTGGTGGGCAGTAGACGACGAAAAGGTAAATCCACGCGGTGTGCGCCCAGATGTGTTCGCGGTTCAGCAGTTCCAGCGGTTTGACCAGCAGGGGCTGGGGACTTATCGTCACGCGCTGAAGTTTGCCTCGCGCCAGCAGGGGTTGTTCCACCGCAAGGTCACCATCGAAACCACCCGGCTGTATCGTGAGATCAGCGGTTACGTAATCACCAGCATCAGCGATACCCCCATCGCCACATCGGGGATGTGGGACGACCTGGGCGGTCTGAAGTGGAAGCCTGAGGAGTTCCGCCGCTTCAACGCCGACAGCGTGCTGTTGTTACAGTTGCACCGTCGGCGCGAATGGGTGCGCGGTGGGGACCGTCCCTCTTACGTCGATCGCTGGAACTTGCGCGGTGGTGAGCGGCTGGTGGCGCACGTGGCGTTGTCTCACTACGGTCGACACGACTGCAAAGGCAGACTGCGTTGGTGGCTACGCGATGAGTCGGGCGAGGTTTGCCAGCAGGGCGAATGCATCACTGCCGAGCCGTTGCGGGTGGGCACGCTGGAGGCAGTAGCGGTGCTGGAGCTGAACATGCCCACGGTCAGACGGATGGAACAGCTGAGCCTTCACTGCGAACTGCAGACCGAGAGCGAGACCATCGAGAACGAGTGGGAGCTGTGGTGCTACCCTGCGGTAGATACTCACCCTCTGAGCACATGGGCGGTGTATGACCCTCTGGGTGTTCTCGACGGGGCAGAGAAGGTGGGATGGGAGCCTCGTTGGGTCAACGAGTTGCAGGTTTCGCAGGAGCAGAGGCTTATCGCCTGTGCTTGGCATCCCTCGCTTCGGGAGGCTCTGCAGAAGGGGGCGCGGGTGGTCCTGCTTCAGCAACAGCACAACGAACTGCCGGCGGAAGGTGTGCCCTTCTGGCGCGAAGCGATCGACCTGTTCTTACAGCACCCGCTGTGGCAGAGGTTCCGCCATCTGGGTTATGTGGGGGCACAGTTCTACGGTTTGACCTGCGACTGCGCCATCGTGCCGGAGCGGGTGCAGGAAGTGCTCGGTGCCGACGCGGTGCTCCAACCCGTTTTACGCCGGGTGGATTCGCGCTCTCTGCGGATACTAGACTATCTGATAGAGGTGACCGTGGGCAGAGGCAGAATGCTGGCGACCACCCTGCGCGTGGCGGGTGGGTTGGGCGATGCCCCCTCAGGCATTGAGCGCAACGTGGCAGGATGGTGGCTGCTGTACTGCATGACGGAGGTTCTGAACGAGAGGTAAAGAGATGCCCAAAGATGCCAGCATCCGAAAAGTGATGGTCATCGGTTCGGGACCGATTGTGATCGGTCAGGCGGCGGAGTTTGACTACGCGGGCACGCAGGCGTGTCGCGCCTTGAAGGAGGAGGGCGTGCAGGTGGTGTTGATCAACTCCAACCCTGCGACCATCATGACCGACACCGAAATCGCAGACCGTGTCTATATCGAACCGCTGACGGTGGAGTTTGCGGAACGGGTGATCGCGCGCGAGCGGCCCGACGGGTTACTGCCCACGCTGGGTGGGCAGACGGGGTTGAATCTGGCTGCGCAGTTGGCTTACATGGGCATTCTGGAGAAGTACGATGTGCGTTTGCTAGGTACCCCGCTCTCTGCCATCCAGAAGGCGGAGGACCGTGAGATGTTCCGGGAGACCATGCGCGAAATCGGCGAGCCCGTACCCGAATCGTGGATCGTCGAGAGCGTTGAACAGCTGGAAGAGGTGGCACAGATATGCCCATATCCTGCCATCGTGCGCCCGGCGTATACGCTGGGAGGCACAGGCGGGGGGATCGCCTATACCCACGAGGAGCTAATGCACATCGGTCAGCTTGGGCTAAACTTGTCGATGCGCCATCAGGTGCTGGTAGAGCGGTGTCTGCTGGGCTGGAAGGAGATAGAGTATGAGGTGATGCGCGACTCGGCGAACACCTGCATCACCGTGTGTAACATGGAGAACCTGGACCCGATGGGCGTGCACACGGGTGACAGCATCGTGGTGGCTCCCAGCCAGACGCTCACCGACAAGGAGTACCATATGCTACGCACGGCGTCGCTCAACATTATCCGCGCGCTCGGCATCGAGGGTGGGTGTAATGTGCAGTTGGCGCTGGACCCCAACAGCTTCCAGTACTACGTGATAGAGGTGAACCCACGCGTATCGCGTTCATCCGCGCTTGCTTCTAAAGCTACTGGCTATCCGATTGCGCGGGTGTCGGCGAAAATCGCCATTGGGCTACATCTGGACGAGATCGAAAACGCCGTGACGAAGAAGACCAAAGCCTGTTTTGAGCCTGCGCTGGACTACGTGGTGGTCAAGTTTCCCCGCTGGCCCTTCGACAAGTTCGTGACGGCGGACCGGCGCATCGGCACGCAGATGAAGGCGACGGGCGAGGTGATGTCGATAGACCGTACGTTCGAAGGCGCGCTGATGAAAGCCCTGCGCAGTTTGGAGATCGGCGTGATAGGGCTAACCCGGCGGGGCACGACGGCGTTATCCGACATGCAGATCGAGGAGGGGCTGGCGACCGCAACCGACGAGCGCATCTTCATCATTGCCGAGGCGTTCCGGCGGGGGATGATGGTGGAAGAGGTGGCGCAGTTGTCCAATATTGCCCCCTGGTTTCTGGAGAAGATCCGCCAGCTGGTGGAAATGGAGACGCGCTTGCGTCTGCATGCACGCGATCTGCGCGACTTTGCTCTCAACCCCAGCGAAGTGCACCCAATGGCGGAGTTGGTGCGCGCCGCGAAGGGGAAGGGTTTTCCGGACGCGATGCTGGCGGACATTGCGGGGGTGGATGAACTGGTCATACGCCGGGCACGCAAAGTCATCGGCATCGAGCCGGTGTATAAAATGGTGGATACCTGCGCTGCCGAGTTCGAAGCCGAAACGCCGTACTATTACTCTTCCTACGAACGCGGTGAGAGCGGCTAGGGGGCGATCTGCCCACGGCACTCTATCCACGCACCCATCCGCCCTTCTGTGCCGCGGGTAGCGGGGTGGGCAGTTGCCACCCGCGGCTCACTGCTCGGGTAGGGTGCTGGTTTGCGGTCTCTGCCACGCCTCGAACGCCACGATGGCAGCTGCCACCACCACGTTCAGCGATCTGCCTTTGCCTGCCATGGGGATAAATACTGCGCCGTCGCACAGGCTGAGCACCTTGCCGTATACGCCGTTCACCTCATTGCCGACCACGAAGCAGACCTTTTCGGGGTAGGGGTAAAGTTTATAGTGCTGGGCGTCCTGTGTGATCTCGATCGCGACCAGATGATAGCCCTCCAGCTTCAGGCGGGCAGTGGCTTCCTCGTGCCGTTCGAAGTAGCGCCAGGGAATGCGCCGGTGATGCCCCATCGAGGTGACGTGAATCTGCGGATGAGGCGGTTGGGGAGTGTGTCCGGTTAATATCAACTCCTTAGCCCCCACGCCGTCCGCTACGCGGAACATGCCTCCAACGTTGTAGGGGTCGTCCCAGTCCTGCAGGAGGAAAGCGATGGTCATCTCCCTGCCGAACTTGGCGGAGAAACGCTCGTGCAGGCGGCGGATGGCTGTTTTAGAGCGCAAAGTTTTTGCCGGCATATCACCCCTCCAACCTCAAGTGTTCCCTCGTGCTTCCCATCCGTGCTACCGTATCAGATACGGAGTGCGTCTGCCCCTTTCCTGCAGGGCTACTGGTGCCGGGGTTGCGCTTCCCATGCATCCAGCAGTGCCCAGCTCGCCATGCTCCGGGCGTAGTAACTACCGCATTCCGGCTCGTTGAAGGGGTTGCGGTTCGCGCCGTTGTGCCTGCCGCGTATGGCTTTGACGACCGCCTCCGCCTCCTGTCGCAGTCCGTAGTCTATCAACAGAACGGCGAGCTGATACTCAAAGCCTGTCATGCACTCGCCCCAGTAGGGGATGGGCTGTTCGGGGCGGCCGCCGTCGGGCCAGGTGCAGATAAGGGTGCCGCTTTCGTCGCCGGTGGCAAAGGTGCGCATGTTGTGATAGTGGTCCCGCATGTTGCGTCGGAAGTTGTAGCGGAAGATGTGTTCCAGAGCGGTACGGATATGGTATCTGTCGAGCAGGTCGCCCAGCCCTGCCCGTTTCGCTTTGTACTGCCCCACCAGCTGGTCGATAAGACACCCATTTCCTACCTGAAAGCGCGGGTTGGGATTGCGCCACTCGTCGCTCATTGCCGTCATGGGAGCAGGCGTGTCGCGAGGAGGCTGAACCTTCTGCACATAGTATCGCCCGTTGAACAGGTTCTTATCGATCCATCGGCTTCCTTTCTCGCGCAGTTGCTTGCAGGTCTCGGCGAACGTATCATCTCCCATCTGCCGAGCCATCCGCTCCATCGCGGTCAATGCGCACAGATACCACACCGAGCACAGGGGATTGGGGCCCATGAACTCCACATCGTAGGTGTTATGCTGAACACCTTCCATCACACCGTCACGGTCGGCGTCCCAGCCGCCGGGTTGCCAGCAGAACTCCATCAGCGACTTGACGGCGGGATACCATTGGCGGAGCCATTCCCGCCCATCCTTCTGCGCTTGCATGTAACAACGCACGATCAAGCCCATCTGCCCGTCGGCGGCGGACGCCTGCCAGGTGGGGTTGGTAAGGGGCAGGCTGAGGCGGAATCGCTGTGCGCCTGCGGGGGTCATACCGTATTTCAGGTGGCTTTCCAGCATACTGCGGTGCAGGTCAGGGAACAGGGCGATGGTCGCTTGCTCGTAGTTCCACACGTGCGTGCACGAGCCGTGACAGCACCCCGTATTGCCCCCGCATCCTTCAAACGCGACGAACGTGCCGTCTTCCAACCGGAAGCAGGTATGCGAGCGCAAGGCGGTCAGATTGAACAGTGCTGCCTCCTTGAAGACAGCGGGTGCTTTGCGGGAGACCACGTCGTTTACAAACCGCACCGTCCTCTGGCGGAGTTCTGGCAGGCGCGGCATCACCTGCCGTGCCACATCTTCCGCATCCGTGAATAGCGTCGCGTAGTAGTTGCGCACCACTGGCGAGCCGTTGCCCGACCACCAGCCCGTTTCCTGCAGGTTGCGGTAGGGGAAATGCCAGCAGATTAACAGATGGACCTGCCGGGTTTCTCGCGGCTGGAGGTTCAACATCACCGAGAGCGAGCTATCCCAAGTATCCTGAGGGCTAGGCGGGCAGGGTTTATCGGGCTCATCGTCCTGAATATAGCCTTTCGCCAGCAGTTCGTCGATGATGCCGAGAATCTCGCCGTTCCAGGGGCGGTCGCGGAATCGCCATCGCCGCGCCACCCGCACATCGTCGCTATCCGAGAGGATCGCCATGGTGCCCCCCCGTGGGTTGCGCTCTTCCCGCATCTTGGCAAAGCGCATGCCTCGCCATCCGGCGACCTTAGTGCGCTCGGTGATGTTATCTTTCAGGTCATACGCAACCCCGTCATATCCGACGAAGTTGCTTAACAGCAGGGTGATGGACGACTCTAGCGGTTGAAGGGTGTTGTTTTGCACGCTGATGGTCAATATGCCGATGGGGAGGCTAGATGCCCACGTATCGCCGGGGACCAGCGGGTTGAAAGCTTCCACTGTCACCGAAGCGGGCATGGTTTCGTCCTCCAGCCAAAGCCTGCCGAACGGATAGGTGGCTTCAAACTGTGAGGCGCGCATTCGCGGTAGCCCTGCCATCACCTGCGGCGCTCCGAAGTCGGCGGAAAGCCCTTCGGTGAGCGTGTTCTCCATGATGCGCAGTTTAGAGGTGTGCCCCTGCCGTGTCCATAGCAGGAGGTGCGAATACATCGGGCGCCAACCCCGATGGGGACGGCTCATCACCTGCCAGTCGGTCAGTTCCCCTCTACCGGTCAGGCAGAAGAAGCCTGTGCCGATACCGCCGATGGGCAGGGCGATTTCGCGAAGATGCTGGGAATCATAGCGTGCCAGCACTTTCCAGTCGGATGCGGTCATCATTGCCCCTCCGTACGCAGGGTTCGCAATCCGAACACCCCACCTGCCAGCCTGCCCGGATGCGCCTGAAAGCGGACGGTGACCTTCTCCTTGCCAGCGGTGCAATCCAGGGGCAGAGGATACAACACATCGAAGAAACTGCCCGGCTGGTTGTTGTTCAGCACTTGCGTCGCCACCTTTTTGCCGTCCACGAGGATATCGAACATCCTGCCTCCACGGTCGCTACCCCAGTAGGTGCACCACAGTTGCATGTGCTGGTCGGGCAGGACGCGCAGGTCGTAGGAGAACCAGCCTCCGTCGACGGCGTGTCGCCAGCGTCTGCCGTTGAAGTCGCCCCAAGAGGTTTTTTCACCCTGCAGGTTGTGCGCACGCTCGGATCCCTCCTCGCCGATACGCACCGCGTCCACCGTGCGTTGCTCCAGTTCCTGCAGTCGCTTCTGTTCTTCTCGGTAGGCGGCATCGATCTTTTGCCATTCGGCTTCGGTGACCGCACGCCAGTATACGGTGTATCGCTGGTGGTGCACCCGATGGAAGGGGAGCAGGTCTACGTCGTCCGGTCTGCCCGTGCGGTGCGTGCGGAAAGTAAGGGGGCTCTGCTTGACCATACGTGTCCAGTACTGCGGAGGCTTGCCGTTGGTCACTAGCACCGGCACCCGCGGCTCGGGGTCGCTTGCCGTGTCCAGCACCCCTGCCAGTACGATGGGACCGTACAGCACGGCGAGCAGGTTGGGGGCGTCGGGCATCGCTTCGGTGTATAGCCGAGGGGGCAGAACGACCTCAACCCTATCACCCTTTTGCCATCTCCGGCGCAAGGCGAGGTAACCGTTGCGAGCGAGCGCAACACGCAGGGTTCGCCCGTTCACTCGTACCCGCGGTTCGACGCACCAGTACGGCTGGCGCACCAAGAGCGTGCACTCCACCGGCTCTTGCGGAGTGATGTGCAAGGAGACGGTGCTGTTTTCGGGAATGGCGGTCTCTAGACGCACACTCATGCCCTTTTGCTTCCAGCGTAGGTCGGAGGGGATGAAGAGGTTCACGTATAGGGCGTCGTCGCTGTGGAAGAAAACGGTGTCGCCGTATTTGGTGTGGTTCTCCATGCCCGTGCCCACACAGCACCAGAAGGAGTCGAAGGGCGTGGAGTAGGTCTTGTAGTGCCCGGGCTTCAGCGACACGTAGTAGCACACCATTCCCGTTTGCGGGTCCTGCGAGGCGAGGATATGGTTGTAGAGGGCGCGTTCGTAGAAGTGCATGTAGTCCGCCTTCGGCTCCCACGAGAAGAGATGGCGGGTGAGCTTGAGCATATTGTAGGTATTGCAGGTCTCGCAGGTGTTGGTGGACAGGCGGTTTGCCAGTTTGTCGGGCGAGCCGAAATGTTCATAGTCGCTATGCCCGCCGATAACGTAGGTGTGGTGGTATACCACGCGCTCCCAGAAGAAAGTGGCGATGTCGCGGTATCGTTTCTCGCCCGTTAGTTCGTACAGTCGTGCGACGCCGATGACCTTGGGAATCTGCGTGTTGGCGTGCAGACCGGGCAGACAGTCTTCACCGTTCGCCAGCCGGTCTAGTACCGCCTTATGGTAGAACTTGCGAGCGAGCGTCAGGTACTTCTCGTCGCCGGTGAGGGCGTAGAGGTTCGCCATCGCCTCGTTCATGCCGCCGTGCTCGCAGGCGAGCATAGTCTGCCATTGTGCTTCCGAGAGCCTTTCGGTGCTGTGGTATGCCCAGTCGCCCAGCGACTTCGCCACCGCCAGTGCCTGCTCGTTCCCACAGTGCACGAAGGCGTCTATGAGCCCTGCGAACAGTTTGTGCATGGTGTACCAGGGCACCCATCCGCCGTTGAGGTCGAAGGCTTGGGCGCGGATGTTGCCCTCGGCGATCTCGCGGAAGATGCGCTCGCCCTCCGGGATGGCGGAGACGTAGCCATTGCCGTGCTTCTGCTGACACAGAGCCAGCTCGCCAACGATGTAGTCCACCCGCTTACGGAAGGTGTCGTCGCCGGTCGCGGCGTAGTGCATGGAGCAGGCGGAGAGGTAATGTCCCAGCGTATGTCCCGAAACCCCCATGCTCTCCCAGCCGCCGTAGGCAGGTGCTTTGGGTCGCAGCCCGGCGTAGAGGCGGAAGCGGTGTAGCAAACGGTCGGGCTCCAGCATCAGCAGATAGCGTGCGTTCATCTGCATAGCATGCAGGAAGGGGCTTTTCAGCAACTGCACCTCGCGAAGATTGAACGGCTCTGCTAGCCGTTTCATCCGCTCTGGCATGACCAACCTCCCGAACCTGTGTTAGCCCTGCGCACGAGCCTTGCGTACCCGCTCCAGTAACTCTATCTGCACGCCCAGTTTGTGCTGTGCGTCGAAGTAGGCGTATTGCCCTTCACCCATATCCCCTCGCTGAATCATGGGGATGCCGTGCTGTTTGAGGAAGTCCACGCTTGCCTGCATGTCCTCCACCCAGAAGGCGATATGGTGCACCGATTCGCCGTTCTGGTGCAGAGCCTCTTGCCATGTGCTGGGTCCGCCGATAGGCTCGATCAGCTCCAGTTGCACCTGTCCGAGGTTGAAGAAGGCGAGTTTTGCCTGGGCGTTGCTGGGTTGACCGCGATAGGTCATATGCACCGTGTCGCCTGGCTGAGTGACGATGACGTTGGGCACAGGCAGTCCAAGCACCTCTGCCCAACGTTTGCAGGCTTGCTCGATATCGTGTACCACAATAGCGATCTGGGCGACGGTGGTGCTACCAAGGTTGTTCAAGGACATCGCAAACCTCCTGTTCCCGTTTGGTGTTATTTCGCGGACAAGGGGACGTAGACCTGCTGGGTTATCATGGTTCACAGACCACCCGGAAGCCGACAAACGGGGCGTCTGTCAGCCACCATTTGCTCTTGGGGTTTTGCGGGTCGTTCATCTGCCAGTCAGGGGTATATTTCGCCCGCGCGGCAGGATGCACCTTTTCGGGGTTATCGTAGAACGAGCCTCCGCGCACCACGGGCACTGCATCGTCCATCGGTTGGCACCATTCGGCGACGTTGCCTAGCATATCATAGATTCCCCAGGCGTTCGGTTGTTTGGTTGCCACTTTGTGCGTCTTGTCATCCGAGTTGCCCCAGTGCCACCCCAGCTTGTCCAAAAGGTCTTTGTCCGCGATCGGTCCAGCGGGAAGCACCCCTGCCCGACAGGCGTACTCCCACTCGGCTTCGGTGGGGAGGCGGTATTTCTTACCGGTTTTGGCGGAGAGCCATTCACAGTACTTTTGGGCGGCAAGATAGCTCATGCTGATGGCAGGATAGCCCTTGTGCCCGAAACCGCGGTCTACCGCTCCATAGGGCTTGCTGGGGCGAGAGATGGCGTCCGCACCCCCCGTTTTCTGGGTTTCGGGAGCGTCTAGCCGATGCACGAACACATCGAACTCGTCCCAGGTGACCTCTGTCTTGCCGATGTAGAAGGGTTTGATGGTTACCTGTTTGGGTTTACCTGTTTTCGGGTCAGTGATGGTGTATGTGCCGCCGGGCACCGGTAGCATGTCGAACTGCACCACAGTGCCGGGGATGGTTTCGGTGTATGCCGTCAGCGGTTTGGCTATGGCAGGTTTGGTCCCCTGCGCCGATGCGCCCACTGTAAGCGCCATCGCGCAGGTGATTGCCAGTGCCTTGTAGAAAGGAGCTGACAGCAAGAGAGAAAGGGGTGAAGACGTTCCTGAGATGTTCTGCATTCTTCAGCGACCTCTGCTCCTATTGTTTCTGGTATCTATGATAGGGACAGCACGGGCACAAGCCACGCGCCTGCACCGCTATCAGTATACCCAGATGTTGATGGGAGTGCAAGTGACCATCACGCTGTATGCCCCGGAACGGTCGATTGCCGAGCGCGCCTGCCGTTCCGCCTTCGACCGTATCGCGCAGCTGGAGGATCTTATGAGCGACTATCGCAAGGATAGCGAGTTGATGCGATTGTGTGCGCAGGCGGGGGGACCACCGGTGCGCGTCAGCGAGGAGCTGTACTTCGTGCTGAAGCGGGCGCAGGAGCTGGCGCGCCGCACCGATGGGGCGTTCGATGTCACGGTCGGTCCCTTTGTGCAGTTGTGGCGGCGTGCGAGGCGCACGGGGCAGTTTCCAACGCAGGCGGAGATAGACGAGGCGAGGCGCTACGTGGGCTACGAGAAGATGGTGCTGAATGATGCCGAGCGTACGGTGCAACTGTTGGTGCCCGGGATGCGGTTGGACCTGGGCGGGATCGCCAAGGGCTATGCGCTGGACTGCGCGCTGAGGGTATTGAACGCACATGGGGTTCGCCACGCTCTGTTGGAGGCGGGGGGTGACATTGTGGCGGGGCTGGCTCCGCCCGGAACGGCAGGCTGGCGGATCGAAGTAGCGAACGCCTCACCCGAACGACGCTGGGTGACCCTTGCGCTGGGGGCGATCTCTTCTTCGGGAGATACCGAGCAGTATATGGAGTATCAGGGCAAACGCTACTCGCATATCGTACACCCGCGCACTGGCTGGGGGTTGACCACGCGCGTAGCGGCGACGGTGATCGCCCGTGACGGCATTACCTCCGACAGTTTAGCCACTGCGCTGTGTGTGCTGGGCAAGGAGAGGGGGATGGCGCTGATTCGCAGTGTACCCGGCGCGCGGGCATATATTCGCGAGGTCAGAGAGTAGTCTACTTTGCCCCAAGCTAACAGCGACCCCCGCGACGGCAGTCGCGGGGGTTTTGGCACATCTGGTGGAGGCGGAGGGACTCGAACCCTCGTCCAGAGTGATTTGCCCCAGGCGTCTACGAGCGTAGCCATCGTTTTATCTCTCGCGGAAAGGTACGCCCCATGGCAGGCTTACCGTTCCGCCAGCTCATCCTGCGCTTTCGTCCGGGTGGCGATGAGCCGCTCCACCAGGACTATCCGGCATCGCACACGCCCACATCCGCCTCGGCCGGCAGGAGGCGGCAGGACGGCTGCCTCTTAATTAGGCAGCGAGAGCGTACTGAGGAGTCGCTCTTATTTTTTGGCCGCTTTTTACGAGGCCAGCGGCACCTCGGCTCGCAGCCTGAGCGCGCCTCGACCCTGTCGACACCAATCGCCCCCAAGCTTCCATCTATATTATACACCAAATGGCTCCGTTTTGTTTCCTACGTAAAGCGAAACATCTCACCAAGCCACTCGTCAGTGGGACGGGTACCATACTCGCTGACCTGGAACGCCTCGGCAAATTCGTATGCGCCTGCTGGGGCGATTCGGGGACGACCTCGTTCCCCTGCTATTCTGGCGCTACGCGCATCTCGGTGCATCCATGCGGTCACCCACTCGCGCATCTTTTCAGGCGTCAAGGGCAGGTCGGGCATGCCCATGGTGTAGGGTATCCACTCCGCGAACTGCGACTCGTGCGCGCAGAGCATGTCTATCTTGGTCTCTATCGCTGTATCGATGCTCACCACCACATCGGCGCGGAAAGGCACCGGCTCGGTGAAATCATCATGCCAGTACATCACCACCGGCATCCGGCGTAACGGGGGGATTTCCGGGCAAATGGTTGGCACCGTCAACAAGTAGACCGAATCCAGCACCAGCTGAGCGGTTACGCGGTGGTCGCGGTGATAATCGTTCAGGCGGTTGACCAAAATCAGGTCGGGACCTTTGCCCTGCTCGCCGAAAGAGCGGATGGCGCGTATCATGGACGAAGTGGTCTCGTGGTTGACGATGACCCCGCCGTCGGGCGCACCGAGGCAGTGGAACTCTGCCCCCGCCATCGCCGCGGCACGTTGCGCCTCTGCCATACGTCGCTCCACCAGAAGGCGCGGGTTTTGCACGTATTCCTGCCGATAGTGCCCTTTACTGCCGTCGGTCATGCTGAGGAAGCGTACCACGTCTCCCCGTTTGCGCATCAGTGTCACCGTACCGCCAATGCTTAGCTCCACGTCATCTGGGTGTGCCCCGATACACAGAATATATCGCATCGTTTCCTCCTCGTTTCTCGCGTTTTGGCTTGCCGATTCGCTCGGGCGGCTTTGTTTTCCTGCCAGCAGGAATCGCTCCCAAAGCCCGCAAAATGAGAATCGCTATCTCATCGTTGGAGGGGAGGAGCATGAAGAAAGAGATCAGTCCAGTCACCGCGGCGATTGTGATCATCGTCGTGCTGGCGGTAATCGCTTTCGTGGGCTGGAGGTACTTCGTCGGAGGAACGGAGGCACCGGCGATCGACCCCAGCAAGATGCCTGTGGGAGGACCAGGGTTGCCTCCTCCGGGGATGGCACCGGGCGGCGCGCGACCGGGCGCACCTTCACCGGGAGCGGAGGCTGGTCAACCGGGCGCACTCTCAGCACCTCAGCGTCCGCCAGCAGGGGGAAATTATTAACGCCTTGTCAAAAGGGGTGGGCGAGGGTTCGCAACTGCTGAACATTGGATTGACAATCGCACCGGTTTATGGTGATATATCCACA
>PSLZ01000003.1:0-120376 GCA_040289885.1 Armatimonadota bacterium | reverse complement strand
GATGAGCAGGGCGAGGATGAGGGGTTCTGGGCTTTGTGGGGGTCTTGGGCGTTTTTGGGTGGGCGGTGGGTTGTGCTGGGTGAACTGTTGCGCGAGCGGGATAGATTTTTGCACGGTTGATGGCTAAAAGTGCTTGATTTTTTTTGAGCGAGGGGTTATAATGGGAATACCATATTATTAGACAGCTTAAACCTTAGAGTAATGCACCATGTCTTCCGTGAAATGGAAACAGATTGCGGATGCCATCCGTGCCCAGATCGAGGGCGGTAAGCTTGCCCCCGGTACTCCCCTGCCGTCCGAAACCGAGCTGGCACAACAGTTCGGCGTTTGCCGGGTAACGGCACATCGCGCCATGTTCGAACTGCAGCGGCTGGGGCTGGTGGTGCGCAAGCGCAAACTGGGCACCTACGTCGCCGAACCGCCCTCGGCAAAGCCCCTCTTTATCGCGGCGGTGTTCCCTTTTTTGCACGATTACCCGCAGGTAGAATACCTGCGCGGCATCCGCAGTGCGCTCCCAGACCAGTATAACCTTCTACTGTGCGAGACGCATAACGACCCACACCGCGAGGCACAGTACCTGCGCCGGATGCAGAACGAGGCAGATGGCATCCTCTGCTATCCGACTTGCGACCCGAAGAACACCGCCGTGCTCCAGCGCGTTCTGGACAGCGGCAAGCCGGTGGTTTGTGTGGACCGCCAGCCGGCAGGGGTGCAGTGCGACGTGGTCATGACCGACAACTACCACTCCAGCCTGGTAGGGCTACGCTACCTGACCAGCAAGGGGCACCGGCTGATCGCGCATTTCACCGAGGATGCGCTGTACGTTTCCTCCATCCGTGAGCGATATGAGGCGTATCTGCAGGCGATGCGTGAGGTGGGAAACGATGAGGTGCAATCGCTGGTGCGGTTCTCCCCGCTTCACGAGAGCATCAAGCTAGATTACTTGGTTCAGGTAGTGCATGATGCCCTGTTCACACTCCTGCATCAGCCTCAACCGATTACCGCGGTGTTCTGCCTGCATGACTATTACATGGCGGCAGTGCTGGAGGCGTGTGACCGGATGGGCATTGCTGTGCCCGAGCAGATAGAGGTGCTCAGCTTCGCCGATGCGCCTCCGTTGATGACCCGTGTGACGCGCTCGGTGCACCGTCTCGTACAGCAGGTGTACGAGATGGGGCGCATTGCCGCCTTGCGGTTGAAACGTCGCATCGAAGGGGAGGTGATGTCACCAGCGGTTATTACCACATCCGCAAGTCTGATGCCCGCGGAATACGCCGGGCAGGACCTCAGAGCTGTAACATCTTCTATCACACCTTTACACCAGGAGGAAGAGACATGAAAACCCGAGGCTTTACCTTGATCGAGCTGCTGGTGGTTATCGCGATTATCGCGATTCTGGCAGCGATTCTGTTCCCGGTGTTTGCGCGCGCTCGCGAACAGGCACGAAAGACCAACTGCCTCAGCAACATGAAGCAGATCGGTCTGGGAATCAACATGTACCTGCAGGACTATGATGAGAAGTTCTTTGCCTGGAGCAGTGATTGCACGCACTCGCCGGACTGCAATGGGGACATCGTCATGGCGTTTACACGATGGGCGGTGCTGGTTCAGCCCTACGTGAAAAACGCCCAGATCTTCATCTGCCCCTCCTACCCGGATAACTTCTGGAAGTGGGGCGGTTGGCCTGCCAACGGGTGTCCGGACCTGTGGCCGGTCGCAGGTTTCCGGGGGCTTTCGTATGACTTCAAGCTGGCGCTGGCAACATCGGCGCGATGCGGCCGGGGACTCGCTTCCATCGACAAGCCCGCGCAGACCATCATGGCGTACGAGAACAGTCCTATTCACGCCGAGAAGAGCGTGCCGTTCTGGACCTGCACCGACAATCCGCAGGTATTCACCCGCATGGCGTTCAATGCTACTTTCGCAGATGGACACGCCAAATACATCATGGCGGGCAATCACCGCTTCGTGAAACTGCGCGTGTGGGAGGTAGAGCCCTATCCGTGCGCCAACTTTGACCCGCACTGGTTTATCCGCGAGGACCGGCACAACGAGTCGGATCCGGCGAAGGGATGGGACGTGGACTGAGACGCGACGGCAGGCGGTGGGAACCGCCTGCCTGACCTTGACAAGGAGGAAGCCATGCAAGACAAGGGCAAACGCACCCTGATGGGCGTCATCGCAGTGATTATCATTGTGGTGGCGCTGGTAGTGATCGGTCTGCAGTGGAACAAACAGCAGAAACAGAAGCAGAGCGTTCTGCCGACCGAGCGTCCGTCGTGGTTTGGAGGTGGTGCGGGAGCATCAAGTGGAACCGCCGCGCCGACGACATCCGGGCGATAGTGCCGTGTTTTCTGCTTGCGGGGCAACCTGCTTGCGGTTGCCCCGACAGGAGAGCGGAGGCTATGAGCTTTTCAAAAGTCCCCTCCGCCCACATCACCGAAGTCGCCAAAATCCCCAAAGTCCACGCCGCCGGCGTCTACATCACCTGCATCAAACCCGTCGAACAGACCGCTGAAGAAGTCGCTCCCGCCGGTATCGGTGTCCACATCGGGCGCGGTACCGATGCCGGTATCCAGCCAGTCCGCGCTGCCTGCTGAAGTATCCGCATCGGTGTTCCACCAGTCGGCTCCACCCGCGTCGGTGTCAGGGTTCTCACCGCCGCCGAGGTTCACCGGCTCACGCTCCGGGTAGATGATGACGGGGGCAGGGTGCGAGAGGATACTGCCCAGCAGAAGCAGACTCATCCAGTCCATGCCCGGGTAGGGTCTGCCGTAGTCCCGGTAGGGATCGTAATCGGGCACTTCGTACCAGGGGCGGGCACGGTCGCCTTCGCGAATCACGCGGATAGCGGGCGTTTCTCCCCGCCTTAGTCGTTCCGCGCACTCTTCGCATGCCCACACCTTGCGCGTCTGCTCGCCCACGGTGACATCGACCGGCTGGAGTTCGCCCAACGTCGGCGGTTTGGAGCAGAAGAAGCAGGCGTAGGTGCGGTCATTTGGTGAAATCATCACCGATGCCTCCTCGGCGACGGGTTCTTGCGGCTCGTCCTCCACGTGGATGCTGGTGTCGCCGCCTGCCCGTAAGATGTACTTTTTGGCCTTTTGCACACTCATCTGTGCCTTGTCCAGCAGGTGCTCTGCCCGCCACAGCTCTTCGGGGCGCCGGGCGTTGTCTATGAGTTGTCCCGCCTGGGCCTGAAGTTCGGCAGCGCGCTGGCGGTGCTCCCGCGCACGGCTGGCGTCCTCGCCTTCGGGCAGGGCGTCGAGATAGCCGTCCAGGTACTCAATGCCTTCCAGCACCTGAGCGCGCAAATCCTGCAGGCGCACCTTTAAGCGGGCGACCTCTTTCGCACGTCGCCGGATAACCCACGCTACGCCGCCGATGACCAGAACCGCCGGGATGCCGATGAGCAGGGTCGTATTAAGAACAGCACTGCGTTGTTTGGCGGAGGCGTGTTCCCGCAGAGCGCGTGCCAACCGCTCGAGCCCCTGCGTGTATCCCTGCGTGGTAAATGTCTGGATATTCGCCTCCAAGATGCGGTTAATCTCGGTCTTCGAGATGACGTCACTACTTGCGGAAACGCCCCCTCGGACCCCCGGCACTTTGGGGGTGAGCACGATGACCACGCCGTTGCGGATGTTCAGGTAGCGCCGCAAACCAGCCGCCCACGCATTGCGAACGCTGGCATCACGCAGGGGCGCCACAACGAACTTCACGGTGAAGGGCTTCAGCTCGTTCGCGACTTGCTGTAGTCGCTGTTCGTCTACCACCCCAGCCAGCTGAGGGGCGACGTACACGTCGCGCTGAGACAGAGCCTCTATGACCACATCCTCCGCCCGGGTAGACACCTGAGCGAGGGCTATACTGGTCATCAGGGCGAAACAGAACAGGGCAGTGACCGCGAATCGCATGAGTCTTTCTCCTTCAGGCACTGGGTAACTCACCTTGTATTATGACATACGCGGGGCAAGAAAGTTGCATGGGGCAGAAGAACCATGGCGCGCCCGGAGGGACTCGAACCCCCAACCCTCAGATCCGAAGTCTGATGCTCTGTCCATTGAGCTACGGGCGCGCGGTGACACGAATATTATACCACCGGTGAAAGCCCCCTGCAATCCCACCAACAGGAATCCCCTCCCGCGAGGCGAACAGGTTGACAGTCCACTTTGGGAGGGGGAGAATGAGCATGTCGGGTCGTTTCGGGGGGCAATACTTTTCGGGCAGAGGGGACGTGGAGTACCTGCAACTGCTGGACGTCGCCCGGCGGATGTTCGAGCCTGACCCTGAGTTTCAGAACCTGCCCATGCTGTATACGCCTGCGTGGAACGGCTTTGTGGAGGGTCCGACATGGAACGCCTGGTGGGTTCAGAATAGCTACGGTACCACCTATTGCGCGCTTCCCTTCTTGCTGGAGCCTTATCTCACCTTCCTGCAGAACGCACAGGACCTGTGGTTCGACCAGATGGGTGACGGCAAGACGGTGCGCCCGTTCCAGTGGGGGCAGACGCGCTTCGATTGGGTTCCGCCCGATGGCTGTCTGTGTGATGCTGCCGCGCCCGGCTGGTTCGTGGCAAAGCAGGGTGATGGGCGGGTGGACATTCACGACTGGGGTATGGAGTTTACGGCGGCGGGGTTGTTGATGCAGGCGGAGCTTCTGCTCATTAGCCGCGACAAAGAAGCCATCGCTCACTACCTGCCGAAGCTGGAGCGGTGTGCCCAGTTCATCGAGAGCCGACGCGATCCGCAGAACAACCTCTTTCTCGCCGGTCCGGCGGGCAACCTGCTGGCGCCCAGCTACGCGGGATGGAAACGCCCTGACGGCAGTTACGACATGGCATATCTCGCGGGATTGTCGATCACCTATATCGCCGCGCTGGACCGGTTGATCGATCTGGAGAAGCTCGCCGGAGAGGCACGGAAGGCACGCCTGTATGCAGGGCGGCGAGAACGCGCGCATCGTGGGCTGGCACTGCTTACCACCGACGAGGGCTATTTCATCAAGTCGCTGGACCCCGACGGCACCCGGCACGGCGTGTACGGCGCACCGAAGCACGGCTATTTCGAATCTTCCCCCAACCACGATGCCATCTGCTTCCGCGTCGTCGATGAGGCGCAGGCACAGCGCATCTACGCCAAAATCGCCTCCATTCCGGGCTTGCGTCCTTACGACTTCATCATCGCCAACTATCCGTCGCTGGACGATATGTATACCGCGCCTGAGGGACTATGGGCGTTTGGCACATGGGTCAACGGTGGGCACTGGTCTACCTGCGAAGCGCGGATGATCATGGCGTACTATCGCCTGAACCGGCATGAGGACGCTCGCCGGTCGATGAGGCGACTGCTGGGGTTCGCCCGTCGCTTTCGGTTGGACAACCCGCTGGTGCAGTTTGGCAGTGACGTCTACCAGCCGGGTGAGCCTATCAATATCACCTATGACGCCTTCGGTCCACCCGCGGCGATGGTGCGCGGGCTGTTCGAGTACCTTTACCGCGCCGACGGGCTGACGCTGATACCGCACGTGCCTGCGGGCATCACAGAACTGCATCAGCGGTTCCCCATCCGCTTCGGCACAAAGCGATTGTACCTGTCGGTGGTGGGGCAGGGACGCATCCGGCAGGTGTGGGTGAACGGCAAGAGCTGGCAGTGGCACGACGAGGCGTCAGTGTTCCTGCCTGACGAGCGCACTCCCGAAGTGGCGAGAGTGCAAGTGCTCATGGGCGGTGCCAGAGCAGTGCCCATACCTAAGCCGACCGTGCCCGCGTCGGCGAAAGCGGTGCTGGACGCCTTTACGAAGATGCCCGCGCCCGATTCCCTGCGAGACCTGCAGGCGCAGGTTGCGCGATTTGCGCGGCTGTACCGTCAGCTAGAGCAAGCGAATCTGGGCACCAGCTGCGAGGCGGCACACACTCAGTTGGTGCTGAGGCAGTGGCTGACGATAGTGCGTTGGCTGGAGCTCCAGCGCGCGGGCAATCTGCCTCGCCTGCCGGAGCGGTCGCAAGCCGCAGCGGACGGGAGCTATCTCGACACCCTGGTGCGGCTTTGTGAGGGATTGCAGAAGGTGCTGGACGGTGATGCGCGTTCGGACATCGCCCAGAAGCGCAGGATTAACGAGGTCTGGCAAGCGGTAAAGCAGGAATAGTGAGCGGTATTGCCCTTACCCTGTGCCCGTCATCCCATGCCTATGGAGGGCGAACCTCCCGGTGAGCTGTTAACCCGCGGGCGGGGAGGGGGGTTCGGCTCGGCAGGAGCCTCGCCCTCCGGATGGCGTCGCCGATTGGCGGGTTACTTTCGGATGTGCTTGCGCTTGGTACGGTCGATACCTGCGTCGCGCTTTCGCTCATCCAGATGCCACAACCCGCCGCGCAGATAGAACGCCTGAAACGCACTCAAGACGGAGGCAACCCGTCTGCGCCGAGTGCGGCGAATGACGTTGACCTCGCTGAGGATATTCAGGAACTCCATCCCCCCGCGATGACTGAGAATCTCGCAGATGATGTCGAAGGTAGAGTAGGTTTGCACCATCCGCGTGCTCATGTCCAGCAGTTCCTCGTATCGCGAGCGGCTCAGGTGCACGCGCTGGTCCAGCGTCTCTTCCCATCGCACCTTGAACACAAACGGGTGCTCGGTGCGCGTCAGCGTGAATATCAATCCCGATACCGCATCGCGCGTGGCGTACCAGTCCAGCAGTCCGTAGATGAGGCGCTCGGTCTGGTTGACGTAGACCTCGGTGTAGCGTTCGCCGGTGGTTTCATCGATGAGCGTTATCTGCTGGAAGTCCGGCTCCGCCTGGAAGAAGCCCTGCGGGATCTGGCACAGCGGGAAGGTGCCGATTTCCTTGTGGCGTGCCTTGACCACACACTGCACGCTTTCGGGGATGGGGAAGATGGTCAGTTTCTCTTCCTCTTCGTCGCCGACATCCTGCGCAACGGGGTCCATGATGTCCGAGCGCAATGTGCCCGACAACCCTTCATCCTCCAGGTCGATCTCCAGTGGCTCGCCCTCTTCGGTATAGAACTGCACTTCGGGGAAGCGCAGGCTCTCGGGCACTTCGAACAGGTATGGGGGCAGGTTCTGAGGGTTCACGAAGCGCGTCCCGCCCAGCCACATGATGCGTGCATCCTGGCGCAGGGACTGGGTGATGGTGTCGAGGTCGTTAGCGTAGGTGGGGTCGCTGGGCGTCAGGTCGAAGAAGCGTTGTGCCAGCTCTTCGGCGGTGACCACCTTCGGCGACTGGAGCACCCGCTGAACCATTCCCTCCACGTCTTCTACCGACAGCACCAGCGGTTCCGCCATCAATTGCGCCAGCACGCCCGCCATCTGCTTGGCTTTGGGGCGAATGGTATCGATCCACTGGGGGACCCATTTCGCGGATGCCCAGTGCGTGACTGGCTCCAGCACGTCCCTCTCTTTGAGCGGAACCGACACCAGTCCCTCCGCATTCAGCAGGTTCTGATAAGCCTTCACCGCGTCGAACGATTCGGGGTCGCGGAGCCACTGCAGGAAAGCCACAAAGCGCGAGGAGAGCGGCGCCCCCACATCCTCCACCAGCGTGAGCACCGACTGCGGCGAGCCCTCGAACGAAGGATGCTTATCCAGCAGTTCTTGCGCCGCGGCGAGGTCTATGTAGTTGTAGAACGCCACATCCGCCACGCTGTCGTAGTCGGTGCGCAACAGCCAGTCGCGCAGACCGATGCGGTTGCCCGGCAGGCGGAAAAAGTGCGTCTCGGACAGCCGGTATATCACCACCGCCATCGAGTGGGGAGAGCGCTGGTAGATATCGGCGAGCAGGTAGGCGAGCGACTCCAGCGCGATGGGTTGTCCGGTGTGGCGCAGGAGGCTCTCCACCAGCGCGTGTACCGGGCGCGAGCGGTCTTCGAATCGCGCGGCGACCGTCCAGCGCCGCTCGGTGGAGGTGAAGATGTCGGAGTTGGAACCCAGCACGTAGCGCAGGATGTCCATATCCATTGCTGGCAGTCCGCAGGCATCGTGCAGTTCCAACATCTTGGCGGGTTCTGTGAAGCGCAGGAGCGCGTTGGCGACGGTTGCTCGCAGATAAGCCTGTGCGAGCGTCTCTATCTCTGGTGCAGTAGCAGGGTTGCTCACAGCGAAACCTCCTCTTGATGCCGGGAATGAACCGGCAGGCTCAAAGTGCTATCGGCTATCAGGTCGTAGGCGGTAGCGTCGGTAATTTTCACAGTCAGGAACGTGCCCGGTTGCGCCTCTTTCGCACGCACTATCACCGTTCCATCCACTTCGGGCGCATCGCGGAACGAGCGGGCGATCCAAAGATGACGCTGGGTCGGATGCGGCGATTCCACTAGCACCTCCATCTCCCGTCCGATCCAGGCGCGGTTGCGCGCAAGCGAGATGCGCTTTTGCAGGCGCATCAGGCGGTCGTAGCGGCTGTGTGCGATGCGCTCGGGCACGCGGTTAGGTAATTTTTCGGCGGGTGTGCCCTCCTCCGGCGAGAAGAGGAACGCGCCGGCTCTGTCTATCTGCGCCTCTTCCAAAAAGGTTAGCAGGTTGGAAAAATGGGCTTCGGTTTCGCCCGGAAAGCCCACGATGAAGGTACTGCGCACGGTCATGTCGGGGTTCGCCTCGCGCAGGCGGTGTATCAGCTGGAGATAGCGTTCCCTGCCTACGGGGCGCATCATCGCGCGCAGGATTTGGTCGTCGGCATGTTGCAAGGGCACGTCCACATAGGGGAGCACCCCGGGGGTGTTCGCCAGCACCTCGATCACCTCGTCGGTGAGGCGTGAGGGATAGCAGTACAGCACGCGAATCCAGCGGAACGCGCCCATCGCGGACAGCTCGCGCAGAAGATGGCTCAGCATCTGCTTGCCGTACAGGTCCAGCCCGTACTGGGTGCTGTCCTGAGCAATCAGGTTAACCTCCAGCACGCCGCGCCGGGCGAGGTCTTCGGCTTCTGCCAGCACGCGCGGAAGGGGTTTGCTTACATGTCCGCCGCGAAAAGCGGGGATAGCGCAGAAGGTGCACTGGTGGTCACAGCCTTCGGAAATCTTCAGATATGCGCTCCAGGGAGCGGTCGAAAGCACGCGCGTGCCCGTTTGCGCCCAACGGTGCTGGGGTGGCGTCTGCTCAATCAGGGGCTGGCTCTGCGAGAGCGTGCGCTCTACCACCTCGTGAATCCGCGCCATCTGTCCCACGCCGATGAGCGCATCCACTTCGGGCACCTGTTCGAGCAGTTTCGCTCCGTAACGCTGGGAGAGGCATCCCGCGACGATGACCTTGGTTCCCCGTCGGCGTTTCCAGCGCAGTGCGGAGCGGATGGCAGAGAGCGATTCCTCCCTGGCGCTGGCGATGAACCCGCAGGTATTAACAATGAGCACATCGGCGCGGGAGGTGTCGGAAGTGAGGGTGTAACCATGCTCCGCCAGCACACCCAGCATCTCCTCGGCGTCCACCATGTTTTTGGCGCATCCGAGGTTGACGATTGCCACCGAAGCCGATTGTCCGTTGGAGCGTTGCGTTGCCATGCTTACCTCACAAAAAGAGCGCACAGACGTGCGCCATTTAGTATACCACGTTCGCGGGGAACAGGTCAAAATAGGCGGGAGATGGTTAGGCTCTCATCTGTGAACCCTGCGTGCATGGAGGGCGAACCTCCTGGTGAGCCGTTGTCCCCACCCCAACCCCCGCGTTCCTTGGAGGGCGAACCTCCTGGTGAGCCGATACCCCGCGGGCGGGCAGAAGCGTTCGGCTCGGCAGGAGCCTCGCCCTCCAGTTTTTCGTCACCCTGAGCGGATGCGAAGGATCTCAAAAACGAGATGCAGAGCTCCGCTCAGCATGACATCTTCCCGTCCTTCTGCGTCTCTCCCTTGTCATTCTGAGCGAAGCGAAGAATCGCTCCCCAAAAACCCTTGCATTTTTGCGGAGACCAGTTTATACTTGGAGCAAGCGGTCACGAGCACCTTAACAACCGACGGTTCATCAGCCGGGACGCGATGCGGAGTGAGCATCCGTATCTGTATTGCGAGCATGAGCAGGTCAACTCGGTGGACCCGAGTGGATATTGGATATGGTCTCGTCTTTCAACCGCTTCAGCACGCGCTCTAGCTTCTCCAAAAGCAGGGTGATCTCTTCGATGGTCACGCTGAGGTTGGGACGCAGGCGAATGGTATCGGTTCCCGCGCCGAGCAGAAGCAGGTCCTCCTCCTGCAAAGCGATGTCCAGCATGCGCTGGCGCAGTTCGGGTCTGCGCAGGCTGAAACCCTGATACAGTCCCATGCCGCGCACGTTGTAGATGAGGTCGGGGTAAAGTTGGGCGAGCGCGTTCAGCCCTTTGACCAGCACCGCTGTTTTGCCGGGAACCTGTTCTATCAGACGCTCCTCGCGCACGATCTTCATCTCCTGCACGAAGCGCACCATGTCCGCCAGCGAACCGCCCCAGGTGGAGTCCAGCACGCCTCGGTCCTCCATCGGGTACAGCATGTATACCACGCCGTTGCCCAGTTTTTTGGCAGTAGCAACCGCCTGCGGGGGATGCGGGAGGTGGAACTGATCGCACGCGAAGAAGGTTCCCGTTTGCCCGCCGGCGGTCTGCACTTCATCGAAGCCCAGGTACACCTCGTACTGGTGCGCTAGCCGGCTCAAGCCCTGAAAGAACTCAGGCAGAGCCACCCGATGTCCTCCTGCGCCCTGAAGCGGTTCCACAATGATGCCCACCACCTCGCCGTTGTATCTCTGCAGAAAGTCCTCCACGATCTCCAGAGTGCGTTGCGTGCGAGCGCGGTTTTCGGATTCGGGCAGGGAGGTGTCTATCGCGGGGAACGGCACCTGAATGTTGCCCGGGATAAAGCCGTGGAAGTCTTTGGTCACCACCGGGTCGTGGGTAACCTGGGTGACGTTGAGCGCGAACACCGTTCGCCCGTGAAACGCCTGGTCGAAGTAGATGAAGCGGCGGGGGTTGGGAATCCTGCCCTTCCTCAGGAGTTTATGGTGGTGCAGATTGATCAGATATTTCATCATGTTCTCCACCGCCTCTGCCCCCGAGTTGACCGCGTACACCTCCAGGCGCGTGTTGCGCATACATGCCGGAGCCAGTTCATGGAGTAGGCGATAGTACTCCAGACATTCGGGGGTGAGGAAGTCGGGGTTCGCCACCTTGTTGTTGGCGGCGCGGGCGAGGCGTTTCAGGTATTCGGGCTCGTACAGGCGCGGATGATTGTGCCCGATAAGTTTCGAAGCATAATAGCCCGCCCAGTCGAACACGCGCTGACCATCCACCGTTGCCAACCACATGCCCTCGCTCTTCTCCAGATCGATCGCGAACGGCTTGGGCTCGGCGATCACATAGCGCGAGAGCTCCTCCAGCATCTGCTGGCTCATCGGACCCGGATAGCGTGACACGGCGTGTACCCTCCCTCAAAGATACCGCTACTATGATAACGGATAACCCAAATGCAGGCAACTCTGGCAGGAACCGCTCCCGTGCTTCCCGAAAGCATTTGCAGTAGGCTTTGACAATGAGGTGCGACTATGTGGCTGTGCGGGGTGATGTTACTGGCGATGGCGTTATCTATGTGTGCTGACGCTTCTGGGCAAGGAGACATTCCGGATGACTTTCCGCGCTTTCAGGTGCCGGGGCACGAAAAGCAGATGGACGCCTTGAGGCGCCTGTTCTGGCTACACTATCCGGGCGCAGGTCCCAAAGCCACCCTGTGGGATGAATGGTTGTCCTGTGCCTCGCTGTGGCCCGCGGTGGATACTCAGCACTTCGCCCGCTCGTTCCGCCAGCAGTGGAGGCAGGTGTTAAGCGCACGCATCATAGACCCGGAAGGTTACGTTGCGACGCACCAGCACGCCTCCATCGCGCATCCGCTGGGCTGGCCTTTCCCGTTCTGGAATCAAGGCAGGCGCACGGCGGGTTGGCACTTTTCATTCAAGGATACCGTTGGTCCCGGTTGGAGACCCGATACCTTAAGCACACCGGAAGGCTGGAGCCTGCACCATGCTCGGGACGCAGGGGGCGACGAGGAGGGCTGGCGGTTGACCCTGACCGGCGCCAACGCAACCGTGACCACCCCCGAATGCCGAATAGACCCTTATGAGGCTCCGTTCCTGCAACTGCGCTGGAAGGGTAGGGGACTGCAAGATGCCCAACCGTATGTCGAGTGGACAACGCGCGAACAGCCCCATTTCTCGGTGGAAAGACGTTTCTATTTCAGTCCCTACGTGGGTGAAGCCTATCGGCATGAGGCGATCCCGCTGTACCGCCATCCGCAATGGAAGGGTGAGATCACACGCCTGCGCATTGGGTTTGGTAACCCTGAACCGGGAGGGGAGGTAGTGCTTCAGGCGTTTTTCACCCAGTACGATACCCGTCATAACATCAACAGCCAGAACTTCGTGCGGGGATGTGCCACCTACTTCTGGTGGACGCGCGACCTGAACTTCCTGCGTGAGAACCTCAACCGGATGCGTACCGCCATGCGCTACCTGATGACCGAGCACCAGGCGCTGGCGCAGAAGGTAGTATACACCCCGTGGGTGGGGCACGAAGGGCGCAGTGGTATCCGCTATACGCCTGACGGCAAAAAAGAGATCGTTACCGGCCAGGGTATCGGCAACAACTACTGGGACCTTCTGCCTTTCGGCTATAAGGATGTGTATGCCACTATTCACTACTACTCTGCTCTGCGCACCATGGCACAGATCGAGCGCGAAGTACGACAGCATCCCGAATGGAACATGCCCGGTGGCGTGCTCGCGCTCGATCCTGACTTCCTGCTCAGGCATGCGGAGGAGGTGAAGCGCGAGGGGAACCGCCTCTTCTGGAACCCGCGTACCCGGCGTTACGCCCCCATCGACGCCGACGGCAAAATGCACGACTACGGCTTCACCTTCCTGAATCTGGAGGCGGTCTATTACGGTTTCGCCCCGCCCGAGCGCGCACAGGACATCTTGCGCTGGCTCAGCGGCGAGCGAGTGGTGGAAGGAGATACGGCTCAGGGTAAAGACATCTACTTTTGGCGGTTCGCTCCCCGTGCCACTACCCGCCGCAACGTGGAGTACTACTTCTGGGCGTGGAGCGCACCTGAAAACATCCCCTTCGGTGACCAGGTGCAGGATGGTGGCGCGGTGCTGGGCTTCTCGTATCATGACCTGATGGCGCGGCTGAGCACCCGTGGCGCGGACGATGCCTGGCACCGCTTGCAGGAGATACTGCGCTGGTTCGAGGAGGTAGAGTCCGCAGGCGGTTACCGCAAGTACTATGACGGTTCGCGCCCGGGCAAGCTACAGGGAGGCGGCACCGCCGGAGGACTGGGGCTGGATATGGAGTTCTTCGAGAGCGTGCTGGTGCCGCAGGTGATGCTGTACGGGTTTCTGGGGTTCCAGCCCAGCGCAGACGGATTCGCGCTCCAGCCGAATCTGCCCTCGGCATGGAAGGAACTGCGCATCGACCGCATCCGCTGGCGTGAGGTGACGCTGGACATCACCGCCACCCGGGATTCCATCCGCATCCTGAAGGAGGGCGATACGGAAGAGCCTGTGGTCTTGCGTTTGCCCAAGCGTGCGTGGAAGGTGACGGCGTGGGATGCCAGTGGAAAACGGAGCGAACCTCAGGTCGTTCACGAAACAGAGCCCGGCGTGCTCCGCGTGGACTGGCGCGGGATGCGAGAGATCCGGTTCGAGGCACGGTAGCTCCCTCCGGAACCCGACTTCCACTCGGAAGAAGCCTTGTTGATGTCGGCAGGAAACGACGGGCGTAGCGGGAATCTCACAGTGTCAACCCCCACTGAGAGAGGAGTGCACGATGAAGCCGATCCAGTTAAGTTTGGAAGAGTATCGCGATAAGGTCTACGCCTGCTGGCTGGGCAAGAACATCGGGGGAACGCTGGGCGCACCCTACGAGGGGCAGAAGACCATGCATGCGCTCACCTTCTATGACCCTTTGCCCGACAAATCCGCGCCCAACGATGACCTGGACCTGCAGTTGGTATGGCTGGAGATGCTGCGCGAGCGCGGAATCTATCCCACCCTCAGCGACTTCGCCGACTACTGGACGAAACACCTCGCGCCCTATCCGTGGAACGAGTACGGTTTCTGCCAGCGCAATCTGGCGCGTGGCCTGCGCCCACCCATCTCGGGCTGTTTCGAGAACTACTATATCGACGAGATGGGCTCGCCTATCCGCAGTGAAATCTGGGCGTGCGTGGCTCCCGGTAACCCGCAGTTAGCCGCGTCGCTGGCATGGCTGGATGCCGCGCTAGACCACGCGGGTGGTGAAGGCACTTATGGCGAGATGTTCTGGGCGGCGGTGGAAAGCGCTGCGTTCGTCATCTCCGACCCGCACACGCTGATCCGCATCGGGCTGTCCATGATTCCCGTGTGGAGCCGAATCTCGCGGGTGGTGCGCGAGGCGGTGTGGTGCTACGACAACGGGCTGAGCTGGCAAGAAGCTCGCGAACGCATCCTTGCCAACTTTGGGCATAACCAGCCCTGCCACGCGCCGCAGAACCACGGCTTCACCGTCATCGGGTGGCTGTACGGCAAGGACTACGGCGACAAACTGTGCACAGCGGTCAACTGCGGATACGACACCGATTGCACCGGCGCGACGCTCGGCTCGGTGCTGGGCATCATCCACGGCACAAAGGGCATCCCGCAGAAGTGGATTGACCCCATTGGCGATACCATCGTTTTGCATCCGTACACGCGCGGGCTGAACGCTCCCAAGACCGTTGCCGAGCTGACCGAGCGCACCACCGAAGTCGCGCGGAAGATGGTGAAGGAGCGTTCGGATACGGTGGAGCTGGGTGAGCGCACCGTCCTGCCCAACAATCTGCTCTCTCTACTCTTCCGCAACGAGCGTGCCCTGACCGTGTTGAGCCGTGATCCGCAATCCGCGATCACCACCACGCAGGGCTACGATGTCGCTTTGCACTACGGAGGTGAGCCGGTGCTTCGTCCGGGGATCGAGAAGACCATCGGCTTCTCGGTAAAGAGGGACGACGTGCCTGTGCCGGCAACGGTGAACATCTGGGTACCCTCCGGATGGCGAGTCCAGCCTTTAGGAGAGAAGCTGGGTCAGCACCGCTTCGTGCTTTCTGCTGACGAGGTGGCAGACCGCAACACCATCGGCGTCACCGTCACGCTGGACGGACAGATTCTGAACGCGGAGTTCACCATGCTGGGACCGGGCGAGGCGAAGGGCTATCCGGCTGGCGTTAACGTGCCTACCTGCCCGAAGTGCCACGCCCGCGTGGAGGCGTGTATCTGCGAGAAATAGCGTTGCGCAGTTGTTCCTGAGGGCGAGGCGGATGCCGAGCCGAACGCTTCTGCCCGCCCGCGGGGAGGGTTGGGGTGGTGGCAACGGCTCACCAAGAGGTCGCCCTCCAGGGAACGCGAACGATGCCGCGAGAGGGAATGCCTGCGCCGACGGCGAACGCTTCCCTGACTTTGTTCTTGGAGGAGCACTGCTATGGCAGAGAAGGTAACCTTTGCCTTTGTGGGATGCGGTGGTATCGCAGGCGCCCATCGTGAGGGACTGCGCAAACTATGGGACGCCGGGCTACGCGACTTCGAGGTCATCGCCACCTGTGATATCGATCGCGCCCGCGCCGAGCGCATGGCGGACCAGATTGCCGAGTTTCAGGGCAAACGCCCAACGCCCTATCAGCAACTGGAGGACATGCTGAACGCCGAAAAAGCACTGCAGGCGGTGGACATCTGCTCCATCCACCGAAACCATCACACGCTGGCTATCCCCTGCTTTGAAGCGGGTAAACATGTGACCATCGAAAAACCCCTTGCGCTGACACTCAAGGCGGGACGGCTGATGCTGTCCGCTGCCCAAAAAGCGGGGACAGTGTTCCAGGTTGCCGAGAACTACCGACGTGACCCTGTGCATCGCGCCATTCACTGGGCGGTACGTCAGGGCGACATCGGCGAGGTACGCATGGTGTTCTGGCTGGACGTTGGCGAGCGGTTATGGTACTGGACGTGGCGCGAGCATCGGATGGATGCCGGCGGCGGGTGGATGCTGGACGGTGGTGTGCACTTTGCCGACCTGTTCCGCTACCACATCGGGGAGGTGGATACGGTCGCCGCACGCGCCCACGCCTTCCATCCCTACCGCTACGGCAAGCCCGAAACGCTGGAAGAGCCTATCCCGGTGGACGTGGAAGACGCGGTGATGGCGACACTCACCTTTGAAAACGGCGCGATGGGGCAGTGGACATCGGTCTCCTCGGCGCCGGGCAAGGGGTTTAACCAGCGGGTGCTGTACGGCGAGCACGGCAGTATCGACTTCGGAAGCGGGCTGAAAACGCGTAGTGGGCGTGAGGAGAGCCTGCAAGACCTGGTGAATCGCTTCCGCAAAGCCATTGGAGAGGACGGCTGGGAGCAGATGTTCCCACGCGGTATCACCGATACCATCGCCACCGAGCTATGGGAGTTCCTTCAGGCGGTGCAGGGTAAGGCGCAGGTAGAGATCACCGGCGTCGAGGGTTATAAGGACGAAGCCATCTGCATGGCGGTATACGAATCCAGCTGGCTGAACGGTAGCACGGTGGTGGTCGCCGATATAGAGGCGGGTGCGCTCGCAAATTACCAGCGCGACCTGGACGAGGCGCTGGGATTGTAAATCAAACATCCCCGGAGGGCGAACGAAACCGCTTGCCGGAGGTTTGCCCTCCATCTACGCATCACTTTGCCGGGTGTGCGTGTTCTTGCTCCTGCATCCGGCGGCGAATGGCTGATATCGCCTCGTGGAAGGGGCGATCGAGATAGGTGAGGTGGTGTTCTTCACCATGATGATGGGTGACACTGCCGGGTGCGTGATGCGCCGCCTTCTCCCGGATGTAAGCAATCCCACCTTCGATCAGCGTCAGCATGTACTGCGCGGTTTCGTGGTCAAACAGGCTCCACTCCTGCCCGCAAGCGATGTAGATAGGTGAGGTGTGGGCGAACACGCCTCGGCGCCACACGTCAAAATGGGGCAGAGCCGTGTAGTTTGGACCGGCACAGCGCGCCGCCAGCCAGGTGTTGCCTTTGACCGGGACCTTCGCCTTCAGATGCAATCGGCGCGCTCCCTTCGCCTCTTCCACCGACGCCACCACCTGCCCCTGTTGAACCACCTGCAGGGTATGGATGGGGAAGATGGACTCGGCGACCGCCTCTACCTCCACACTGCCACCGCCGAGCGGTAGGTACAGAGTGTCGCCGGCCTGCGCGCCTTCTACCTGCCCGCACCGCTTTGCACCAGTTCTCGTAGGTAAAAGCTTCGTCGGGTGAGAGGTAGGCGTAAGTGCGATACTGCCCAACAGCCACCTCACTGCTCATCTTATCCGTGCCTCCGACGAGAGGCAGGCGATAACCGCAGTTCAGATAGCGGTAATACTCGCGGTGCTGGAAGTCGCCAAAGGCAATCATCTCTACCGCATCTGCCCTGCCCGTCGCGACCAGCACCGCCGGCTCCCCGTTGGGCAGAGGAAAGTGCGGGATGATGACCGTCCCGCCCTGCTCGTGACAGCGGTCTGCCCAATGTGCCAGCGTCTCTTCCAGCGTTCCGCCCAGCTCCGCCTCGTCGGGACCGTTACTGCACCAGGGCATCACCGCCCGTTTCAGCCCCCACAGAATCAGGTGCCCGAGTACATGCTGGCGGTTCTCCTGCGAGCAGTAGACGATAGTGCGCCCGCGGTTGCTCACCGTCGGCTCGCCGATGAAGTCCTCGGTGTTGGTGAACAGGTGCCCCCATTGCGATTGCAGGAGGTTCACCACGTTCAGGTCTTCGCATTGCGCTTCGAGATGGGCTCCCTGGGTGCCCAAAAAGTGCACGTGCGAGTCGCCGCTGAACCAGTGCTGGGCATTCATATCCTTCCAGCGTTTCAGGCGCAGGGTCAGTTCGCGCTGTCCGGGGGCGATGTGCACGCGCGTGCGCAGGGGTTCGTACTCGTAACCTCGCGCCACGTCCACCAGCACCTCTCCGCGGGGGAGCCAGCCCTGGCAGGTTCCGTCGATGTAGGCATAGGTGATCTGTCTAAGGCGCAGGTCACCGCCCACGTCCACGTGCCATGTGTCGAGGTTGGAGTTGACGTGGTCATGGTGTCCGTGCGGCTGATAGGGAATACCTTCGGGCGAGCGGAAATGCACGCGGCAGGGGACAGGTTTGCCGGTAGCGTCATCCACGACGGTAACGTGCACCCAGTTCTTGCCGCGGTCCACCACCTCCAGACGCACGCGGGGCGTCTCTATCCGCCCCTGCTTTTGCAGTTCGCCCCACCGGGTGCTTGCCAGTGATTCCTCGCCGTTCTTCACCGTCACGGTGGCGGAGGGGATGGCGGCGATTTCTACATAGGAGGGACTGCTAAAGTTGTTCTGCTCCTCGCCCCAGCCTTTGAGCGGCGCGTTCAGGAACTGTTCGGTGGACCCCGTGGGCAGGGCATACACGTAGGTCGCAACGCCTCTGTCTACATCCACCTGCAAAGAAAACGGCTTTTGTGCGTCCTCTTCGCGCTTGAGGGTGATCTGCACGGGCACGCGCCCGCTACGCACGAAAGGATGCTCGCCTACCTGCCCCAAGGTGATGGCGGCGATGAGGAACCGACGGTCGCCCGGCTCGATGCGTACGCTCTGAATGGGCTTTGGGGGATGGGGATTGCGCCACGCCCAGAGGTAATAGCTTCGCGGGTATCCAGCCAGCGTCTCCGTCTGACGCAGTCCCATATTGTCCCAACGCCCTTCCGTGCGGGGCATCAGTCCATCCTTCATGTCTGGGAAGGCGACGAACGGCTGTACGCCCCACATCGGCAGTAGGCTGGCGATCTCGAACCGCTCGCGGATGGGCACACGCACTTCCTCGCCATCTTCGTAGCGGAACACGTAATGCGCAATCACTTGCCCCACAGGCTCCTCACCGGACGACCCGACCAACACGTGCGCGAAAATCACGTGGTACGCGGTGTTGCCGATGGGAATGGAGCACGCACGAGGCAGGTCAGGCGCGCCGAAGCCGATGAAGCACCTGTTCGGCGCACTGCCGATACGGAACGGGAGACCGTGCAGGCTCTGTTCACCCAGCAAGGGGTGTTGAACACCTTCATGGAAAGCGACCCCCACATTGTAGTGGGCGTCCAAGTTGACCGCAACATAGTCTGCCATGTCTGGTACCCTCCTTCCTGTGTGGAAGCTGTTTCACCGCACGATTTCGAAGCGGTCCAGCAGGCTGTCGTCCTGCGTGCGGTGGCATTCGACAAGGAGCGACCTTTCAGACACCGTAACGCGCAGATACTGGTAGCACTTCTCGCGCTTGGCGGTGAAGGCGGGTTGCTCCGGTGTCTGGTCATATAGCGATTTGCCCCCGCCGCCGCTGGTCACGTAGATCACGCCTTGCCCTTTGCGGTAGCGCGAGGGGTGTTGGGATACTGGCTTCATCCCGATGAGGGGATAGGTGCGTTCGTAGTTATGGTGGTGTCCCAACAGTACCAGGTCGGGGCGGTACCTGTCGAACAGCGGCTGGAGCACCTCGATGCGCGCGGTGTCGTTCAGTCGCCGCACCGTAGAGCTGTACAGCGGGTGATGCATGCACACGATCACCCAGCGCACCGTCGGGTCGTGGCGTGCTTGGCTAAGCTCGTTCTCGAACCAACGTAGCTGCTCGGCGTCGCGAAGGTCCTGCGAGTTGAACAGGATAAAGCGTGTTCCGCCGTAATCGAAGCGATAGTACAGTTCCTTACCGGGCAGGGCAAAGCGAGCGAGGTAGGTAGCGAAGCGGATGCCACGCTCATCCTCATGGTTGCCCGGAACCGCCATGAACGGTATCTGCGAGGTCATGGGCTCGATCAGCTCGAACCACCGGTCCCAGATGGGCTGGTTGCCGTTGGCATAGGAGAGGTCGCCCATGATGATGTGGAATGCGGGCTTCTCGCCAGCCAGCACCCGGCGCACGTTCTGCTCGGCGGCTTCGGTCACGCCGTGGTCGGCAAAGGCGGTGAACGTGAATCGGGCGGGCGGACTGGCAGGAGCCGTGCGGAAAGTGTGGACTTCGCTCCAGCCCTTGGTGGTGTCACCGACACGATACGAGTAGGTTGTGCCCGGCTTCAGGTTGTGCAGGGTGACCTGATACAGAGGTCCCGTTTCCTGTTCGTAACGGATTCGGCGTGCGACGGCTGTCTGGGAGAGGGAATTGCCTTCGCCGTACTGCACCACCGGCTGCGCCAGCGGTTGTGCGCTCTGCCAGGTGATGCTCATCGTCGTTTGCGGGTCTTCGCTCCAGGACAGGTGCACCTGCGAGATCGGCTTCTGCTGGGCGAGGCGTCCCGCAAGCACCACCAAAGCGAACAGCAGTGTCCACAGCAGTCTCTGCATCGTGTTCTCACCTCCACTAGGGTTTTCTCCAGAGGCTGAATGAACCCTGCACGCGGCGCATCGAAGGCTCACATCTTGTGAAGGAAACCTCCGTTGTGGTGGGAAAAAAGTTAGAAAGGAGGTGTGATGCAGATGCAGAGAAGGCGAACCTTATCACGACGGCAGTTCTTGAGGAGTACTGGGGCAGTGATGCTCACCGCCGGCGCGCTGGGGTGGAATTACGCCTGGGCACAGGGCAGTGACCGCATCCGTGTGGGGCTGGTTGGCTGTGGCGGACGCGGCACGGGCGCGGCGCGCGACGCCGTCAGCTCCGCAGAAGGCGTAGAAATCTGGGCACTGGGCGACCTGTTCCAGGACCGGCTCGACCGGTGTCGGCAATCTTTGGCGAACCTCGGCAACAAAGTCAACGTCACCGATAGCCGGTGCTTCGTAGGTTTCGACGCCTACAAGCGCGTGATAGACAGCGGGGTGGATTACGTGCTTCTAGCCACGCCGCCGGGCTTTCGCCCCATTCACTTCAAGGCGGCGGTGGAAGCAGGCAAGCACGTGTTCATGGAGAAGCCGGTGGCGGTGTGTCCTACCGGCGCGCGCATGGTGATGGAGACCGCCCGGCTCGCCGAGCAAAAAAGGCTGGGCGTGCTGGCAGGCACCCAATATCGGCACCATCCGGGATACATCGAGGCGCTCCGCCGCATTCATGGTGGCGCTATCGGCAAGGTGGTCTCGGCGTACGCCTACTATCTCACGGGCGGTCTGTGGAAATGGGACCGTCAGCCGGGCATAAGCGATATCGAGTGGCAAATCCGCAACTGGCTGTACTTCACCTGGCTCTCGGGCGACCACATTGTGGAGCAGTTCGTGCATAATATCGACGTGATGAACTGGGTGATGGGCTCTCCGCCGGAACGGTGCATCGGTATGGGCGGGCGGCAGGCACGCACCGACCCCGCGTACGGACACATCTACGACCACTTCGCCATCGAGTACGTCTATCCGAACGGCGCACGGGTGACCGCCATGTGCCGGCAGATAGAAGGATGCCTGAATCGGGTGACCAACCAGGTGGTTGGCACAGAGGGAGAGGCGAAGCTGGAAGGGTTTGATACCTTCTGGGTGCGCGGCAAGGAGAGCTGGCGCTGGGAAGGGCGTGCCAACCCGTATGTGCAGGAACACGCCGATCTCATCCAGAGCATCCGCGCGGGCAAGCCCCTCAACGAAGGGGTGCAGGTTGCCGAAAGCAGTCTCACCGCCATCATGGGACGTATGGCGGCATATACCGGGCAGGAGGTCACCTGGGACTTCGTGCTCAAAGAGTCCAAGCTGAATCTGGTCAAGAACCTGACCGAGTTCGGCGAGATGCCGGTAGACCCCGTAGCCATTCCGGGCAAGACGCCGCTGGTGTAAGCCGATGGCAGAGGTGCCACACTGCTTCAGCGACATCGTGGGGCATCGGGGGGCGATCCAGCTCCTGCGTCGTGCGGTGTCATCGGGCAGTGTGGCACACGCCTATCTGTTCACGGGACAGGCGGGTGTGGGCAAGTTCGCGCTTGCCCACGCTTTCGCCGCCGCACTGACCTGTTTACAGCCCACTCCGGACGGCGACTCGTGTGGCGAGTGCCACAGCTGCCGACGGCTGGCACAGGAGGCGCACCCCGAGGTTCACATCATCGCTCCCTACACCGAGCAGACGCTCATCTGGCAGTTATGGGAGGGGCACAACACCCCGCGCGAAGCGAAGCCCTATCAGGTGGGGGTGATCGGACGCACCATTAACTTCGCCCCCACCTTCGGCAGGCGGGTGGTCTATATCCTGACGCGTGCTGAGACGCTGACCGAAGCCGCCGCCAACAGCCTGCTTAAGACGCTGGAGGAGCCACCTCCGTACGCGGTGTTTCTTCTGCTTGCGCCCCTGCTGGAGGACGTGTTGGAGACCATTCGCTCACGCTGTCAGTGGGTTCCCCTGCAGGCAGTGGATAGCGGTGAAATCACGCAGTGGTTGGAGCAAAAGCACGGGGTGCCCTCCGAGGTGGCTCTGCGTTGTGCGCTCATCTCGCAGGGGTGTCCCGGCAGGGCATGGTCGCTGGCCACACAGCCTCAGGCATTGAAGCTGTGGGACGCATTGGCAGACCTCGCCTATCAGATCGCCACCGAGCGGCACGGACATGCGCCTATGCTGGTGCTCGCGGAGCGGTTGCGTCATTTGGCAAGTGTGGACATCTCCGCGCCGGACACACCCGATACCCCTGCTGAGGTGGGCGGCAAGGGCAAATCGCCCACGCGCGGCGCACTTCTGTTGGCGATGGATGCGCTAAGCGCATGGCTGAGGGATGCGTTGTGGCTGGCTTGTGGTGGCAATGTGGAAAGCATCATCTATCGTGGGGATGAAGCCCACCTACAGGAGGCGGGTTTGCGTATGGGCAGAGAGCGACTGATGTCCGCGATTCAGACCGTGCTGGAGGTGCGCCGTGCGGTCGAAGGCAACGCTAACATCGCCCTTGCCACGGAGGTTCTGCTACTGCGTTTGCTTGGCAGAGAATCCGCAGGATAGCGGGGGCGTCTCGATGTGTTCCCTGTGCTACCGGTATTCCGGCGGGCAGGGAACCGCTCGATAAAGCGCGTTGTCCAAAAGAGGAAACGCCGCTATCGCTTGCTCGGGCACGGGGCGAATGTCCGTGAACAACAGCCAGGGATGTCGGTAGCCCCACGGGATGCCCTCATCCACCCTCATGTAGCAGATAAAGCCCGGGAAGGTGGGCTGAACGGAGCCATCCAGCCGCAAACGCAGCACCTTTCCCCACATTTGCGAGAGAGGCGTGACCAACGTAGACCCCATCAGCTCCCCGTGCAGTAGGCACACCATAATCCCGTGGTTCGGGTCGGCTTCGCGCAGCTTTTGCAAATAGTCTACTACCTGATCCCCCTCCCTGACCTCCCGCCGAGGGAGGAACTCGTCGCCCACATAGTAGTAGCTGGTTCTGAACCACTGTTGTGGGGGGACGAATGGGTCGCGATTGGTGGCACTGCCTTCGGAGACGAGGTCTGCGGGGCATCGCAGGATACGCATGTCCCGGATGTAACCCCGAAGATACTTCTGTCGTTCGGGGTAAGCGCCGCCGTAATCCTCGCAATAGTTGGAGAAGGCGATCTGCAATTGGCGCAGGTTAGAGATACACACCGGTTCATATCCCCGCTTGCGCACCTGCACGAACACCGGCAGGAGCAACGCCACTAGCAAGCCGATAATGGCGACAACCACAATCAGCTCCATTAATGTCAAGCCTTTGTCACGCATGGTGTGCCTCCATCGTCAGGGACTCAGTGCACCCTTCTTTGAGAAGGGGCGAACCAGTCTTCAACCCCGCGCCTCCACGAAGGCAGAAGGGCGACGGCGGTAAGATGCGGAATAAACCAGAACGGCAGGAACAACCACGCCTGTTGCCAGAAGGCAGAGGTGAACAGCCTGCCGAGCCGCGACAGGACGAGATCGACCCGGTAACTCCCACCACGGTACCACAGAGCATCGTGTACGAAGAGAAGCAACACACAGGCGACGATGAGCGTCACTCGCCAGTTGGGCTGGGTAATCCGGGAGTACGCCATCCCGATCAAACTGCCCCAAAGGATGTAGGGTAACCAACCCAGCGGGGAAAACAGCATCTTCAGTATCCAGAGCAGGGAGCCGGCTGCGCCTCTGCTGGCTTCGCCCAAAAGATGCGACACAATGCTCACAAGCACGATATAGGCTAACCGCCCCCCTGCCACTGCCAGGATGCCTGCCAGAATGTCGAATAAGGTATCTCGGTTTAACTTCATGCTAGGGTTCCCCGATTGGGCAAGGGGCATAGTCCGAGCAGCGAGCGTTGGGAGGCGGACAGTGGTCATACTCTGTGTCACAGCATTGGACGAAATCCCAGTTGAGACATTCGTAGTAGATCACACACCAAGTACCGTCGTTCACTCGGCACACGTAGGCATGCCGCATAGCCCTCTCAAGCTCGTGCGATGGACCAAAAAGGTCACAAGGTATGAAAACATCCCTACAGCGAAATACGGTAGGAGTATAGTGGTCCTCACACCTGTCTTGGTAGTAGCATTTGCTGATGCGTAGCGCCCCTGTCGAGTTTGGAAGGTGCTTAACTTTGCCAAGGGACCGGTACTGGCAAGAGACGTTTCTTCGGAGCAACTGCCGCAGGTATCACTTGGTGCTACTACCATCTTGCCCCCCCCGCGTAGTTCTGCCAGCGCGGCGAGGCTGTGGGGTAACGTTACCATGTTTGCGACGATGAGTACGCCCAGCATGCTGGTCAGTACCGTCTTGCGACGCGACATCTTTACTTTGCTCCTTTTGAACGATGTCGAAGGTTGCGTCTTGCGTTGGCTTTTCATAAATGATGCCGTTTGGTACTGCTGGTTTTTTGCATCGTTGTCGGGGTTTTTCTCTGGCATAGTTCAGCCCGGCACACGCCTTCTCCAGAGCGCGTTCCAGTCCACACGCCAGTGTGCTCACTGGCTTCCCCGTCACCTGCGCGATCTCCTCCCAGCTGTAACCCTCCACGCGCTGTCTCAGCACCTCCTGCCACAGCGGCTCCATTCGCTCCAAAACTTCTAATGCTGCCTGGTAATCCGTCCACTCCGCCTCGGTGAGGTGCTGAGCGTGCATGGTCGCCGCGTACTGACACCGGGCTTCCCGCTCTACGTCACAGGCACGCAGGTAGTCTACCCAAAGGTCACGGGCTACCTTACGGAACAGAGCCTGGGTCATTCGGGCGGCGAGCTGTTCGGGTGGATCGTCAGGATATTGCTGGCGCAGGCGTGACAGACAACACACGACTGCTTCCTGCACGAGGTCAGCGGCGTCGTCAGGGGGCAGTCCCGTCTGCCATTGAAACCATCGCAACAGATTGAGGAGGGATGTTCCATTGACGTCCATCGCCCGCCTTCTTTCTTACAGCACAACCGCGTGTGGCAGGAGCTTTGCTCACCCTTGTACTCTCAGACAATGCAGTGTGGCTATTATAGCACACGATGCCAAAAAGGGGAATATCCCAACCACATCGCTTGCGGGTATAATGGAGTGGTGAATCGGCATTCCTAATGAACAGAGAGCGAAGCGATGACGGAGAAGCCATTGGTTGCCGTTGCGATGAGCGGCGGCGTGGACAGTTCAGTAGCGGCGGCCCTGCTGGTCCGGCAGGGCTATCGCGTGGTGGGCATTACCTTGCAGATCTGGCAGGAGAGCCAGACCGATCCCCGCCACGCGGGTTGCTGTTCGCTGGGCGCGGTGGTGGATGCTCGGCGCGTGGCGCGGGTGCTGGGCATCCCGCATTACGTGCTCAACTTCCGCGAGAAGTTCGCCCAGACGGTCATCGCCGATTTCATAACAGAATACCGCCGCGGACGCACGCCCAACCCCTGCGTGCAATGCAACCGGTATGTCAAGTTCGATGCCTTTCTGCAGAAGGCGGACGAGGTGGGAGCGCAGTTCATCGCCACCGGTCACTATGCGCGCATCCAGTATGATGAGAAGTTGGGGCGGTGGCTGTTGTCGAAGGCGGTAAGCCGGGAGAAGGATCAGTCCTACGTGCTGTTTCCGATGACACAGGTGCAGTTATCGCGCACGCTGTTTCCGCTGGGCGAACTTCCCAGCAAGACCGAGACGCGCGCGCTGGCGAGGGAGCTGGGCTTGCCCGTCGCCGACAAGCCAGACAGCCAGGAGATCTGCTTCGTGGCAGAGGCGGGTGGGTACCGCGAGTTCCTGCGAAGGCGTGTGCCGAACACCATACAGCCGGGCGAGATTCGCGACGTGCACGGCAGGGTGCTGGGCACGCATCCCGGCATCGCCTTCTTCACCATCGGACAGCGGCGTGGGCTGGGGCTTTCGGGACACCGAGAACCGCTTTACGTGGTGGACATCGACGTGGCAAACAATGTGGTGGTGGTCGGTGCAGAGCAGTACCTCTACTGTCGGCGGTTCCTGGTGGAAGGGGTTAACTGGATCGCGGTGGAGCGGTTGACGAAGCCACTTGCAGTCGAGGCGCGGATTCGTTACAATATGCCTGAGGCACCTGCGACCATCTTCCCCACAGAAGATGAGAGCGGTGTGGAAGTAGAGTTCGAGTCGCCTCAGCGGGCGATCACACCGGGGCAGTGCGCGGTGTTCTACCGAGGCGACATCGTAATCGGTGGGGGAACCATATCCCGGCGGCTGGAGGGGTTGGCATGGAAGGTTTGATTCAAGTGGGCATTGTGATACTGCTTGTGTTGGGGATCGTGGTGCTGGCGCTGTTGATTCCTGTGGTGATTCGCTTGCGGCGCACGGTGACCGAAGCCGAGCGCACATTGGTGGAGTTGCGTGCACAAGCAGTGCCCGCGCTTCAGGGATTGCCTCCGGCGATTAACCAGCTTCAGCAGGTTCTGGAGTCCACCGATACCATTCTTAACGAGACGCGCACCGCACTTGTGCCTGCGGTGCAAGAGACCGGCACCACGTTAAGTAACGACGTGATACCTGCGTTACGCGAGGCACTGGTGAGCGTCAGGCATGTCATCAAGGTATCGCAGAGCCTGGTGGAGAAGGTCGAGCGTATCGAGCGCGTGTTATCGATTGTGGATGTGGTCACGCATCCCCAGAAGGTGGCGAAGGCGGTGAAGTCGGTGGCTTCGTCGCCCGCGTCCCGTCCTTCGGTGTGGATCGAGGCGTTGAAGAAGGGGTTCGCGGTGCTGAAAGGCGCGCAACCGACCGAAACGCCGGCGCCATCTGAGGGGTCAAAAAACACGGAGGAACCCCCCGTTGGGGAACCGCTAGAAGAACAGAGAGGAGGAGAGAGCCATGTCGGACAATGAGGATCGCAGTGTGTTGTTGAGCGTTCTTGCTGGCATCGGCATCGGCGCGATTGTGGGAGCTGTGGTCGGGTTACTGCTCGCGCCGAAGGCGGGCGCCGAGACCCGTGAGGACCTAGCGAAAGCGATCGAGAAGCTGAAAGAGAGCGTGGCGGACCTCACGCATCGCATCAAGCCTGCTCTGGAGACGGTAGCCACCACGATACGCCAGAAGGCTGCCGGTGGTGAGCCCACCGAGGCAGGAGAACATGCCCCGGAGCAAGCGCAAGCGTAGCGAAACGGGTGAACCGAATCGCCCGCCCGGGGGTCGGGCGGGCGATGTCACTGCTCTGTTTACACAAACCCAGGCAGACCTGCCATCGCTGTTACCCGCGAGGTTACGCCCCTGGGTGGGGCTGGCTGTTATAGCGGTTATCGGGGCGGCGCTGTACTACGTTTCGGATGTGCTTCTGCCCTTCATTATCGCCTTTGCCATCGCCGGCTTGCTGGATGGACAACTGCGCACGCTGGAAAAGCGGGGCTATTCGCGTCTGATAGCAACACTACTGGTCTTCATCGCCTTTATCCTGCTGGTGGTTGCGGTTCTGCTGTATGTGGTTCCGCTGATCGTGGGGCAGATGCAAGGACTCATCAGGGATTTGCCTGGCTATATCCGCAGTGCAAATGACTGGTTCCAAGAGGAACTTCAGCCCTATCTGCGTCGCCATCATGACCTGCTTCAACGTCTGAACCTGCCGGAAGACCCGCAAGCGCTGATTGACCGCTACTCGGAGCAGATCAACGCGCAGGTAACCACCTGGATGAGCAACCTGCTGAACTATGTGACCGCGCTGTTGGGCAAGCTCCTCTGGCTGATCCTTATCCCCATCATCACCTTCTTCGCGATGGTAGACCTGCCACGCATCCGGCAGAGGGTGCTGGGCATGATTCCGGAAGGTTCCTATCCTGCGATAGTGGCGCTACTGCATGCGCTGGGTGTGGTGTGGACAGGCTATCTGAGGGGACTGGCAACGGTCGCCATCCTTTACGGAATCACCATGGCGATTGTCTTCACCTTGTTGGGACTGCGCTACAGCGTAGTGCTGGGCACGCTGGCGGGTTTGCTGTATCTGGTTCCGTACGTGGGCGCACTGCTGATTGCGCTAACCTCCGGGCTGGTGGCGTTTTTCGGTGGGGAAGGGCAGGTGTTGTGGCTGTTTGCGGTGCCTGCGCTCTCGTGGAAATATACCCTGCTGGTGGTGGGCACTGCAGTGGTGGTCAACACCCTGTTTGACCAGCTGCTGGTTCCGCGCATTGTGGGGGGCTCGGTGGGGCTTCACCCGATTGCCAGCATCTTCGCGTTAATTGTGGGCGCGAAGCTGTTCGGTATCTGGGGGATGCTTCTGGCGATGCCTGCGGCGGCGAGCCTGTGGATCATCCTGCTTGCCTTGTTTCCCTCGTTGCGCCCGAAGAGCGGGAAGGAGGGAGCCCCCGTTCCGTCCGGCGGGTAACTTTTGTGCCGAGAAGTACGGGGGGCGTGGTGCATGACGGAAGCGGTTATCTTTGACATCGACGGTGTGCTGGTGGACTCTCCCCACGAGCGTGCCTGGGGTGACACGCTGAAGCAACTGCTTCGCACGGAATGGGTGGATATCGCAGACTCTACCCGCTATGCGCCGGGTCGGTATACCACCGAAGTCTACCAGCGGGTCGTTGCGGGCAAGCCGCGCCGCGAAGGGGCAAAGGCACTGTTGCGCTACTTTGAGATTCCCGACCCCGATGGCAGTCGCACCTTACGCCTGTGCGAGATGAAACAGAAGCGCATTAGAGAGCTGATAGAGCAGGGGGCGTTCCAAGCGTTTGAGGACGGCTTGCGGTTCGCGCTCGCGCTGAAGGAGAGGGGATTGCGGCTCGCCGCGGCTTCCTCATCGAAAAACGCCAATCGGATGCTGGAACAGGTGCTGTTGGAGCCGTTCTGCCGGGAGCATTCCCTGCATTACCCATTTATCACCGCGCGCACGCGTCTGATAGACCTCTTCGACGTCAACGTGTGCGGGCGCGATTTTGCGCACGGCAAGCCTCACCCGGAGATATTCCTCACCGCTTGCGAACAGCTTGGCGTACCCCTAGATCGATGCCTCGTCGTGGAAGACGCCCCTGCCGGAGTGAGAGCAGCAAAGCGCGGCGGGATGCGGTGTATCGGCGTAGCACGACAAGGAGAAGCCCGCCTTCTGCGCCAGGCAGGGGCGGATTGGGTGGTTGCCACGTTGGACGAGGTAAACATCGAGGAGTTGTGATTCACTATGGAGGGCTATGACCTCATTCACAGATGCATCAACTGTGTGCGGGATATGGGATATGCATCGTTGTCACACGCGGCTTGCTTCTGGCGAAGATGGGCGTTCGGCTCTCTTTAGCGGTGCAAACGGTTTTAGGGGACATGCAGGGTTCTGGCGCGGGTGTGCCGAAGAATGGGTCAACCACTTGTCATGCTGAGCGTCCATGACGTCCTGCTGAACGCTAGGGAAGCATCTCGTCTTTGTCATGCTGAACGCAGTTCTGCATCTCGGTTGGGATTCTTCGCTTCGCTCAGAATGACGGAGAGGGCGGTTCGGAATGACGGGAAGGGCGGTTCGGAATGACAGTGAAAGGATGTAGACCTTCCAATGATAGGGACTGGTTGGGCATATGGACGCAATCATCGAAAGCATTGAACGGCTGAAACCGGAGCTCGTTGTCCTGCGCCATGACCTACACGCTCACCCCGAGCTGGGTTTCGAGGAGCACCGTACGGCGCAGAGGGTCGCCGAATGGTTGACGGGGCACGGCATCGAGGTACGCACCGGCGTGGCGAGGACAGGCGTTGTGGGCACCTTGCGCGGCGAGCAGGGTGAGGGAGGGTGTGTCGCCTTTCGCGCGGACATGGATGCTCTGCCCATCGAGGAGCAGAACGACCTGCCCTATCGCTCACGCCATGTGGGCAAGATGCACGCCTGCGGTCATGACGGGCATACTACTATTTTGCTGGGGACAGCAGGTGTTCTGGCAGAGCAGAGGCATCGCCTGCGGGGAACGGTGCGATTTTTCTTTCAGCCCTCCGAAGAGAGTGTGTCGGGTGCAAAGGCGATGCTGGAGGAAGGCGTGCTGGAGGAGGCTCCCCCTAGGTGGGTGGTTGCCTTGCACGGACGTCCGGGTCTACCGCTGGGCAGTATTGGTATCCGCGCCGGGGCGATCATGGCTTCGGCGGACACGTTCGACATCTGGCTGACGGGCAGGGGCGGTCATGCGGCACTGCCTCATCTCACCGATGACCCAGTTCTAGCAGGAGCGCATCTGGTGCAGGCGCTGCACGGCATCGTTGGGCGCGAGTCTTCACCGGGGAACCCTATCGTGCTGAGTGTGACGCGGTTTCACGCGGGCAACGCCTATAACGTTCTGCCGCAGGAGGCTCACTTGGCGGGCACCGTGCGCTGTCTGCGGGAGGAGTCCCGCCGTCACATGGCTCAGCGGATACGTGAGATCGTGGAGGCAGAGACACGTCTGTGGCACGTACAGAGCCGTTTCGAGTGGCACACGGGCGCGCCGGTCACGGTGAACCACCCGCAGGTGGCAGAGCGCATCGCGCAGGTGGCGGAGCAGGTTTTGGGGCGCGAGCGAGTGGTCTGGCTGGAGGAAGCGCTGATGGGTGCGGAGGACTTCGCTTACTTTGCGCAGGCGGTTCCGTCGGCGATGTTTTTCCTGGGGCTAGGGGATACCGCCGACCTGCACACCGCCTGTTTCGACTTCCCCGATTCGGCGATAACGTTCGGAGTGCAGATGTTCGTCCGGCTGGCGCTGGAGGGGTGAAGCGAGAACGCGTAAGCGTTGCATCCCGGTGGCGGGGCAACAGATAAAAGCAGGGCGGGGGTACCCGCCCTGCACGCGCAGATGAACCGCTTCGGCATCCCTCCTCTCCGATGCCTCTGGTGTCCTTCGCCAGCCAAGTTAGAGGTATGCGCCTTCACGTAGCATGAGTATCACCAATGCAATCGTGGCGATCGCCACACATACCGCTACCACCGAAGACATCTGCTCTACACCTCGCTTCCCTGCGATAGTTATGATGACGGGCTGGCCCGTGGAGTGTCGTTCGTTCGCTTGCATGGGATAGGTTCCATAGGCGGTTGCGAAACCAGCCTGCGAAGCCTGCGGGGTACGCCAAAAACCGGGAAGCATACTGACGGTAAAGAGTGTAACCCCAGATTTGCCAGTGCCGAAAGATCAGCCTTGCCGTTTCACCGTTTTCAACCTCTGCGCCAGCGGCGAGCGTTTGTAGAGCTCGTCCAGCGGGTAACAGCCCGACGGCAGTCCGTTGCGCGGGGCAGTGGTGCAGTCGCTGAAGGTGCGGCAAAGGCGCTTGGTTTGCAGAGGTCTTCCCTCCAGCACGTCCCGCGGCAGGTCGGGATATGCCAGCATCATGCGCCCCAGTCCCACTAGGTCGGTCCAGCCATCTCGCACCGCCGCTTGCGCGACGTGGGGGATATACTCCTGCAGATAGGTATACGCTGTGCCCACGAAAGCCAAGGTGGGGAACTGTGCCTTTAGAGTGCACACTGCCTGCATCTGCCGTGCTACTCCAACTAAGGGGTCTTCGGGTGGCTGATAGCCGTCGGATGGCGGGTAGAGGGCGGGACGCTGGATGTGCGGGTTGTAGTAGGGGCTACCAGCAGACAGGTTGACCAGGTGGATGCCCAGCTCGTCCAGCAGTTTCAGGAAGGCGACGGTTTCGGTGAGGTCAGGCTCCAGCGGGTTGTTGGGGTTGACGCCGAACCCCCAGCGATAGGGAATCAGGTGCTCGAACGGTTCGGGCACGCCGATACCCGGCTTGCCCGGTTGGGAGGTTGCCGGGTCGGGACGGAAGGGTATCATATCGAAAGCGGACAGGCGCATCCCGATACGCAAGCCCGGAGCTTCGGCGCGGATGCCCTGCACCACCTCACGCAGGAATCGGGTGCGGTTCTCGAAACTGCCGCCATAGTCGCCCTCGCGCGTATGCGCGCTGAGGAACTCGTGTCCCAGATAGCCGTGACAGTGCTTGATGTCCACGAAATCGAAGCCGACTTGCCACGCGAGCTTCGCCGACCGGATAAACGCATCGATGATTCGCCGGAGCTCGCTGTCGGTCAACACCGGGTAATCCTCAGGGAGGTTCAGGCGTCTGTCCAAAATAGGGTGGCGGTAGAGGATGCGCGGCTCCGGCTTATCGTTGGGGCGGCTGTACCGACCCGAGTGGGTCATCTGCAGACCGATCACCAAGCCGTCCGTCGTAGCACACGTTTTTCGGTGCTCTTCCACCAGCGCGTCGCGCAGGCGAGCGAGGTCGTCGCGGGTGGATTCGTTCAATAGGAGCTGGTTAGGGTTCGCTCTACCATCGTACTGAACGGCGACCGCCTCCCCGCCCCAGATCAACTCGGCTCCACTGCTTCCGAAGCGTCTCCACCGGCGGAAGGTCAGTTCAGACGGTCTCCCATCCAGTGTGCCATCCCAGCCTTCCATGGGTTGCACCGCGAATCGATTGCCGATGGTTAGTCCATCCACATAGAGCGGCTGGGCGAGGGGAGAGGCGTCTCCGGAGAGCACCTCGCGATCGCAAGGGATAGACAGGTGAAGAGCGTGCAGGGTTGCCAGGAAGGCGTCCACCCCCGATAGACTGCCGATTTTGACGTAATGGCTCATCGTGCTACTCCAGAAACATCGCTAGGCATTTGCACGCGCCACCGCTTTTGATAAACTCACTCATCGGTATGGGAATCACCCGGTATCCGCGTCGCTCGATCAGTGCCGTGATCAGTGGGCAACCCTCGGGCATCAACACCGTCTGACCGATGACCACGCTGTTGCAGGCGAAGTGCATGGCTTCTTCTTCCACCACGTGCAGGGTGTCAAAATGCTCTTCGATGACGCGGCGGGCGTAGGAATCGAACGCGCCGGGATAATAGACCACCGTGCGCTCGTCCAGCACGAACAGGGCGGTATCCAGATGGTACCAGCGGTCGTCCACCAGCTCGAGCGAGAGCACTTCGTGCCCGAGGTACTCTGAGGCGACGCGATGGGCGCAGATTTGGGTGCGTTTGCGGTATCCGCCGAGATATCGTTCCCCTGCGCGCAGGATGTCGCCTTCTCCTTCGAAGGGGCAGTCGTCCGGCATGATGTGCACGATATAACCGTGCTCCTCGAACCAGCGACGGAAGTGCGGCTCTTCTACCCGGCGTTCGGCATGGCGGAACCTGCTGAGCAGGACCTCCCCCTCGCGTACGACCAGCCCTGCATTGGCGGTAAAGACCATATCGGGACATTCAGGGGCAGGGGATACCAGCTCCACTTGCGCCAGCTGGCGTACCTGTTCGTAAAGCCTTTGCCACTGGTGACGCGCGAGGGCAAGGTCCGGCTGGTTCTCTAGATGCATCCAAGCGTTAATCTCATAGCGCAGGGCGTAGTGGTCGGGTGGACACATGAGCAGGCGCGGCATCGTCTATCCCTCTCCACAAAGCTGCTCTGCTAGCTCTTTCAGGAAGAAAGCGCAGTCGGTAACAATACCGAACGCCTGGTGCGAGCCTCGGTCGGTGAGCTTGATGACGGTGTCGGCGTCGGCGTCCACGCAGAAAGTGGTCACCGAGGCGGGTAGCAGATTGCCTGTGGCGATAGAGTGTAAGGTTGTAGCGACCATCAGCGCAAGCCCCACGCCCTGAATAGCCTCGCGCATGGCGTCCTGTGCCTGCATCACATCGGTGATCACGTCGGGCAGGGGACCGTCGTCGCGGATGCTTCCCGCCAGCACGTAATGCACCCGCGCCACCACACAGGCGTGCATGATGCCTCCTTTGAGCACGCCTTTCTCCACCGCCTGTCGGATACCGCCGAGTGCCCGGATGGTATTGATCGCCCGCAAGTGGTGTTCGTGCCCGTGCGTTTCGGGGGTGCCGGTATCTAGCGCGATGCCCAGGGAGGTGCCGTACAGGGCGTACTCGATATCGTGGGTAGCGAGGGCGTTGCCGGCAAACAATACATCTATCCATCCCGCGCGGATGATGCGCTCCAGGAAGGGCGCAGCACCCGTATGCACGATGGCAGGTCCGCCCACAAACAGCACCTTCTGTCCGCGCGCCTTCGTATCCCGGATGGTACGAGCAACCGCCTGCACGATGCGGGTTTTGGGCTTCTCAATAGAGACTTCACTACCCATGAAGTGGAAGACGCTCTCCGCTCCGCGGCGCGGCATCGGGGTCACCCGCACGCCGGCGGTACCCACGACGAACAGGTCGCCCTTGCGTGCTCGATGCAGAGGCACGCACTCCGCCCGCCAACCCGAATCGGTTGGGGTTACGCGGATGCCGCAGTCCATCTCGATGCGCTCGACCGGGACCCAGTTGCCCTCGATGCGCACAAAGGTTTCGAGGTTCGTGGTAGAGTAGAAACCGTCGGGAAACACGCCGTCTTGCGGGGCGGGTTGCAGTTCGGCGTTCTCCTGCGAGATGATCGCACCGTGTTGCTGAACCTCGTGCAGGGCGCGCTGGAGGGTCTCTTCGTCGGGGGCGCGCACCAGTATCTCGGCGTGGCTGGTCTCGTCATGCGTTCTGCCGATCTCGAAGCGGCGGATTTCGTAGTCCACCCCCGCCGATACCAGAATGTCCAGCACTTTCGACAGGGTCAGCGAGTCGATAATGTGCCCATCCAGCGTGATGATTTCGGTAGGCATCGCGTTTCCTCCTCAGTTGGGCTGTGCCTGTAGCCACTCGTCCCAGTGCGTTGCACGCGCAAAAGCCAGCAGGTTGTAGCGCGTTTCGAATTCGCTGGGGCGGGGGACATAGATGGACAACCCATGCGAGCGGTTCACCCGACGGTTGCTATGCGCTTCGGCGATCACCGCCTGCCGTAGTGCGTCCTGCACGCCGTTGATGGCGGAGGTCAGCTCCTGCGATGCGGGCAGGCGGGCACGTAACTGCTCGGCGTAATCCCACAAGTCCTTGTAGGAATACTCCGCGTAAGCCTGAGCGTTGTCGCGGGCAGAGGCAACTGCGGCCCCGTTGCCCGGAGCCACCGTCATCAGAACCTGCGCCAGTACGTCTACCTTCTGGGCGACGGTGTCCAGCTGGGTAGTGTCTATCGCCGACTGCGTGATGTTATCGGTGCTGTCGGGGTTGTAGTAGTTGATGGTCTGCGTGACGATTTGCGCGGCGAGGTCACGCGCCGAGATGCTCGGGTTCGAGATGACCGGCGCGAGAATGCGATGGTACGGATAGCCAGCCGCGGGAGGGCTTTCCTCCGAGCCCACGATATAATCGGCGAGGTTGCGTATCTCGTAAGCGACCTCCAGCATCTGCATCAGCGAGGCATCGAAGGCGACGATGTTCCACTTCACGCCTGCGCTCAGCGCGATGGGCAGTTCCCAGATGCGGATGTTGTTGCCCGTGTTGTCATCGTAGGAAACACCGCGAGCCAGCACGTTGAGCCTGTCGCGGTAAGCCCGCCAGCCTGCGCCATGGTTCCAGATGACCACCATGTACTTGCGGGCGGGGAAACTACGCACACCCCACTGCAGGAACTCGCGCAGGGTGGAGGCACTGCCCATATCCACCCCGGGTCCCATGTCCACGAGCAGGTTCGAGTTGACCGTTGCCGTATCGTTGTCTTTCGTGACGTAATAGCGGCGTGTGGTTCTCCAGTCACCGTTACTGCTGTCGTAGCCCGCGATGCGCTTCCACTGCACCACGATGTTCACGTCCGCGGTGGAGCCGAGCTGTTCCATTTCGTTCATATCATCCACGCTATCAGGTTCCAGGTTGTTCGCCGCGTTCATAAACACCAGAATCGTCCATTCTCGGGTGACGGTCTGCACGCCGATGGTGATGCTGGTCTGCAATGCCAAACTGTCCACCCGCGCGGTTGCGGTCACGCTACCCGGGGCGAGTGCGCGGGCGATTCCGTCGGAGCCGAGGTTGACCACGCTTGTGTCGCTCACACTCCACTGCACGGAGGCGCTAGAGGGCAATAACAGGTACCGTCCCTGAGCGTCTACTCCCAGCACGGAGAGGGGCAATATCTGCCCAGGCGTGAGGTTGACCGGGTTCGGCAGGATGGCGAGGGCGGTCGGAGTACCACCTGTGGCGACATTGATGCGTTGCGGGGTGTCCTGCACGACTCGCACGGTGATGTCGCCCGTAGCGACAGGCGTGCCGGAAGGGGTTTCGCTGGTGTAAACCGCCAGCCGAAGGCGATAGATACCCACATCCACCCGCGGCACGTACGCTGTGGATTCCGTGCCGGAGCGGGTGAGCACCGTTTCCTGCAGTAACTGCTCTCCGCTATAGAGGCTGGCACGCACCGAGTGCGGAGCGAGGCGATCGCCGCGGTCGCCCGTCCAGATGACGGTCACAACCAGACTGCCCGAACCGGTGGGAGGCGGATTGGTGAAGCTGTTGAACATGCCACAGCCAGACACGGCGAGTAACAGTACGAATGCCAAAAGGTATTTCCCATAGCGTGCCATCAACAAAGGGCAACCTCCTGTTCGTCGAGTTTAAATAGATGGACGAGGGCGACCGCCAGCCCGTTTTGCTCGATTGGGGGCGCGACCCAGTGCGCCAGCGCTTTCACAGCGGGTTTGGCGTTGCCCATAGCGACGGCGTAGCCTGCCCATTGCATCATCGGAATGTCGTTATTGCCGTCACCGATCGCCAGCACGCGCTTGCGCGGCACACCCAGTTGATAGGCGAGCCTCTGCAGGCTACGTGCTTTGTTCGCGCCCGGATGCATGAACTCTAGATATTCGTCGTTGCTCTTGATGATGTTGAGCCGGTCGCCGAAGCGATCTCGGAACCTCTCGCGAAGTTGGTCGGTGGTTTCGGGCGTGTCGATGAGGATGAGCTTGGTCGGCGACTGTCCCCGGAAGCGCGTCAGGCTACCCACCGCCTCGATGAGGGAGCCGGTGCGCTGGTGATAGAGTTGGGACCACGGGGTTTCCTGCTTCACGTAAAGGTGGTCGTTCAGGTAGTAATTGAGGTGGTAGCCGTTGGTTTCGCAGAAGTCTACGATCTCATCGACGAAGGGCGCAGGGACGGTCAAATGGAACCAGATGAAGCCATCGCGCGGGTGTTTGATCATCGCGCCGTTATAGGAGAGGATGGGCGCGTTCAGCCCGGCTTCGTGCCAGAAGCGTTCGGTGGCGGCGTGCATCCGTCCCGAAGCGATGACCACATACGCCCCCCGTTTAGCGACGGCGTGAAGCGCCCGCAGGTCAACGGGGGAACAGCGATTATGCTCATCCGCCAGTGTGCCGTCCAGGTCAACGGCGACCAAGTCAAAGGGAAGGGAACGCATCTCTCCTCGTTATGCCTTTTTGTTTGCCAGTAATAGAGGATACGCTTTTTCGGGGGCGGTGTCAAGCGGGGAACGGAAACCGGGAGCCTGAGGCTCCTTTGCCAGGAGCCCCAGGCTTTGCAATGGTTACCGGTATTCGGGGATAGTCTGACAGCGGTCGCGCCAGTCACGCAACCACTCTACCCGCTGAGCAGGCTTCCAGTCCCAGAGATAGTCGTCGGTGGGACCCTGTTCGTTGGTCCATGCCAGTGCGCCCATCGTGGCACACAGCTTAATGGCTTTGACGTGTCCGTCGTGGAAGCTCCAGTTGCTGACGCCGTTGTGCGAAGTGACCACGCCTTTGTTCCGGTCGAACCAGGCGCGGAACCAGTCGCCGTTCAGCACCCAGGGGCCGTGGTCGTTCCAGTACTCGCGCGACTCCAGTAGCTGGATGACGCTGGCGGGGCGAGGGATCGCTGCGAGTTGCACCGGGTTCGGCAGGAGTGGGTTCACTAACCAGCCCAACCGCACGCCGACCTCGTTTTTCTGAGCCCAGTTGGCTGCGCCACCATACGAACGCTTGATGCCGATGTTTGCTTCCATGGTGTAGCCAGTTTCACTAAGCCGGCTCATCAGCGACGGCGGATAGACGCCTTCGGTACCGTGGTAGCACGACCAGTTCCAGATAGGCTCACCGGGCCGTTCGAAGCTCATGCACAGGTAGATGCCTGTGTTCTTCACGTACGGCTGTATGGCGTAGCGCCAGCCATGGCAAGCCAGACCGTTGAGCGTCTCAATGGGTGACCAGCCCGGATAGGGCAAGGTCTCGTCATAGTCCTGGGCATATTGCAGGACCGCGAGGGAGAGCTGCTTGATGTTGGAAAGGCACGACGTTTTGCGTGCCATCTCGCGGGCGCGCGAGAACACCGGGAACAGAATCGCTGCCAGTATCGCGATGATCGCGATAACCACCAGCAGCTCGATGAGCGTAAACGCTCGGTTGCGAAGCATCGGTCTTACCTCCTTTGTTTGATTTTAGCGCGCAGGATTAGCCTGGCTCATGTCCAGGTTTCTAAAGATGCCGGGTGGAATCACACGCTTCTGGATGGCTTCGATCACCAGCCGGCGTTCCTCTGGGGTCAGTAGCCGGGCGTCGCCATTGGTGCGGTTGACCAGCGCGTTGACTTCCAACCCCATCTGTGAGGGAGCGGTGCTGGGGCGGTTGCCCACGAAAGCCCGGTACAGGAAGAAACCCACCACAAGCAACGCAATCACAATGACCGCGATGGCTGTTGCGGGTGAGACCTCCTTCTTTAAGTTCACGTCGTTTCACCTCCTCCGTGTTGTTAACAGCGTCTGCGCCGAGGGCGTAGGCGCGTCCGTGGTTTGGCTCGGTCAGTTGGTTCCATCGAGAAGGGGATCACGCTATCTCGCTGGACCAGCTCGCCCGGGAAAATCACGTGTTCGGTGGAGAGCTTGCCGCTTTCGATCTGCTGGATCAGCAGTCGGGCGGCGGTCATGCCGATTTCGCGCACTGGTTGCCGGATGGTAGTCAGCGGAGGGGAAGTCACCGAGGCCGGCTCCGCATCGTCAAAACCCATGATGGATATGTCCTCCGGCACCAGCACCCCTTTGCGACGCAGGGTTTCCAGCGCGCCCAGCGCCATCCAGTCGTTACAGCACACCACGGCCGAGAAGGCGGGTCGCACCTGCAAGAGCAGTTCCATCGCCTGCCTGCCCGATTGGGTGCTGTAGTTGCCGCGCCGTATCCAATGTGCAGTAGGGGTAATGCCCGCCTCCTGCAGGGCGCGTAGGTATCCCTGTTCGCGCTGGCGTGCGCTCCAGTAGTTGGCCGGGCCTGCAATGAAGGCGATACGCTGATGCCCCAGCGCAATGAGCCACTTGACGGCGTCGTAGACGGACCCCTCGTCGTCCACGTCCACGCAGGCGGCTCGCAAGTCGCGTGGACTACAGCCCGCTACCACACGCGGCAGGCTACAGTTTTCCACCCAGTGCAGTAACGGACTCTGATGGAGCGGAGCGGCGAGGATGGCCCCGTCGATGGAGCTGTCTTCAGTACTCTGCCGAGCATGGTCGATGTCGGGTCGCTCCAGCGCGATAATCTTGAGCTGGTAACCCGCCTTTACCGCTTCGGCGAGGATACCATCGAGCAGGGCCGAGTAGTAAGGGTTCCCCAACAGGGCTCCGCGAAAGTGCTCGATCACCACCCCCAGTGTATTACTGCGTCGGCGGACCAGACTCCGCGCGATCTGGTTGGGGCGGTAGCCCAGTTTCTCCGCCGCCTGCAGAACGCGCGCGCGGGTTTCGTCAGAGAATCGTCCACTGCGTCCATACAGCACGTTGGTCACCGTGGTGACCGATACCCCGGCGCGTTCGGCAACGTCTTTGATGGTTGGTGTTTGCCTGGACAATTTAGTCCTCTTAGTATAACGTTCAATGATTTTATGCCTAATTTAGGTTTGACGTTCAATCTACTTTCATCATAGCAAGGTCTGCCGAAAAAGTCAGTAGGTTTCGCGGGCGATTGGGAAAAAATTTCCGTGGCACCCGTCGGCTTGACTTTTTGCCCCGTTTCCGTTACTAGTGTAGTGTGTCACGAACAAGGCTACACATCAATCGTTCCGCCTCCGGTATTCGGGGCGCTATTCGTTTCGACCGGCGCACGAAATGGCTCGTGCAAAGACTGCACCGGGGTGACATCGCGGTGATTGACCATCCCGACCTGGACGGCGTCGCGGCGGAGGGCTTGGCGTCCAGACAGGTGGCGGCGGTGATCAACCTCTCGCCCTTCATCACCGGGCGCTATCCGAACTCGGGACCGGGCGTTCTGCTTCGCGCGGGTATTCCCCTGTACGAATGCCATAGCCCGCACCTACCCGAAGCCATTCAGGAAGGGGTTCTCGCGACCATCACCGACGATACGCTACAGGTGAGTAGCCTGCCCGGCGTTTCTTTCGCGCTGGAGCATCTGGACGAAGAGCGGGTCCAGCGTCTACTTACGCTGGCGCAACAACGGCTCAAGAGCGAACTGTGCGCCTTTGCCCAGAACACGCTGGAGTACCTACAGGAAGAGAGTGAGACGCTTCTGGATGTGCTGGAGGTGCCCGAGATCAGCACGCCGATAGCGGGGCGTCACGCAGTGGTCGTGGTGCGCGGCGAGCAGTTCAAGCAAGACCTGAACGCCATCCGCAACTACCTGCGCGAGGTGCGTCCCGTGCTGATTGGGGTGGATGGGGGCGCGGATGCTCTGCTGGAGATGGGGCTCAAGCCCGAACTAATCGTGGGCGACATGGACAGCGTCAGCGACCGGGCACTGCGCTGTGGGGCGGAGCTGGTGGTGCATCAGTACACCAGCGCGGAGCGCGTTTCGCTGGGGTTAGAACGCGTGCGGAGTATGGGACTATCGCACAAGGTCTGGCGCACTCCCGGCACCAGCGAGGACATCGCGATGCTGTTAGCCTACGAGAAGGGTGCACAGCTCATTGTGGCGGTGGGCTCGCATTTCAGCTTGCTGGAGTTTCTGGAGAAAGGGCGGAAGGGGATGTCCAGCACCTTCCTCACACGCCTACGAGTGGGCGATAAGCTGGTGGATGCCAAGGGGGTAAGCCGGCTGTATCCGCAACGCTTCGCCTGGCGCGAGTTCAGCTGGCTGTTCGTGTCGGCGATGCTTCCCGTCATAGTGGCGTTCCTGCTGTCGCCGATAGGGCGCGATTTGGTTCGCCTGTTGTGGGTTTGGCTTCGCCTGCGCTTGCGCTTTTGAGGGGGATATGGGATGTTTGCGGACCTTCGTTACCACATGGTCAGTCTGGCGGCGGTGTTTTTGGCGGTGTCGGTGGGGATGCTCATCGGTGGGGTGTTCCTGCAGACGACGCCTCAGGAGACTCAGCAGAGGCTGGTTCGGCGTATTCAGGAGGACCTTGCCCGCATCACTGCGGAAAGCGACCGCAACCGGCGCGATTTTGAACGAATGGAACAGGCGATACGCTCACTGGCGCCGCGTCTGGTCGGAGAGCGTTTGAAAGCGCGGCGGGTAGCAGTCGTGCAGACCGGCGATGATGACCGCGCCCTGGCGGATACCCTGAAGGCGTTGCGCAGTGCAGGGGCGGAGGCGGTGTCGGTGACTATCGTGACCAGTCGGTGGCTGGAACTGAGCGACGAAGACAAGGCGCGCATCGTTCGCGACCTGCGCACATTAAAGCCGAACCTCCCCGACGACTTTACCGCGGTCGTCAAAGCGCTGGCGAACGGGGTGGCGCTGTTCGGCTATGACCAAGCGGTAGAGACCCTGCGGCGTGCGGGGCTGGTTCGCACCTCGGGCGATTACACCCTTCCTTGTCGGTATGTGGTGATTGTCGGAGGCAGTCTCGTGCCGGAGAGCCTACGCGCCGTGGAGATCGACCGCCCGCTGATTCGGCAGTGGCAGTCCATCGGTATCGAGGTGGTGGCGGCGGAGCGGCGGGACTGCGTGACTTCGCACGTGCCGGTGTATCGGGAGACGGATATTTCCAGCGTGGATTGTATCGACACGGCATTGGGGCAGGTGATTCTGCCCTTCCTGTTTGGGGCAGAGCCTGCGGCGTATGGCACAAAAGAGAGCGCGGAGAAGGTGCTCCCCAATGCCCTTCTGGACTCCAAATGAGGCGTGTTTTGGTGGTCATCCCCGCGCATAACGAGGCGCCGACGGTGGCAGAAACGGTGCATGCCCTGAGGGGGCTTGTTGACGAAGTGGTGGTGGTTGCGGATGCCTGTACGGACGATACCGCCGACCAAGCACGGGGAGCGGGGGCGGTGGTGTTGGTTCGAAGTGGGCGTGGCGACAAGGCGCGTGCGCTGGCAATGGGGCTGAACTGGGTCGCCCGGCAGAACCCGGGCGATACGGATATCGTTCTGCTGGTGGATGCGGACACCGGCTCTAGCGCCCAGGAAGCGGTCGTTCTGGCGGGAGCGGTGGCGTCGGGTGCGGATATGGCGATCGGCGTGCTTCCCCCTGCGGGATGGCATGGTGGGTTCGGGCTGGTGGCGCGGTTGGCGCGTCGCATTTTATGGCAGAGAACGGGCATCCGGTTTCGCGCGCCGCTCAGCGGACAACGTGCCATCCGCTGGTCGGTGTTGCGGAATCTGCATGCGCTGGCAGGTGGTTTTGGGGTAGAGGTGGGCATGACGCTGGACCTTCTGCGTCTCGGTGCGCGCGTGCGGGAGGTGGAGGTGCACATGAGCCATCGGCACACCGGCAGAAGCTGGCACGGTTTCCTGCATCGGGCACGCCAAGGCTGGCACGTGCTGATGGCAAGTGTGGGCAGAAGGCAGGTTCCGCTATGGACGGACGACTGATAGCTATTCTGCTGTTTGTGTCCGCGCCGTTTGTGGTGCTTCTTGCAGGGATCACGCTGTTTCCCGCGTGGTGCCGTCGGTGGGGATGGATGAAGCCCAACTATCGGGGGAAGGTGGTGCCTTGCGGTTACGGGGTGATCTGGTGGGCGTTCTGTGGGGTGCTGTACGCGGAGCTGGCGTGGGTGGCTTCGGAGGAGACACGTCCGCTTTCGCTGACGTTCTGGGTGGCCGCGTTCGGGTTCGGTCTGCTGGGGCTGGTCGATGACCTTTGGGGTAGCCCGGAGGCAAAAGGTGTGCGTGGACATCTGCGCGCCCTTCGGCAGGGGAGGGTGACCACTGGCTTCTTGAAGGCAGTGGGGGGGCTCGTGGTGGCGGCTGTCTCTGCCTCTTTGCTTCAGCCCGGGTGGTCTGTGTTGGTATCTGCGTTGGTGATCGCGTTGACGGCGAACGCGATGAACTTGCTGGACATGCGTCCGGGCAGAGCGGTATCGGTCTTTCTGGTGCTATCGGTTGTGGTGGTGGTTTACCTTCTGGGCACGGGGCAGACGCTGACCTCCGCGCTTCTGGGGTTTCTGATGGCGGCGGCTCTGCTTTTGCGTCGGCGTGACTCGGCGGGGGAGACGATGATGGGCGATGTTGGCTCCAATCTGCTGGGGGGAGTGTTGGGTGTCTCGGTGGTAGCAGGGGTTCCGTTGTGGGGGCAGGCAGTGGTGCTGGCTCTGCTCATCGCTTTGCACGTTGTGGCGGAGCGCATCTCGCTGAGCCAGTGGATCGACAGCGTGCCCTGGGCGCGGCGACTGGACAGGATGACGGGCGTTCGGTAGCACCCCGCTTGTTTACGAGCGGTCTGTCACCGAATCCACTATCCGCCGGACACCCCACAGGATGGAGCGGTAATAGGCGTCGTCTAGCCGGGTGATGTTGACGCCCACCCCGCCCGAAGAGTGGATAAAGTGCTCGTTGTCAATGACCATCCCCACGTGGGTGATCGTACGCTGGTGGGGGTCTTCGCCGCCCGCGAAGAAGATGAGGTCGCCCGGTTGGGCTTCAGCGGGGGACACCTCGGCGGTGCGTGCAAACTCCGCCTGTAGATCCGCATCGCGCGGGATGAGCAGACCGCACATCCGGTACACCAGTTGTACGAATCCCGAACAGTCCAGCCCGAAGGGGGAACTGCCTCCCCACAGATAGGGTACTCCCAGCAGTCGTTTCGCCGTGTACATCAGTGCGTTTTGCCAGCCCGCGCGAGGAACCGTGTAGGGTTCGGCGGCTCGCCCGTTGGAAACGACCACTCCTTCCACACGCAGGACACCGACCCGGCTCAGCGTCACCCACTGAGAGGTCACCTCCTGCACCGGCACCCAGCCTTCACGCCCATCCGGCAGGCGGACGTTCAGCCAATCGCCATGCCAGGCGTGTCCTTCTAGCCATGCACCCATCGGGGCGATGGTCAGGTGTGGTGCGCGAGCGTCCGGCGATTCCCGCACGAAGCACCATAGCGCGTTGACACGGTACGCCTTACCTGTTTCGGGGTACTCCTCTTGTTCATGCAGGGGGCGTATCTGCGCGGCGCGTAGCCAGCCGGTGTAGTCATCATCGGTTTGCGCCTTTAGCCAGTGCTCGTTGGGGCGGGGTGGGGCAAGCAGTCGCAAGGTATGTCCCAGAACGGTCTGGGATACCTGCTCGCTGTTGCCGTTCGGTTCGGCGTGCATTTTGACCACATTGTGGGTGACGACAACGCGGGTCACTGTTCGAGCCTCCGCGAGAAAAAAACCGTACTTTTTGCAGCTATCCGGCTGGTCAGAATGTCCTATGATAAAGATGGCTACGCGCCACGCAGCCGATGCGGTGGGCAGGAGTGCGGAAGAGCCAGTGGAGAACGTCGGGCGCCGCCTCCTGCCTCTTTTTGCTTCTGTTTTCGCCCGTATTAGAAGGCGAAGAACTCGGCGATACGCTGGGCGAGGAACAGGTCACCGTCTATCAGCAACTGCCCGCTCATGTACGCCTGGTCAGGCGCCATTCTACCCTCCACAATGGCGAGGAAGGTCTCGGCATTGGTGTTGATGGTGACGTCTGCCTGCACTCCGGTGGCTCCTCGGCGGATGGCGCACTTGCCGTTCGATATCTCAATCTCCCAGATGCCTCCGCCCTCGCCGGAGATGTTGATGCGATACAGCACCTTGGCACCCTGTGCTCGTTCGGGACGGAAGCGAGAGGGCAGGTTATCGAAGAAGGCAGAAACCTTCGAGGACGCTGTCGCTGGCGGGTATTGCTGTATCAGCGCAAGCAGTTTATCAGCGACCAGACGTCCCGCCTTCTCGCCAACGCTCATGCTGGTCTCGTATTCGTAAAGCTTCAGTCCGTAATCCGCCTCTGTCAGGATGTAACCCAGCTCATCGTTCGCCAGCCCGATGACCAGTTTGGGAGTTCCCTTCATGTGACGCTTCAGCTGGAAGCCGATGTTGGGCAGTGCCTCGCCCGGGATCGTCACCATCTCCACCGGTCCGAGCGTAACGTGCATCACTTCGGTGGTCACCTCATCGGTTTGCAGGACCGGTTCGGGGAACAGCCCCGCCCGCGCCGCCTGCTTGAACCTCTCGTTCTCCAGCGGGATGGAGACTTCGGCACGCTGAACGGCGATAGGAGCCTGTTTGATCTCGGTAGCGTTCTTCAGCGCGCTCAGTGCCGCCTGACCGAGGGCGGTGCCGACGCGTTCGCACTCCTTCCAGTCGTTGCCGGGCGAGTCCACCGTCACCATTCCTCCCTGTGCGCCGTTCAAGAAGAGGGCGATACCGCCTTCCGCTCCCTCGATGGTCTGGCGCATGTAGTGCACGATGTCGGATGTTAGCGAGCGGATGTTCATCAGCTCGGGATGCACCGCGTAGTTGACGATGGTGGCGATGGTTTTATTGTCGCTGGCACGGCGCACCTGCAGAACGGCGATCGAGGTATCCAGAATCTCCGCAACGCGCACATTGCGCGAGACGCCGGGGACCCCTTCGGCACTGCCGGCACGCAAGACCGCCGGCTGCAGGTTCTTCGCCGCTTCCTCGATGGCATCTGCCACTTTCTGCTTCATCTGGGCGTACCATTCCTTATCCACGCCTGACACGCCCTGTTCCGGTTGTCCCCACAGACCGATCGAGTCGGGACCGCTGTGCGTGTGGGTGGCGGTGATAATAATGTGGTCTGCAGGCACGGAAGTCACTTTACTGCGGATATCCTGCACGGCTGGATAGAGCAGACCGAGAAGGTCACAGGAGACGATAGCCAGTTTAGTATCCCCCGACTGAATGACCACGGCGCTGGCATACAGGTCGTCGTGTATCTCTTCGGCGGGACGATTCGCGCTGTAGCCAGCCAGGTAGGGCAGTTTCTCCGGGGTGATTTTGACGCGCGCGGCTCCTGCTTGCAGTGCCTGCGCCAATGACCCAGATACAGGCAGAAACGCGAACAGCAAAACGGCTAACAGCATCGAAGCTAAATGTGTGAACATCTATTCCTCTCCCTTCCTCCGCTGAGGTTCGCTTTCTTCAACTGTGATTCGCGGGCTACACCGCGAATCCTGCCTAAATTACGCTTTGCCCTCTGCCAACTGTTCCAGCTGGTCCTGCCACTCTCCCCGCATGGAAGGCCTCCACCCGACCGTCGGCGTAGCCGACGAAAGCCGGTTCCTCTGCCGGTTGCCCGCCTGCGTCGAAGGCGAGGACGGTCAACTTGCCGGTATCCTCCTTCAGTTCGATGTACAGACGCGCCGCGCAATAGATGCTCATGTCCGAGCGGGAGATCCACGTGCCATGTTGGTGCGCCAGCTTGCGGGCGAGGGTGTAAATCCGTTGTGCCTCTTCGAGGGTGAGACCTTTCATGTCGGCACCTCTGGTTTTAGGGTAAAATACGTCGGCACTTCCGCTAGTAGATTCCGCGCCTCTCGGTGGAAACCCTGCTTGGGGGCAGGCAGGATTCGCGTTGGAGCGGGCGGAAAATGCCAAACGGAAATCGCGAAAGGGGTGTTCCATGCGCTGTGCCGATTATGCGGAGGTGGTTGCCAACCGTCCGGTGGCGACCAACCAGTTTGAGGTAGAGATCCACTGTCCTACCATCGCCCAGTATGCCCAGCCGGGGCAGTTCGTGCAGTTGCGCGTGCAGAGCGGTTATGAGCCGCTGTTCAGCCGACCTTTCAGCGTGTTCCGAAAGCATCCCGAACGAGGCGACTTCTCGGTGGTCTATCTGGTTCGGGGAACTTTTACCCAAATGCTGGCACGCAAGCAGGCAGGTGACCGGGTTTTCGTGGTCGGCCCGCTGGGCAACCGTTTCACGGTGGCACAGCCTTCGGAAGAGAGGGTTCATGTGCTGGTGGCGGGGGGAGTCGGGGCGCCGCCGCTGTACCTGTTGGCGGAGGAGCTGATTCAGGCGGGCGTGCCCGGCACCAACGTTGTGGTCATTAATGGAGCGCGGCGGCACGACCTGCTGGTGTGCCAGGAGCATTTTGCGCAGCTGGGGGTGCGGTCCTTCGCGGTTACGGAAGACGGAAGCCTAGGGGCAAGAGGCAAGGTCACCGACGTGCTAAAGCGTCTGTACGAGGATGGCGGTCTGGCGCACCACAGGTGGCAGATATACACCTGCGGACCGACGGCGATGCTGGAGGCGGTTGCCGATTTTGCCAAGGCGTACCGATTGCCGTGCCAGGTGTCTATGGAGACGCTGATGCCGTGCGGGCTTGGGGTATGCCTAGGATGCGCGGTCAGGGTTCGTACCGCCGACGGTTTCGAGTATAAGCGGGCGTGTGTGGACGGTCCCATCTTCGAGGCGATGGAGGTGCTGTGGCGATGAGCAGGGTTAAAATGGACGTCCAGCTGGGTCCGTTACACCTGCAGAACCCCGTGCTGGTGGCGTCGGGCACGTTTGGTTACGGTAATGAGTACGCCGATTTGGTGGACCTGAACCGTCTGGGTGGCATTATGGTCAAGGGCACGACCCTGAATCCTCGTGCGGGCAACCCGATGCCCCGCATGGTGGAGACGCCGGCGGGCTGTCTGAACGCTATCGGCTTGCAGAACGTGGGGGTGGAGGCGTTCATTCGGGAGAAACTGCCGTTTCTGCGCCGGTATCGATGCGCGGTGATTGTGAACATCGCGGCGGATGTGCGCGAGGAGTTCGAGCAGTTAGCAGAGCGGCTCGACGGCGTGGAGGGCGTGCACGCGCTAGAGCTGAACATCTCCTGTCCTAATCAGGCGCGGGGTGGCATCGAGTTCGGCGTGGACCCCGAGGCGACGTACGATGTAGTGTCGCGGGTGCGCAAATGCACCCGACTGCCTTTGATTGTGAAGCTCTCGCCGAACGTGACCGACATTCAGGTGACGGCGCGCTCCGCGGTGGACGGCGGAGCAGATATCCTGAGCCTGGTCAACACTTTTGTCGGCATAGCGATTGACGCCCGCACGCGGCGGTTCAAGTTGGCGAACATCACTGGCGGGCTATCGGGACCGGCGATTAAGCCCCTCGCCCTGTATGCGGTGTGGAGGGTGGCGCAGGCGGTGAGCGTGCCCATCATCGGGATGGGGGGGATTATGAACGCGACCGACGCGGTGGAGTTCCTGCTGGCAGGGGCGTCGGCGGTAGCGGTGGGCACAGCGAACTACATCAACCCGCGCGCCAGCATCGAGGTGTTGGAGGGGATAGAGCAGTACCTGATAGAGCAGGGCGAGAGGGACGTGAAGCACATCGTGGGGACGGTCCAGCGATGCGAGCCCGAGAGCGAATTCTGATCGCGCTGGACACCTCCGACGCCGAGCAGGCGGTGCGGTGGGTACGTCTGCTGGCTCCACACGTGGGGGGATTTAAAGTGGGGCTGGAGCTGGTGCACGCGGCGGGCTTTGGCATCTTCGAGCGGTTACGCGAGGCGGGTGCGGAACGCATCTTTTACGACGCCAAACTGCACGACATCCCCAACACCGTAGCCCGGGCGGTACGCGCCATCGCGCAGAGGGGGGTGTGGATGGTGAACGTGCACGCCTCCGGGGGCAGGGCGATGATGGAAGCGGCGGTAGAGTCGGCGCGCTCCGTGCCCAATCCTCCCTTGTTGGTGGCGGTGACCGTGCTAACCAGCCTCTCGGAGCGGGAACTGCATGTGGAGCTGGGCGTGCGGCGCGGTTTGCGCACGCAGGTGGTTCAGCTGGCGCGCCTAGCACAGGAGTCGGGAGTGGACGGCATCGTTGCCTCGGCGCAGGAGGCGGCGATCCTGCGCAAGCAGATAGGACGCGATTTGCTGGTGATTACGCCCGGCATTCGGCTGGCGGAGGAGGGAGCCCACGACCAGAAGCGCGTGACCACACCGGCAGGTGCGGTGCGCGCAGGGGCAGACTATCTTGTGATCGGGCGTTCGGTGACCGCCGACGCGGAGCCACTGCAGAAGGTGCAGAGGATTGTGGAAGAGATCGCCGGGGGCGCAGACGGCTAGTGGGGAAGATGATACCGCTCAATCGCCCGGAACAGGCGTTTCTGCAGAATCTCCAGCGTTGCTAGGCTGAGCAAACACTGTTCTTGGGTAAGCCGTTGCATCTCAGACCAGAAATCGCTCATCGACCTGTTGGAACAATACCTGTTCCGCTTGGCAGAAGGTATCTCTTCCATCACTCCGCGTTCCAAAGGGCTTCCCATTCCTCGTCACCCCATTCCGAATAGTCCCAGTTGTCGCAGTCCAGCCGTCGGCAGTAGAGCATCTCCTTCAGACTGCCGTCCATCAGTTCCACGGTGGCGATATATGCGAAACGACACTCCACGCACAGCGAGGGGTCGATAATCCGTACCACTTTCAGGTCAGTGGGTTGCTTTTGCTCCATGAGTCTCACTCCTCATCCCTGATCTTCTTGCCAGCGCACATGGGTGATCGGCACCGTTTGCAGGCTGACCGCCGGTAGCCGAGTAATGTGGCTCAGCGCGATGGTGACCGAGGGCGCCACTCGCATTCGCTTCGGCAAGCGAACGAGCTGGCTCCCTGCAGGCAGGACCACCTCGGCGTGTGTATGCGGAGGGAGCATCCTCTCCAGGTTGCCCAGGAACCTCTGCAGTTCACGCGGCGCACGGAACACCACCTTCTGCAGGTCGAGCACGATTTCGCGGTAGCCGTTGCGCGTCAGCGACTGCAGTATTTGACCACAGTGTGCGATGGCTGTGCGTCCGGGTTCGCTTTGCCACCGCAGAACAGGCACTCCACACATCAGCACCGTGTCGAAGGGGTTGTAGTGTTCCATACACATCGCCTTGGTGTCTTGCTGAAGCTATTATCGGTCAAGCGGTGCGTCAGGCAGAGGGTTCCCGGCGTGAAAACCGCAAACATACGGGTTTTCGCAAGCGGATGGTGTGGAAAGTAATCTGTGGAGACAGACAGGGAGGGACTCCTGGGATGCCAGACATGCAGATGATACCGCTGGAACAGATTATCGCTGGACGCAATCAGCCTCGCCAGACCTTTTATGAGGAGAGCCTGCAAGAGCTCGCGCAGTCCATCAAGGAGCGCGGGGTGCTGGAGCCTATCGTAGTGCGCCCGATAGGCGATGGTCGCTACGAGATCGTGATGGGCGAGCGGCGCTATCGCGCGGCGCAGATGGCAGGGCTAACCGAAATCCCCGCTATCGTCCGCGAGCTGAGCGATGAAGAGGCCGCGGCAGATGCCCTGCTGGAGAACTTCCAGCGCGAAGACCTGAACCCCATCGAGCGCGCCCAGGCGATTCAACGATTGCTGACCATGATGAGCTGGGAACAGGTGGCGCGGACGCTGGGGGTCAGTGAAAGCACGCTGAAGCGTCATTTGGAACTGCTGGAGCTTCCTGAGGTCATCCAGCGCGAACTGGTCAAACCCCCGTCGGCGAACGGCAACGCCGGAGCGTTTACCGAGGGACACGCGCGCGCTTTGCTTCCGCTCAACAAAGAGGTCAGCACGCAACTGCGCCTGGTGGAGAAGGTGCGCAGTGAGAAGCTCTCCATCGGCGATTTGGAGAAGATCATCAATGCCATTCTGGAATATCCTAACAAGAAAGAGGCGTTCCTGCGCGTGCCTCTGCACGTGACCGAGGAGATGCTCAAGCATCTGGGGGCACACCGCGAGCGACAGCGACCCTACAAGCCCCAGACTGCGGAACAGCATCTGAAGAACCTGATGAAAGCCTGCTCGGCGGTGTCCGACATGTTGGATGACCGCGTGATCGAGTATATCAACACCCAACAGATGAACCAACTGCTGGCGACCACTGGCGAGCTTCAGCACGAGCTGGAACAGTTCAACCAGCGTGTTCGCACCGCTCTGCAGAACAAAGAGTACGGCTTCCGCGAAGTGTATATCCACTGCCCGCTGTGTGGGCGTGTGGAGCTGATCGGTAGCCTGCGGTGCAGTGTGTGCTGGACGGTTCTGCGCCGGTGCTACGACTGCGGGAACTACGACCGCACCTACGAGCGATGTGCCGTCACGAACGCGCAGATTTTCGTCAGTGAGGCGGAGAACCCGAAAGAGTACTCTAAGTCCTATAAGTGCCCGGACTACAAGCCGAAGTTCGAGGTCTTAGCCCGCAAGCCCCAACCCAAAGCAGCCTGACCCTCCCGCCCGCAAGGGGGTGCGTCGCCCCACGCACCCCCGCTTTTTTCAACGCCAGCAGAAGGCACATACCCAGGCGCGATGTCCCGCCCCACGAAGCCTCTGCACCGCGCGCCGTGCTTCTCGCTCGTCTGGATACACACCCATCACTGCCGAGCCGCTTCCACACAGCAGAGCCGCTACCGCACCCGTCAGCACCATTTGCGCTTTCAATCGCTGTATCTCCGTGACGGCGGGCAGGACGACCGCTTCGAAATCGTTGGACAGCAGGGGTAGCCAGCTCAGCCCCTTGCGCAAGGCGTGAGCCATCACCGGACTTCGCGGAGGAGGCAGCTCTTCGATGCCAGCAAGCGCGCGTTCGCGGTCGATCTGCTCGTACGCCCACGCAGTGGAGACGCCAACAGCAGGAACCGCTATCACTAAAGGATGGTATACCGGAACGGGCAGGGGAGTGATGACGTCTCCAAGCCCCTCTACCAGCGCGGTGCCTCCCTGCACAAAAAACGGTACATCCGAGCCCAGCCCGCTTGCCATCTTGCGCAGTTGTTCGGGCGAGAACGGTTTGCCGTGCAGGATGTTGAGGGCACGGAGCACCGTTGCGGCGTTGCTACTGCCTCCGCCCAGTCCTGCCTGAACGGGGATCCGCTTGTGCAGAGTAATGTACACGTTTGGGGACTCGCCCAGCTGTTCGTAGAATCGTTCCGCCGCAGACCCTGCGAGGTTAGAGCGGTCCTCGGGCACGGTCGCTTCTGGACATTCCAGGCGGATGCCCGCTTCGTCGGTCAGGCGTACGCACACCTCATCTGCCAGACTGATCTCCTGCATCACGGTCTGAATCAGGTGGTAGCCGTTGGGTAAGCGTTCCCGGACGTCCAGCGTGAGGTTCACTTTGGCGAACGAGGGCAGAGTTACCAGCCGATACCTATCCATATGCTCAAGACAAATCCTCCGATGACCAGCAGTGACGGTATCAACAAGGCACGCCGTTTAGGGACGATGGCGTAGAGGCATATCGCGAAAGAGGTTAGGATAGGCGTGAGGATAATCGTTTGTAGACCGACCTCCAGAAAGCCTCGCGGTTGCCCGTGCAAGAGGCTGTGCCATGCGGTGAGCAGGGAGTGGGAATGGTGCTCGGCGTGGTTTTTGTGCCAGAGCAGAAGCGCGATGCCGATAGCAAGCAGAACGATGCTGACGGCATTACCTACACGAAGCGTCTCCGCGCTCAGGCGGTACAGCTTGTCCTCATCTGGTTGTGTGTGTGGTTCCTGCATGACACTCTCTATGTTACCACGATGTCGGGGATGACGCTACCTGCCATACCCGCACGCTAGAGGTGTTTGGGCGAACACATCTTGCCGGTTTGTTTGCCCAGTTCGCCCGCGCGGCTACCATCTGCCACTGCAAAGCCCAGCCCTGGCGGTGCGGTCGATAGCGTACTTCAGTTCGTCCAGAAGGCATTGGGACGGATGGTTGCTGAAAGGTTGGCACGGTGCATCACCTCCCAGATGGTAGTGCGTGTGCGCCCACCTTCTGCGCCGGACTGTCATCCTGCACCGACAGGTCGCCGCGCTCGGGCGCACGCAGGCGCGGGTTTACGCCGTACACTCCCTCTTTTTCAGATACCGGAAGCGCAGGTTTGCTTCGTTCCGGGGCGTCCTCGCAGTACCACCAGTTGCGCGCAAAAGTGAAGGTGTGCGGTGCTGTGAAGGGACCGATATTGACACCCCCTTCGAACCATCGGTCGGAGCGGAAGACCACCAGATTATCGGTGAATCGCCCGTTTCGGCAGGGCACGAAACCTTCGCTACGGGTCTCCTGCAGAATGCGTATTGCCCATCGGGTGGGGAGGTAGATTGTGTTGAAGCGCACCTCTGCCCCGTCTACGCCCACGAAGCTCACGGCGGCGATGGAGCCGATGAAGGTGCACCCTTCTACCGTGATTTGGCGTGCCTCGGCGTGATCGGCACCCGATCGCAGAGGGGGGCGGAAGAACTGCAAGCCAGTGCTTCCACCGATTTGCATGGCGCGTGCTCCGGCGTGCTCGAAACGGCACCGGCGCACGGTGATGGAGCTGCTGCCCCCTTTCGCCTGCACGCCGAAGCCTTTGTCGTCCGTGAAGCGGAGGATACAGCCCTCAATGACCCCTCGGTGACAGCCCACCATGTCGATACCTTGACCGCCGTCGCCCCATCGCTCCACCGCACAGGCTTCCACCCGGAAATCGACCACCCCTGAGAGCTTGATGCCGTCACAGTTGCCCTGCGGACCGACGTCGCGCACGGTAAGTCGCCGGAGGGTAATGTGGTGTGCGGGTGTATCGAAGGTGCCGCCGTCGTCGATGTTGATGCCGTTATACTGTGCGCCCACCACGACCAGGTCGCGCAGTTCGAGATACTCGGCGTCGACGAAGTGCATCCCCGTCCCGCCGCCGCGGATGAGCGGTGGGTTGCGCGGGTCCATTCCCGCGATGACGAAAGGTCTATCACGCTCCCCGCGTGCGTTCTCAAGGTATATTCCGCCTTCGTATTCGCCCGGGGCGAGGAGGATGGTCACTCCGGGTGCCGCGAGATGGAGCGCGCGCCGCAGTTCCTCGTTGTTCTTGACGCGAATAACCGTCTCCCGCGGCGGGATTGCCAGCACTGCCGGAAGGGTCAGTAGAACGGTGAGCCAGATGTAACGCATGCTCCTCACCTCCGAAGGGGTGGATGCCAGTGTGAACTGGGGAACGTGTAGATGTCGCGCGGGTCATCGATCTTCCAGGCTACCGTGCGGGCGTCGATTCGGCACACGCCGGGCACCTTCGCCATGTCATCTGCGGGCGCACTATATGCCCATTCCACCGATACCGCTATCGGCGTGGGGACACGCCATGCGTTGGCACGGCTCGCGTGGCGAATGGCGGTTGCAATGTCACAGCGGATGCGTGCGCGCACCTCGTCTGGTGGGTACAGCTCGCAGGTCGCCCAGCCGGTGCCCCGTTTGGTTGGCGTGCAGAGCACGTGTGGGAACAGCCTCCTCGCCTCCTCGCACAGTGCCTCGTCCCCGGAGACGTAGGCTAGCGGCACGCTATATGCCCCTACCACGCGGGCGCGTGGGTGCAGTTTTTCGCGGATGAATCCCTGATTGCGGTTGCGTCCGTGCCCGTCGCTAACGCGTACTTCGGTTGCACCCGCGTCGAAACAGCCAGCGACGGCAGCGTTCACCTCGGCGGTCAACTGCTCGCGCCCGTAGCGGTATTCGGGAGCGTGGTCATCGGGGTGATAGCACTGGTTCCAGCTATCGATGCCCGCCAGCCCTTCCATATCGGTGCATATCCAGACGATCATGGGTGTTACTCCTTTGAGCCTGCGCAGGTAACAGGTTCGCTTCGGTAGTATGTTCGTCCTGTTGTCTCTCTGCAGGAGCTTTGCCCGCTCACGGGAAACCAAAAGTGAGAAGGAGTAGCAGTAAGGAAGTAGCGCGGGATGGTCACGTTCTGGCGCCGATGGAAGGCGCGTCGGCAGGTATGTCTTCCTTTAGGTGAGGGAGCAGAGCTTCGCCAGCTCACCATGCAGGATGTGCACGCCCTATTCGAACTCACCGTGCGCAACCGGGAGCGTCTACGCCGCTGGATGAGCTGGGTCGACCACGTGCACAGCGAGGAGGATACCCGCGGGTTCGTGCGGGAGTCGCTACGCAGTTTTCGTGCTGGGCGCAGTCTGCAGATGGGAATCTGGCTAAACGAGCAGTTGGTAGGCACGATTGGGCTGTTTCGCACCGCCAGCGCAGAGCCTGAAGCCGAAATCGGCTACTGGATCGACGAGTCCGCAGAGGGGCAAGGTCTCGTCACCCGGGCGACGCGCCTGCTCACCCGTTACGCCTTCGAGAAGTGGCGGGTTCCTGTTGTGCGCATTCGGGTGGAGCCGGAGAATGTTCGCAGTCGCGCCGTTCCGGAGCGGCTGGGGTTTCGCCTGCGAGGAGAGGTACAGGAGGACTGGGCGGACGGCACTCGGCGAACTCTTCTGGTCTATGTGATGCACTCCTCAGATTTCACGGGCTAAGCCACACTGTTACCCGCCGGTTTATGCTCCATCGTGTGAAGGTGGATGCGGAAAGGCTTTTCGCTATTGAAAATATCGGTTGCGCTGGGGTACACTCAGACTACCAAGCATGTAGGAGGTGTTGGCTATCGCACACTCAGCGCAGGAGCATGACGAGGGGCGCAGACGCTTCCTCAAAATCTCGGCAATGGGCATCGCTGCGGTGGTCAGCGGATTGCCCGCCATGAAGAGCTGGGCACAACAGCAGGAAAACGTTTCCAGACCCGACAGGAGGACAGGAGAGATGGATGTGGTAAAAATCGTGGCGAAACCGCTATCAGAGAAGGTGTACAACACCGAAAGCGTGGGCATCTCCCGCAAGACCCATGATGAACACTACAAGCTGTACCAGGGCTACGTGAACAAAGCCAACGAGATTCGCGAGAAGCTGGCAGCTTTAGACAAGGACCCGGCGAAGGCGAACCAGACCTACTCCGACATCCGCGTGTTGAAAGTAGAGTATACTTTCGCACTGGGCGGGGTGAAGAACCACGAACTGTATTTCGATATCCTCGGCGGCAAGGGGGGTGCGCCTACCGGAGCCGTCGCGGAGTGGATCAACAAGTACTTCGGCTCGTATGAGGCATGGGCGCAGGACCTGAAGGCAACGGGCATCGCAGCACGCGGTTGGGTGTGGCTTGCGCTGGACCACGATGACGGCAGTCTGTTCAACTACATCGGCGACGCGCAGAACACCTTCCCTATCTGGAACGCCACGCCGATCCTTGCGCTGGACACCTACGAGCACGCCTACTACTATGACTTCCAGACCGCTCGCGCCAAATATATCGACGCCTTCCTGCAGGTGATCGATTGGGACGCGGTGAACGCGCGGCTGGAGCAGGCGTTGAAGATGTATCAAGCTGGGCGATAGGTAGCCTTCGTACTGACAACAGAAACGAACCCCCTTCTCGCAACAACTGGGAAGGGGGGTTTTGTTGATGCCCCTCACTCAGTACGCCCAGCCGCCGGGCGTCTCCAGGAACTGCCCGAACTGCCCAACGCCCAGCCGCTGAACCTCGGGAAACGCTTTGATGCGCAGGCGGAAGACCACCTCTCGGTCCGCCCGGAAGCCCAGCGGGTTGTCGATATAGCCCACGCTCAGCTCCCAGCAGTGCAAATCCCAGGTCAACAGCACCTGCCTGCCTTCAAAGCGGTTCACGTAGCCGTTGTAGATCAGGTAGGCCTGCACGCGCAGGGGGGTGTGGAATACCTGAGTATCTAGCCACAGGTTCGCGCTTGCCCAACGGTGCCGAATGGGGTCGTACACGCCGTTCAGGTTCATGGAGAACCGCTCACTGCGGGCGCGCACATAGGCACGCAGGTAGTTCCACTGCCCCTCGTTCAGGTTGAGGGTGGATTGCGCGTTCACCTGCCACATGGCGTTGGGTTGCCATTGCAGGCTGAGGTTCAGCGGTTGCCAGGGGCGACTGCCTCGCTGGCGGGCGAAGAGGTCATAGCCGGTGTATGCGCGAAGGGACAGGCTACGCCCGGCGTTCCATTCCAGCCCGGCGGAGGCGAAGCTGGTGCTTCCCGTGTACTCGGTGCGAAGGGGGGTGAAACCGTAGGGGCGCAGATAGCGATAGTTCACGTACCAACGGCTGTTATCGCCAAAGCGCACCTGCCAGTCGGTATTGCCTTGCAGGATGTATTGCGCCGTCCCGTCGCTGGTGAACACCTGTCGGAACAGCCCCGAGTAGCTGAGCGTGCCGCCCCCGCGTTCTGAGGTTGGTGGGTTCCACCGTGCTTCGAACAGGAGACGCTGGATGGGCTCACCCTGTGGCAGTTCGCGGAAACTGCCTAGTCCCAGGTCCAATCGCAAGCCCATATCCCTTCCGAACAGACGACGGTCGGTGGTGGAGAGGAGCAGTTCGGGCGTCTTTTCCAGCCCACCGAAAGTGAACCCGCCCGTCCGACCTCCTACCGGGATGATGCGGTTGAAGCTGAGGCTCCAGTCGAACTTACTGCCCGTTCCGTTAAGCAGAGCTTGCGTGGCGAGCTGTTCCTGCTGGGAGGTGATCGTTCCGCCGGAGGCAGACCGAAAGCGCGACAGGTCGGTGGAGAAGGTCAGGGTGGCGCGTGTGCCCCAGCGTTGGTTCCATCGGAGGGAGCTGGTGGCGGAATCGGACGAATAGCCCGCACTGCTTTGCTGGGACAGGCGCGAGAGGAGTGCCAGGTTCCCCGATGACCATGCCCGGCTGAGGTGAACCTGCCAGCTGGAGGCGCGCGAGTCCGCATAATAGAGGTAACTGCCCGAGCGCAGGTCGCCGGTGAGACGGGCGTTAAAGCCCAGCAGGTTCTGCTCATGGCGTAACTGTGCGGTGACCGTTCGGGTGGCGCGATTGCGGTCGTTCAGGTAGTAGAGCGAGAGCAGTCCTGCCATCCCTTTCCACAGGTACTGCTGGTCAATCCCTAGCCCGATGCCTTTCTTCTGCATCAGGTCGATGCGGGCGGTGCCGGCGTTGTCGCCCAGCAGATAGCCCAGCGCGGTTTTGACGTAGTATCCCTCTTCCACCGATTGTCCCACCTGGGGCAGGCTTCCGCGGGAGAGGCGTCGGTCCAACGGCACAACCAGGGTGGGAATCGAGAAGAGCTTTCTGCCTAGCGCGACCAGGCTTACATCACGTGCCACTAACCGCTTGTCCACCACTACGTCCACGTTGCCGGCGGAAAAGTGGTAGTGCGGCTTCTCCAGCAGGCAGGTGGTGACCTCTCCATGCAGTGCCCGAGCTTCCTGCCTCTCGCCCTGCAGTTGTTGACCCGAGAGGCGCACTGTACCGCGCAGGTTATATCGTAGGAACTCGGGTAGGAGGTCGGCACTGCCTCCCTGCATCTGCCACAGACGACGTCGCACATTCAGGCGCAGGGTGTCGCCGTGGGCGTCTAGTCCGCCGCCCTCCAGAAGCACCCGCCCCGAGAACAGATATTCGCCACGGTCGGTATTGCCCTCCACGCGCTCCGCCTGAATGGTGTACTGGCGCCAGTGAGCGAGGATGTCGGTTGCTGAAAGGTTGTTCTGGGCGTCGAGGAACAGCGTGCCGAAACGTTCAACCTCCAGCTTTTCGCTCTTCTTGGGCGGAGCGAGCAGTTCCGGGGTGGGCTGGGCACTTCCCCAGGTGCACAGAGCGACCAGCATACCCATCAGCGCGAGCCGTTTCATGGGCTGACCGCCGTCCTTTGGCGGGAGGCACGTGCGCTGAGCACCAGCAGTGCAGCAAACAGCAGAGCATAGAAGCCCATGAGGAAGGCGCGGGAGGGAGGCGGTGTAGCGACGCTTGCACCGGGCAAAACAGCAAGCAGACGGACGCTTTTATCCACCAGCCAGGCGTTTAGCGCGATGGGGGCGGTAGCCAGCTCGGGCACCTGGGGCAGGCAGGCGACAAGCAGTCCTCCGCCGGTCACTACCTGCACGGGCAGAGCGATCACCAGGTTGGCTATGGGGGCAATGAGTGACATTTGACCATAGTATAACGCGGTCAGTGGCGCAGACGCCACCGCACAGACCACGCTGAGGCGCAGAATCCCTAGTGCCTCCCGGAACAGGCGCGCGGGTTGGTTCGCACCGCCAAGAGCCATTGCACGCAACCAGCCCGATGAGGCAACGATGGCGGCGACCAGTAGAAACGAGAACTGAAAACTGGGGTCGCGCAGGGTGCCAGTATCCGCCAGCACTAGCAGGAATCCGGCGAGCGCCAACGAGGTGGGCATATCTAGTTCACGCTGAAGGGCGACCGCTCCTGCTACCAGCGTGCCCATCACCGCGGCGCGAAGGGAAGGCTCCCCACCACCGGCAACACCGACGAACAGCCAGATAACCGTGATAACCGTCAGTGCTGAGGCTCGGCGGGGCAGCTTCAGACATCGGCAGAGCGCCCAGATCGCCAGTGCCAGCATGGACACGTGCGTGCCCGAGGGCGAGAGGATATGCACTGTACCGGTGCGCCTGAGGCTTTGGCGGATTGCGTTATCCAGCCCGGTGCGCTCGTTCAGCACGATGGCAGCGGCGATGCTCCCCTCCCGAGTGGGCAAGTGCGCCCGCAGGTTGCGTATCAGGGTCCGTCTCAGGTGCGACAAGGGAACACGCCAGCTATCCGAAGGCAGGCTCTGCACCCGGTACGGTCGGAGCGTTCGCGACACCCCCTGACGGCGCAGGTACTGCACGAACGAGTCGTTTTCGCCCCCCGCCAGAGAGGAAGGTGTTTGAAGCCTGCCCTCCAGTTCGAGCCGGTCTCCGCAGAAGACGGTTGGGAGGCGCGTCTCGGGCAGGCTGACCCAGATCTGGACAGGGGTGCGGATGACGCCTTGCGGGGTAGAGAGGGAGTCGGTGCGAAAGATGAAACACCACACCCCCCACTTGAGCGTGGGTTCGGTGATGACCTCGCCTGTGGCAATGACCGCATCGCGGTCGGGCAGAGTTCGCCAGAGTAGGGCATCCTGCCGGGTGTAGCGGATACCCTGCACCGCCCCCAGCCACACACCCGCGCACAACAGCAGAAACGCCCCCGCCGAGAGCAATCGGTAGTGACGCAGGAGCCCTCCCACCGCAAGCGCGAGCAGGCAGGCAGGCATCACGGACAGCGGATGGAAGGCAATTCCGGCGGTGGCTCCTGCCAGATAGCCTCCGCAAAAGGTGGCAAGCGGTCTGCCGTTGATCGCCTGCAAGAGACGGCGTGCCTTTTTGAGCCGTGTTCCCCTCGTCCAGTCGTTCATGGCGGTACAATGAGCCGAACCACTATTTCGTTTCCGCAATCTTACCCGTCTTCCTGCAGACGCTTGCTTTCGAGAGGCATTTGCTGATACCATTATGAATGTCTGAGCTGGGTTCAGGGATGGCAACCAATGGGCGCTGAAAGCATACTGTTTGACCACCCGCGCGAGGAGTGCGGAGTGTTCGGGATTTATGCACCGGGCGAGGATGTGGCGCGTATCACCTTCTTCGGACTGTATGCCCTCCAGCATCGTGGACAAGAGAGTGCGGGCATTGCCGTTTCCGATGGGGAGCGCGTGCTGGTGCATAAAGAGATGGGGCTAGTCTCGCAGGTGTTCGACGAGGAGACGTTAAGCTATCTGCGAGGGCACATCGCCATCGGGCACACGCGCTACTCCACGACTGGCTCCAGCGTTTTGCGCAACGCCCAGCCGATTATCTGCGAGTCACCCATTGGCACGCTGGCAGTGGCGCACAACGGCAACCTCGTCAACGCCGTCCATCTGCGCCTGCGCCTGCAGGAGGCGGGGGTCCATTTCCACAGCACTAACGACAGTGAAATCATCGCCCGCCTGTTGGCAACCGAACTTGCAGAGAACCGCGACCCCTTGGAGGCGGTGCGCCGGGTGATGCAGGAGATCTCGGGGGCGTATAGTCTGGTCATCCTCATGCCGCACCACCTGCTGGCGGTGCGTGACCCCTACGGCGTGCGCCCGCTGGGGCTGGGGCGGATCAACGGGCACTATGTGGTCGCCTCCGAGACCTGTGCGCTGAATGTGGTGGGTGCGGAGTTTGTGCGCGAGATAGAGCCGGGCGAGGTGGTGCTGATAGACGCCAACGGTATCCGCGAAGAGCAGGCTCTGCCGTTACAGCGACACAGTCTGTGTATGTTTGAGTTCATCTACTTCGCCCGCCCCGACAGCCATATCTACAACCGCACCCTGCACGAGGTGCGCCGGCGGATGGGGCAGGAGCTGGCACGCGAGCACCCCGCGCCCGGAGCGCAGGTGGTGATCCCCATTCCCGATACAGGCATCCCCGCCGCACTGGGCTTCGCACAGGCAAGCGGTATCCCCTATGCGGAAGGGCTGATCAAGAACCGCTACATCCAGCGCACCTTCATCCAGCCTGACCAGCGGATGCGCGATTTGGGCGTGAAGATCAAGTTGAACCCCCTGCGCGAGGTGATCTCAGGGCGCAAGCTGGTGATGGTGGACGACAGCATCGTGCGCGGTACCACCACCGGCAAGATCGTGCGCATGTTGTTCGAGGCGGGAGCAAAAGAGGTTCATGTGCGCATCACCTCGCCACCCATCCGCTATCCCTGCTTCTACGGCATCGACATGGCGACGCGCGAGGAGCTGGTCGCAGCCACGCACAGTGTGGAGGAGATCCGCCGGATGATCGGCGCGACCTCGCTGGGATACCTGAGCATCGAGGGCATGCTCCGCGCCGTGCGGATGAAGCGACACCATTTCTGCCTCGCCTGCTTCGACGGCAAGTACCCTATTCCCATACCCCGCGACGTTAAGCTCAGCAAGCAGTTGTGGGAAGACGATGCCACCTCCATCCTCCCCGCGGGCGGAGAGGAAGAGGTCGCTTCTGCCTTCTGCGGCAGCCCGGAGCAGGACGAACTCTGACCTGCCTGTAGAAGCGCACAGGCTTGCCGATAATTTCTCCTGATAACGTTTTCAGGAGGTACGCCATGGGCGACCTGTGCGCTTTCCTGCGTATGAACGAAGAGAACCTTGCCCTGCGGCGGCAATTCGTCAACCTCACCGAGCAGGATGTACACATACTGAAACAGTTGCGCCCGTGGGCGGAGCGTGTTGCCGACTCGATAGCGAAAGAGTTCTACGATGTGCAGTTCGCTTTTGCGCCCACCCGCCAGTTCTTCGAGCGTTTCGCGCAGAAGAAGGGCATCTCTCTCGATCAGTTGCGCCAGTCGTTGGAGAAGACGCAGGCGCAGTACTTGCGCGATATTTTCCAGGAGGCGGACGGCGGGGGCGGTTTCGGCATGCCATATTTCGAGCGTCGCCTGCGTATCGGCTATGTGCATGTGGTCATCGACCTGCCGCAGAAGTGGTATATGGGCAGTTATGCGATCTACCAGCAGTTGGTGCGCAAGTACCTGGCGCAGTATTTCCGCTGGCGTCCCCGCTTCCGCGCTCGCGCCGAGGAGGCGATATTCAAAGTTTTCAACCTCGATATGCAGGCTGTGACCGACTCCTATCTGATGCAGCTTGTCAAAACCTTTGGAATGGACATCGGCGTCGTGCAAGATGTTGCGCGGAACCAAGATCTCACAGAGCATATGGCACAGATTCAAAGCGCTTTCCAGCGACTGCTGGAGGCTCTGGACAAGCTTTCTCGCGGCGACCTGAGCGTGCGTGTGCATACGGGTGGTGCGAGCGGCAGCTCTCTCACCGAGAACTTCGATAGGGGGATGCAGAACCTGGCGGATACACTGCAGGAGACCAGCCAGATGGCGCGCAACGTTCAGGAGCATGTCCAGCGCACGAACGAACTGCTCCAGGCGTTTGCGTCCTCGGGCGGCGCCTCGGGCGATAGCGTGGTAGACCTCCTGAATCAGTTGCAGAAAGCCGTGCAGGAGGTGGCTAAAGGTGCGGAGCAGACCGCACTTTCCGCCTCGCGCGGCGTGGAGAGCGTCAGCGCGATCGTGAAAGACATTCGCATGATGTTCCAGCAGTTAAGCGAGGCGGGGCAGACCGCCGACGAGGTGGGCAAAGTGGCGGTACAGGGACGCGAGGGCTTACAGCGTTCCGAGCAGGCGATGCACGTCCTGGAGAACGACACCCGTCAGCTAGCCGAGCAGTTACAGCAGTTGGTGAACATGGCAGTGAATATCGGGGACATCCTCAGTACCATCGAGGAGATCGCGGGACAGACCAACCTGCTTGCGCTGAACGCGGCGATTGAAGCTGCCCGCGCTGGCGAACATGGGCGGGGCTTCGCGGTGGTGGCGGATGAGGTGCGCCGCCTCGCCGAACAGTCCGCGCAAGCCACCCAGCAGATCAAGCGGATTATCGAGGAGGTCACCTCCCAGGCGCAATCGGCGGCGCAGGCGATGTCTGCCAACCTCGCCGCGGTCAGCGATGGGGTGCGACTATCGCTGGAGGTCGGACAGGGGCTGGCGGAGATTCTGCGCGCGGTAGACAGTATCGTCCAGCAGGTGCAGGCATCGGCTTTGACGGTGGAGCGCGTTCAGACCAATGCCCAACAGATGCTGAGCGAGATCGAGCATATCGCGGCGATCGCGCAAGAATCCAGCGCGGCGGCAGAAGAGATGCTGGCATCCAGCACCAACGCGGTGGACAGCATCATGCGCGTGGTGGACAACGTTGGCGTGGAAGCCGAGGGGCTGTACGGGGTTGTGGAAAAACTGTGCTTTTCGCTCGGCAAGTTCGTGCTGACGCGGGAGGAAGCCGAGAGCTTCCACCGCAAGGTAGACGTCTTCAAGCAGGCACATCTGCGCTGGGTGGAGCGGCTGGAAGCGCTGGTGTTGCAAGGCGTCAAGATCCCGCGCGAAGAGCTGGTCTCGCATCGCAACTGCGCGCTGGGGCAGTGGTACTACGGACTCGGCGTGCAGAACTACGGGCATCTTCCGGAGTTTCGCGCCATAGAGCCGCCACACGAGAAACTGCACCAGATCGCCCGGCAGATTGTGGACTGTATCGACCGTGGCGACCGGGCGCAGGCAGAGCGTCTGCTGGAGCAGGTGCGCGGTATCAGCAAGGAGATCGTGGCACGGCTGGAAAGCCTGCGCACGGCAGCGGAGCAGATGGAGTCCGGCGGTCTACCTCGAGCCGCCTGACTCGCCAGCAAGCAGGGAAACGCGCTTGCAAAGGCGTAATCTTCACGTACCGGCACGATGCACGATGAGGAGAGCCTATGCACATGCGAGCGTTTCTCTGCCTGCTGATTCTTGGCGTGGCATCCATGCTGGCTTTGCGTGGGGCGCAAGCGCCCATCACGGCTCCGGGCGTGTTGCACGACCCGCGCGAAAAGCACCTGGCGAATGTGAAGCAGTTGACCGACGGCGGCGAAAACGCCGAAGCCTATTTCTCCTTTGACGGCAAGAAGGTCATCTTCCAGTCCACGCGCCCGCCCTACAAAGCCGACCAGATGTTCGTGATGAACGCCGACGGCACGGATGTGAAGCGGGTATCGACCGGCAAGGGGCGGTGTACGTGTGGGTTCTTCTCGCCCGACGGCAAGAAGATCCTGTACAGCTCCACTGACTGGTGGTCGGACGAGCCGCCCCCTCCGCCGGACCGTTCCCGGGGGTATGTGTGGGGGCTGTATCCCTATCGAATCTATATCGCTAACGCGGATGGTTCGAATCGCAAGGCGATTACCGACGGCGACAGCTATAACGCCGAAGCCTCGTTCTCGCCCGACGGCAAGAAGGTGCTCTTCACCTCCGACCGCGATGGCGACCTCGATATCTACGAGTACGATTTACGCACCGGCAAGACCAAACGCCTGACGAATGAGCTCGGCTACGACGGCGGACCGTTCTATTCGTGGGACGGCAAGTATATCGTCTACCGTGCCTATCATCCCCGCACGCCCGAGCAGATCGCCGACTACAAGGCGCTGTTGAAGGAGCGCCTGATTCGCCCGATGAACCTCGAGATTTGGGTGATGCGGGCGGACGGCACTGGCAAGCGGCAGGTGACGCACCTTGGCGGTGCGAACTTCGCGCCCTTCATGCATCCCGACAACCGGCGCATCATCTTCTCGTCCAATCACATGGACCCGCGCGGGCGCGAGTTTGACCTGTTTGTGATCAACGTCGACGGCACCGGTCTGGAGCGGGTCACCTATACGCCGGAGTTTGATGGCTTTCCGATGTTCTCACGCGATGGGAAGAAGCTGATCTTCGCCTCCAATCGCAACAGCAGGGTGCGAGGCGAGACCAACATCTTCATCGCCGACTGGCGGGATTAGGCATTGGGGACTGTATGATCCTTCAAGTAAGCACGCATAGCGCGGAACAGACTCAGCGGTTGGGCGAAGCGCTGGCTCAGGTGCTTCAGCCGGGGGACGTCATCTGGCTGAGGGGGGAGCTGGGCGCGGGCAAAACCACGCTGGCGCAGGGCATCGCGCGGGGGCTGGGTGTGCAGGAGCCTGTCATCAGTCCCACTTTCACGCTCATTCGCGAGCACCGGGGGCGTTTGCCCTTCTTCCACGCCGACGCCTATCGCCTGGACGGGGCAGAGCAGGCGGCAGACCTCGGTCTGCAGGAGTATTTTGAGCGCGGTGGGGTGTTCGCCATCGAGTGGGCGGAGCATATCGCCGACGCCCTGCCCGAAGAGCGGCTGGAGGTGCTTCTGGAGGACGGGGTGGACGAAAACCGGCGCGTGACCATCACCGCTGTTGGCGAGCGTTACGTCCAGCGTCTAAAGAATCTGGAGGAGGCTCTTGCGTCTGCTGGCTTTAGAGACAACGGGTGAGGTGTGCGGTATTTCGGCGGTGCAGGACGGTAAGCCGGTCGCCGTGTTGACCTTTGCGCACGGGATGCAGCTCTCCACCCGGTTGGTCCCCTTTATCGACCACGTCCTACACACGGCGGGTTGGACGATGGGGGAGGTAGATGCCTTCGCGGTAGGGCTGGGGCCGGGTTCGTTCACGGGCACGCGCGTGGGGGTAATGACCGCCAAGACCTTCGCGCAGGTGCATGCCAAGCCGATCGTCGGGGTATGCAGTCTGGATGTGCTGGCGGCGGAGTATACCTTCATCCCGCATCAAGTGGTGTGTGCAGTTGTTCCTGCTCGCAAGGGCGAGGTGTATGCCTGCGTGTACGAGGGCGGGTTCGAAGTGCCCCAGCCGCTGGCAGAGCGGGCGGTGTACACGCCACAGAGCCTGCACGACATCCTGCTTCCGTTCATCGGTGGGGACGTGGTGCTGGTAGGCGAGGTGCCAGTGGAGTTGCGCCAGGCTCTGGCGGAATATCCTGTGTGTGTCGCACCGCTCGAGTATCCGCGCGCGGAGACGCTGGGGCGGTTGGGGACGGCACTACTGCGAGAGGGGCACAGCGACAACCCCCTAACGCTGGTACCGATGTATCTCAAGCCACCTGCAATCACCATGCCGAAAAGCGGCGACGATTGAGGGCGAAGCAGGAATAACGTTTCCCCGGCACGAAACAAAGGAAGAAGCAGGCGCTGTAACCTTGCACAAGGGTTCGGCGTCCAAAAGAGAGAGTGCAAAGAAGGGGTTTTTCGCACTCAAGGTGGCGACAGAACAACCGGGAGGGAAGTGACATGCCCAGATACTCCATTTGGCGAGCAACGCTGTCGGCTCTTTTGGCGGTGATAGGCACGGCGACGCTGGTGCTGGCACAGGGGACGCCCTTTAACATCCTGCGTCCAGCCGATGGGGCGATTGTGCGGGAGCGGGTCCGCATTGAGGTGCCCCGAGCCAGTATCCCGCAGGGTGGATACATTGGCATCTACATTGACGGCAAGTTCCAGACCTCGCTCGCGCCCCGGCAGGATGATAAGGAACCGCGCGTGCGCTACATTTGGGACACCAAAGTGCCGGTGGTAGACCCCTCGACCCAGAAGCCCGAGCCGATTCAGGATGGCGAGCATACCATTACGGTGGTGCTGTATGACCCCGACGGCAGGGCGATCGACCGCGCCGAGGTGCGGGTGCAGGTGGCGAACCGGGAAGGGATTAACCTGCCCGCTATCGGCACGCGCCTACGGTATCGGTTCCGGCTGGGCGAGAACGTCAACTACAAACAGCACGACGAAGTGATTCTACTGGCTGGGCAGACCGGCGCCGAGATCACGGGCGGGGTTACCGGAGAGCAGGTGGCTTACGAGGCAGATACCTTCTTCAACCTGTTCGCGTACGACATTCGCGGCAACGACTATATCATCCGCCAGCGGGCAAACAAACAGCAGGTGCTGGCATACAACCAGCCGGTATACACGCTGGGCGAGGAGATGTTCCGCGCGGTCTTGCAGTTCATCACTCCGCTGGGCAACGTGATCTACCAGAACGTGGATACTACCAACGACCCCTACGTTTTCCGGGTGATGGTCCTGCCCATCTTGCCCGAATTGCGCGTGAAGCCCGGCGACACGTGGCCATCGTGGGCATACATCCTGCTTCCGGATATGCCGGTGGAACAAGCGCGCAAGGTGCTGGCGCAGGACAAACTGGAGGGCGTTGAGTGGGAAGGCGGTTACCCGACGGTACGCATCAGCCAGACCTACGAAGGCACGTTGTCGGGCACGCTGGAGTTCAGCAACTACGTGCTAGAGAACCCGAAGGTCAAACTGAATCGCACGCTGTGGTTTGCGTTCAACGCCGGTCGGCTGGTGCGCAGTGAGACCACCGTGGAGATCGAGGGTCAGGTGCCGACTGGAGTTCAGCCCGCGCGGCTGGCTGGCATGGGCGGGATGCCCGGTGCTCCGATGATGGGCGCTCCGCCGATGGGAGGTACTCCCTACACGCCTTATGGCGCATATGGCGCGCCGATTCCCGGCTTAGGCGGAGCGATGGGCGAGGATGAGCGAGGCTTCCGCGGTCGACGCGGGGCTGGGGGCGTTCCCGGCGTGCCGTCCGTCGGCGCAGGACGGCGAATGGGAGGCACTGCCTACGGCGCCCCTCCGGGTATGCCGGGCGTCCCTGGTGCGCCGATGATGGGACCGACTTCGGGTGCACCCGGCATAGGCGGGCGCATGGCACGCGGTGGATTTCCGGGTATTCCTGGGGTGCCGGGCATACCCGGCATGCGTGGTGGGTTGCGAACTCCCGGTACCACACAGCGCCGTGAGCAGGCGCCTCTGAAGCTGAAGGTCGTTCAGTCCATCCAACTGCTTCAGCAGTAGCCGAGCCGTTCCCCAACCGGCGGGCGGAGCACGATGCGCTCCGCCCGTTTCTGTTACGCGTGGCTTCGCGGAGAGGACGTGCGCCGAGAAGCACAAACTGGTATAATACGAACGAGGGATACCTAAGGGGGTGCATGAGGTAAACATGAACCGTGGCGCCACGGCAGAAGAAGAGTTAGAACAGAACCAAACGGAAGAAGAGGATCTGGAGGACCGTCCTGCCGACCTGACGGAGCACCTGGAGGAACTGCGCACCCGCATCGTTCGGTCGCTGTTCGTCATTTTCGCGGGATGGGTGGCGGGGTACATACTGTTCCCTGTGGTGTACCATCTGCTTTCGTTGCCCCTGGAGAAGCCATTGCGTGAGGTGGAGGGCAAGACGGTCTTCCTGCATTTTGCGGACCCCTTTTTTCTGCGCCTGAAGCTGTCGTTTGTGGTGGGACTGATTTTTGCCGCGCCGTATGTGACCTACCAGATATGGGCGTTTGTCGCGCCGGGGCTGACCCGCAGTGAGCGGCGTGTGGTGCGCATGTTCATTCCGTTTTCTGGCATGCTGTTCGTCATGGGGGTGGGGTTGGGGTATGTGCTGATGCCTGCCGCCATACGCTGGTTCCTATCGTATCTCGCCGATTATGGCAGTGCCACCCTTCTGCAGAACCCTCTCAGCTATGTGCTGTTGACGGTCAAGATACTGCTGGCTTTTGGGCTCTCTTTCCAGCTGCCTATCGTGCTGATTATCTTGGCGAAGCTGGGGCTGGTCAGTTCGAAACGCTTGATGACCTACTGGCGTCATGCGGTAGTGATCATCTCCATTATCGCCGCCGTGATTACACCTACCAATGACCCCCTGTCCATGACCGTGATGGCTCTGCCGATGGTGTTTCTGTATTTCTTGACCATCGGAATCGTCAAGCGGATGGAGAACCACTCCACGCAGAAGAAGACTGCCGACTGAGCTTGCAGGAGCCCCGCTTACCGGTCGCGAACTATGACGATGAATCTCGTCCCTTTCGTCGGTGAGAGTTCTATCAGGGGGTGTTTGCCATGAAGCGAATGTGTGCCGTGCTACTGCTAGCAGTGGCATGTCTGTCTGCATCTGCCCAGTACTGGGATGCTTACGCACCTGTGCGGGTGTTCACCACCAGGGAACAGCCGTATCTGACGATATCGGGTGTTGGCAGTCACCGCCTGCAGGTGCGGGTGTACCATGTGGATGAGAGCAAGGTGGTGCGCCATCAGCTGAGCGCTGAAAATCCTTTCGCGCTGAAAGGCAAGCCGACCAGCGTCGCTCAGACGATCCGCTTTGAACCGCCTTCGCCACGCCGCTTGTATTACGCCCGGGACGTGCGTTTGCCGCGCTTGCCCGCCGGCATGTATCTGGTCGTTGTCAGCGACGGAAGCGGTCGCGCTCGCGGAATGCTGTTGTCGGTGTCTGACATCGGGCTGGTGGTCAAGTACGCGCCGACGGGGCACACCCTGGCACGCGTCGTCCGTCTGGAAGACGGCAGAGGCATATCCGGCGTCAAGGTTGGGCTGTACACCCAAAGCCTCCGTGCAGATGCGCCCACCAACGCCGAGGGAGTGGTGGAGCTTCCTGCCTGTCCTGTTGGCAGTGGGATGGTGTGGGCGTTCTACGGGGCGCATCGCGCTTCGGCGTATGTCTCTCTCGGGGAGGCCATTCCATACGTGCAGTACGTTTTTACCGACCGACCTGTGTATCGCCCCGGGCAGAAAGTGTATTTCAAAGGCATTGTGCGCGAACGGGTGGAGAACGATTATCGCGTGCCTTCGTTTGAGACGGCGAAAGTCACTCTGGTCGACCCCGAAAACAAATCGATAGGCGAGCAGACGGTTGCCATCAGCGAGCGCGGCACGTTCGCTGGAGAGTTTCAGCTGCCGGAAGACCTGCCTCTTGGCGGCTACTCTTTCCGGGTGGTGTACCTGCGTGCAGGCGTGGAGCCGCCCACCCAGCCCGAGGAACTGACAGGGGGCTTCGAAGTGCAGGAGTACCGCAAGCCCGAGTTTCGGGTGAAGATGGAGCCTGCCCAGCAGGTGTATCTCCGCGGCGAGACGGTCACCTTTCGGCTTCACGCGGAGTATTACTTTGGCGCGCCGGTCGCACACGCGCGGGTAAGGTACTACCTGTATAAGCGCTATCTGTGGGACTGGGAACAGGAGGAAGACGAGTACCGGGAGCTCTACGCCTCGGAAGAGGATAGGGAGATGGACTACGGCGGTTACGGGGAACTGCTGACGCAGGGAGAAACCACGACGGACGAGCGCGGCGATGCCATCATCCGTGTTCCGGCACGGGCGCACGCTGACCCGTGCAGTTACGCCGTGGAGGCGGAGGTAATCGACCTAAGCCTACGCACGGAGGAGACGCAGGCGTCGGCGGAGGTGTATCCGGCGGCGGTGTGGCTGAAGTGGCGTTCGGACACATGGTGGCTAGAGCCCGGGCAGAGCGGGCGATTCGAGTTGCGTGCCATCCATCCCCGCACCAGACAGCCGATTGCCACGACGGTCAAAGTCTCTGCTTACCGGGTGCGCTGGGTGGCTCTGAAACAGGGGCAATGGAAGCACGAGGAGATACCGCTGTGGAGCCGAAGCGTGCGCACCAGCGCGCAGGGGACCGCCATAGTGGAGTTCACCCCGCCGCGTGAAGGGTCTTATCTCCTGCGGGCGTTCGCCACGGATTCGGCGGGACGCTCCACGCGAAGCTCCTACAACATCGAAGCGTACACCTCCACCTATCGCGGGGAGGAACTGGGCGCACGGCAAACGCTGGAGGTCTCCCTGGACCGCAAGACCTACCTGCCGGGACAGCAGGCGAGGGTTTTGCTCCGTTCCTCCGTGCCCAATGCGGATGTGTGGCTTACGGTGGAGGGACGCAAACTGTTCGCCTCGCGCGTGGTGCGGCTACAGCACGGTGTCGGCGTAGTGACTCTGCCCACCGAATGGCAACATGCCCCTAACGCTTTCATCTGTGCCAATCTGGTGAATCACAAGACGCTGATACGGGTTCAGAGGCTTCTGCGGGTTACTCCCAAAGGCAAAATCCTGCAGGTGGAGGTAGTGCCAAGCAAAAAGCGGTATCTGCCCAACGAGGAGGCTGTCTACACGATCCGCACGCGCGACGACGCCGGTAACCCGGTTTCGGCGGAGGTGGCTCTGGGGGTGGTAGACGAAGCCATCTACTCCCTTGTGCCCGACTACACGCCCGACATTCGCCGGTTCTTCTGGGGCGCCACGCCCAACGCGGTCAACACCTCCATCTCCTTCGGGCGAGAGTACGCGGCAGGCGCAGCCAAAGAGATGGCGCGGCGCGAGATGGACGAGCAGATACGCCGCCGCTTCGAAGACACCGCCTTTTGGAGCCCCGCCATCGTCACCGACAGCAGAGGCGAGGCGCAGGTACGCTTCCCCATGCCCGAGAACCTGACCGAATGGCGCGCGACGGCGCGTGCGATAACCGCCGAGACCGCCGTGGGCACGGTGCGCAGTTACGCCAAAACCTTCAAGCCCCTACTGGTGCGTCTGCAGACCCCGCGCTTCCTGACCCAAGGGGACCGTTCGGTCATCTCAGGCATTGTGCACAACTACACCGAGAAGGCGCAGGAGGTGCTGGTCTCTCTGCGAGTCAGCGAGCCACTGCGCATCGCGAAGGGGCAGAGCCAGCGAATCACTTTGCCGCCCCAGGGGCAGGCGAGCGTGGATTGGGTGGTGGAGGCAGATGCCCCTGGCGAGCCCACCTTGACCCTCACCGCCCGCTCCGCCGACGAGTTTGACGGGATGGAGTTGACACTGCCAGTATACACGCGCGGGATGCCCTGCACCATCGCCTCTGCCTCCGTGGTGAAAGGGACGTTGGAGAAGCGGTTCCGCCTGCCGCCTCAGTGGATTCCGGGTAGTTTGAGCATGGTCGTGCGGGTGGCGCCCTCGTGGTTCGGCACCGCGATCGGGGCGCTGGACGGGATACTTCAATATCCTTACGGATGCATCGAGCAGACGGTGCATCCCACCCTGAGCGCGTTGCAGGTGCTAGAGGTGCTGAGCGCACTGGGCATCACAGACGACGACCTCAGCCGGAGGGCAAGGGAAGCCGTCCAGCGCGGGGTGATTCGGCTCAGCGCATTACAGCTGTCGGATGGGAGCTGGGGCTACACGGAGCATGAGCGGGGCAACGCCATGTGGACGGCTCTGGTGCTGGAAGCCCTGCAGAGGGCGAGGGCAATGGGCTTCAGCGTGTCCACCGAGCGGCTGAACCGCGGGGTCGAGGCACTGTACCGCCTGCTGGCGGAGATCCCGGCCCAGCCGCCCGACCTGAAGCAGGTGCCGAAAGCGAAACGAGAGATGGTCATGGCGCGGTGGCTCCACCAGGTGAACCAGAAGGCGCACGCGCTGTGTAGTACGGCAGAGATCTCCCCGCGGTGGGCGCAGAAACCGCTCCTGCGCCTGTATGAGATGCGCCGGTATTTGGGTACGTCGTCGCAGTGTGCGCTGGTGATGGCACTGCACGCGGTGAACCTGCCGGCACAGGCAAGGAAACTGCAGGAAGAGATACTCGCCCGCGTCATCCAAACGCCGACCACCGCCTTCTGGCGCGAGCGCACGCCCTACCTGAGCAAATACTGTGAGTGGCTCTGGTATGCCCAGGATACCTATGCGACGGCATGGGTGGCGCGAATCCTGGCACGCGACGATCCTCGGCACCCTCTGCTGGCGAAGTCGCTTCACTGGCTGGCGGCGGAGCGGCAGGGCGATTACTGGCATTCCACCAACGACACGGCGCAGATCGTCATGGCGCTGGTGGAGTACGCGCGCCGTGTGCCTGAAAGCGTGCGGGGAAGCCATCGTGTACGAGTCCTCCTGAACGGCGAATTGCTGAAGGAGCTGGAGTATCGGGCGGAAGACTGGCTCCGTCCGGAAGAGGCTATCATCGTGCCTACTAGCCTCCTGCGGAGCGGCGAGAACGTTCTGCGCATCGAACACCAGGGGGAGGGCGATGTGGTCACTTCGATGGCTGTGCGCTACTTCGAGCCGACGGAACAGGTGCAGGCGACTGCCCAGCAGATGCGTGTGGAGCGCATCTATCTCAAACGAGTTCCGCGCAAGCTGACACCCCGCGAGCGCGAAGAGCTGAGGCGTCGCTATGGGGACGAGTCGGAGTATCTGTGGGAGCATCGCCCCGCCAAAGGCGTTTTCCGCCCGGGTGAGCAGATGGTGGTGAAACTGGTCGTGCACTGTGCGACCGACATCTATTACGGCGTCATCGACGACCCCAAGCCTGCGGGCTTCGAGTTTGTGGAGCCTCCCTCCGCCGGGTACGAGTGGGGTTACTGGTACTCCCGCCAGGAGGTGCGCGATGACCGCGTGGCGTTCCTGTGCGCATATATTCCAAAGGGGAAGAGCGTGATCACCTACCTTTTGCGGGCGGAGCGTCCGGGGCGGGTTCGCGCCCGACCGGCGCAGGCGTTTGGCATGTATCTGCCCGAGATCAACGGGAGTAGCACCGAAAACACTGTCAGCACCACACGACGATGAGCAGGTACGGCAAGACATATCGCGCGATCATTGAACCGGACGAACCGGAGGGCTGGATCGCGATTCTGCCTGCGGTGCCGGGTATGATCGCGCATGGGGAGACGGAGGAGTCCGCGCTGGAACTGCTCAGGCAACTGCTAGAGGCACATCTGACACGCCTGATAAGCGAGGGGCAGGCTCTGCCCGATGACCGGGTGGAGGTCTTCTGGGATGAAGGAGACGAAGAGGCGGGGGCAAAGCTGGTGACCGTCGAGGTGTGAGCGGGATGGGCGAGGCGATCGTTTTGTTTGCTATCGGTGCGTTACTGGCGGGTTTCCCGGTGTATCGTTTCGTTGGCTGGTGGATAGAGGGGAGCATCACCGGCGGGGAGTTGCTGGTGTTCGTGTGCACGTATATCGGCTTGATGGGGCTTCTTTTGATGAGCGGTAGCGCGTGGCTGGCACTGATGGCGGTCGTGCTGATGGTTTCGGGGGTGGCGATGGTGCCATGGCTGGGCGAGCTGTTTAACCGGCGGGCACTGCGCAAGATGGAAGAAGAGGAGATGTATCGTGCCCGGGATGTGCTGGCGGTTGACCCTGAAAATCATATCGTGCGCGTGGTGCTGGCGGAGAAGCTGTACAAACTGGGTAGGCTGGAAGAGGCGATTGAGCACCTGGAGTACGCGGTCTCAAGCTCTCCCGCCATCTCGCGGATGGAGCGGGGCAAACTGCAGTCGTGGAAGCGGGACTTGGAGTTCGCTCAGCGCAAGCGAGTGCTTTGCCCGATGTGCGGCGCCGAGAACCCCGGCGAAGCGCGGCGGTGTATCCAGTGTGGCAGTCCGATGCAAACGCTCAGCGCGCTGAAAGAGTGGGCGGTTGAGGAGCAGGTGGTGCAGAGGGTGCTTCGCCTGTGGCTGGCGGTGATGGCGGTTCTGACCGGACTGGGCTTCGTGTTTTATCTTCTGCCGCTGGACGTTCAGGGGCTGGTGACTATTGCCGCGCTGATAGTGGGCGCGTGGTACTTTCTGAGCCGATTCGGAGCGTGGAAACAGACGGTGTAGCAGTGGACTGGGCGATAGAGACGTTCCATCTTACCAAGATATACACTTCTTTCCTGCGGCGGCGCAGGCTGGTGGCGGTGGATTCGCTGAATCTGAAAGTGCCTGCGGGCTGTGTGTTTGGCTTCCTGGGTCCCAACGGTGCGGGCAAGACCACCACCATCATGATGCTGTTGGGCAGTGTGTATCCAACCTCTGGCGGGTTTCGCATCTTCGGGCGCGCCATTTCCGACCTTGGGGTGCGTCGGCGTATCGGTTTCCTCCCCGAGAAGTTTCAGTTTCACGACCTGCTGACCGCGGAGGAACTGTTGTGGTTCCACGGTAGGCTGGCGGGCATGCACCGCTACGAATTGCGGCGGCGCGTGCCCGAAGTGTTGGAGCAGGTAGGACTGCTAGAGCGGGCGCAATCGCGCGTGCGCGAGTTTTCGAAGGGGATGCAACAGCGGCTGGGCATCGCGCAGGCGATCCTGCATGACCCTGACCTGATTATTCTGGACGAGCCTACTTCGGCGCTGGACCCGCTGGGCAGACGTGACGTGCGCGACCTGATCCTACGGCTGAAGGCGCGGGGAAAGACCGTCTTCCTGAACTCGCACCTGCTGTCGGAGGTGGAGATGGTGTGCGATGAGGTAGCGATCTTGCGCGATGGGCGTGTGCAGAGGCAGGGTGGGCTGGATGTGCTGCTTCAGGTGCATCCGGTTGTGGATGTGGAACTGCGCAGTCGTTCGGAGCGGGTCATGGAGGTGGTGCGAGCGATGGCGATGGTAATCGCCGAAGACGGCGCGCGTTTCACGGCGGAGGTACAGAGCGAGGAGGATATACCGGCACTGGCGCGGTGTATCGTGCAGGCAGGAGGAGAGGTCATGCGTTTTGTGCCCCGACGGGAGAGTTTGGAGGACCTATTCGTGCGAGTGGTGGAGGAGTCGGCGTGAGGGCTATCTACCTCATCTCTGCTCTTACCCTGAAGGAGACCATGCGCCGGCGCATTTGGGTGGCGTCGCTACTGGCATCGCTGGCAGTAGTGGGGTTCGTCTTCGTGGCGAAGCTGGGCGCATCGGTACGCGCCCATGACCCCATTGTGCAGAGCGTGGTGCCGCGCATTACCTTGATTCTGGGGCTGGATGTGGTGAAGTTCTTCGGCTCGGTGCTAGCGATGACGCTGGCGTCGGGCGCGATTGCGTTGGAGATCGAGCGTGGAATGCTGTACGCCATCCTTTATAAGCCGGTGCATCGCTATCAGGTGGTGCTGGGGAAGTGGATCGGGATTTTGGTGTTTGCGCTGGCGAACACACTGTTGTGGGCGGTGTTGCTGTACGTCTGTGTGCGGTTGATGATGGGCAGGAGCTACTGGGAGACATGGCGCGCGCCGCTGGTAGTGCTGTTGTATCCCGTGCTGTTTGGCACGTTGACCCTGTTCTTTTCCACTTTTGCGTCGATGGGGCTGACGATAGCCCTGTCCATCATCTCGGCAGGTGTGGCGTGGTCGGAAAAGCCGATGCGCGAGTTCGGGATCGTTTTCGACATCGAGACGCTGTTGCGCGTGGCGGATAACGTGCGCTGGATGATCCCCATGAATCACCTGCGCCGTTGGGTGCTGGAACAGATGATGGTGGTGATACCCGAAAGGATGCTTGCCAGCCAACGGTTTCAGGCGTTTGACAGCCCGCCGACTGGCTGGGAAATCGGTTATGTGTTTGGATACATTGTGGTCGTGCTGTTGCTGGCGCTCTTCGTGTTCCAGAAGCGGGATGTATAGCCCACTTCACGCCGTCAGAGGTACCAGCTTACCTGTTTCCGCCGACTGCAGACATGCCTCTATCACCCAGATGACGTCTCGCGCCTGCTCCGGTTTCACGAAGAGCTCCTCACCGCGCAGGAGAACGCCTGCGATGTTGCGGTAGTAGTCGCGCCAGTCGCCGTGCACGCTTTCAATCGTGTGGGACACGAGGTCGTTCCCCTCCTGCACCCACACACGGGCTTTGTGCTCCGCGGGTTCGGTTGCTCCGGTAATGTCGCCCGCGATCAGCGCGCTCTCCTGCGGGTCCAGCCCGTATTTGACCAGTCCGCCTTTGTCACCCAGCACGTACCATCTGGGGCGTTCGGCGGCGCGCAGATAGTTGACCTCCACGCTGAAGGTACGCCCCTCGCCGTAGTCCAGCACGGCGCGGATGAAGCTCTCCACGTCGCTCTGCCAGAGGCGATGATGCTTCCACGCGATGACCTGTTGCGGCAAGCCCATCAGCTGGATCGCTTGGTCCACCAGATGCGCTCCCCAATCGTGCAGGAGGGAGCCCATCGTCTCGCGCTGGGTACGCCACCGGCTGGAGTGTCCGTAGCGTCCGACGCAGCTCTCCACCTGCCAGACTTCGCCCAGCAAACCTTGCTCGATGACCCGGTGCACGGTCAGATAGTCCCAGTCCCACCGGCGGTTATGGAACACGCTTAACAGGAGGTTGCGCTGTCGTGATTCAGCGATGAGGTCGTCGGCTTCGGCGGTGGTGATAGTGAAAGGCTTGTCGATGACCACATGTTTGCCCGCCTGTAACGCCATCTTGCCGAGGGCGTGGTGCGTGTTGTGCGGGGTGGCGATAACCACCAATTGCACGCGCTCGTCGGCGAGCAGGTGCCCTGGCTGTTCGTAGACCCGCACGTTCCATTGCTGGCGCGCCTGTTCATGCCGTGTCGCATCGCGGGAAGCCACCGCAGTAAGGCGCAGTCCCTCCGTCTGCGCGATCAGCGAGCAGTGGAAACCTCGTCCCGCGTAGCCATATCCGATCACGCCAACCTCGATCACCCTGCACCTCCCATATTGTTACGCCGCCTTTTCGCCCGGCATAGCGATGCATACCTGGTTACGTCCGGAGCGTTTCGCTTCGTAGAGCGCGTTGTCTGCCTCCTGGATCAGCGTGTTGGGGTCAACGCCCGCACGCCACTGCGCCAGCCCAATGCTGATGGTTACCCTGCCTTTTGGGAAGGGATGCTGTTCCACAATGTGGCGCACGCGCTCCGCCACCACCCGGGCGGTGTCCATATCTGTATCTGGCAGAATGACCGCGAATTCCTCTCCACCGTAGCGTGCCACGAAGTCGTAATCACGCACGTTCTCGGTGATCAGGCGTGCGACCTCGCGCAGGACGAGGTCACCCTGCAGGTGTCCGCAGGTGTCGTTGTATTGCTTGAAGTGGTCGACGTCAATCAGCATCAAGCAGAGCGACCGTTCTCGGCGGCAGGCAAGGTTGATCTGGGCGTGCAGATGTTCCTGAAAAGCCCGGTGGTTGCCGACCTGTGTGAGCGCATCGGTGACCGACAGGTATTCCAGCAGTTCGTTGCGCCTCTGCAGTTCCCTTTGCTGTTGTTTTTGGGTAAGGGCGTATTGTTCGAGCTGGGTTGCCATCAGGTTGAAGCTGTCGGCAAGCAGGTGAAAATCGTAGGGCGCCCAGCGCGAAGGGTGCACCCGGTGATGGAACTGTCCGCTGGCGATGGCGTGCGCCGCGATGGTGAGCCGGCGAATCAGGTTCACCACGGGATATATCTGCAAGATGGCGACAAGGGCAGAGATGCTCAGCCCAGCCAGCAGAACAGGGAGTAGGGAACCGAGCAGGATGCGTCGGACTGTTTGCAGGGAGAGGTCGTTATACAGCCCCGCCTCGCGCAGAGCGTTGATGATTTGATAGTAGGCGATGGCGGTGTACAGTGCCAGCACTGCCGCCATGCCCAGGAAAATGCCGATGAACAGCCGCCTGCGTAGCGATAACCGTCTGAGCAGTTTCTCCATCTCGCACCCGGACACGCCGAAATCGCGTCCTGTCCAAATCATCGGCAGGAGGCCTGTTGTGCCGTGCTGTAAGGGGTACGGGTTTACCGCAGGCGAGCGAGCGCGTCGGCGATGGCACGGGTGAACTCGGGAGTGGAACCACAGCATGAGCCGATGATGTTCGCCCCAGCTTCTACAAACTGTGGCACGAACTGCACCATCTCCTCGGGCGTCTGGGTGTATACGGCTTTGCCTTCCACGAGTACGGGCATCCCTGCGTTGGGTTGAGCGATGAGGGGGATGGACACAGCCTGACGCATCCGGCGGATCACGGGCACCATCTCCTGCGCGCCGGTACTGCAGTTTGCCCCAACCACCAGCGCCCCCTCCTGCATCAGCGTAGTGGCACACTGTTCGGGGGTAACGCCCATCATAGTGCGCTCGCCGGTGCCGAAGCTCATGCTAGCAATTACCTTCATGCCCAGCGACTTCGCTGCGCGAAGGGCGGTCACGATCTCTTCCAGCGCCATGAAGGTCTCCAAAATCACCGTATCGGCTCCACCTTCTTGCAGAGCGGCCATCTGTTCGCTGAAGATGTCGAACGCCTGTGTCTCGCTCAGGTCGCCTAGAGGTTCCAGCAATGCCCCTGTTGGACCAACCGACGCCATCACGACAGCGGTTTCACCCGCCACCTCGCGCGCCAGCTCCACGCCGCGTCGGTTGATCTCGGCGAGCTGCGCTTCCAGCCCGTGTGCGGACAGGCGCACGCGGTTGCCGCCGAAGGTGTTGGTGGTCAGGAACTGCGCGCCCGCTTCCAGATACGCACGGTGAACCTGCTGAACTGTTTCGGAATGCGTCAGGTTCCACCCCTCAGGGCATTGACCCGCTTCCAGTCCACGTGACTGGAGCATGGTACCCATCGCACCATCCGAAACCAAGATTTTGCCCTCAGCGATCGCTTTTAGCCAGTCCATGCTTCCTCCTCACAGGCGGTCTTCCAGCACCGCCTGGCAGATGTCGATTCGGCTGATGATGCCGACCAGTTTGCCGTTGGCGGTGACTGGTAGCCGCTTGACTTTTTTCTTGAGCATAATGGCGGCGGCTTCCAGCACCTCGGTGTTTTCATCCACGGCGATCACGTTGCTGGTCATCGCCTGCTTCACCAGCATTCCGCGCACGCGCGCGGCACGGGTGGGGAGGTCCTGCCACTCGGCGCGATAGCTCTCTTCGGTGTGAGACTCGCCGGGATGGGGGAGCAGTTCACGGATGATGTCGTGCTCTGTGATGACGCCCACCAGATGTCCCTCGTCGTCCACCACGGGCAGTCCGCTCACTTGGTACAGGTCCATCTTGTCTACCGCGTCGCGTAAGGTATCTTCGGGTTGCACGGTAACCACGTGTGTGTGCATAAGCTCGAGCACTCGCATGACCTTTACTCGCCTCACTTCAACCTGTTGGACATGATATAGTTTTCACGGTGGGGCGCGTTATCCCTGCCTGCTGAGCCGAAGGGATTCGGCGTGGCGTTCGCTAAACCTATCTGTGCCTGCCGGGGCGTGTGCCGGCAGATGGAGGAGCAAGCACGACATTGGGAGGACTTGAGATAGATGTCGGAGCTGAGGTGGCATCCGTATTTCGAGCAGTGGGTGATTACTGCCACACACCGCCAAGAGCGCACCTTTCTGCCCCCAAAAGAGTATTGCCCACTCTGCCCGACCAAGCCGGGCAAAATGGAGACAGAGGTGCCCTACCCGGATTACGAGATCGTGGTGTTCGAGAACCGCTTCCCCTCGCTTCAGCGCGACGCGCCAGAACCGGCGGTGGAGGGCACACCGCTAACCCCCGTACGGCGGGCGGAGGGCATTTGTGAGGTGGTGCTCTACACGCCACAGCACGAAGGCGAAATGGCAGACCTACCTGTGGAGCAGATCGCCAAGCTGGTGCAGGTGTGGACTGATCGCTTCGAGGAGTTGTCCAGCTATCCCTTTGTGAAGTATGTGCTGATTTTCGAGAACAAGGGCAAAGAGATCGGGGTGACGATTTCGCATCCGCACGGTCAGATATATGCCTATCCGTTTTTACCGTCGCTCATCGAGAAAGAGGTGCTTTCCGCCCAAAAGTATTATCAACAGCACCACGCCTGCCTGTTCTGCGCGGTTGTGCAGGAGGAGACGCGGGATGGGCGGCGGATGATCACCCAGAACGAGCACTTTGTCGCGTTTGTACCGTTCTTTGCTCGGTATCCGTATGAGGTGCATATTGTGCCTGTGCGCCACGTGGGCACATTGCTGGAGATGAGCGCAGAGGAGCGCTGGTCACTGGCGGAGATGCTATCCACCATCACACGCACCCTACGCAATCTGTGGGAGATGCCCATTCCCTACATCATGCTTCTGCATCAGTCGCCTGCCAGGGAGGTGAACAGCGTTTACTACCATTTCCACGTAGAGTTTTATCCCTTCAACCGCACGCGCGACAAGCTGAAGTATCTGGCGGGGTCGGAGCAGGCAGGCACGTTCATCAACGATACGCTGGCGGAGGAGACAGCTGCCGCCCTGCGGGAGGCTTTGGCGAGATTGTGAAAAAAGGGGACGAAGTGCGTAAAAAAGTTGTAACTTCAGGGCTTTCCCTGCGTCAGTAATAATGACGGCAGCTCGATGAAGGGAAAGCCCTCCCTTTTGCGGCAATAGCTACAGTAATCCGCACGCCGCCTTTTCAGAGGCGGTATTTTTTTGGCACGCCACAAAAACAAAACGTCGCTCCCGCCCGAAGGACGTTTTGTTCTTCTCGAAGCGAGCGCTACACCCCTTCGTGGGTGGCTGGGTTATAGAGATCCGCCATTGCTCTGGTGATTTTTGCGAACTCCTGCCTCAGGTAATCCGGCTCCAGAACTTCCGCGTCAGCACCCCAGGAGAGGATCCACCATGAGATCTCCTTGGTGCCGTAGGTCTCCGCGGTACAGATCATGCTTCCATCTGGCTGCATCTCCATCTTGTGGAAGCGTCTGCCGTGCGTGTCCTTCACGATGTGGGCGACGCGCGGCGAGAACTTGACCTTGACGATCACTTCGTCGGTCTTACCCCACACGCCCCAAGACCGCTCGAACCAGGTGTCGGGGTCAAAGCGTGTGGGTTTGCGGAACTTCTGGGGTAGCATTTCGGCTTCACGGATGCGGGAGACCCGGAAGAGCCGTACTTCGCCATGTCGCTCCGAGAAGGCGAGCAGGTACCAGTGATACTCGCGGAAGGTGAGGTGGAGCGGATGGATAATGTTCTCTTCCTCCTGGTTGGTGGATGCTGCCCAGTAGCGGATGCGTACCTTGCGTCGCAGGGAGAAAGCGTTTTGCAGGGTGAGCATGATCGTCTGGAACGCGAAGTAGTTCGCGTAGGTGTCGGTGTCGATGCTCACGTGCTGTTTGAGCCGGTTGACCTCTCGCTGAGTAGCTGCGTCTAGCATCGAGCGGATTTTGTTCATGGCACTTTGCAGGTCGCGGGCGAAGACGCTCCCCTGCATAATCGCCGGATTGGACGCAGCGATCTCCAGCGCCAGCGCCTCCTGCGGTGTGAACCGAATCGGTTCCAAAGAGGTCTGGGGTTCTAGCACGTACTGTCTCTGCCTTCGGCTGTAGCGTTTCGCCAGCAGGTCGTTGTTCTCCAGCATGCGCAGGTAACGGTATACCGTGCGTTCCGACACCCCCAGCTTTTCCGCTAACCGCTTGGGCCTCAGGTCTTCCTGCTTGCGGATCTCCTGCATGAGCGTCAGCAGACGCTCGGTCTTGGGACGCCTGGCTTGAAAGCCGTACACGTTGACCTCGGGCATATCGCGCTCCTCCGTTCAGAATGATTCGTCCGTCCGGTCTATAATACGGACGCGTGACGATTAAACGATTCAATACCAGTCTATCTTATAGTATACTATACGTAAAAGTCAAGCAGTTTATTCCAGCAGATGAATTATCTTTTCGCAAATTCGTGAGAATGTTTTACGCGGATGCTACCGCTGTCGTTTGTCTTCAGTACCGAATCGTTTGCTGTCCATAAGATACTTGAGTGTCCTCTCATTTTTCGGGAACGCGACTACAGCCGCGCCTGCTCGCTCTGAAAGGGTGGGGATGCTTTGACGCTCAAGAGCGGATACACGAGGTAGTGCAGGGGCGATTGCCCCTGCACGATAGGTCTATGGAGATCACAGCCCGTAGAGGGGCGGAAACTTGCGCTGGAAGTACGCCAGCAGGGCGTCTGCGCGGAGGGGCTTGCCGGTGATGCGTTGAGCCAGCTCATTGGCGGTGTAGCGCTTACCCTGCTGATGGATGTGGGTCCTGAGCCACTCCAGCAGAGGTCGGAACTCGCCCTTGCGAACCGGCGCGCTCAGGTCACCCAGGTCACGTTCCGCCTGCTCGAAGATTTGCGCGGCGTACAGATTGCCCAGCGTATAGGTAGGGAAGTAGCCGATCATCCCACCCGACCAATGGACGTCCTGCAAGACGCCTTCGGCGTCGTTTGGCGGTCGGAAGCCCATATACCGCTCGAAACGCTCGTTCCACGCACTGGGCAGGTCGTCTACGCTCAGCTCGCTGCGCATCAGCGCCAGCTCCAGCTCAAACCGCAGGAGGATGTGCAGGTTATATGTGACTTCGTCTGCCTCCACGCGGATGGTAGATGGCTTGACCTCGTTGATGGCAAACACGAACTCATCCAGCGGAACATCCTGCAGAGCGGTGAAGTGTTTCTGGGCGATGGGGTAAAAGTACTCCCAGAAGGCGCGACTGCGTCCCACAAAGTTCTCCCACAAGCGCGACTGCGATTCGTGGATGCCCAGCGAGGTGGATTCACCCATTGGCGTGCCCCAATGCTCCTGAGGTAGTCCCATCTCGTAGAGCGCGTGTCCCAATTCGTGAATCGTGCCGAACAGGGAGGGGCTCAGGAAATCCTCGTAGAACCGGGTAGTGATACGCACATCACCGGGTCCCAGTCGTGTGGCGAAAGGATGCACGGTCGGATCCAATCGCCCCGCCTGCCAGTCGAAGCCGATGGTTTCGGCAACCAATCGGCAGAACGCCTCCTGCGCCTCGCGCGGATAGTGGCGGTGCAGGATGTCGGCTCTGGGGCGGCGTGGGGCGTTCTGGATCTGTGCCACCAGAGCAGGGGTATGCTGGTGCAGAGGGGCAAAAATCTCTTCTAGCTGGCGCGCGGTCATGCCCTGTTCAAACTCGTCCAGCAGGGCATCGTAGGGCTCGTTTTCGTAACCCAGTCGCTCGGCGATCTCACGCACCAGCTCCACGATTCTCTGCAAATGGGGCTTGAACAGGGCAAAGTCTGATTTCTCACGCGCCTCTTCCCAAACTTTCTCGGCGATGGCGGTGGTACGGGTGAACTCTTTCACCAGCTCGGTGGGCAGTTTGGTCATGCGGTCGTACTCGCGCCGCCATTGGCGGACGTTCACCGCGGTCACGCTCTCGGCGTCTTGTACCAGTTCGCTCTGTTCCAGAACCGCGAGCCACTCGCCAACACGCGGGTCGGTAGCACGCTCGTGAATCATGCCCGAGAGCAGAGCGAGCTGATTAGCGCGGTGAGGCGCCGCTTTCGGAGGCATCGTCACGCGCTGGTCCCAGCCCAAAACGCCTGCAATCGAACCCAGCAGAGCGGTTTCCTTCGCCCATGCTTCTAACTGCTCATAGGTTTTCTGCGCATCCATCGCTCCACAACCTCCCACTTATGAACCGTTCATCAGTGCCTTCAGCCTTTGCAGGTTCACCGCATGCATCGTTTCGGCTTCGGGCGTTTCCAAAATGACGGGCACATGCAGAAGACGCGGTTCGTGCAGTAACGCGCGAAATGTCTCGTTGCCCAGCTCTCCATCCCCGATATGCTCGTGGCGGTCCACACGACTGCCGAGCGGTTTTTTCGCGTCGTTCACATGGATGACCTTCAGTCGGTCCAGACCGATGATCCGGTCGAATGCGTCGAGAGTGGCGGACAGCGCGTCGGCGGTGCGAATGTCATAGCCAGCCACGAACACATGGCAGGTGTCGAAGCAGACCCCCAGCCGTTCTGAGCCTCCTGCAGAATCGATGATGCGCGCCAGGTGCTCAAAGCGGTACCCCAGGTTGGTACCCTGCCCGGCGGTGGTTTCCAGTGCAATGCCGACCTTCATGCCTGCGGTTTGCTCAAGCAGGAGGCGCACGCTTTCACCCAGCACCGCCAGTCCCTCCTCTTCCGACGAGTTCAAATAGGCTCCCATGTGGGTAACCACCCAGGGAATATGGAGCGCTTCAGCCCTCTGCAGTTCTTCCAGAAAGGCTTCCCGACTGCGCTGAAGGATATCAGCGTTCGGTGCGGCGAGGTTAATCAGGTAGGAGTCGTGTGAGATGACCGCAGAGATGCCTGTTTCCTCGCGGGCGCGGGCGAAGGCTTCGATCTCCTCCTGGGTCAGCGGACGACTGCGCCACTGACGCGGACTAGCGGTGAACAACTGCACGGCGGTGCATCCGATCTCGTGCCCAGAGGTGATGGCTTTGTGCAGTCCGCCGGTGGTGGGCATGTGCGCCCCAATCAATCGCGTCGTTTGAGCCGTTGACACCCCCTCTAACTCCTCCGAATGAATGGAATCTGTCGCAACAGCGTGTGGTCTGCCATGCTATGGATACTGCACTGTGCTGCTAGCGCACGAGCGATCTGCCGAAACGCTTGTGCCTGCGCCGACTCTGGGTGCGCGACGATGGCTGGCACGCCCTCATCGCCGCTGAGCGAGATGTTGGGGTCCAACGGTATCGCACCTAGGAAAGGCACTCCCAGCTTTTCCGATGCCTGTTCACCGCCGCCGCCCGCGAAAACATGGGTCACCTGGCCGCAGTGGGGGCAGACAAACCCGGACATGTTCTCGACGATACCCAGTATGGGTATAGGACGTCCCAGACTCTCCTCCAGCTTGCGAAACATGGCGACCGCCTTGCCGGCGATGGTGAACGCGACGTCTTGCGGGGTCATCACGATCACCACCCCGGTGATGGGCACCGATTGGGAGAGGGTCATCGGGGCGTCGCCCGTGCCGGGCGGAAGGTCTACTACCAGGTAATCTTTCTCTCCCCACGCGACATCAGTCAGGAGCTGTCGGACGGTTCCTGCCACCATCGGTCCACGCCAGATAACCGCCTGGTCATCAGGCAGGAGGAAGCCCAGCGACATCATCTGTACGCCGTAGCGTTCCACGGGGATGATCTTGTCGTTGATGACGTGGGGCGTTTCGCGCGTGCCCATCAGCAGAGGCACCGACGGACCGTAAACATCGGCGTCCAGGAGACCTACTTTCGCACCCGTTTGTGCCAGCGCTACCGCGAGATTGACCGCCACCGTGCTCTTGCCCACCCCGCCTTTGCCGCTGGCAACCGCGATGACGTGCTTCACCTCTGGCAGAAGGTCTTCCGCGCCAATCTGCCGCGAGCGCACGCTGGCAGTCATCTCCACGTTGACCGATTGCACGCCGGGGATCTGCTGAACGGCTTGCACAGCTTGGGACCTCATCAGGTCTTTCACGGGGCAGGCGGGGGTGGTCAGCTCTATCTTGAACGCGACGTTGCCGTCGCAGATTTTTACCTCTTTGACGAACCCCAAGCTGACGATATCGCGGCGTAAGTCGGGGTCGATAACGGTGCGCAGTGCGTCCAGCACTTGCTGTTCCGTGACGGTGTGTGCACTCATGAACGGTCTCCCCTTGTCGAGTGGGTTTTAGAAGATTGTACCTCAAAGCGGTTGGGAAGGCAAGCGAAGGGGGAGGCAGGAAAAAGCGGCTATCGGAAGCGAAGTATATATACACAACAACCGAAAACTTCTATTATCGGAAGGAGGGAACTGATGTGGTACAACTTCCGCCTGTAAAACTTGGACTGATCGCCGCAAACCGTGGTTTTTTCAGCGATGAGCTCGCCGCAAAGATGCGCCAGGAGACCATCTCCGCCATGCGTGAGGTGGGGATTGAGGTGGTTGTGCCCGATGAGAGCATGACCAAGCTGGGATGCGTGGAGACGCTCAAAGAGGCGTACGTGGCGGGCAGGCTCTTCCGCGAGAAGGCGGTAGATGGTATCGTGGTCGCGGCGGTAAACTTCGGTGACGAGCAGGGTGTGGCCGCAGCGATTAAGACGGCGGACCTCAATGTGCCCATTTACATCTTCGGATGCCAGGAGGAAGAGGTGCTGACCCCCCGCACCCCACGCCGGGACTCGTTCTGCGGGCTGTTGTCCATTGGGGAGGCACTGCGTCAGATCGGGGTGGACTACACGGTGGGGCGGGTGCCCATTCTGTTCCCGCGTGAAGAGGCGTTCAAGAAGGACATTCTGCGATTCGCGGCGGTGTGTCGTGTAGTGAACGGCATCCGCAAAGCGCGCTATGGGCAGATCGGTGCTCGTCCCGATGCCTTCTGGACGTGCCGCTACGACGAGAAGATGCTTCAGCGGCTGGGACCGACGGTGGTGACCTTGGACCTGTCGGAGGCGATTGCGGGCGTCCAGCGTATCAACCCCGACAGCGCGGAGGTTCAGCAGAAGATGCGGGAGATCGCTCAGTACGCGGACGCGAAGGGTGTCCCTGCCGATGTGCTGAACAAGATCGCGCGCTTTGAGCTGTTCGTGGAGCGGTTTGTAGAGGAGAAGGGGCTGGACGCGCTGGCGATCCAGTGCTGGACCTCTATCCAGATGAATCTCGGCATCTGCACGTGCACCACCATGAGCCGGCTGGGCGACAGGGGCATCCCTTGCGCGTGCGAGTCGGACATCATGGGCACATTGTCCATGCACGCGGCACTGCTGGCATCGGGGGCACCTGCCACGCTTGCTGACTGGAACAACCTGCACAATGAAGACCCCGAGCTGGCGAACCTGTGGCACTGCGGGGTCTATCCCACCACGTTCGCCAAGACACCGCCACGCATCGGGGTGCAGGAGATCATCGCTACAACCACCGGACGCGAAAACGCAACTGGAGTCATCGAGTTCGAGGTGAAAGAGGGACCGGTCACTCTGTGCCGTATCACGCAAAGCGCGGATGGCGAGTGGAAGGCGGCGCTGGCGCAGGGCACTGTCGAAGAGAACCGTGCCAAGACCTTCGGCGCGTACGGCTGGTGCAGGATCCCCGGCTTACAGCGGTTCTATCGCGATGTGCTATGCCGACACTTCCCGCACCATGTAGCGATGACGCTCGGCTCCGTGGGCGATGTGCTGTGGGAAGCACTGGGCAACTACTTCGGTATGGACGTGTACGCGCCCGATTCCACGCACGGCGTGTGGACGCCAGAGCCGCCGTTCTGGAACTAGCGAAAGGTGCGGTAAACTATCGGAGGGCGAAGCTCGCCCTCCACCATGCACGGGAGAGCACACGATGGAACGAGCGATGATAGACCTGTCTCGAATCCAAACCTACCCGATCGCACAACGCCACAATCTGGTGAAACGCTCGGACTTCATCGCCGACACGCGCAACTTTCCCGTTTGGCAGAACCGGCAGTTTCTCCAGCTGGCTCGGCGCGTGATTCGGGCGGCGGAGCAGAAGAAACAGATTATCGTCATGATGGGTGGACATGTGGTCAAGAGCGGGCTGTCCCTGCTCATCATTGACCTTGTGAAGCACGGCGTGATTACCCACCTCGCGATGAACGGAGCAGTGTCCATTCACGATTTCGAGATGGCGCTGATCGGCGAGACCAGCGAATACGTGCCGCGCAGTATCGAGGATGGCTCCTTCGGCATGGCGGAAGAGACCGGGCGTTTCATGAACGAAGCCATCAACCAGTATGCCGAAGTGGGAATGGGCTATGCGATCGGGCGGTGGATTGTAGAGCACAACCTACCGTATCAGGAGTACAGCATCCTTGCCAACGCTTACCGACTGGGGGTGCCCGCTACCGTGCACGTCGCTATCGGCACCGACATCATCCACCAGCATCCGACCTGTGACGGTGCAAGAACTGGCTTAGCAACTTATACAGATTTTAAGATATTCTGCCACAGTGTGGCGCAGATGGCGGAGGGGTGCTATCTGAACTTCGGCTCGGCAGTCATCGGTCCCGAGGTCTTCCTCAAGGCGCTGAGCATCGCGCGCAATCTCGGCTACCAGGTACACCCGATCACCACGGCGAATTTTGATATCCGGCGCGGGCTCAACGACTACTTCTACCGACCTTCTAAGAACATCGTGGTTCGTCCCAACTCTTTGGGAGGTAGGGGATTCAACCTACGGGTCGACCACAAGGTGAGCATCCCGTCTCTGCATCGGCTCATTGTGCAGGCTCTGGAGGCAAAGTAGAATGACGCACCGACTGACCGTTGCCCATCTCAGCGATACCCACCTGGGGTATCGTTCCCTATCTAAGGAGGAAGCGAAGACGGGCGTGAACCAGCGGGAGGTGGACGTCTACTACGCTTTCGCGCAAGCGATGAAGGCGATTCAGGAAGCATCTCCGGACCTGGTGCTTATCACTGGCGACCTGTTTGACAAGAAAGTGCCGAGCATCTGGTCCCTGCGTCGGGCGTTTCGGGTACTGCGCAGTGTGCAAGAAGCCCGTCAAGGCAAGCCGTTAATCCTGCTGGGTGGCAATCACGATACACCGCGTACGCGAGAGAGCAGTGCCGTTTTTCCGCTGTTTGAGGAGATTCCAGGCATCAAGGCGGTGTACGGAGCGCCCGAGCAGGTGCAGATGCCTGAGCTGAACACGGCGGTGATGTGCGTGCCGGCGGCTGGCGCCTCGCGTTTGCTGGAGGAAAACCTGAGGCCAGAGCCGGACGAGCGGTTTCGTTACAACATCCTCGCGGTGCATGGCGTCCTGCAGGGAATCACTACCTACGAGTACACGCCATTCTTCTTGCCCATGTCGCGCGTGCTGGATGAACGCTGGGACTACATCGCCCTCGGCGACTATCACGACTTCCGCAGGGTGAGCCACAACGCCGCCTACGCTGGAGCCACCGAGTTCACCACCACCAACATCTGGGGCGAAAACCGCGACAAGGGTTGGGTCTGGGTGGAGATCGAGAAGGGCAAGCCACCGCTCATTCGCCATCGAACTGTTCCTACCCGGCGCGTGGTGACCTTGCCCGACGTCGACGCGGGGCAGTGTGCCTCCATCGATGAAGCGGTAGAGAAGGTGCTGGCTGAGGCGACGCGAGAAGAGGTTGACGACGCGCTGGTGCGAGTGCGGGTGCTGAATCTGCCCTATTCCGACCGTGCCCGGGTGCATCGGGCGATTGTAGAGGGCATTGCCAAGGCGTTTCATGTGCAGGTGGATTTCCGTAGCACGCCCAGGGTCTCTGTAGCCGCCGGGCAGTCCGCAGACACAGACAACGTTCAGCCGATAGAGGAACGCTGGCGACGGTTCGTCGAGGAGCGTAAGCAGGATCTGCCCTCCGAAATCGGTGTGGAGGAGGTTGTGGCGCGCGGCTTACAGGCGTTGAGTGCGGTCAGTGAAGGGGTATCTCGATGAAGTTACAGCGTCTTCAATTAAGCAACTTCCGACAATATATTGACCTCGACATCACGTTTGAAGACGGTATCACTGCGATCATCGGGACGAACGGGTCAGGCAAAAGCACGTTGCTGGAGGCGGTCTGCTGGGCGCTGTATGGTGCAGAAGCATTGCGCAGTAAGGTAGAAGAGGTGCGCCCGCTGTTCCTGGATGTGCTGGAGGCCGGTTCGCTGAGAGGTCGGGGAACACATCCCAAAGCGGTTTTGACCTTCTCGCTGGGCGAGAACACCTATGAGGTAGAGCGCACTCCACAGGGCGCACGCTTGTACCACCTGCGCTCAGAGCGCGAAGCGATAGCGGATGGGACCACCCCCGTCAACCAGACGGTCCGGCGGCTTCTCGGCGGTATGACCTATCGCCAGTTCCTCACTTCCTTCTTTGCCCAGCAGGGCGAGCTGGAGTTTCTGAACTTTGACAAAGCGCGTCGGCGGGACGAGGTGCTGAGGATGCTGGGGCTGGAGCGGGTCACGCGCAGTGTCAAGTGGATGGAAGAGCAGCTCTCGCTGGAGCGTTCCGAACTACGCGGGAAGCAATCTCTGCCGATGAGCCCGGAGGAGGCGAAGGCGCAGTTGGAGCAGGCACGAACCGAGCTGACAACGGCGCGGGCTGAATTGCAAAAAGCGGACCAGCTTCTGCAATCGGCAAGAGCCGAGCTGGAGCGCTACCAGCCGGTTTATCAGGAATGGACGGCTAAGAAAACGGCATACGATAGCCTCCAGACCAATGTCCATCTGCTACAACAGAACATTCAGACCCGCGAGGAGGAGCTGAATCGCCTGCAGGGCGAGCTGGAGGAGGCGAAAACCGCCCGGGCGCGCCTGGAGGAACTGCGCCCACAGGGAGAGCGATACAAGCAGGTGCGCGACCAACTGCGCCAGCTGGACGAACTTCAGCGATACGAACAACGCCGTGCCGAACTGCGTGCACAAATAGACAGTCTGAGAACACAGATCACCGAGAAGGAGCGGCAGATAGAGGAGGCACAGACAGAACTGGCGCGACTGAAGGGTCAAAAAGCGGAGCTGGACGAGCAGGAGAAGCGGGTGCGCGACCTGAAGGAGACAGCACAGCAGGCGGAACATCTGCGTCGCCAGCTGGAGGAACTGGACAGCAAGAAGCTGGCGGTTCAGCGGGAGCTTTCTGCCATCGATGCCCGGATCGGTTCGCTGAATGAGCAGTTACAGCAGGTGAACCGCCAGATAGCGCAGACGGAGGGTATTCCGGAAGAGCTCAAGCGCAACGTCGGTCTGGTGCGCGAGGCGGAGGAGAGGGCGCGCGACCTGGAGCAGGAGCTTGACCGCCTGGAACAAGTGCGTGCCAACGCGATCGCCAGCGCGGATGCCGAAGCGAAAAGCCTCGCTCAGCAGATACGCGAGCTGGAAGAGCGGCGCAGGCGGGTGGAGGAACTGGGTCCCGACGGCGAGTGCCCGGTCTGCACGCGGCGACTGGGCGATGAGTTTTCCAGCGTGGTGAAGCACTTCGACACGGAGCTGGAATCCACCGAGAGGCGGTTGCAATCGGCGTTAAGCCGTAAAGCCGAAGCCGAGCGCGACACCGAGGCGATTGACCACTGTAAAGACCTGCTTCGGGAAGCGCGTGCCGACCTCCAGCGGTATCAGGAGCAGTCCGCACGCCTGCAGGAGCAGATTCGCCAGCGGGAAGTGTGGTTTCAAGAGGCGCAAAGCCTTCAGGAGCGACTGCACACCCTGTCACAGAAGCGTGAGAAGGTCTCCGCTTCCTACGACGCCCAGGAGCATGAGGCTCTGCGCCAGCAACACGAACAGATACAGCCGGTCACACAGCAAGCGGTGGCGGAGGAGCAGGTCTGGCGCGAGCGTTACAGCCAGTGGAGACGCGAGGTGGAGCGAGCCATGCAAAGTGTCGAACAACTGCGCGCCGCGCTGGAACAGGCTCAGAGCACTATACGCGCCGCCGAACAGGAGATGGCGCAACTGCCTTCGGGCTATGATGCGCAGTTACACGACGACCTGCGTCGGGAGATGCAGATTCTTCAGCCGATTTGGGACGAAGCCATTGCCCTGCGCCCGGTTGCCGGGCGGCTGGACGCTCTGCGGGCACGCTTCGAGGAAGTGCGGGAAAGTCTACAGCAGGCAAGACAACAGATGGAACAAACGCAGAAGCAGATACAGGAGCTGGCATACGACGCCCAGGAATACCAGACCGTTAGCGAGCACTACACTCGGTGCCAGGAGAACCTGAAGGATGCCGATGCGCAGGTGCGCGTGTTGCAGGAGCGGGTTCAACAGCGCCAGATGCAGGTCGCCACGTTGGAGGAGCAATGGAAACGGGTGCAGGAGCACCTGCGCGAACTACGCGAGCTTGAACGGAAGATAGAACGGGACCGCATCGTGCGGGAATGGTTGAGCAGCTTCGGTGATATGCTGAACGGCGAGGTGGTGCCCGAGCTTCAGGAGCGTGCGAGCGAACTGCTGAACCTGCTGACCGACGGGCGCTACACGCAGATTCACATCAGCGAGGACTTCGAATTCACCCTAATCGACGAGGACCGCCCAAAGCCCATCGTCTCCGGCGGGGAAGAGGACATCGTGAACCTGAGCCTCCGGTTGGCGATGGCGGAGATGATCTGTGAACGCACAGGGCAACCGCTGGGACTGCTGGTACTGGATGAGGTGTTTGGCTCGCTAGACGTGGACCGTCGGGAGAACACCCTGCAGTTACTGCGCCGCCTGCGCGACCGCTTCGATCAGATCATTATCATCTCGCACATCGAGGAGATACAAGCAGGCGCCGACCGCTGTCTGCGCGTCGACTACAACCCGAGCCAGCATCGAAGCACGGTGCGCGAATACAGCGCCTTCATCACGGCGGACATTCTGGAAGAGCCCGCAGATGAGAGCGTCCTGCAAACGTCGGATACGCTGGGAGGTTTGTTCGCCACCTGATGGACGAACTCAGCAAGCGGCGCAAATGGCGGCGCTGGCTCGAAATGGTAGAGGCGGAAATCGGTCGGTTGCGGAAGGACATGCGCATCTATGCGGAGATTCACCAACACCTTGCGGATAATCCCGACTGGAGCGCATGGTTAGAGAACGCATACCTGGTAGGGGTATCCCTGACGGTACGACGGCTGGTGGATGCGAACCCGCGACACCGAACGGTTTCCCTGGTCAAGCTTTTGCGGGACATGGAGGCACACGCCGAGTGTCTGTCGCGACGAACTGCCTTGCGTTCTGCTGGAGCCTCTCGGCGTGAAGAGGTTAATCGCCTTTTTGACCACTTGGCAGGCGAGGGAGCACCGCATATCCCGCAGAGGGTGATTCGGCAGTGGCGAGAGGAGTTCGAAGCCCATGCAGTGCCCTTTCGCGCGTGGGTAGACCACCACATTGCCCACCGCGATTTAGCCGTGCAGTACCCGCCTCCCGACCGCGCGCAGGCCGAGCGGATTCTGCAATGGCTACAAGACACCGTCGCCACCTTGAAAACGTTGCTCGGCGCGTAAAAAAACTCCTCGCCGCGGCGAGGAGGGGAAGGGGGAGCAGAAAAGAGCCCTCAGACACATCTTACCACGGCGTTTCCTGTGCCGATGATACCCTGATAGCTAAGCACCTGCACCTCGCGCGCTTGCTGAGCAAACCCGGACAGCACCGCCAGGTGGTGCAATCCGCCAGTGGGTTGGGCACGCGCCGAGAGGAGGGGGTCTATGTTCAGCAGTTCGTTCCATGCCCGCTGTTCTAGTACGCGCAGTACCTGTTCATCGTGCTGTTTGCCCTCGGGTGACACCGCTGTGATATCGCGATGGTCCAGACGCCCTGACAGTCCACCGACAGCTAACAGAGCGACACGCCTGTTCCATGTTGCGGCGGTCTCTGCGATGACGCGTCCCCACCGATAGCTGTCCCGCAGAGACAGTGGGCAGATACTTAGGGGCACCACCCGCATCTCATCGCCCAGATGAAGTGCGTGTAAAGCCATCACCGTGCTCGCGTCCAACTCGGAGCGTTCGGCGTCCAATCTTACAGGTAGCGACGCGTCCGCTCCACGTTCCACCATCAACTGCGCCAGTTGCGGGACGCCGTTGTAGTGGTAGGGGATCATGCCGATAAAGTTTTCCTCAAGAACTCCTACATATTCTGCGCTTGCGCCCACACTGAACGCATCCGGGGTCACCCATCCCGCCGATACTACCAACAGTACCTGCGTCCCGCTCTCCCGTAACTCCTCCGAGACACGGCGCAGTGCGCTGTGTAGCGACAGAAAACTAGGAGCCATCTCCTCGTCCAACAGGAGCGACTGTGCCGGAATGACGTAACTGCGAAGCACGGAAGGAAACTCCCGCTGTTGCTGTGCGTTGTGGTAGATTTGATGCACTTTTTCACCCCTTCCTTTAACAGATATGCTTATAGCGATGTGCTATTGTAGCCACACGCCATCGCGCCCCACTATACGCACCAGGTCCTGTTGCGTGTTGTCGCTGACTTCTACGTTCAGATGCGAGATGACCCGGTATTTGCGCTTGCCGGATTCCACATGCAGTACCAGCCGCGCATCGCCCGGATGGCGGGTCAGTATCTCCCTCAGCACCCTCAGCGCGGGGCGATGTGCCGGGGTCAAGCGGATATGCAGGGTGCAGGCGGTATGCTTGCTGTTGCTGCCGTTGTCGTTCGGTGCGCTTCCGTTGGTCAGGGCGTGTACCTTCTCGCACACCAGCTCTACCTGCACCTCGCTAACCTCCCCGTTTTCTGTGTCCTCGGCGCGCAAGCGGTCGCGGTGTTTGACCCTGCCTTCTAGCACCACCAGGCTGTCTTTGGTTAACAGCGACTGATACTCCTCATATACAGTGGGGAAAGCGGTAGCGGACATCGTGCCCGTGAGGTCTTCAATAGTGATCACCGCCATGCGGTCGCCGCGTTTGGTGCGCAGGGGACGAACGCCGGTAACAACCCCGGCAACGCGCACCGGTGTACCGTCTGCCATCTCCTTAAGCTGATTACACGGCCCAACGCCCATCTGTTTCATGCGTGTCTGTAAAGAGCGCAGGGGGTGGTCAGCTAGGTAGACGCCCAGCAGGTCCTTCTCGAAAGCGAGTATCTGCTCGCGCGGCAGTTCGGGTACCTCTGGCAGGGGCGGTTCTCCTGCTTCCTGCGTCGGTTCGGTGGGGAACAGCGATCCCTGCCCGATGCGACGGTTGTGTACGGCACGTTGCGCGGCGGACCATGTATCCTCCAGCCCGGAAAGCAGTCTGTTGCGGTTCGGAACGAGCGAGTGGAACGCCCCCGCCTGAATCAGGGTCTCTACCGTGCTTTTGCCGAAACTGCCCGGTTGTTCGAGGATGCGCACGCAGAAGTCAAAGAGGCTGGTGAACGGTCTGTCCGCCCTTGCGCGCAAGATCATCTCCACCGCCGACTTGCCCACGTTCTTGATGGCGCCGAGTCCGAACCGAATCGCCCCATTCTCCACAGTGAAGTCCACCTCACTGCGGTTGATATCTGGAGGCAGTATCTGGATGTTGCGCCTGCGGCATTCCTCCACGTACTGCACCACTTTGTCCTGGTTATCGAAGTGGGCTGCCATTAGCGCGGCGAAATACTCCACCGGGTAATTGGCTTTCAAGTATGCGGTCTGGTAAGCTACCATAGCGTAGCACACCGCGTGCGCCTTATTGAAGGCGTAGCCCGCGAAGGGTTCAATCAGTCTGAACAGCTCCTTTGCCTGCTCCTCGTCAATGCCGTTGCGTACCGCGCCTTCGATGAACTTGGAGCGCATCTTCTCCATGTCCTCGGCTTTCTTCTTGCCCATGGCGCGGCGCAGGATGTCTGCCTGTCCCAGTGTGAATCCAGCTAATGCCTGCACGATCTGCAGAACCTGGTCCTGGTAGACAATCACGCCGTAGGTCTCTTTCAGAATAGGCTCCAGCCGCGGGTGTGGGTACCCGATCTCCTGCAATCCCAGTTTGGAACGAATGTATTGCGGGATGTGGTCCATCGGCCCCGGGCGGTAAAGAGCCACCATCGCCGCCAGCTCGCGCACGTCGCTCGGCTTCAGCTCGGAAATGTTGCGTCGCATTCCCTGCGATTCCAGCTGGAAGACTCCCGTCGTATCGCCCTGTCCGAGCATCTCGTAGGTTTTGCGGTCGTCCAGCGGTATCTGGCGCAGGTCGATACGTTCGCCGCGGGTCTGCTCGATGTTCTTCAGTGTCTTGGCGAGGATGGTCAGGTTGGTCAACCCCAGAAAGTCCATCTTCAGCAAGCCGATTTTCTCCAGCGAGCCCATGTCGTACTGGGTTACCGGGGGACCATCGCCGACGCGCGCGAGGGGCACGTGCTCGCAGAGCGGGTCGCGGCTGATAACCACCCCCGCCGCGTGGGTGCTCATGTGCCGGGTAACGCCTTCCAGCTGTTTGGCGATCGCTATCAGCTCCTGCAGGCGCGGGTCGTTGTCGATGAGTGATTGCAGTTCCAGGTTGTTCTTCAGCGCGCTGTCGATGGTCACCTTCGGTCCAACAGGGATCAGACGGGCGATCTGGTCCACGGTTTGCGCTGGAATACCGAGCGCCTTGCCCACGTCACGCACCGCTTGCTTCGCGCCTAGCGTTCCAAACGTGCCGATTTGCGCCACTCGGTCTTCGCCGTACTTTTCGGTCACGTATCGGATCACCTCATCGCGACGGGTGTCCTCGAAGTCCATGTCGATATCGGGCATCTGCACGCGCTCGGGGTTCAGGAATCGCTCGAAGGTCAGCCCGTAGTAGATGGGGTCGATGTCGGTGATGCCGATGCAATAGGAGACCAGGCTTCCCGCCGCCGAGCCGCGCACCCCGAAGAAGATACCGTGGTCACGGGCAAACTGCGCGAAATCGCGCACGATGAGGAAGTAGGGGGCAAAACCGGTTTTGTCGATAACCTCCAGCTCGTACGCGAGCCGTTGTTCCACCTCCGGCGTGATAGCTGGGTAGCGCTGTTTCATGCCTTCACGAGCCAGGTACGCAAGGTAGCTGATGGCGGTATGTCCCGGTGGCAGGTCGGGTTCCGGCAGGTGTACTCTACCGAACTCCAGGCGCAAGTCGACCATCTCAGCAATGCGCAGGGTGTTTTCTATCGCCTCGGGATGGTCGGGGAAGAGTTGAGCCATCTGCTCCGGGCTTTTCAGGTAGAACTCGTTAGAGCCGTAGCGCAGGCGGTCTTCGTCGCGGATGGTCTTACCTGTTTGCACACATAGCAGAACGTCGTGTGCGCGGGCGTCTTCCGCGGTTAGGTAATGCACATCGTTCGTACATATCAGCGGCACACCCAGATCGCGAGACAGCTGGATCAACCCCTCCCGAATGGCCTTCTGCTCGCTTAGTCCATGGTCCTGCAGTTCGATGAAGTAGTTCTCCTTGCCGAAGAGGTCACGGTAAAAGCTGGCGATGCGCAGAGCCCTCTGGTAGTCACGGTTAATCAGGGCAACACATACCTCACTGCTCAGACATCCGCTGGTGGCAATCAGTCCCTCGCTGTATTGTTGGAGCACCTCGTGGTCGACGCGCGGCTTGTAGTAGAAGCCTTCCAGCGAGGCGATAGTGCTGAGGCGGATGAGGTTCTTGTAGCCCGTGAGGTTCTTGGCGAGCAGAAGCAGATGGAAGGCGGAAGAATCGTGGCGCGGGTCGCGGTCGGTGCGCTTTCGGGGGGCAACGTACACTTCACAGCCGATGATGGGTTTGATGCCGGCGTCCAGACATGCCTGATAGAACTCGATGGCACCGCTCATCACGCCGTGATCGGTGATTGCCAGAGCGGGCATCCCCATGCTGACTGCTTTGTTCACAAGCGGTTGGATGCGGTTCGCACCGTCCAGCAGACTGTATTCCGTGTGTGTGTGCAGATGCACAAATTGCGGTTTAGACATCGCTTTCTGACCCCCGGCTTCGGTTCCAGCGTGGCTCAGCCCGGTGGGCTGGAAAAAGGTAGAGAAAAGCCAATACAAACAACATGTAGTAAATTGTATCGTTACTCACACAAGATATTGTGTCCTTTTTGCCGTGCGCACATATTCTACACCATCCCGACGCAATTGTAAAGGGGTTTTGAGGGGCTATGAAAAAAAATTTCTTTACGCGGAACGTTCACCCTTCGAAGGCGGTTTCGTGCTCCGGCTACCGCCCTGAATCTTGGGCGTTCACCCTGCGGATTCCTTCTGCATTTGGTGTATCCACCAGAGGGCGATGCCGTCGTACAGCGTGTGCGCCACCATGCATCCCCACAGGTTGTGCGTCAGTGCATAGAGCCAACCCAGCAGAAGCCCAAAGGGGAGGTAAAACGCCGTCATCTTCACCCCGTCGCTGTCCCAGCGCAAAGTGTGTACAACGGCGAACAGAAGCGAGGCAAACCAGATTCCGACGACAGGCTGAAGCACCCCGCGAAACAGCGCTTCCTCACCAAAGCCGGCCACCACCGACAGCAGGACTATCTGCGTGGGGCGCACCTGCGCCAGCAGGGGATATACCTGCATCATCCACCGTTTCAGAAACCCCCAGCTCGCCCATCGTTCGGACGCCCACGAGCCTGCGGCGGCGATAGCCAGCATGACGCCCGTCACGAGGATACCAAGGGCGGTATCGTTCCACGTCGGCTCAACCAGCTGATGCCACGCCAGACGCTGGAGATAGGCGCGCAGCGCAAGCAGTGCGAAGCCCACTACGGCGAGTGCGGTTTCCAGCCATACCAGTGTCGTTACCAGACGGCTCATCGACTGTCTCCCATTGCATGGGCAGTATAGCCCAGAGGCACGCGAGGTGTCAAACCGCATTGATTTTTGCTTCCGATTCCCCGTATACTACTACAGGGTAGTGTATTTGCCGACAATAGAAGTAAACTACCTCAATAGAAAGGACACGCTAAGGATGAAACGGCTGTGGATCGGTGTGGTGTTATGCCTTCTCTTTACGACGGCGCAGGGACAGCAACTGCCGGCGGAGGTGCAGAAGCGCGTGGACACCATCTTTGACGGAATGATCGACCGCTGGATCGTACAGATGGACCGCTGGTGGCATGACGGCCAGCACGAGCACCTGATCAATATGACCTACTTTCTCATCGCCTTTGACCCGCACAACATCGACGCCTACACGAACGCGGGTTGGTTGTTGTGGAGCTCTGACCGCGACGACGAGGCAGTTGCGTTGTACGAGCGCGGAGTGCGCAACAATCCCGTCGTGTACGACATGTACTACGAGCTAGGGCAGTACTACTACCTGCGCAAGCGGGATTATGCGAAGGCGAGGGTATATCTGGAGCAGGCGATTCAATATCCCTGCGAGTGGTTCGTGTGGAACACGCTCGGACACGTTTATGCCCGGCTCGGCGAGAAGCAGAAGGCGGTGGAAACGTGGCAGGAGCTTCTGCGTCGCTTCCCGATGATGCCGGTTGACCAGATGGAGGCAGTACGCAAGAACATCCGCGACACTATCACACGGGACACCTCGTCCACGTCGGGGGAGAACGGATAGTGATGGTGGGTATCCTGGACCTGCTCCTGCAACTGCTGACGTGGGCGATACTGGCTGATGCGATTTTGTCGTGGCTGATGTACGCCAATGTGGTCAAATGGAGCCCGTGGCATCCGGTGCCGCGCACACTCAGCCGAATCACATCGCCAGTGCTCGACCCGATTCGCAAGATAGTGCCTCCTTGGCGTTATGGGCTGGACTTCAGCCCGCTGGTGGCACTGGTGATCATTCAGGTGATACGTCAGCTGTTGTGGCGGTTATAGCGATGAGCACACCGGTCAGGCTAACACCAATCGACATTACTAACAAGCGGTTCCGACGCGCCCTGCGCGGCTACCGTCCGGGCGAGGTAGATGAGTTCCTCGCCGAGGTCGGCGCAGATTACGAGGCGGTGGTGGTGGAGAACGCTCATCTGCGTGAGCAGGTGGCTCGTCTGCAGGAGGAGCTGGATCGCTATCGTGCGATGGAAGAGGCGATGAAAGAGGCGCTGGTGCTGGCACAGCGTACCGCCGACGAACTGCGTGCTAGTGCCCACAAAGAGGCGGAGATCATCCGTGCTCAGGCGGAACTGCAGGCGCGCCAGCAGTTCGAACAGCACCGCAGGGCGATCGAGCAACTGCGCACAGCACGCCAGCAATTCGCCATCGAGCTGCGCTCCGCGCTGAGCGGGATGCTGGAGTTTGTCGAAAGGCATCTGTCCGCCCCTGTCCCCGAACCTGTTGCTGAGCAAGTTGCCCCAGGCGATACCGAACAACCGGAGCCGGAGATATCGCATGTGGAACGAGGCACCTGACACCGAAGAGCCTTCACGCGGGGGGGGAGTGGCTCTTTGGCTCGCTTTGCTGTTGTTTTTGGTCATTGTGCTGTCGAACCTCTTCATGCTACGCCCCCGCCTGACGGACCGCATCGACGCATGGTCTACCCGGGTGATGCAGGCGGAGTTCACGGCGCGCATGTTATACGGCGACCTCCTGCCCTTCGGCACGCTCGACCGGGCGCAGTGGGACGAGGTGCTGGAACTGCTGACCGCGAAAGATGCGCCTCTAGGCGCGCTGGTGCGTGCGGTGATACTGCTGGAGGACAGAGCAAGCCTCATCGGTGAAAAGACCGCCCGTGAGCGTATCCGTCAGCTGTTGCGGCGTTTGCCCTCCGCCCCCACGCGATACCCTCCGGCGCAAAAACAGGCGATCCTGCGCTGGTGCCAGACCGTCTACGGCGAGCAAAGCGTCACCCTCTCCGCCACTCAAGCTGACGAGTTCCGCCGTACCATCGAGTCGGCGAACCTGGGGTGGCTTCGTCTGCTCGCGCTCAAGCAATTGGAGTCCCGGCGGGGCAATGTGGATTCGGCGCGCGGCTGGGACGTACGGGCGCGTCAGGAGGCCAACCGGCTACAGCGGATGGTGCTGGTGGCGTTCGGCGTGGTGGTGCTGATGCTATTTGGCGGGATGGGTGCGTGGCTGGCTTATGCGGTGTGGAAGAGCACCACTCGCCCTGCTCAGCGCGCGGAGCCGGTGCTGTCTCCACGCCACGCGGACACCGTGCTGTGGGGGCTGGTGGCTTATTTCGGGGCGACCTACGCTGGCGGATGGGTGGCCGGTCTAATGGCGCGGGCTTTACCGCCCTCTACACCTCAGCTGGTTCTGTTGGTTCTGCTGGTGCAGGTGGCGACCGGCGGTTTCGCTCTGCTGGTACTGCACCAGAACATGGAGCGAGATGGCATCGGCTGGCGCGACATCGGTCTGACGTGGAAGCCTCTGTCCGTGAATTTGCTCTGGGGAACGGGGGCGTACCTAGCGATGGTGCCGGTGCTGTTGCTCACGGTGGTGCTGGTGCAAGTGCTTCTGCCCACGATCCCCAGTCCGGCGCATCCCATCGCTGGCGTAGCCTCTGGGCAGAATCCCGCGTGGGTGACGGTGCTGTTGTTTCTGGTGGCAGCGGTGTTCGCACCCCTGTTTGAGGAGGTTTTCTTCCGCGGGGTGCTGTTGAACGCGCTGTGGGCGCGCACGGGGAGCAAATGGGTGGGCATTATCGGCTCGGCGCTGGTGTTCTCGGTTCTGCATCCCCAGCTGTATCTGGGATGGATCGCGGTGTTCGTCATCGGGGTGATGCTGGGCCTGTTGTTCGTGGAACGGCGCAGTCTCGCGCCCTGTATCTGGATGCACGCTATCAATAACACCCTTGCACTCGTCGCGACGCAGTTACTGAGGCTGGCGGGATGAACACGTGGACGCTGAAAGTACGAGTGACTCCTCGCGCGTCGCGCAACGAGGTCGTTCGCTGGGACGGTGAAACCCTCTACGTTCGGGTAACCGCGCCCCCTGCCGAAGGGCATGCAAACGAGGCGTGTCGTGACCTGCTGGCAAAGGTGCTGGACGTGCCCAAAAGCCGGATATCGCTGATCCAAGGCGTCCACAGCCGCGACAAAACGTTCCGCATGGAAGATGGAGACCCGCAATCACTACAGCGATTTGTCGGACGCCAGGGGTAAGCGAATGTCTGTGCAGGTAGACGTATTCTGCCCCAATCTGCTATAATATATCGCTAATCATCCGTTATCGAAGATGGAGGAACGGTGCCGATGTTTTCCCCCTCGCGAGAGGAGTTCCATCGTCTGGCACAGCAGAGTAACCTCATACCTGTTTACCGCGAGGTACTGGCGGATATGGAGACGCCAGTGTCGGCGTTTCGCAAAATCGCGCGGGGGAGATACTCGTTTCTGCTGGAGAGCGTGGCGGGAGGTGAGCGCATCGCCCGCTATTCGTTTCTGGGCACGGAGCCTGCACTAGTGTTCCGAAGCAAGGGCAGAGAGGCACGCCTGATGCGCGGTGAATCGGTAACCACCGAGACCATCCCCAGCGGACAGGACCCCCTGCATCGCCTCAAAAGCCTGCTGAGCGGTTATCGCATCGCACTGCCGGCGGAACTGCCGCGCTTTGTGGGGGGGCTGGTAGGCTACATCGCGTATGACATGGTGCGCTTCTTTGAACGCCTGCCCGAAGAGGCCGCGGATGACCTGCAGGTGGACGACAGCTGCTTCCTGCTGGCGGACTCTCTGTTGATCTTCGACCATGTGCGCCATCGGATTATCGCTTTGAGCAACGCACACGTGCAGGGGGATGCGGACCAGGCGTACGATGAGGCGTGCGCGCGGGTAGACGCGCTGATTGAGCGACTGCGCGCTCCGTTGCCGTCTGCGCCCAAAACGCCGGCGAGGCAGACGCCGGTGGTCTTCACGCCCAACCAGGCCCCCGAGCAGTACCAGCAGGCGGTTGCGCGGACGAAGGAGTATATCTCTGCGGGCGACGGCACGCAGATGGTCATCTCGCAAAGGTGGCACGCGCCGATTCAGGCGCATCCCTTCGATGTGTATCGTGCCCTGCGTTCACTGAACCCGTCGCCCTACATGTTCTATCTGGAGCTGGACGACGTGGTGCTGGCAGGAGCCTCGCCGGAGATTCTGGTCACGGTAGAAAAGCGCATTGCCACCACGCGCCCCATCGCGGGCACGCGCCCACGCGGCAAGACGCCGGAAGACGATAAACGCCTGGCGCAGGAGCTGTTGGCGGACGAGAAGGAGCGTGCCGAGCATGTGATGCTGGTAGACCTTGGGCGCAACGACCTGGGGCGGGTGTGTGCCTTTGGCACGGTGCGCGTGGACGAGCTGATGACCATCGAGCAGTACTCCCATGTGATACACATCGTGTCTGATGTGAAAGGCAGGCTGGCGCCGGACAAGGACGCTTTTGACGCTCTACGGGCATGTTTCCCCGCGGGCACCGTGTCGGGTGCTCCGAAAGTACGCGCGATGGAGATCATCGAGGAGCTGGAGCCAACACGGCGGGGCATCTACGCAGGAGCCGTGGGCTACTTCAGCTTCAGCGGCGATATGGACACCTGCATCGCCATTCGCACCATCGTGATGAAGAACGGCGTCGCCTATATCCAGGCGGGAGCGGGCATCGTGGCGGACTCGGTTCCAGAGCGCGAGCACCAAGAGTGCCTGAACAAGGCGCGTGCGTTGATGCGGGCAGTAGAATTAGCGGAGGCAGGACTGGAGTGAACAGGTATGCTACTGATTATTGACAACTATGACAGCTTTACCTATAATCTCGTGCAGTATTTTGGCGAGCTGGGCGCGGATCTGCGCGTGTACCGAAACGATGCCGTCACACTGGAAGAGATTGAACACATGCAACCCGAGCGCATCGTCATCTCGCCGGGTCCCTGCACACCCAAAGAGGCGGGTATTTCGGTGCCTTTGATTCAGCGCTTTGCAGGCAGGGTGCCGATCCTGGGCGTCTGTCTCGGTCATCAGTGTATTGGTGCCGCGTTTGGTGGACAGATCGTCCGGGCGAGGCAGTTGATGCACGGTAAGACCTCCGCCATCTACCACGATGGGCGAGGGGTGTTCCGTTCTCTGCCGAACCCTTTTGAAGCCACGCGCTACCACTCGCTGGTGATCGCCCGGGAGAGCCTGCCCGATTGTCTGGAGATTTCGGCGGAAACCTACGATGGGGAGATCATGGGGGTGCGCCATCGGGAGTTTCTGATTGAGGGCGTGCAGTTTCATCCCGAGTCGATCCTGACACAGCCGGGTAAGGACCTTCTGCGCAACTTTCTCAATATGCGCTGAATAGAGTTGTGTGGTTTCTGCGGCACGAACGTGAGGGGGGACAATCATGAATACGGACGTTCTTCATCGTCGTCGGGCGATCATGCAAGAGGCGATGCTTCGTGAGGGAGTGGACTGCTTTATCGCTGCGCCGTCGGTGAACATGCAGTATCTTACGGGGTTTGTGGAGCCGGCACACGAGCGGTTCATGGCGGTTTTTGTGCCCGCGCAGGGTGAACCAGTGCTGATTGTGCCCGCACTCAGCGCGGAAAGCGCTAGGCAAGAGGCGTTTGGCGTCGGCGACATCCGGGTATGGGAAGACCACGAGGGCGTAGAGCCCGTGTTGCGTGAAGTGGCGCAGGAGCTGGACCTTGCGACCGCCATCATTGCCATCGACGAAGAACTGCCCGCGCTGTTTCTGCTGAGACTCCAGCAGATTCTGCCTACAGCACTGTATCGTCCGGGCACCGAAATCTGGTCCGCGGCGCGCATCCGCAAGGACGAGGATGAGATCTGGCATATCGCCCAGGCATCTCGCTACGCCGATAACGCCTTTGCCGCCGGGTTGGCGCTGTGTGCCGCGGGCAACACCGAGCGTGAGGTGGCCTGTGCCATTCAGGCGGAGATAGAGGCACAGGGTGCGGAGATGGCTTTCGGACTGCCTATTGTGGCTGCGGGCAAGCACAGTGCACAACCGCACTACCGCACCACCAATACCGTTATGCACGTAGGCGATGTCGTGGTGATCGACTACGGTGCACGCCTGAACGGCTACAACTCGGATATGACGCGCACAGTGTGCATTGGGGAAGCCACTCCGGATGTGCAGAAAATCTACAAGATCGTGTATGACGCCCACTATGCGGCGCGCGCGGTGGTGAAGCCAGGGGTCACGGCGGAGTCGGTAGATTCGGCGGCGCGGTCGGTTATCGAAAAGGCGGGCTACGGCGAGTTTTTCGTGCACCGCACGGGGCACGGCATCGGCTTGTCGGTACACGAGCCACCGTACCTCGTCAAGGGCAATAAGCAGATTCTGGAAGAGGGCATGTGTTTCAGTATCGAGCCGGGCATCTACCTGCCCGGGCGATTCGGCGTGCGCATCGAGAATCTGGTGGTGGTTACAGCGGACGGCTGTCAGTCGCTCAATGCGGAACCGCCACCACACATCCGAGAGATAGGGTAGGTGCGGTGACCGTTCAGCAAGCGATTGCCAAACTAGTTGAGAAGCAGAACCTGACCCGCGAAGAGGCGGCGGAGCTGATGGAAGCCACCATGAGCGGTAATGCAACCCCTGTGCAGACCGCCGGCTGGCTGGTCGCCCTGCGCATGAAGGGGGAAACCGCCGAAGAGATCGCGGGCTGTGCCGAGACCATGCGACGCCATGCCGTGCCGGTGCAGTGTCGTCGGCAGGCGGAACTGATCGACACCTGCGGCACGGGGGCGGACCGGGTGAAGACCTTCAACGTCTCGACGGCGGTCGCTTTTGTCGCGGCGGCGGCGGGCGTGCCGGTCGCCAAGCATGGCAACCGGGCGGTCACCAGCAAATGCGGCAGTGCAGACGTGCTGGAGGCGCTGGGCTGTCGGCTAGATCTGAATCCGACGCAGCTGGCGCAGGCGATTGACGAGATAGGCATCGGCTTTCTGTTCGCCCGGGCGCATCATCCCGCGATGAGGTACGCCGCGCCGGTGCGTCAGGAACTAGGGGTGCGTACCGTGTTCAACGTGCTGGGTCCGCTGACCAATCCGGCGGGGGCATCCAGGCAGCTGCTGGGCGTCTATGACGGCGGTCTGGTGCGCCTGATCGCACAGGTTCTGCTCGAACTGGGCACACAGCGCGCGATGGTGGTGCACGGAGAACCCGGTCTGGACGAGCTCTCCACGCTGGGTGAAACGGTTGTGGTGCACGTACACGACGGCGCTATCACCCAAGAGCGTCTCGTCCCCGAGCAATTTGGGTTCCGGCGGGCGCAACCCCACGAGGTGACCGCGCCAGGCTCGCCTCAGGAGTGCGCCCAGCTCCTTCGCGAACTGTTCGGCGGTGCGCCGGGCGCTTATCGGGACCTGCTTCTGCTCAACGCGGGGGCAGCGCTAGTGGTTGGGGGCAAGGCGCAGACGCTGGAAGAGGGTATTCGGCTGGCGCAGGAGGTTATTGACTCGGGTGCCGCCCAGCGTAAACTGGATGAATACGTGCGGTTCACCCAGCAGGCAGGAGCATCCGCGTGAGTGTACTCGCCCGAATCCTGGAGCATAAACGCACGGAGGTCGCCGAAGCCCAGGCGCGCGTTCCTTTCGCGCTTCTGGAAAGACAGTTGCCCGATTCGCCGCCGGTGCGTTCGCTGGCACAGGCTCTGCGGCGTGGGGATGGCAGTGTAGCGGTAATCGCCGAGGTGAAGAAGGCATCGCCCTCCAAAGGCATTATCCGGGAATCGTTTGACCCCGCGGCGATCGCCGACGTGTACGCCCGTAACGGCGCAAGCGCGATCAGCGTCTTGACCGATGAGCGATACTTTCAGGGGCATCTGGATTACCTGCGCGCAATACGCCAGCGCGTATCTGTTCCCGTCCTGCGCAAGGACTTCATCATCAGCCGGTATCAGGTGCTGGAGGCGCGGGTGGCGGGAGCGGATGCCGTCTTGCTGATTGTCGCCGCCCTGCAGGACGACACCCTTTCCGATTTGCTGGCATACGCCCACGAGCTGGGGATGGACGCTCTGGTGGAGGTGCACACGGAAGAGGAACTTCAGCGCGCCCTGCGGGCGGGAGCGGTTATTATCGGCATCAACAACCGTGACCTCAGCACCTTCCACACCATGCTGGAGGTCACCGAGCGGCTTGCTCCCCTGGTTCCTCCCGACCGTCTGTGCGTCAGCGAGAGCGGTATTGAGAACGCCGAAGATGTTAGTCGTGTGGCGCGTGCCGGCGCACATGCGGTGCTGGTCGGCGAGTCGCTCATGCGAGCGGACGACATCGGCGCCAAGCTGAGGGATCTGGCGTATCTCAGGGTATTCTGAGGATACCGTCGTGGTCTCGTAATAAGCGTTGCTGGCGAATTAATTCTTTCACCACCTGCTCAGCGAGCCTTCTCATGTCGCTGTTCACTTGGTTGAACCCAAAGACCCTAAACAGTATGTTACACAACTCGGTCTCTTCAATACCAAAGACAGACTGTACGGTGTGCAACACGGCCTCTTGCACCTCCGCGGGGTGAATGTATTCTACTTTGCGTGACGCATTCGGCATCTTGGAGTGACTGCGAGGCACCGGTTTTCGTTTTGGTAGTGTCCAGATGAAATGGCCGTCGACCACGATCTTTTTCATGCGCTGCGCGTAATCCACCGCTTGCAATATGTTGTGACGTATGCGACTACCTGCTCGGGCAAACCCCGCCGCCGTGCGTATTCTCGTAATGACTTCCTCGAGGTGTATGGGCGCCTCGACAGTGGCTACCTGCACCACGAGCGTAGACAAGTCTGCAGTATGTTCCCCGGGTTGTAGCCAGTCTACTAGTTTGGAACTGGCTACCAGCTGTGCGCAAGTATAGCTCGGTAAGATCGCATCAAGTGATTTAACATCATTTGCATGATGACTTGACGTAATATTTTCTTCACACAAGCTATTGATACTAGGCTCGAGATCATCATAGGCAACTGCTGGTGGTTCGCTATCGTCCGGCGCATCCAAAGACTGCTTCAAAGCTTGCCACAGGCGCTTTATCTCCGCCTGTTTCTGCTTGTACCAACTTGTGCTCCATATTCGATGAATTCGCCATCCTCGCTGTTCCAGAACCTGCTGGCGTAGCCGGTCGCGATCTCGAGCGGCCCGTGAGGAATGGTATTGAGCACCATCGCATTCAATACCGAGCATATATTCGCCGGGTCTCTCAGGATGTACAACGCCTATGTCTATGTAGAACCCAGCACAGCCTACCTGCGGAGATACTTGGTACCCCATTGCTGCAAGATCTGGATGACCTCTTCTTCGAATGGGGACATTGGCTCCTTTTGCTCAGCCGGGGGTACCTCCATCTCGCCAGTCTCTGCAAATTGAAGGTAGTTCTTCAGGTCTCGGACGCCTCTAGGACCTCCCGGTTCGAGCCGTAGGTCGCTGTGGCGTATGCTACTGAAGACTACGCAACGGCGCCTTGCGTGCGAGATCAGTACGTTTAAACGTCGTTCGCCGCCTTGCTTGTTCTCAGGGGACCAAAGTTCATGGAAAGATAACCGTTTTGGTCTTTACCGTAGCCAATGCTGATGAAAATAACGTCGCGTTCATCGCCCTGAACGGTTTCTAGGTTTTTGATAAACAAAGGTTCGTTTTCATGACGTTTATCGAAGTTGCTTATCTACCTATCTATCTCGGGGTCGTTGCGCCTTTTCTCTTCCAGGACGTCTTCAATCGCTCGCTGTTGCGCAAGACTGAATGCAGCCACACCGAGTGATAGGTCGGTATCTTCCCGAGTTGGCGTTGGTGTTGTGCAGGTACGACCGAGCAGGCTAGGTCCAAGATGCTTTCTATATCGGTCGTGACATCGGTCTCCTCTTGCTCATCCAGCCATTCTTCCTCGCCCATCATCTTCTCGAAGAAGACAGTTGGAGGCATCTGTTTGTCGTCACCGACGACGATCACTTGTTTGGCACGTAGTATTGCTCCAAAGGCATCAGCCGGTTTAATTTGGCTCGCCTCATCGAAAATAACCATGTCAAAAGTGACTGAATCAGGAGGCAGGTAAACAGCCACGGACAAAGAAGACATTATGTGTCTGTAGTCGCTCAACAAGACTGCAGGCATTCTCGAAGTCATCCTGAGTCCACCCGCTCATTGCTTGGAAATCATTCGGTTGATACTTCCCTTTCTGAGCACGAAGTCCGCACAACTGTGCGATACATTGAAACGGGGTTAACCCATAATGGTCTACTGGGGTGTGTAAGGCATCGCAGTATTTATTAAGGTAGTCGCGTCTCCCTTCGAGCCGCTTCAGTTTCTCTTGTTGGCTCTTGCTCGTTGAAGGGGCTTCTTGTAAGGTTTTCTGTAACTCAGCATAAAACTGCGCCTTATGTGCTTTACTGCTGTGTAGTTCAATGCAGATTTGCGACAGCCCAGCTTCGTGTAAACGTCTCCACACGACCTCTAGCGTTGCACGCTTCTCGGAAACAAACAGCACTTTTTTGCCTTCCCACACGGCTTCGGCGATAATGTTTGTTATTGTCTGCGACTTACCAGTGCCGGGAGGTCCCTGTATAACAGTCAGCGGTGCACTTTTCGCCTGCAGAATAGCCATGATCTGTGAGGAGCCCGCATCATATATCTCCAGAGAATGTTCGACGGGACGGACCTTGTCCAATTGCTCGTCAGCAGGTAGGCTCGTCGCTGGTTCGATGGAATTCTGGGACAGGATACTGCCTAATACAGGATGTGTGCCGATAGACCAATTATCAGGTTCTAAATCCTTATACATCACCTGTGCGAAATAGTTTGGTAGGTTCAGATCTTCGGTGTCGTTCGGGAGGTTGATGTCAAACTCCTTGGCCTTCTCGCTCAAGGACAGGTTCGTTATGACTTCGGTATCGTCGTACTGTAGGAAGAACGTGTTGCCCGTTGCTCTTTCAAGTGATACGGGAATCAGAATCAGCGGTGCATAGCGCTCTGTGTTGTTATCAGATTCGTACCACTTGACGAATCCCAAAGCGACAAACAGCAGGTTTACTCCACGTTCTTCTTGGATAGAGCGAGACTCGCGCCAGAGTTCCAGCAGTTTCTTGTCAAGGACCTCCTTCTACTCCTGAACATAAATGCATTTGAGTCACGACTCGCCTGTGCCATCTCGAGCGTACCATTACCATCAGAAGTATATTATAGCGTGCGCCTGCACGGAAAGTCAACAATACGACGGTATTTCTGCCCTAGTACGACCGCGATGTCTCTATGTGGTGCTGTTCCGTCGGTTCTTGGCTATTCGTACCTCCTCAGCTCCAGCCCGCGCTGGACGAAGTAGCGGTAGGTCTCGTAATGCACCGTGTTGGGAATGGAGTGGTCGCTGTGCAACACATAGCCGTAGTTGCCTTTCACATTGGGGATTTTGGCTTCCAGCTCTTCGTCATGCCGTCCGGTAGCCCCTCTTCCGCGAACAGGATTTCCATGAGGTTGATGGTCAACTCGGCGTAGGTGTTCACCATATCGCGCACCCAATCGGGGTCGTCGATCATGCCCATCAGCATGTACTCGTGCCCGCAAACGGGGGGCATCAGCTCGAACACGTTCACGCCCGACCAGCAAAAGAACCGCTGTCTCTCCCGGGCGTAGCGGCGCGTGTTGCGATAGGCTTCAAAGTGAATGCGCCGGCGGTCGGGAAGCAGTTTGGGCTTGATGTGCTCCTCCCAAGCGCGACGGTCCTTCACCAGAAAGTCCACATGTTCGGGTGTGGAATCGTGCAGTTTGTGGCAACGAAGCAGTGCACCGTTGCCGTCACGCACGAGGATGGTCTCTTCGGTCTCTTCCACCACCTCAGGCACGTAATCCAGGTCTGCCACCATGTTAAAGGGCCAGCACAGCTCCAGGTCATAACCGAAATGGTCGGCGAGGTTTTCACCCTCGCGAATATAGCCACCCTCCAGCCAGCTGCGGTAGGTGTCGCCCCAGAAGTGCTCGAAAACGCCGATGCGGTCTACCAGCTGGCGTTTGAGGATGTTTGTGATGCACTCCACGCTGGTTAACGCCTGCATGCAACGCTCCTCCTGCTGAGGTGAGATTCCCTGCGGGACTCTATTCCCCTCGGACGCGCCGGACACCTGCCAGACGGCACGGCGCGCTCTGTTCGGGAAAACTTTTTCAGAAAAAATTTTCGAGTACGCCCCCAAACCGCTGGATTTTTTCGCAAGGATGCCGTATAATACCATGTAATTTTAAGCGCTACTGGCGAAACAGTCATCATGGCAACGGGTGGGAGGTAACGCCATGCCTGAACCGGAAGATTCTGCCTTGTTGCGGGAACGGCTGGAGCGGATTGAGCGCGCTGGAGGAGTTGGCACAGCGTGTGGAGCGTATCGAACAACGTACCTCCGCTGCGCCGCGCGCACAGCCTGCGCCACCACCGCCCCAGGAAGCCGTTTCCGCCCAGCCGATTGTTCCGCCGCCACCGATAGTGCCTCCGCTGTCCGAAGAAGCCGCCGAGCCAGAGACACCTCCTGCACCTGCGCCTCCTGTAACGCCGTTGACCGCTGCCCTCTTGGAGGGCTCCTTCCGCGTCGATGCGGTGGGTGAGTCCCACTACCAGGACGCCCTCGAGGCCATCGCCGGCGGCCGGACCGAAGAGGGGGCCGACTCGGTTCGGAGATATAATCCCAGGGGGAGCCCAGATGATCCGGCTTAAGCGGATTTATGAGCCCCCGGAGCCCTTGAACGGGCGCCGGTTCCTGGTCGAGCGGCTCTGGCCGCGGGGCCTCAAAAAGGATGAGCTTAAGCTTGACGGCTGGCTAAAGGAGGCCGCCCCCAGCGATGGCCTGAGGCGCTGGTTCGGCCACGACCCAGCCAGGTGGGAGGAGTTTAAGGCCCGCTACTTTGCCGAGCTCGACTCGAGGCCCGAGGCCTTAAAGCCCCTCCTTGAGGCCGCCCGGGCGGGGGATATAACCTTGCTCTTCAGCGCCAGGGACCTAGAGCACAACAACGCGGTGGCCCTTAAAGAGTACCTGGAAGCCAGGCTGACCGGAGGGTGAGCTTGAGACCGTCGCCCTCCTCGTGCCCGAGCCTTCGAACCGGTACGACCCCAACGCCGTCCAGGTGATGATCGAGGGCAAGGTGGTGGGGTACCTCAGCCGCCGGAACGCCGCGATCCTCCAAGGGCCCATCCTGGCCAAGATGCGGAGGGAGCAGCGAGCGGTGGCCTGCCGGGCCCGGATCGTGGGAGGGTGGGATCGAGGCAGGGGCGACCGGGGGCACTTCGGGGTGCGCCTGTACCTCGACCCGGCCGACTTCGGGGTCGCCCCCGATGACCTGGACGGGGGATGGGAGGAGCCCTAGGCCCGCACCGGTGCAGTTGCAGCAGGACTGGCTGGTGGTCGGATGGGCGGTGCAAGCGGCGGTGTTGGTCACGCTGGGCGTGCGTTTGAACAGCACACTGCTTTACCAGGCGGGGCAAATCGTGTGGGGGATCACGCTCCTCGCCCTGGTGGTGGTACTGTTGACGGTGGAACCGCAGAGGCACCTGCTGTTCCTCAACGAGCGTGGACTGTCCCTGCTCGCGACGGTTGTTGCCAGTGCGGTGCTGGCAGGACAGGCACGAAAAACGGCTCTGCTGAAGGATGAGTTCGTTCCCGTCTATCAGTGTGTGGCGACGCTGGGTGGGGCGTGGCTTCTGGCACAGGAGACCTATGAAGCCTTCTACTACTGGCATGTGCGGGGGCGTGCTGGGCGAGGGGTGGCATCGCCTGGCGCAGATGGCGATATCGCTGGTGTGGACGCTGTTCGGAGTGGTGATGCTGGTGGCTGGCATTGTGCGGGGGGTGCAGGGGCGCGGCTGACCGCCCTGGGATTGCTGGGGTTGACCACGCTGAAGGTGTTTCTGTATGACCTGAGTTTTCTGGACACGCCGATGCGTATCCTATCGTTCGGCGGGCTGGGGGTGACGCTTATCGGCATCTCGTGGTTGTACAGCCGATACGGCATCGGCAAAGCCCCGAGCCGTTGAGGGGTCTACGCGCACCGGAAGGCATACAGGTCGGCATCGCGCAGAAGGAATCGCAGGCGCACGTTTCGGTTGGCAGGTTGCGGATGTCGCCGTTTTTCCACTTCACCTCTGCTTCGACCTCGTCGCCGTACAGCTCTTGGCAGTCTTCGGCGGTAAAGCCACGAATGGGATTGCCTTGCGGGTCGGTCAGCTCCACTTTGACACTGCCCGCCGCCGAGGTGGCGTAGTTGATCTGTAGGCGGTCGCCGCGCAGGGTGAGGGGACGTGTCAGCACCTCGCCACCCGTGTAGGGCGCGTTCACCGACACGAAACCGTCCAATATATCGCGTGCGCCCTTTGTCCAAACCCGACAGTATGCCAGGTAGCGGGCGTTGGGTTCGTCCCAGAAGGCAGTGTTTAGCGAATCGAACGCTCCGCCTGTGATCACCGGGCGCTCCTATATCTTCTGCCAGCGTATCCCATCTTCAGAGTAAAAGCCTATCAGACCGGTTTCTTGGACGCCACCCAGCGCCTTGTAGCGTGCGTTGGGCGAGCGATGTGGGTTCGTATCCAGGAACGGCGCGAAGTTATGGCTCTCTTTGCCCATCCACACGATGTTGTTCCGGCGCGTGCCCCGGAAGGTATACACTCCGAGCGAAGGGCGTTCCCAGCGAATGCCGTCCGTGCTTTCCGCCACGCAGGTTACCTGGGGGTGGGTGGCTTTCTGGCGCTGCGCGTCGTAGCCCGAGCCGCGGTAGTACATGCGGAAGCGGTTACCATCCTTGAGCACGGTGAAATAGGCGCTGGTGTTGCCTTCCCAGGGTCGGTCGCATTCCAGCACCACTTCCTGCGGTACGGGGTGGTGCAGGCGCAGTTGCGCTCCGCCGCGCAGGGTATCGATCACCGCGCCATCCACAAAGAGCTCCCAGTAGGAATCGATGTTCCCGTCGCCATTAGAGTGCATGGGTTGTCTCCTTATTTCTCATAGTGTATGTCGAATTAGGAGTTATGTCGTTGCATTGGTATATCCCTGCTATCCTGACCTCTCTCTTGGTATTCTGAGCCCGTTTTCCCGTCATTCTGAGCGAAGCGAAGAATCTCAAACCCTTTTGAACAACAAGATGCTTCACTGCGCTCAGCATGACAACAAAAGACAGGATGCAGAGCTACAGTCGCAGTTTCTCAATGCCTTCTGGGCGCAGGCGGAAACGCATGGCTCGGATCGCACTCCCTTCGCCCTCTTCATAGTAAACAGCCAGCACGGAGCCATCCTTCAGCTCCACTGTGGAGGGATATGCCCCGATCACCTCGTCCAGCACGTAAGGACCCTCCCAGCTTCTGCCTTCGTCCCGGCTGACGTGCAGAGCCGTATGGGGCAGGCGGTGCGTCAGTAGGATGGCGCCGCTCCTCAGGCGGGTGAGATGTGGCGCGTGCCCCTTGAAGCCGATGTCCTGCGGAGACGCCCACGTACGCCCCTCGTCCCCACTGAGGCAGTAATGCATGTTCGCCCGGTCACTGCGGATCACCGCCAGCAGGGAGCGGTCTTTCAGGCGGAGGATGTCCGTCTCGGTGCCGTCAGGCAGGGTAGGGCAATGACGACTGAGCGGCTGGGGAACCGTACAGTGCCTGCCGCCATCGGTGGACTCGGTCACCGCCGCGAAGGTGTCCCCATTGACCTCCGTGTAGACTGCCAGCAGGCATCTGCCGGGCGCGATTTCACGCACCGGTGCGGAGACGGCGAAGCCTTTGGCTACCGTTGTCGCGCGCCGGTTCCAGGTATACCCGTTGTCGTGTGAGAAGACCACCTTCGTGTCGAACTCCACCTTGCCTGCCACATTGCGGTAGGTGAAGAAGGCGCATACCAGCGTGCCATCGCTCAGCTGGGCGATGTGGGGATTGCGGTCATCGTCGGGACTGTCGTAGAGCACCACAGGCTGGCTCCACGTGCGCCCTTCGTCTCGCGAACGCACGAAGCAAATGCGCCCTCCGCGCGGATATTCGCGATTAGGCAGGGAGACGTGTCCGTATCCCGCGTAGAACACGCAGACGATCTCACCGTTTTTCAGGCGGCAGGCGTCCGGGAACGCCTGATAGGAACCCGCCGAGTCGCCGCGAGAGATACGCTGAAAGAAGTTGTCGAAGGCATGCATCTGTTTGCACCGTCCCTGCATCATCGGTAAGGGGTTTCGCGGGCGGCCGGCAAAATCCTTCCCGTATCCGGCTAACGGATGTTGAAGTACTTTGCCTCAGGGTGGTGCACGATAATGGCGGAGGTGCTCTGTTCGGGAACCAGCTGATACTCCTCGGTCAGGGTGACGCCAATGCGCTCTGGGCGAAGGAGTTCGAACAGTTTCGCCTGGTCCTCCAGATTGGGGCAGGCGGGATAACCGAAGGAATAGCGGCATCCGCGATACTTCAGTGAGAACAGCAGGCGAATCTCAGGTGCATCTTCATCCGCGATACCCAGCTCCTCGCGAATGCGTTTATGCCAATATTCCGCCAGCGCTTCCGCCGATTCCACCCCCAATCCGTGCAGGTATAGATAGTCCCGATACTGATGCTTGGCGAACAGTTCCCGCTCGGCTTCGGTGACGCGCGGACCCATGGTCACCAGATGGAAAGCGACCACATCCCGCTCCCCGCTCTCCACTGGGCGGAAGAAGTCGGAGATGCACTTGTGAGGTGGGGAAGGCTGGCGGGGGAAAGTGAAGCGGAGCCATTCTGTTCTGCCGTCTTCGCGGTAGATAATCAGGTCATCGCCGTCCGAGTTCGCCCAGAAGTAGCCGTAGACCACCTTCGGTTGGAGGAGCCCTTCCTCTTTGGCGCGTCGCTTCCAGTGTTCGAAGATGGGGCGAGCGTGTTCTTCGATGAAGCGCTGGAACTCCTCGTTGCTCATCTTTCCGCGACGGAACTGCCACTGCCCGCGGAACAGCGCGACCTCATTAATGTAGGGGTAAATCTCATCCAGCGGGATGTTCTCCACCACGCGCGTGCCGATAAACGGCGGTTTGGGTACGGGCACGTCGGTGCGTACGTTACTGCGACGGACGGTAGGTGCCTCCGCTACCGTCTCTTCCTGCAGAGTGCCCGGATCTGGCAGTTTGGGACGAGGTGCAGTAGCCTGCAGAGGCGAGCCGGTGGGCTTGTCGGGGTTGCAAAGGTGCTCCATGATGACCAGTCCTTCGAAGGCGTCTTGCCCATAAAACACCTGTCCCTTGTAGATGCGCCGCAGGTCCTCCTCCACGTAGCGACGAGTCAGCGCCGCACCGCCCAGCAGAACCGGGTAGTGCCATCGGTCGCGGCGGTTCATCTCCTCCAAGTTCTCGCGCATGACGATGGTGGACTTGACCAGTAGCCCGCTCATGCCGATGGCGTTCGCCCGGTACTCATCAGCGGCTTCCAGCATCCGGTCGATAGGCACCTTCGTGCCCAGATTGATCACGCGGTATCCGTTGTTAGAGAGGATGATGTCCACCAGGTTCTTGCCGATGTCGTGCACATCACCCGCGACGGTTGCCAGCACGATGGTTCCCTTCTGCACGTGCTCGGTGCGCTCCATAAAGGGCGTGAGGTAGTTCACCGCCGCCTTCATCACTTCCGCGCTTTGTAGGACGAACGGCAACTGCATCTCTCCACTGCCGAACAGGTCGCCCACCACCTTCATGCCTTCCAGCAGGATGTTATTGATGATGTCCAGCGGGCGGTGGGTTTGCAAAGCCTCGTCCAGCGCCTGCTCCAGCCCGTTGCGCCGCCCTTCGATGATGGCGCGTTTGAGCCGCTCCTCCACCGGCAGGGACAGCAAGTCGTCCTCGCGTTTGGCGGTTGTGCCAGCCTTCTCGAACAGGCGCATGAACTCTACCAACGGGTCGTAGCCCTCGCGTCGCTCATCGAAGAGGAGCTGGCGGGCAACTTCGCGCTGTTCGGCAGGGATGCGGTGCAGGGGCAGGATTCGGGACGGATGCACAATCGCCGCGTCCAGCCCAGCCTCCAGGCAGTAGTGCAGGAACACGGAGTTCAGCACGTGGCGCGCGGCGGGCTTCAAGCCAAAAGAGATGTTGCTGACGCCCAGAATGGTGTGGCATTGTGGGAACTCCGCCTTGAACTGCCGGATGGCTTCGATGGTGGCGATGCCGTCGCGCCGCAGCTCCTCCGCGCCCGAGCCCAGTGGGAAGGTGAGCGCATCGAAGAAGACATCTTCGGGAGGGATGCCGTAATCTTCGGTGATGACCTTCACCAGTCGCCGCGCCACGCGCATCTTCCATTCGGTAGTGCGTGCCTGTCCCTCCTCATCGATGGCGAGGGCGACAACCGCTGCCCCATACTTGCGACACAGAGACAGTACCTGATGCAGACGCTTGCCGCCGTCCTCGAAGTTCACCGAGTTGACGATGCATTTGCCCCCCAATCGCTTGAGTGCAGATTCGATAACAGGCGGCTCGGTGGAATCGATCATCAGTGGCAGGGTGCATTGGGTCGCCAGCCGGCGCACCACCTCCGTCATATCGCGTACGCCGTCGCGCCCTACATAGTCCACACATACGTCCAGCACGTTCGCGCCTTCGGCGGTCTGTTCGCGAGCCATCTGCACCATGTCGTCGTAGTTCTCCGCTAGCAGGAGCTCTCGGAACTGCTTGGAGCCGTTGGCGTTGAGCCGCTCGCCGACGATCAGGAAGCTGTTCTCCTGCTCGTAGGGCACGGACTGGTAGATACTGGCGCAGGCAGGCACAATCTCGGGCGTTCGATGCGCGGGGGGACGCAAGCCAACCGTCTCGACCACCCGGCGAATATGCTCCGGCGTGGTGCCGCAACACCCACCCACAAAGTTCGCTCCAAACTCGTCCACAAACTGCCGGTGGTATTGCGCCAGCTCGTCGGGCTGGAGGGGATAGAAGGTCTTGCCGTCACGCAATTCGGGTAGACCGGCGTTGGGCTGGATGCTGATCAGCCGCGGCGAGTGGTGGTGCAGGTAGCGCACATGTTCCACCATCAGCTCGGGACCGGTGGCACAGTTCATGCCGATAGTCACCACTTCCGGGAACGCCAGCAGGGTGGTCAGCGCAGCGCCGATTTCACTGCCGATCAACATGGTGCCGGTCGTCTCCATGGTGACCTGCACGAACAGAGGCACGCTACGTCCGGTAGCCCGCATGGCGTTGCGACAACCGTTGATTGCCGACTTCGCCTGCAGAAGGTCCTGCACGGTCTCGATAAGCAGGATGTCCACGCCACCTTCCAGCAAGCCGCGAGCCTGCTCGGTGAAGGTGGCTTCCAGTTCGTCGTAGGGGATATGCTCGAGGGTGGGCAGTTTGGTGCCCGGACCGATGGAGCCCGCCACGAAACGCGGTCTATCCGGCGTGCTGAATGAGCTTGCCACTTCCCGCGCGATCTGCGCGCCCTTCAGGCTAAGCTCGTATACGCGGTGTGCGATGCCGTATTCGCCCAGGTTCATGGCGTTGGCGCCGAAGGTGTTGGTCTCCACGATGTCTGCTCCCGCCTCGAGGTAACGTGCATGAATCTGGGCGATGAGAGGGGGTCGCGTGGCGTTGAGCACCTCGTTACAGCCATCCAGCCCCTCAAAGTCGTCGGCACTCAGATGCAGGGACTGGATTTGGGTGCCCATCGCCCCGTCGAAAAACAGCACGCGCTCGTTGGCTATGCGCAAGATGTCGCTCATGCTTCGTGCTCTGCCGGGTGCTGAGGTTCCGCTTGATTGTAGTATACCTCAAGGAGCGACCACTCCGCGCATCGGCCAAAGTTGCCCCGTTATTGGGGGAGGTCCTGAACGAAGACCAGAAGCACGCCCGTTGGGTCAAGCACATGAAGGATCAGCCATCGGTCGAGCACTTCAGGAGGCTTGAGCCATGCATCACCGAATTCGCCAGTGTCAATGACCTCACGTGCCCGGCGATGCCACGCCTCGACGTCGTCGGTGCTAATGACCACCATGAAGTTTTCCGCGAACTCCTTCACGTAATAGTCCTGCAGGCGAAAGCAGTGCCCGTCCAATTCGAAGTCAGCGGTACCTCCCCAACCTTCGGACATCTTGAACCCAAGCGCCTGGTAGAACCGCTTGGATAGCTCAAAGTCTTTGGCGGGCATGTACACCTTGTGCGCTCTCTGGTTAGCAGGGGTTGCCTCATGCGACGGATAAAATACGGATAAAATATAGTACGGAGGGCAACAGCGATGAGCGAATTGACGTGCATTAGCCGACGCGACTTTCTGAAGCTATCGGCAGGAGCGGTAATCGGTGGGATGGCGACAGGGCTCCCCTTGCATGCCTATGTCCATGCGCAGGGTTCGGATCGCCTGCGTGTCGGGCTGATTGGCTGTGGAGGGCGGGGCAGTGGCGCCGCACGCGATGCTGTCTTTGCCGACAAAGGCGTGGAGATCTACGCGCTGGGCGACATCTTTCCTGATCGCCTTGAAGCCTGTAAGGGGCTATTGGAGCCTTTGGGCAAGGAAATGTTCAATGTCTCCAACGACCGCTGTTTCACAGGCATCGACGCCTACAAAGGCGTGATTGCCAGCGGGGTCGACATCGTAATTTTAGCGACGCCCCCCGCATTCCGTCCGATCCATTTTCAGGCAGCCGTAGAAGCGGGCAAGCACGTGTTTATGGAAAAGCCTGTAGCGGTGTGTCCAGCAGGGGTACGCTTGATGTTCCAGATGGGTGAGGTCGCCACCCAGAAGCGTCTCTCTGTGGTGGCGGGTACACAGCGTCGCCACGACTTTGCATATCGCGAGACCATCCGACGCCTCCACGCAGGAGCGATTGGCAAAATCGTTGCGGGATATTGCTACTGGAACCAAGGAGGCTTGTGGCATGTCGAGCGCCAGCCGGGCTGGACAGACGCCGAATGGCAACTCCGCAACTGGCTCTACTTCACCTGGCTCTCAGGCGACCACATCGTGGAACAGCATGTCCACAATATCGATGTCATCAACTGGGTCTTGCAGGCGCACCCGATTAAGGCGATGGGGCTGGGCGGACGCCAAGTACGCACCGAACCCGTGTACGGACACATCTACGACCACTTCACCGTGGAGTACGAGTATCCAGAAGGGGTGCGTGTGATCAGCATGTGTCGCCAAATCGATGGGTGTGCCAACCGAATTGGCGAATGGGTGGTCGGCACCAAAGGGTCTGCTGACCCCAGCGGGACCATCTTTGCAGAATCGGAGTGGCGCTACGCGGGAGAGAAGCGCAACCCCTATCTGCAGGAGCATGTGCATCTCATCCAGAGTATTCGCAAAAGCGAGCCGCTCAATGAAACGCGCGCCGTGACCGAAAGCACACTGAGTGCGATCATGGGGCGTATGAGCGCATATACAGGCAAAGAGGTCACTTGGGAGCAGGCGCTCAACTCCAAAGAAAGCTATCTGGAGCGAGCGCAAAACTTCCAGTTCGGTCCGATGGCAGTAGATCCTGTGCCCCAACCTGGCAAAACACCGCTGGCGTGACTCGGGGGCACAAAAAGGATGGGCAAGCCCTACCACCCCCGACACGCCGTCCTGTGGATGACCTGCGTGATGGGGATCGATTGATGTTCGACCTGCTCGGGCTTACCTACACCTACAAAAGCACGCAGCGCCGGGTGCCGGTGGGTGAGTGAAATGGAATTGATTAGCGACCCAGCGCCACGCGCCGTCAGGTGGCCACCGCAACGTGTGCAAACATCGGAAAGGTAACGACGTCGGCGTCACGG
>PSLZ01000046.1:0-22106 GCA_040289885.1 Armatimonadota bacterium | reverse complement strand
TGTATGGACAGCCGAAGGAGTTGGGCATCCACTATCACCCGGAGGTAGAACCGCACAAATCGGTGCAACGGTAATCCATCGTGCAGGGGCAGGGCCTGCCCCTGCCCCCCAACCAAACAGAAAGGAGAATGAGACGATGAAACAACGTATCCGATGCCTGCTGGGTGCCCTCCTCGCCATCATGACTGCACCCGCCAGCGCGCAGTCAGGGGGTAACTTTGACCTCTCGTGGAGCGTGCTCTCTGGCGGAGGCGTCACCTTCAGCACGGGCGGTAACTTCCAACTCGGTAGCAGTGTGGGTCAGCCCCTCGCGCTGGGAGCCCTCCCCCTGCACACAGGCGGAGTCTTTGACCTGACGGATGGCTTCTGGTTCGTGCGCTATGCCACCCTGAGCGGGGTCGTCAGCCTGCAGGATTTCGGGGGGAACCCTGCGCTGGTTCCGGTGGAACTGCAGGTGCGTGCGCCGGGCAGTTTGACCCCACTGCAGGTGCACCTGTTGTCGCTGGACGCAGGCGGCAACTACTCGCTGGTGGCTCCGCTGGATGGGGTGTATGACCTGTCCGCCAAAGCTTGGCACTGGTTGAGGCAGACGCATCCGTCGGTGCTGGTCAGTGGGTCAAAGGTAGCCAACTTCAGCCTGACGAACGGCGACATAGACGGGGACAACGAGGTGACGCTATTTGACTTCGGTCAGCTGGTCTCTGCATTTGGCAGTATGCCCGGCGGTAGCGGATGGAACCCCAACGCCGATTTGGATGGAGATGAGGAGGTCACGCTGTTTGACTTCGGGATACTGGTACGCAACTTCGGCGCGATTGGGGACGATTGAGCAGCTCCCTGCGCCAGGAGGGTCCTCTCCCGCCGCGGCGGGAGAGGACGTAGTATCTGCTTACTGACACAGGGCGTGCACCGCCGTGATGACGTCTTCTCGGCTGGGGATGGAAGCGTCCTCTAGCAGCTCGCTCATCGGCACGGGCACATCCTTCGCGGCGAGGATGATCGGTTGCCTGTCCAGATAGTCCCAGCCGCTGTAGCCGTTTTCGAAGCGATACTCCAGAATCTGGCGCAGGAACTCGTTGGCGACCCCGTTCTTCGTCCAGCCTTCGGACATCAGAATCACACGCCCCGTCTTGCGCACCGAGTTGGCGATGGTTGCCACATCCAGCGGATGGAGCGTACGCGGGTCGATCACCTCACAGCGAATGCCTTCCTGCTCCTCTAGGTCCCACGCGGCGTCCAGCGCAACGTGCACCATGCGCGAATATGCAACAATGGTCACATCCTCGCCGGGCTTCTTGATGTCGGCGACCCCCAGCGGGATGACATAGTCCTCATCGGGCACCGGTCCCATCACGCCGGAGTAGAGCAGTTTGTGCTCGAGGAACATGATGGGGTTATCGTCGCGCACGGCGGCTTTGAGCAAGCCTTTGGCATCGTAGGGCGTAGAGGGCATGACCAGATACAGCCCGGGCACGTACAGCCACCATGCCTCCATGCTCTCGCTGTGATGCGCCGCAATACAGCGACCGACGCCGCCCTGCGAGCGATACACCACGGGCACTTTGGTTTTCCCGCCGAACATATAGCGGTTGTAGGCGGCGTTGTGCAGGATCTGGTCGGAGCCGAGGGTGGTGAAGTCCACATACTGGAACTCGACGATGGGACGCATCCCGCGCATGGCGGCGCCCGCACCGGCTCCTGCGATGGCGAGCTCCGAGATGGGCGTGTCGATGACCCGCCGTCCACCGAACTCGTCCCACAGCCCGCGCGTCGCCGCGTAGGCTCCACCATACAGTCCCACGTCCTCACCTATCACGAACACCCGCCAGTCCCGGCGCATCTCCTCCGCATGTGCCTGCGCCAGCGCTTCGTTGTAGTACTTGATGGGCATGCCGTACTTCTCTTCTAACTGCTGGACATCTTCCTTCTTCAGCTTGGGCATGATGGCGCCGCCCGGTGTGCCAGCCTGTTCCCGTGCGATGCGCCGGATTTCATCCTCTATCGGGCGGATGCGTGCTCGTAATGCCTCTTCACGCTCGCGCTCCCGCGCGAACTCGATGGGGTCCTTGGGCACATACAGTCCCTCGAACAGTTCCACAGCAGGAGGCAGCGGACTGGCTTTGGCGAACCGTTCCGCCTCGTCGATGGTCTGTCGCGCCTTCACGGCGATGGCGTCCATCTCCGCTTCAGTGGCAATGCCCGCCTCTAACAGCCGGTGGCGCAGGAGCAGGATGGGGTCGCGTTGGCGGTACTCCTCCAGCTCCTCCTTCGTGCGATAGCGCTGTTGGTCGGAGAGGGAATGCCCGAAATAGCGATAGGTGCGCGCCTCCACCAGCACCGGTCCCTTGCCTTCTCGGCACATCTGCACCGCCTGCGAAACCTTCTCCTTCACGTCCAGCACATCCATCCCGTTGCACTGGAAGCCGGGGATGCCGTACGCTTCCGCCCGTCTCACCACATCCCGCACCCTCGAGGCGTAGGGTGCCTCGGGCACACTGCGGTCATGCCAGGGCATAGACATGGCGTATAGGTTGTTCTCGCAGATGAAGACCACTGGCAGACCGTCGTGCGTGACGGCGGCGAGGTTGAGCGACTCGTGGAAAGAGCCAGTGTTGGCCGCGCCGTCGCCAAAGAAGCACAACACGACTGCGCCCGACTGCTTGAAGCTCTCCGCCAGCGCAGCGCCAACGGCGATAGGGATGTTTCCGCCTACGATGCCTGTCGCGCCGAGGTTGCCCCTTTCCACATCGGCAATATGCATCGAGCCACCACGCCCGCGACAGTAGCCCGTCTCGCGTCCCATCAGCTCTGCCAGCATCTTGTTCCAATGCTGTTGACGCTCCTCTTCCGTATCGCACCACAGGTTACCAATGGCGCCGCAGTGTCCGTGCCCCCGGTGCGTGCTGGTGATCATATCGTTGCGGGTCAGAGAAGCCACCGCGCCCACTGCCACCGCCTCCTGACCGGCGTACAGGTGCGACGCGCCCTTAATCTGGCGACTGCGCACGAGATCGTACACCTTCTCCTCGAAGAAACGGATTTCGTACATGGTGCGCAGATAGTCCAGCAGTTTCTCTTTGGGCTCCTGATAGATGCGGTCGTCGCCCTTTTTGGCTTTTGCGGTTACTGCCATCTTTCTCCGTACCTCCTGAAGTATTGCGTTTTCAGCCATCTGTTGATATAATACAGCAACAAAGGAAAACAATCAATGCTCCAATCGTAAATAAACGAAAATGTTTGCCGAGGAACGGCGTCAGCAAATCCTTCAGCAGCTACGTCACGCGGGCAAGGTGACGGTAGACGAGCTCAGTGCGCGCTTTGGCGTGTCCGCTCCCACCATTCGCGCCGATTTGAGCTTTCTGGAGAAGCAGGGTTTGTTGCGGCGCACGCATGGGGGGGCGCTCCCCGTGGAGAGCACGTTGTACGAGCCGCCTTACTCGGTGCGGGAGATGAAAAACCTGCCCGAGAAGCGGGCGATCGCACGCGTGGCGGCGACGCTGGTACAGGATGAGGAGACCGTCTTGCTGGACGCAGGCACTACCACCTTCGAAATCGCGCTCCAGCTCAAACAGCGGCGCGGCTTGAAGGTGGTAACCAACTCGCTGGCAATTGCGCTGGAGCTGATGGAACGCAAAGATATGGAGGTTGTTCTGCTGGGGGGAAGTGTGCACCCGGCACGCCGGGCGACGTTGGGGGAGCTGGTGTTACACGCGCTGGACGTCATCTACGTGGACCACGCCTTCCTATCGTTCAACGGGGTGGATGCGCACGCAGGTTATACCAGCGTGGATTTCGAGGCGGCTGCCGTCAAGCACCGGATGATGCAACACGCGCGGCAGGTGATTGTGGCAGCCGACCACGCCAAGCTAGGGCAGGTTGCCTTCGCGCGGGTAGCTCCTGTTCCTGCCGCGCACGTGCTGATTGTAGACGATGGCGCAACCGCTGAAACGCTGAGAGCTTTCGAAGAGCAAGGTGTACGGGTGCTGGTTGCGCCGGTTACTTAGCCTTCAACTGTTCCCATGGCGGGTTCTTGGTGGCAATCTGTTCGAGTGTGACCTTCGCCAGCTGACGCTCCGCCGTCTCGCGCAGAGCGTTCCACGCCTCGTGCGCCGCGCAGGGGTGAGCGCTATCACACATCACGCGGTGGTCCAGCAGGCACTGCTTCTTCTCGATCTGCCCCTCGCAGGCGTTCAGGATGTCTAGATAGCTAATCTGGCTTGGGAGACGGGTTAAAGAGAAACCGCGCTCGCGTCCACGGTGGGCGTGCACCAGCCCATGCTGTTCCAGATACTTGAAGATGGTGTACAGAAAGTTGACCGAGACGTCCGCTTCCCGTGCCAGCTCCTTCACCGTCACGATCGCCCCCTTACCCCGCTTTGCCAGGCAAGCGAGCGCACGCACGGCGTATTCGGTTTGCACTCCACTGTCCAAGAGTCGAATCATGTTACACCCTCACCTAGTGTAGTATAGCCAATCGCTATAATGATACATTTTGAAAGGATCACTTGTCAAGGGGTTCTGTTTGCGTCTGCCCGCAAAATCGGATACAATTAAACGGCTAAGAACGGAGTAGAAGGAGTGGATGAGTGGGGCAGATGCGTATTAGCGTATGGGTGGCTGTGACCGCTGGGTTGCTATTGTGGCTTGAGCCTTTGCTGATGGCGGGGCAGTATTCCAATCGGTCGATCCCCGCCGTGAAAACGTCCACCCCTCCAACCATTGACGGTCGTCTGGACGATGAGGCATGGAAAACCGCGCCGGTGGCGAGAGAGTTCATTGACCCTTACACTGGCAAGCCCGCCCAGGACCAAACGGAGGCGTACATTCTGTATGACCAGACAGCCATTTATGTGGCTTTCTACTGCCATGATAGCCATCCGGAAGCGATCGTCGCGCGGGAGATTCGTCCGGGCTCCGAATTTCCGGGCGAAGACACTGTGACCTTTCAGATAGACCCCTACTTCTCACGGAACTGGGCAAACATCTCGGCGTTTATCGTCAACGCGCTGGGCACCCAAAACGAGCGTATCGCAGGGGGACGTGCCGCCAAGCGAGAGTGGCGAGGCATCTGGCAGGCGGCGGTACAGCGTGTTCCCGACGGGTGGACCGTGGAGATGCGCATCCCGTGGGAAGTGCTGAACTATCCGAACGCCAACGGTGGCGTGAACATGAGCATTAACTTCAAGCGCGACCACGCCCGCACGCGCATCGACTATTTCTGGAGCGACGTGACCCCGGCGCGTCGTGCCGAGCTGATGGGTGTGTGGCAGGGGGTTCAACCGCCGAAAGCCACCAGCAGAAAAACACTTCACATGATGACTTACCTAACCCCAGAGTGGCGGGAAGACGCCGGACGGGAGGTGCGGGCGGGGCTGGATGTGCGTTACACACCAAACCCACAGATGACCGGCGTGCTGAGCCTATTTCCCGACTTCCGCAACATCGAAGGGGCGGTGGAAGGCATCGAATTCAGCCGAAGCGAGCGGTTCGTGGAGGAAACGCGCCCGTTCTTCATGGAGGGTATCCGCTACTTTGACCTCACAGAGCCCTACGGCATCGGTCGCCTGTTCTACAGCCAGCGTATCCGAGAGTTCGACGCCGGGCTGAAGGTATTCGGCAACCTAAACGCGTCGGTGTCGTTGGGGTTACTGAGTACCCTTTGGGGCAACCGCGATAGAGCCGCGGTAGCGCACCTGCGCTACTCGATGGGCGAGCGGGGAGGATGGAGCGTGTACGGGCTCCTCCGCCGGGGCAGTGACCGTCCGCATCACGATGCCTACGGCGTCAGCGGCAACAGACGCTTTGGCAACTTCCGCATCGGTGGCAAATGGATCTACGCCCGGGAAGCAGATATAGGCGGAACAGCCACCGACTTCACCCTCAACTATGAGGTGCCACGGTGGTTCAGTGGTCTGCGTTGGATGCGCATTGACCCCGATTTTCGCGCGTCGCTGGGGCTAGTCTACTTCACCGACCGGCAGGGCTGGTCCTGGTATACCCGCTACAACAACGAGATCCGTCAGGGCGCCATTCGTGAGGTGGAGGCGAACATCTTCCTTCGGGACTATACTCACTGCGACGGTACTCCCTTCGAGCGGGGAGGGCAGGTGTCTGCCGACGTAACCCTGCGTAGTGATTACCGGATCAGCATCGAGCACGAAGTTGGCACGTTTGCGGGTACGCACGACAAAGTGTACCAGATACGCCTGCAGGGCAACGTCAGCAACCGCTTCAAGCAGTGGGGTATCCGCTATGAGTTCGGTCAGCGCTCCGATAGCGATATTCGCTTTGTCGGCTTCGGCATCACCCGTAGGCTATTTGGCAAGCTAGATGTGGGATTGAACGGCTCCATCCTGCGATTTGACGAGAATCGGGACCAGTATATCCTGACCGTCAGCTGGGAGTTCGATGAACTGCGTGCCTTAAGCGCGCGACTGGTTCAGAGGGATGGCAAGGTGAACTGGTACGCGGCTTACCGAAGCGCAGGTGGAGTGGGGCAGGACCTATACTTTATTATTGGCGACCCCAATGCCGAGCGTTTTACCGAGCGTATCGCGCTGAAGTGGGTGTGGGCGATGTGAGGAAGGCGCGGCGTTAGCTATAGGCTCCATCTTGCAACACGTCCCCGATTTGCAATCTCGCCCCCCGTGACCAGTCACCGGCAGTCATACGGGGGCGACTCTCGGGTTGAACTTCCAGTAGCTCCAGCAGATTGCCCTCTCCACAGGCAACAACGACCGACCGTTTCCCTACCTGCACGACCGTACCTGGTGGCAGGTTGTTCGTCTCTTCCAGTGGTAGGCACTTCCACAGCTTAACCCATTTACCTTGCCACAGGAAGCCCGCGCCAGGTTTGGGCGACATGGCACGCACCCGACACCACGTGCGATGGGCGGTCTCGCTCCAGCGGATAAGGGAGTCCTCACGGGTGATGGGAGGGGCATAGGTAGCCAGCGTGTGCTCCTGGGGTTGCGGGGTGATAGAGCCGGCTTCCAGCGCGCGCAGGGTGTCTACCAACAGTTCCGCGCCCATTTGCGCCAGCTTTGCCTCCAGGGTGCCTGCGTCGTCTTCAGGGTGAATGGGACAGATGCTTTGGGAGAGGATGGGACCGGTGTCCAGCGTCGCTTCCATCTGCATGATAGTCACGCCCGTTTGCGTTTCACCGTTCAGGATGGCGTGCTGGATGGGGGCGGCACCGCGGTATTTGGGCAGGAGCGAAGCGTGCACGTTGATCGCCCATCCACTGGACGGCAGGTCTAGCAGAGCTTGAGGCAGGATCTGTCCAAACGCCGCTACCACAATCACGTGGGGCGCGAGGGCACGCGCCTGTTCCACAAACTCCCGGCGACGCACCTTTTCCGGCGTCCACACCGTCAATCCCTGTGTCTCGGCGGCGCGGCGTACCGGCGTGGGCTGGAGGCGCAGGTGTCTGCCGGTAGGGCGGTCCGGCTGAGTGACAACGACTGGCAGGTCGTATCCCGCCTTCAGCAAAGCCAGCAGAGACGGCACGGCGAACTCGCTCGTACCGAAGAAAAGCACCCGCTTCATCATTTGCTGACAGCGACCGCTTCCTGCTCTTTTCCCTCTTCGCTAATCCAGCGCAGAGTGGACGGGTCTGCCCGGTCAATGAACAGGATGCCGTCTAGATGGTCTACTTCGTGTTGGATGACTCGCGCGGTTAAGCCCTCGGCTTTCAGTTTGATGGTTTTGCCCTGCAGGTTGGTCGCCTTCACCCAGATGGTCTGTGCTCGACGCACATTGCCCATCAAGCCGGGCAGGGAAAGGCATCCCTCCGGCGGTTCCATCTGCTCGCCCGCCATCTTGAGAATGACGGGGTTAATCAAGGCGTGTATCTGAGGGTTTTCCTCGTCCGAAAAGTCGGTGTAGAGGATCAAGCGAAGAGAGACCCCCACCTGCGGCGCGGCAAGCCCGATGCCGTTGGCATCCTGCATCGCCCGGCGCATGAACGAAACCAGTTGCCGGATCTCTGGCGTGATGCGTTTGATCGGCTCCGCCACCTGACGCAGGATAGGGTCAGGATATTTCACAATCGGGTCGCCTTCCGCTCGCGCAAATGGCGGCAGTTCCATCGCCATCGTCAACATACCTCCGCGACTATTATACCCTGGTCTGCACGCTGTCCATCATGCCGTCTTCCATGCCCATCATACGGGGTGGGGTGGATTCGTTCGGGGCGTCTGCCCGCAGGTGCACCGGCGTTCCGAACTTCGGCTGGGCGTAGGGGAGATGGGTGCTTCCCCGCGCCAGGATGTGCAGATAGTTCGCGCTGTCGCCCTCGTACGGTTCGCCGTGGTTCCAAGGAACCCACGAGCGGGCGTTGCAGTAGTGGCACACATACGAGCGGCGGAAGCGGTCGGTGGTGCGGTTCGGATAGGAGCGATGCAGAATGTGCCCGTGGAAGAACAGCACATCCCCCGGCTCCATCGGCACAGGGATGGGGTCGGGATACTTGCGTACCACTTTGGTCAGCGTATTCACCTCGTCGTCCAGGTGGCTTACATTTTCCACCTCGAACAGGTCGCCAAATGCGCCCTCGGCGTGCACCAGCCCGTAGGGATGGCTGGGCGGATAGATCGGCTCACAGTGCGAGCCGGGAATGACCCAGAGGCATCCGTTGGCTTCGTCCGCCCTGTCCAGCGCCATCCACGCACCGATGAGGGTGTCGGGGTAGGTGGTGATGTAATAGGCGTCCTGATGCCAGCCCTGACCACCTAGCCCGGGCGGATTGAAGAAGAGCATGCTCTGCAGGGCGAGTACGTCGGGCCCGATGAGCGCTTCTAAAACATCCAACACGCGCGGGTGCAGTAAACCCCATTCGGCGGTGGCGTCGATGCGGTGCAGTTGGTGCACCCGGGTCTGCGTCTTAAAAACCGTCTCCAGCGGCGCCTTTTCCGACTGCGCGGACACGGGAGGTGGCTGTCGGCGGCTCTCGGCCCACTCCAGCAGTCTGTGCACGTCCTCGACGGGCAACAACTGTTCTACCTTCAGGTAACCATATCGCTGATAATGCACGTATTCGTCTACTCGCACCCGGTATCTATCGGGTCGTTCCACAGCGCGGGGCACGTATGCCATTGTCTCGCCTCCAGCGTAATGATTAGCATTATCAAATTATAGCATCATTAAACGAAAATAGTAGCACAGCATGCCGGCTTCTCCACTCATGGAGCGCGGAAGGGGTAGCCACTCACTGTGCAGACTACCCCCTGCTATCTCTATCGCCACGGGTCCTGTTCTATCAGCACATACCCTGCACCCAGCACTTGCCTGGGTTCGCCTTCTACCTGCAGTTCGATCACCGTGCATAACGGGTTCGGTGCGGTTTCGGGTAGCCCCTTCAGCACCAGTCGGTTTTCGGTCTGCGTGAATGCGACTTCCGGTCCGTTCATTACCCGTGCACTCCGCACTTTGCACTGCAAGCCGCCGATAACCAGCTCAGTGCCGGGCCACCGGCTGCAGTGATAGTACAGCGTCTGTCCTTTGCGGGTAAATGCGCCGGTGATCATCCATTCCTGTTGCATGGGGTCGGTGGCGTCGTACACCGAGGGACCGTACTCCTGAAGCCATTTGCCCACTTTCAGCAGCTCTTGTTCGCACACTTCAGGCACACCGCCGTCTGGCGCGGGACCAATGTTCAACAGCAGGTTACCGCCTCCTGCCGCCACCTGCCTGAGCATGGAGACGATCTGCCAGGCGTCTTTCCAGCGGTTGTCGATAGGCGTATAGCCCCAGCTTTCGTTAAAGGTCATGCACGCCTCCCACATCCGCCCGCCTTTTTCGGGGGTAATATGCTGTTCTGGCGTGCCGAAGTCCTCGGGAAGCCCAGAGCGGTTGTTGATGATGATGTCGGGCTGAAGTTCGCGCACCATGCGGTTCATCTTCTCGGCTTCCCACTCTTCGGGAGTCAGCGGCCAGTGGACGTCGTACCAAAGGATGTCGATCTTACCATAGTTGGTCATCAGCTCGCGTACCACGCCGTGCGTGAACTCCACAAACCGCTTGCGAGCCGATTCGTCGTGCTTACAGCGTGCGCCGTCAGGGTGATGCCAGTCCATCAGCGAGTAGTAGAAGCCCACACGCAGTCCCTCTGCCCGCGCAGACTCCACGTACTCCGCTACCAGGTCCCGCTTAGGACCGCGTTGGACGGCGTTGTAATCGGTATACTGCGTATTGAACAGGCAGAAGCCCTCGTGGTGTTTGGTGGTCATCACCATGTAGCGCATGCCGGCTAGTTTCGCCAGGCGTGCCCACCAGCGGGCGGGGTAGGGCTTGGGTTTCCACGTGTCAGCCAGCTTCTCGTACTCCTCGATGGGGATGCGTTCGCGGTTCATCACCCATTCGTGCCGGCCTAACTGCGAGTACAGCCCCCAGTGAATGAACATCCCGAAGCGTGCTGCACGGAACCACTGCAGGCGACGCTCCTGGTCGCTAAGCGTGGATACCTCTGTCGCCATCTGAGTCTCCTCCGTGAAGAGCAGTCTGACAATGCCTTCGCCCTCGCGTGCTGTCCTCCTGCTCTCGCCAGCGCACCCGAAAAAAAGGTATAATGGGATGCACAACCACAGCGAGGGCTCTGTAGCGATGGCTTTCGAAGCGCGCGATTTTCACGAACTGGTGCAGGCGCTGGAACAGCATCCAGAATGGCGGGCGGAACTGCGACGCTTGCTGTTGAGTGAGGAACTGCTGAACCTGCCGGAAACAGTGCGAGAGCTCGCGGAGGCACAGCGCCACACAGATGAACACATCGAACGGTTGGTCATCTGGATGCAAGAGCTCGCTCAGCGGGTGGACGAACTGGCTCAGCGGCTAGACCAACTGACTCAGCGAGTGGACCAGCTTGCTCAGCGCGTGGACGAACTGGCTCAGATGATCAAGCAGATGACCGCGCAGATGCAGAAGATGCTCAACGATGTGGGCAAACTGAAGGAGTACTACCTGGAGCAGAAGTATTTCACCCGCGCGGCGGCTTACTTCCGCAAACTGCTTCTGCGCATTCGCCCGGTGCCCCATTCCGACTTCGGCGACATGCTGGCAGACGCACACGACAAGGGCATTCTGACCGAGAAAGAGGTGGATGACCTCATCCAGACTGACGTCGTGGCAAAGGGCAAACGCCGCGAGGACGGTCAGGAGGTTTACCTGATTGTGGAGGTGTCATGGGGCATTGGCATCGATGACCTCAACCGGGCCTATCGCCGGGCGCAGACGTTTGCCAAGACCGGGGTGAATGCGATGCCGGTAGTAGCCGGCGAGTGGCTCTCGCCTGATGCACAGGAACCTGCCAGAGTGATGGGCGTGACGGTTGTGCTGGACGGGTCGCTCGGTAACACGGAGCAGACTCCCTGAAACGGCAGAGGTCCCTCCCGCAGAGGAGGGACCTCTCGGTTGAACTTTTAACCTACCTACACCTTCACCGGCTGTCCAGTCTTAACGGACTCGTTTGCTGCGAGCGTTACCGCCAGCGTTTTCACCGCGTCCGCGTAGGTGGAGCGAATCCCCGAAGGGTCGCCCGTGACAATAGCCTGAATGAAGGTTTTGTTCTCCTCCAGATACGGGTTACTGCTCAGCTGGTAGGTGGTCACCTTGCCCGGTTCGGTGGCTTTCACACTGCCCCAGTCGGTCTCGATCACCCTGTCGGGCGTCACGATGTCCAGTCCAACGCGCCAGCCCATGTTGAGCAGGCAGGTATTATGGATCGCACCAATCACGCCGTTGGCAAACTTCACCGCCACCGTTCCCACGTCATACACGCTGTAGTTCTCGACCTCCTTGTCCAGCCTGCGGTTAGTCATCAGCGCGTACACTTCCACGATGTCGCCCACCAGGTAGCGGGCCAGGTCGACGATATGCGTGGTCTGCTCTACAAACTGTCCGCCCGACTGGTCCATCACGCGCCACCACGCCACGCCGGGCATTCCACCCATCCACCAGCCGGTCACCATGCCAACGGTCTTGCCTTCCAGTAGTTCGCGCGCCTTGGCGGTGGTTGCCATGTAGCGGAAGTGATAGCCCACACTGCTAATCACTCCGCCTTTGGCGATGGCTTGTTCGATGGCTTTGGCTTTTTCCAGCGTTCGCGCCACCGGTTTCTCCACAAACAGGTGGATGCCCTTTTCAGCAGCTGCCTCTTCTGCGCCTACGTGGGCATGGGGAGGAACGCACACATAGAGGGCGTCCAGCTGCTCGTTGTCTAGCATCTGTCTCCAGTCGGTGTATGCTTTGCCTCCGAAGCGTTGGGCAGCGGCTTCTGCCCGCCCGGCGTCGATATCGCAAAACGCGATAGGTTGCGCCTCCGGTATCTGCGCCAGTGCGTTGAAATGGGCGTTGGCGATGCCTCCACACCCAAAGAAGCCGATACGAACGGACATGCTTCACCTCCGAACAACAGTTGTTAAATCTGCTTTCGTGACAGTGCTAAGATGTTCCTGCGCGTGTGTTTGTGTGCTATCGTTGCGAGTATCTGCTCTGCCTGAGGGCTTCGAACAGCATCACGCCTGTGGCGACCGCCACGTTGAGCGAGTGCGCACCGCCACCCATGGGGATGCGGATGAGCACGTCCATCGCCTCACGGGTTTCGGGAAGCAAGCCCTGTTCCTCATTGCCCACCCACAGGCACAGTGGCGATGTCCAGTCCTCTTCCCAGAACAGGTGTTCGGCATGTGCGCTGGAGCCGACCTGCCGCCATCGGTGCCGGCGAAAGCACTCCAGCACCGTCCGGCTGTCAGGACAGGAGATGATCGGCAGGAAGGCGATACTGCCGGTCGTGGAACGCACGCAGGCGCGACTGTAGGCATCGGCCATCGGGGCGGCGAGCACCAACGCATGCACCTGCGCGGCGTCCGCAGTGCGTATCAGCATCCCCAGGTTACGTGGGTCCTGAATCCGTTCCGCCACCACCACGATACCTTCCCCGCGAGCGCATATCTCCTCCAGCGACATGTTCCAAAAGGGCATGACCGCCACGGCAGTGGTGCTGGTTTCGTAGCCGCTGACCAGAAGCCGATGGAACAGCCCTTTGCGCACCGAGTAGGTGGGGATGCCTGCTTGCTCGCACGCCCGGGCTAGTTCGTCTTCCGTTTGCTCTCTGATAAAGACCTGCAGGGGGCGGAGGGGAGCGTGGAGGGCTTTGGCAATAGCGGATGCGCCCTCCATCAGGAAGCGACGCTCCGTTTCACGCGGTGCGCTTTCGGTCAATCGGCAGGCGGAGCGAAAGGCGGGATGCTTCAGTTCAGTGACAGGCTCCATGCGCCATCCTCACAGCGTTCTCTTAAACCACGAGACAAAGCCATCGGTGAGGGAGTGCACGACCCCTCCAGCCACCAGCCCGACGAGTGCGGACTGTGCCCATGTCACATGCGCCTGCAGGGTCAGGCGCAGTTCGCGCTCCAGAGCATGAAGCACCTCCGATTGATTCACGGGCACAATCCACCGGTCGATGGCATTGATGCCCAATCTTAGCAAGACGTAAAGGATTAGGAAAAAGTAGAGTGCTCGCAGAACGGGACCAAACACCCAGCTGTGCGACAGCCAGTGTCGGTGCGGAATGAGCCACTGGTACGGGAGCCAGAAGAATCGGAAAACACCCCATCGGCGATAGGCTCGCGAGTTCACGTCCAGGTCGGGCGATAGCGCCAGTCCTGAAAAGAGATAAGCACCGATGCCCACACCAACCGATGCCCAATCGGGGTGCGGGTACATCCGTTCAATGACCGGTACGGCGGCGGCCGCTGTCAGAACGGTGATCGCATCGTGGACGCGCCCAGAAGGCATACCTACAAACCGCTGGAGTAGTCGCGCAGTTTCTTGCAGTTCTGGCGGTTGCGCAGTTTCTTAATGGCTTTTGCCTCGATCTGGCGGATGCGCTCGCGGGTGACGTTGAAATGCCTGCCGACCTCTTCCAGCGTGTGGGGCATCCCATCGATCAGCCCGAAGCGCATTTTGATAACCTCGCGCTCGCGGTCGGTGAGCACGCGCAGAGCCTCCTCAATCCGCTCTCTCAGCAGGCTTCGGTCCGCGGCTTCGGTAGGGGAATCGCAAGTATCATCCTCGATAAAGTCCAGGAGCTGCGTGTCTTCTTCCTCTCCTACGGGGGTGTCCAGCGACAGGGGTTCTGGCGCGATTCGAATAATCTCACACACCCTATCTACCGAGATGCCCATATCATCCGCCAGCTCTTCGGGGGTGGGCGAGCGCCCCAGCTCCTGCTCCAGTTGACTGCGGCGTTTCATCAGGCGGTTGATGGTTTCCACCATGTGCACCGGGATGCGGATGGTGCGTGCCTGGTCAGCGATGGCGCGGGTGATCGCCTGGCGGATCCACCACGTGGCGTAGGTGCTGAACTTGTAGCCGCGCCGGTAGTCGAACTTCTCCACCGCGCGGATCAGACCTAGGTTCCCCTCCTGAATCAGGTCGGAGAACGCCATTCCGCGTCCGCTGTAGCGTTTGGCGATAGAAACCACGAGGCGAAGATTGGCAAGGGTCAGTTTGCGTTTTGCTTCCTCATCGCCCTGCGCTACCAGTTTGGCGAGGTGTTGCTCCTCTTCGGGGCTGAGCAGGGGCGTTTTGCCGATTTCGCGCAACCACATGCGCACCGAATCGTCCAGAGGCATACCTTCCAGCTGCGCGATTTCCTGGTCCGCCAGCTCGTACTCTTTGGCAGAGGCATCCAGCTGATAGCCTTCCTCCATCAGGGGGAGCCCTTTGACGGTGTCGACGACCTCGATGCCCTGCATATCAAAGAACTCCAGCATTTGCTCCAGATCGTCCGCATCGACGTCCATTTCTGCCAGAGCATCGCTCAGCTCATCCGAGGTGATGTAGCCTCGGTCTTTGCCCTGTTCCATCAGCCTGTGCATCTGCCCGTTGTCGTGGATGTGCTCCATCTCCACGTCTGGTTTCACTCCCTTCGGTCGTGCCGTGCATTGGAGTGCAGCTCCGCGATGAGCTTCTGGTATTCTCGATAATTCACGCTATCGGGCGAGAAATCCTGCGCCAGTTGTGCCGAGATCTGCACTTGCCGCGTGCGCTTGTGCCATCGCCGAAGGAAGGACGCCGAGTCGCGCAGAACCTGTTCGCTCAGCGGCTCTTCTAGCGACAGCCGTGTTGAAACAACCTCTCGCAGGCGTGAGTTACTCAACGCAGAGAGAAGCAACGGAAGATGCAGTTCCATGCCCGCGTCCCACGCACGCCTTACCAGTTCAAAAAACTGCTTTCCTGCCTCCGAGACCATATCGCCCGCCTGGGCGATCTCCAGCACCAGCGGTCTCCACTCGTCAGATAGTATACCCCGCAGAAGGGTGCTCTCCGCTCGCACTACCCCTGGCGGAATCTGCTCGTCCATTTCGACGGCTGGAGGCTCTTCTGCCTGAGAGGACTCCTTTTTCTTTTCCACCCCTTGATAACGCAAGAACCGTTCCACTTCCCGCCGAATCAGCTCCTCAGGTTTACTGGGATTCGTAAAAAAAGCGGGATGGAGCGGCGCCAGCTGGGTGATATAGCGGTCTCGCTCGATGCCGGACGGTATCCCCGCCAGGATGGGTACGGCTGATTTCAGTATCTGGATTCGCCCTTCGACCGTGCTCGCGTCGTGCCGCCGGTAGAGGTCGTTGAGCAGGAAGGCAGGGAGCGGTTCGGCTTGATCGATATACTGCTGGAGGGCAGGTGCGCCTAGTCGGCGCAGGAGGCTGTCGGGGTCTTCGCCCTCTGGCAGGCGCACGATTAGCGTCTCTATCTCGTGCTGGCGCAGGATTTCGCCCGCCCGCTTCGCTGCCTCCACGCCGGCACTATCGGAATCGTAAATCACAATCACACGCGACACCAGGCGCGATAGGATGGCTATCTGCTCCTCGGTGAGGGCGGTGCCCATCGTGGCAATGGCGTGGGTGAAACCTGCTTGGTGCGCCGCCACCACGTCCATGTAGCCCTCTAGGAGCAGGGCGGTGCGCTCGGTCATCATGCGCTCTTTGGCAAGGTGTAGGGCGTAGATGGTGCGACTTTTGCGGAACACAGGGGTTTCGGGGCTGTTCAGGTATTTCGGTTGGGCATCGCCGAGCGCGCGTCCTCCAAAGGCGACCACACGCCCTTGCCTGTCCCAGATAGGGAACATCAGGCGGTCGCGGAAGCGGTCGTAGTACTCGCCGTTATCGCCCAGTACAACCAGCCCCGCTTCCGCCGCGATGCTCAGTGGGATCTTCCTCGCATGAAACAGGTTCGTGAGGGCAGACCATTCGGGCGGAGCGTAGCCAATGCCAAAACGCTGTTGGGTTTCGGCGGAGACTGCGCGCTGTTGCAGGACGCGCTGGGGCAGGGGATAGCGCTTCAGCATGTCGCGGAAGAACTGGGCAGCGAGCTGGTTGACCTGTAATATCTGCTCGCGGCGGTCTTTTTGCGCAGGTGAGGAGGTGCCGGTCGTGCTCCGAAACTCCAGCCCCAGTCGCTCCGCAAGCAGTCTGGCGGCTTCGAGGAAGGTGACGTTTTCGATGCGCATGATAAAATCGAACACGTCACCGTATTGCCCACACCCGAAGCAGCGCCAGCGCTGAAGCTCGGGATTAACGGTAAAGGAAGGTGTCTTTTCGGCATGGAACGGACAGAGCCCCTTGAAGTTTTTGCCCGTTCGCTTCAGCGCCACGTACTGCGAGACCACCTCCACGATGTCGCTGCGCGCACGAATCTCGTCCAGGTCTGCACCGGCGCGTGATGCCACAGACACCTTCCTCCATCAGGCTGGCTCCTTTTGGAACATTGAGCGGAGCACAGGTCGTCTGCTATTCTTCCATCGCAGCCACGATGATCGAAACCACCTTGTTGTCGTAGAACTGGAAGCCAACATGGTGGTTCGGGTAACGCACGTACAGGGTTGCACCCATGTTCTGGTGCTCTTTGGGCCAGCCGTACACCGCGACCACCTTCTGGTAGGTATCGCCCAGCTTGATGCCGCGCGAGGTGCGTGCCAGCCCTGATTTATCCTCGTAACCTATCGCTTTCGCCTGCACCACGTAGCCGTCCTTGTTGATCAAGAACTCGTAGATGACGCCGCCCGGTCGCTCGTAGATCAGGGTGGTTTCCTGCTCGTAGAGCATACCGCCCGGCGTGGTACGCAAGCCCACTGAAGGCAAGCCAAGCCCCGCGGGTGCTCCGCCCATTGCGCCGTAACCGGGCATTCCGGGCATCCCGGGACGTGCTGGCGCGCCGATCCCACCGGGCAGTCCGGGCAAGCCGGGAGTACCCGTCGTGGGCGCACCCATCATCGGTCCACCAGCCATGCCTGCTTGTGCACCGGGCAGGTTGTACGCCACCTGTCCGACCGTTACCTGCGTCGGGTTGCCGAACCGCGCCAGCACCGTCTGCACTTTGGACAACATGCGGATGCCCAGAAACTGGCGCTCAATGGCGTGTGCCGGGTTAATCAACCCGATTAAGCAAGCAGTAATCCACACGCCTGCCACTCCGCGCTTTTGGAGCAAGCCTGCCATGCTCATCATGTGGTTTCCTCCCCTTCGTTCTTCGTTTGACGCCAAGAGAGCTTTACGATGTGCACTCTTCGGCAAAGGCAAACGGATTTCCTGCCTTCCGCACGAAACCGCTTCTACAATTTAGTGTACCGTTTGCTGTTTGTTAGACGCAACAGGTGGGCGAAAGGTAACGGGTGAACGTCTTTTTTGCAGGAGCCGCCACGCATACACCGAAGCCATTACTAAACCGATTGTGCGGAGGGAGAAGGTGTCATGCGTGGAGCCGTTTTGTTGCTCGGCGTGGGCATACTGTGTAGCGCTGTTTGGGCGCAGAGGGTGGAGCGCGTGTCGTATCGGGGGTGGCAAGATTGCTACCGTCTGACAAACGGCACGGTGGAGGTGATCGTGGTGCCTGCTATCGCCCGCGTGGTGCACTATGGGTTCGTGGGCAAGCCGAACGTGCTGTGGGTAAACCCTGCAACCGAGGGCAAGCCGGTGAAGCCCGGCGAATGGCCCAACCACGGTGGCGAGAAGGCATGGATATGGCCTCAGGACGAATGGGAACTGCGCACGGGCAGGGGCTGGCCTCCACCATCGGCGACGGACCAGGTGCCCTATCAGGCGGAGGTCGTTCGCGGTAACGTGGTACGGCTGATCTCGCCGCTGGTAGCGGGGTATGGGGTGCGCCTCGTGCGGGAGATCTGGCTGGAGCCTACGGGCACGCGCGTACATACCCGGACGTGTGTGGAGAAACTGCGCGACGGCGCCGAGTTTGCCGTGTCGGCGTGGACGGTGGCGCAACTGCCTGCACCGCAGATGATGCTGGCACGACTGCATCCCGACAGCTCTTTGGAGCGGGGATACAAGCTTTACAGCGAGCGCGATTTCCGGTCGGTGCGACGTGCAGGGCAGATTCTGCTGGTAGAGCGCCCATCGGATGTGGCGGTGAAGCTGGGCTGTGATGCCGACCTGCTGGCATGGTTCCGCGCGCCCTATCTGGTGGTGCAAAGGTCGCCGTTTGTGGCGGAAGGGTTGTCTGCGTATAAGCCGGAGGACCATGCGCAGATATTCTCCAACTCGGATACCCTGCCGTATATCGAGTTGGAGTTCACCTCGCCCTTAAAGGTGTTAAAGAAAGGGGAGCAAGTGTGCCTGGAGGTGGTATGGGAACTGCACCGCATCCCCTCTCACGCCCAATCGCCCGAATCGCTGGTAAAGTTCCTGCAGGAACGCTGAGAACGCAGTTACCGTGCCAGGTCCTTGTTCATACAGCACTTTTTGTACTTCTTGCCGCTGCCACAGGGGCAAGGGTCGTTGCGCCCCACTTTCTGTGTTTTGACCACCGTGCCCACCGGTACCGGGCGTCCAGCGGGACGTGCAGAGCCGTTGTCTTCGCCACCGCTTGACAGATCACCCGCGCCGGACATGTGGGTGACTTGCACGCTGGGTTGCGGCTGGGGCGGTGCTACCTGCACATGGTATATCCAGCGCACTACGTCTTCCTGAATAGACGCCAGCATCTGCTGGAACATCTCGTAGGCTTCCTTCTTGTAGGCGACCAGCGGGTCCTGCTGGGCGTAGCCGCGCAAGCCGATGCCCTCGCGCAGGTAGTCCATGTTAGCGAGGTGCTCCATCCATTTGTCGTTGATGACTCGGAGCATGACCCACCGCTCCAGCGCGCGCATCAGCTCGGAGCCGAGCTCTTCCTCGCGTTGGGCATAAGCCTGCAATGTTACTTCCTGAAGATAATCCACCAGCTGGTCGGCAGGGCGCGCTTTGAGGTCATCTGGAGTAAGCCAGCGCGAGATGCCGAACAGCTCCTCCAGCCGGCGGAACAGACCGTCGGCGTCCACCTCGGCGTGGCGAGTATCCTGCAGGGTGAACATCATCACCGCCTCTTCCACCTTCCGGTTGATGAAGTCGTGGATGGTGGCTGTGAGCGGGTGTCCTTCCAGGATACGCCGTCGCTCGCTGTAGATGACGCGGCGCTGTTCGTTCATCACCTCGTCGTATTCCAGCACGTGCTTACGGATCTCGAAGTTGTATGCCTCTACCTTCTTCTGCGCTTTTTCGATCAGGCGGGAGAGGAGCTTCACGTCCACGCTCTCGCTCTCTTCCCACATCGCGAGCAGTCGCTGTTTGGACGGGTCGCCGAAGCGCCGCCACAGCTCGTCTTCCAGTGAGACGTAGAAACGGCTCTCGCCGGGGTCGCCCTGTCGTCCCGAACGACCGCGCAGCTGGTTGTCGATGCGTCTCGACTCGTGCCGCTCGGTGCCTAGAATGAAGAGCCCGCCCAGTTTGCGCACCTCTTCGGCGGCTTTAGAGCGTTCGGCTTCGCTGAGGGGGGGCGGGGGCAGGGCACGGCCACGCCGGAAGGATTGCCACTGCAGTTCCGCCTCCTCGTCCATCTCTTCGCCTTCCTGCGGGGTCTGTGGAGCAACGCTTCCACCGAGGATGATGTCCACACCGCGTCCTGCCATGTTGGTGGCGACGGTCACTGCGCCCTTGCGTCCCGCCTCGGCGATGATAATAGCCTCTTTCTCATGGTACTTGGCGTTGAGCACGTTATGAGGCACGCCGTGCGCGAAGGCTTCCTTCAGGTACTCGATGTTTTCCGGCGGTACCCCGATGAGCCGCACCGCGCGGTCCATGTTCTCTGGCAGGTTCATATCGGGCACGATGCCCAGTTCGCGCGCCAGCGGGGTCAGTGCGCTCAGACTGAGCTCGTCCAGCCGACGGTTCATCAGCGCGCGATACTCTTTCTTCTTGTCGTTGGGGATGTCTTTGCGCTTTTCCAACTCGTCGCGCAGGATGTGAATCAGGCACAGCAGTTTCAGCCGGTCCGGGCGCAGGCGGTCGCTCACTTTTTCGGACATCTCGATGGAGCGTGTGCCCACCAGCACGGGCTGTTGTTTGACATACAGGCGCAGAATCTCGGTGGCAATGCCCCGGAACTTCGCCTCTTCGGTCTTGTAGATGACGTCGGGGTGGTCGATCCGTATCATCGGCTTGTTGGTAGGCACGACCACCACGTCCAGCCCATAAATCTTGCGGAACTCGTCCTCTTCGGTCTTGGCGGTGCCAGTCATCCCCGCTAGCTTCTTGTACAGACGGAAGTAGTTCTGGAAAGTGATGGTGGCGAGCGTCTGGTTCTCCTGGCGGATGGGCACACCCTCTTTGGCTTCGATCGCCTGATGCAAGCCGTCGGAGTATCGCCGCCCGAACATGAGGCGTCCGGTGAACTCGTCCACGATGATGATCTCGCCATCTTTGACCACATAGTCCACGTCGCGCTTAAAGATGGTATGCGCCTTCAGCGCGGCGTTAACATGGTGCATCAGGTCGGGGTCCTCGGCGAGGTTTTTCACGCCCAGCCCTTGTTCCACGCGATAGATGCCCTCTTCGGTCAGGGTGACGATCTTTTGCTTCTCCTCCAGCGTATAGTCTCGTCCGGGCTGAAGGTGGCGCACCACGCGGTCCACGCGGTAATAGAGGTCGGTCGATTCGCCCGCGTAGCCCGAGATGATGAGCGGTGTTCGCGCCTCGTCGATCAGGATGCTGTCTACCTCGTCCACGATGGCGTAGTTCAGCTCACGCTGGACGACCTCTTCAATAGAGAACGCCATATTATCGCGCAGGTAGTCGAAGCCGAATTCGTTATTGGTACCGTAGGTGATGTCCGCAAGATACGCCTCTTTGCGATGGCACTCCTTCAGGTGCAGGTAGCGCGGGTCAGGAGCTTGATAGCCAGGCGTGTAGAGGTAGGAGCCGCCGATTTCGCCCGTTTCGGGGCTTTGCCCCTGGATGACGCCCACGCTCATGCCGAGCAAATGGTAGATGGGTCCCATCCACACGGCGTCGCGCCGGGCGAGGTAGTCGTTGGCGGTGACCAGATGCACGCCCTTGCCTTCCAGCGCGTTCAGGTAGATGGGCAAGGTGGCGACCAGCGTCTTTCCCTCGCCCGTTTTCATCTCGGCGATGCGTCCATCGTGAAGCACCATCCCACCGATGAGCTGGACATCGAAATGGCGCATCCGGAGCGTGCGCTTGGAGGCTTCACGCACCACCGCGAAGGCTTCGGGCAGGAGGTCATCGAGCGTTTCGCCCTGAGCCAGACGGTTGCGGAACTCGTCGGTTTTGGCGCGCAGTTGCGCATCGCTGAGGGCGACCATCTGAGTTTCGAGAGCGTTGATTTTTTCTACCACCTTGCGGTAGCGTCGGATGTCGCGTTCATTGCTATCGAACAGGCTGAGCAAGAATCGCATGGCGTACTCCTTCGGCGCTTGCGAGGCACCCACAGACTGCTAACGGTGTTATTTTCGGTTGTTCCTGCGTAGTAGAATACGGCGTATTCCTGCTTAATGTTACCACCACCGGCGGGCAGAAGTCAAAGGGTTGGGAGGCTGTTCGAATCATCAGCATCGCGCATGTGGGGCTATCATCTGCTATTGTCATGGAATGTGGGGTTAACGGGGAACAGGCACTTTCGGGAGAGAGCGAGCTCTCTCCCGAAAACGTGTCGCATGGCAACGCTAAGGCCTGCTCAGGGTCTGATCATATTCTGCGGATGAGGAGATGAACTTAGCGTGCCCATCGGCGAAGATCATGCTCCCACCCTGCGGGTGCCACATG
>PSLZ01000045.1:0-24689 GCA_040289885.1 Armatimonadota bacterium | reverse complement strand
TGTTCGTTTGATGGCAAGAGTATACCCCAAAACCCGTTCTTTATCGAACACCCTCCCGGGCCCTTGACAAGCCCTGCACAATCGAGTTATACTGTGTATGTATAGAATAGCCAAGCAAGCAGAGGCGCGAAAGGAGGTTTCATCAAAGATGTCTTGCAAGCCTACCTTTTCTACCCCCCCCTTTGTCGCTCTGCTCGCCCTGAGCCTGTGCCTGCTGTGCTTCCCCCTTCAGGCGCAAACCCTCTCCATCACCCTGCTTAACGGCGACTGCGACGGTGACAACGAAGTGACCCTCACCGACCTTGGCATTCTGGTAGCGGCGTTGGGCAGTATGCCGGGCGACGAGAACTGGAACCCGGACGCCGACCTAGACGGGGACGGCGAGGTGACGTTGATGGATTATGCCATTTTGGTGCGCAACTTTGGGCAGATAGGGTCGGACCCGTTTAACCCAAGCCTGCCGCGCCAGCCTGCGCCAACGGAGGGGGTTGCTTACAGGGGGGTTATCGGGTTGGAGGATTGGCTGGGTGAGCAGCGGACAGTGTGCGTAGAGGCCCTGCGAGAGGATGACCCAACGCAAACAGTTTACACAATCCAAGCGCAATCTGGTGAGCCTTTCACGTTCTATCTACCTCAGTCTGGGCTGTGGAGGCTAAGAGTCACCGGCGTACGGGGTTTCCTTATTGGACAAGGGGCTGCTATGCGTGTTTACGGATGGACACCACGGATGCAAGCGTTCTTTGTAGTTCCTCAAGACGGCGAAGCGTTTGCAGACCGTAGCCATAGCCCCACGGGTATTGGCATCCTAGTGCATGTGGTGGACCACGACAATGTGGCCTTGCATTCTTCGGATCGCTCGAAAACTTTTTGGAACTATGAGAGAAGTCCCTCGAGTCATTTTGTCTGCACATGGCAGGTCGAAGATGGGGGCGGCGGCATTATCCGCCCAGGACCACCTGGCACCCTTACAGCGGAATACATACCGCCGACACTGCGCCCTGACGAACCATCACGTGAGGTGTTCATACGTTGCACCATTAGGGATATAGCCCCTGATCCTCTTAGAAGAGATGAAGACCTGGTGCTACCACCCCTTCGAATCCTTGTTGTTAATCGTCCGACCGTGCACATCACAGTAGGATCTGCCGATAGACTTGGAAACATTATTGTGTCCAATGCACTGATTCCGTCGGGGATGCTAAAGGATTGTTACGCTCTGTTTGAAGCATACTCGCGCAAGGGTGCATGGACACTGGATCGCGCTATATGGGTTACCCCGTGGGGTACGTGGGAGTCTTCTGGCAACGAGTACGGCATGGCAAGAATCCTGTACGCGGCCCGCTTTCGCCCGGCGAGAGGCATCGTCGCTTCCGTTTTGAGGTGACAGCGCTATTTAGTGCCACCCAATTTCCTGGGGGACGGCGCGAGGAACGCGATCACAAGGTCGCCGAGCGACTGCTAGGCTTCGACATGTCCGGAAGTATCGATCTGAATGAAGCGCTGGACGATTCCCGTGGACAGTCCTGTGCTGGTGTGTTCTGGGTGCCAAACTGGTTCCATAGTTTCGACAGGCACTGGGGGCAGATTATAGAGCGCTTTAACGAAACCTACACTTATGGTGGTCAAACGTACCCTGTGGTGCATTGGATTGAGGTGGATAATCTCGCCCCGCTGCTGGGATTACAGGGGGGTACCGTAGTCGCTGTGATGGACTGGAAGGGTGAATTGGCGCCGTTGTATGGACGTTACCACGAGATGTATCGTGGTCGTATCTATCTATGCAGAGCAGTCGTCGATAGGGTTCTGCGTACTAGGGACTTTGGACTGTACACTGAGTGGATAGACCGTGTGGCCACCGTTATTGCGCATGAGTTTTTCCATAGGGACCAGTTCATCAATGCGTGGGGCGGCTTCACTGATGACTGTGTCGGTTCATACTCGAACTGGAGGCCGTTTAGTGGTACCCCAGGCGTTGACACCGATAGGGATGGGCTATCCGACGGTTACGAGCATGCTATGCGGTTAACCTACAGGACGGACCCTAAGCAGAGCTGCGCTATACTTCGATGGTTCACGGGCGGCTCAAGTGCCTGGAACCCTCTGCTTATGGACAACGAGATGTGCGCACTGTTATGGGGTGAATGGGAGAGTTACCTGGTTGGCTCTTTAGACGACCAGGACTGGTCCATCTCAGGACGACAACACTACTAAGAGGAGGTAACTACCATGAAATGCACAGCGCCTTTCGCATGGGTTCTGCTTTTACTGGTCTTCTGTCGGTTTGCACTGGCAGACCTACCGCAACCGAAAGACCCGCTGCGCCAGCCGGCGGTTATTCTTCGCGAAACGCCTCCGGAGTACGTGGTTATGTACCGAACCGCTCTCCAGAAGCCAGCAGAGCTATTGCGCTTTCTCCAGCAACATGTGCGTTTTATGAGCGAACACAAGGATCGGTTTTTTCAACTGGACTCTGGCACTGGACACAGAGAGCTGGATCGCCTACTCTATACACTGGAATTGCTAGGTGAGTATGGCAAGCCGGACCTGATACCAGCATTAGAACGATTTATTCAACAGCGTCAGGAGCAGGATGATGCTCTGACCGAGTACGACGTAACCATCGCTCGGCTGACCATTGAGCGCATCCAATTGCGGGCGCAGGGGCGAGCTGCCTACCTCGCTTCGATGATAGACTGGGTGCGTCGCGGAGACAAAAGCTATCCCGATTCGGTCGATGCCGAAGGTCGCCAGAAACGTGCAGGGTGGCTGAGAGTGTTTCTGGGGGCGGTAGCGCTAAGCAGGCTGAAAACTCCAGAAGCGGTGCCGGTGCTGATGGAAAAGCAACGAGAGGTCGGAATAGGATTCACGCTGGTTCGTGCTTTGGCACAGTTTGGTGACCCACGGACGCAAGATGTGCTGGGCAAGGAAGTGACCGTCTTTCGTGCTGGTACTATCGCAGGAATGGCGGAACTGGTTAGACCGCTTCGTCCAGGCGAGGTAGACCCGGCTTGGGCCTATTGGCAGATGCGCACCAAAGGCATGAACCTATCAGAGACGGTTCGGACGCTCGTTGCCGCACTGGGCGGTACAGGCTACCGTGCCTGGGCAGGGGAAGTGCTCGAAAAAATCAGAGAGCCTGCCATCCCGCTACTGATGGAGGCCGCAAAGAACCCACCGGGTGAAAACCCAGAACAGTGCCAAATTGAGGTCACCTATCTATTGGGCAAACTTAAAGCCAACCAGATGGTTCCCTTCCTGCGAGAGTTACTTCGCAACGCAATTCGGAACGCTAGATGGAGGCTGTCCACCCAGATTGCCTCCACATTGGGCGATCTCGGCGACGCGTCCGCCCTGCCGGAGCTGATAGAAGCGGCGCGGGAGGGCGATTTTCACACACAATGCAGTGCGGTGGCGTCGCTTGGCGAAATCGGTGACCCCCGTGCTGAACCATTTCTGCTCGATTTGCTGTCAACACATCCCAACGGCAACGTCCGGTTTGTTGCGGTAGAGTCTCTGGCGAAATTGGGGACTGCGAGGTCTCTGGCTGTTTTGCGAGCAAGGCTGTCCGCCGAGCCTGAGAGTAGCATACAAGGACGCATCCGAGTCGCTATCGAACAGATTGAACGACGGACAAAGCGATAACCAAACGTCCGGTCTGAGGACACTGGAAGGTTCTACCATCGTGTGCGTCTAAGCATAGGAGGTGAGCCATCATGCGAACACTCTCACTGGTCGGGCTGGCATCGGCACTGCTGATGCTATGCGCCTGCAACCCGCCAAGCGTGCCTACCGTCGCGGCGGTAACAGAGGGCGAGACGCAACCTTCGGCGCCGCCGAGCCTATCCCCGCTGGTCACGCTCAATCCGAAAAAAGTAGTGACATATCTGTTGCATCCGACACCACCTGAAATCTGGAAACTGTATCGCGAGTCGGAGCATAACCCTTCGGTGTTGTTCGCTTACATAGACCCGAACTTTGAGTTCAATGTCAAGCGAGACCCGGAGGGCGCAGTGGATCCGGTCGACGAAGGGCGTCGTGCTCTGTTGCGCTGGTATGCCACAGTGCGCCTGGGCGACATTGGCGGGGCGGAGGTGATTCCCGTGCTGGAGGAGGCGGCGCGTCGCTACGAAGCCCGAGACGAGACGGGCATCGCGTCCCATTTACGGGTGACGGTGGAGCGTATTCGCTATCGGTTGCAGGGGCGGGAGGCTTATGTACAGGCGATGATAGATTGGCTGGAGGCGCCCGAGCCGCCAGACGATGCTCCCTTTGCACAGCGGGTAGAGATGTGGCGCAAGGTTCGGGAGGCGGCGCGTGCGGTAGGTGCCATCCGGGCGAAGGAGGCAGTGCCTGCGCTTATCAAGTGGGCTAGCATCCCCGCGGCTGGGGGATTTGCGAATTTAGACATCTTTTGCGCCCGTGCGCTGGCGTGGATTGGGGACCGACGGGCGCTGGGCGCTTTGAAGTTCGTGCTCGCGAACTGGCCCCACTGGTTATAACCTCCAGGTGCAGAGGTTACCTTTGGAGCCGGGCGAACCCGATTTGCTGCGGGCATACTGGGTGATGCGCATGGAGGGCATGACCGCCGAGGAGGCAGCCGATGAGATGATATGATTCGCACGCTGTCAACAGCGGAGGGCGTCCACGTGCGTAGCGATGAGATGCTTGGGCATCTTCCTCGGGAGGTGATGGTGCCGCGGCTTCTGAAGACGTTGGTTGATCCTCCGGCGGGGGGCTACGCTCCGAGGCTCAGGCTATCGCCGCACGTTGGCTGGCGAACTTTCAGGCTCGGGAGGCGGTGCCCTTGTTGCGTGCCTTGTTGCGGGATCCTCAAGCAAAAGATTTCCTGCGCGGGCAGTGCGCCCTCTCTCTGGCGCAGATGCATGCCACGGAGGCGCTAGAGGACATCGTGGCGCAGGTACAGCAGGACAGCCTCTACTACCTGAAGATAGACGCTATTCGCGCGCTGGGCACAATGGGTGATGCGCGGGCACAGCCTGTTTTGTTGGACTGTTTAAGGCACGCTCATCCCCGCGTTCGCGACGAAGCTGCCGAGGCGTTAACCCAAATGGGCACAGCGTCGGTGCTTCCGGCGTTGCGGGAGCGGCTGTCGGCGGAGAAGGATGTCAGTGTGCGAGGGAGGATCAACTGGGCGATAGGGGAGATTGAGCGGCGGGCGAAGAGAGGGCGGTAATCCCTTCGCGAGGCAGACGCTGAGCCGAGACCCTTCGCTTGCGCTCAGGGTGACGCAAAACTGGAGGGCAAGGCTCCCGCCGAGCCGAACGCCCCCTCCCCGCCCGCGTGGATGGTTGGGGGTGGGGGTAACGGCTCACCACGTCATGCTGACGCCGTTGTTGTCATGCTGAGCGTCAGCAAGCATGTTGTCTTTTGTTGTCATGCTAAGCGCCAGCGGAGCCTCTCGTCGTTAAAATGGGATTGAGATTCTTCGCTTCGCTCAGAATGACACCAGACGTCATGCTGAACGCAGTGAAGCATCTCGGTCGGGATTCTTCGCTTCGCTCAGAATGACAAGAGAATCCCCCAGATCTACGCATTCACCCAAAGTTCTACCTCTCTATCTCGCTAGCGTGGTCATGTAGTGTGTCGGGATACAGGGCACGCCTACCGCGTGCCCTGTATCATCAGTACAGCGGGCGGATCTTGATGTTGCGGAACCACACCTCGTGCCCGTGATTCTGCAGTCCAATGTAGCCCGGCTTGACCATCTCCTTGTAGGCGTATTTGAACTTGTTCGGTGTGTCGTCGGGGTTCTTGCCGGGTTCTGTCCACTCGCTCAGTTTCACGTCTATAATCTTCTCGCCGTTCATGAAAACCTTCAGGCTGTCATCCCGACAGCAGATGCTGAGGCTGTTCCACTCGCCGGCGGGGCGTGCCACGTTCTTTAACGGCGGCGTGATGTCGTATAGCGCACCGCAGTCGTGTTTGCCTGGGTTGGGTTTGCCGTAGCTGTCCAGAATCTGGATCTCCATACCGGTGTTCACCGGGTCGTTGCGGTCCCAGATGCGCACGAACACGCCGCTGTTCGCGTTGGGCGACATCTTGAAGTCGAGGCGCAGGACGAAGTTCTTGTACTGTTCGTTGGAATAGAGATAGCCGCCCCCCTTGCCGGTGCAGTAGATGGTGCCGTCCTGCACGCGCCAGGCGTCTGGGGCATCGGCGACCGTCCACCCGGAGAGGTCGCTGCCGTTGAACAGCAGTTTCCAGCCGAAGCGCTGTTCGCGCGGGGAGAGGGTATTGTGTTGGGCGTAAGCCGTTACAGCAAGCACCCCCAGTATCACACACAACCAGAGGCTCTTTCTCATGGGTGTCAACCTCCTTTTCGCAGTAACACTTCCCGTCTCTTTTTCCGTGCGATGCAACAGAAGTCCTGCTAATCGGTATCGTGATGACGGCATACCGCCTCGTATACCCTTAGGGACAGCTCGGCGATGAACGATGCGGCGACGCGACGGTGCTCGAATCCGCGTGTCAGCACGACGAGGCTGTAGGTTCCCCCCGGGGTCCACACCACCGCCGAGTCGTGATGATGTCCGCTGATCTCGCCCGTCTTGTTTGCCACTTTGGCTTCACCGGGCAGGAGGTAGGGGATCTGGTCGCGGTAGAACTGCTCGCGCAGGATACGAAGCATCTCTGCACAACCGCTCTGAGAGACGAGCAGACTGCCGTCGGTAGCGCGGATTTCGCCCTGCGCCATCCACTTGAGCAGGTCGGCTATCTCGGCGGCACAGCAGAGGTTCTCCTTGCTCTGTTCGGCGGCGGCAAAGTCGTACATCTTTCGCTGGAGGGTGGTGTGATGGAACCCCAGCCGGTGCAGGAACTCGTGCACCGGTTCCACGCCGATGCGGTCGATCAGCATGTTGGTTGCGGTGTTATCGCTGAGCACGATCATCAGCACTGCCAGGTTGTGCAGGGTCAGCTCCAACCCACAGTGCAGGTGGCGCAGGATGCCAGAGCCGGGCGTGCGGTCTTCATCGCGCAGGACAAGCGTCTCCTGCCACTCCAGTTTGCCCTGTTCGCTCAGCCAGAAAAGCGCTGAAAGCAGGGGCACCTTGATGATGCTGGCGGAGCGGAAGGGGAGATGACTGTTGATGTCGACCTGCAGGTGCATGTCTACCCCGCGCACTGCCAGCCCTACCTCTGCGGGAGCGGCGTTTATCTTTTCGGAAAGCATGGCAAGTATCTCGTCGTGCATCGGATGGCTCCTCGTCGAATCAGTATGCGCCTAGTTCGCGCAATCGCTCGTCGCTGATGCCGAAGTGGTGGGCGATTTCATGCATCAGCGTTCGCCGGATGGCTTCGCGAATCCGCTCGGGGGTGCGGTATCGACGTTCGATGGGGCGTTGAAAGATGATGATGCGGTCCGGTAGGATCGGCTCGCCGGAGGTTACGCTCCGCGCCGTTAGAGGCACTCCCTCATAAAGCCCGAAAAGGTCTTCCCAGGGGCGAAGTCCCATCCTGCGCCGCTGTTCGGGGAGGGCGGTCCATTCCACCAGCACCTCCACGTTCTTCAGGTGGCGCAGGATTTCGTCGGGTAGAGAGTCCATCGCTTGCTCAACGAGTTTGCGAAACTCGGACGGTAGCATCCGTCTACTCCCGCCTGCGGTAGCGCAGGTACAGCTCGTTTTCGTGCTCGTAAATCGATACAATCTGCATCAACACCACGCGCTCGCGCGGCAGACCCTCGCCTTCCACGGTGGTTGGGATGTGGCTTCCGCCCTTCACCTTCGGGGCAAGCGTTAGAAACCACTCATCTACCAGCCCCTCAGCAAACATTTCGAAGTTCAGTGCGCCCCCTCCTTCGCAGAGCAGTCGCTCGATGCCTATCTGTCGGCGCAGGAAGTAGAGCGCATGAGTGAGGTTCACTCTGTCCGTGCCGCACACTACCACATGCGCGATCTCCTGCAGAATCTGCCGCTGGGCTTCAGGCATCTGTTCGGTAGTGAAAACCACCGTTTTGCCGGTCGCTTCGGTGAAGAATCGGCTGTCGGTGGGAATGTTGCCGCTAGTGGTCACCACCGCGCGCCACAGCGACGCAGGGTAGGCGACATGCCCCGCACGCAGGGTGCTTGCACCGATAATCACCGCCTGGGCGTTCTGCTGGAGACGCTTCATCAGAACCTGGTCCATGGGGCTACCCAGCCCAGAGGCGGTATCGCCCACCTCGCCAAGTGTGATTTTGCCGTCTAGAGTGCTGACCATGTTCACGAACACATAGGGACGCTCAGGCGGAGCGGGAGGAAACTGTATCCGCCGATACAGGGTCTCTGCCGTGTGGTTTTCCCCGGTCAGGTCCAGCAAACAGCGCACGTAGACGCCTCCTTTCGCAAGAGGTGTGTAGCAAGTATACCCGATGCTGATCGGAGGATGGTGTGGTTGCTTTCGGCATCAGCTTCAAGGGTTTCGCTACGAACCACCACACCGTTCTGGCAGATCTCCACGCTGATGGGAACCTGTATGCTACAATAAATGAGGAGGGAAACAGGCATGGAACAACCTGTAATCGCCATGCGCGAGAAGAAGCGCATCGCGCTGGTAGCACATGACCACAAGAAGCAGGATTTGCTGGAGTGGGCGAGGTTCAACCGCGATCTGCTGGCACAACATACGCTGTACGCAACTGGCACCACCGGGCGGTTGCTGAAGGAGTCGCTGGGACTGCCGGTCATTCGTCTGCAAAGCGGTCCGCTCGGGGGTGACCAACAGATCGGGGCGAGGATCGCGGAGGGCGAGATTGACTTTTTGATCTTCTTCTGGGACCCTTTGGAGCCTCAACCGCACGACCCCGACGTGAAGGCGTTGTTGCGCATCGCAGTGGTATGGAACATCCCCATCGCCTGCAACCGCGCTTCAGCCGACTTTATCATCTCGTCGCCGCTGATGGCAAGTGAGTACCGCCGGCAGGTGCCCGATTACAGCGACTACGTCCAGCGGGTGGTTTGACCGGGGGCAGGCAGGAGAACGCCGCCTTCGGGGCGGAATCTTCATCATGGAAGAAACAGGCGCAATCAGGAGGCTTGCTTTATGGCACGTATTCTGGTCAGCGACCCAATCGCGGAAGCTGGCATCGAGGTTTTGAAACAGGCTGGCGAGGTAGAGGTCCGCACGGGGCTATCTAAAGAGGATCTCATCGGCTGTATTGGCGCGTATGATGCGCTGGTAGTGCGCAGTGAGACCAAAGTGACGGCGGAGGTGATCGCGGCGGCGACGCGCCTGCGCATCATCGGCAGGGCGGGGGTTGGGGTGGATAACATCGACGTGCCGTCGGCGACGCAGAAGGGCATCATCGTGGTGAACTCGCCTGAGGGAAACACCATCGCGGCGGCGGAGCTGACGGTGGCGATGATGCTGGCGCTGGCGCGGAACATCCCGCAGGCGGACCGCAGTTTGCGCGCGGGCGAGTGGAAGCGCAGTAAGTTCGTGGGCACGGAGGTGTATCGCAAGACGCTGGGCATCATCGGCTTGGGCAAGATCGGGCGCGAGGTGGCACGACGCGCAAAAGGGCTGGGCATGCACGTGATCGCGCACGACCCGTTCACCCCCAACGAGGTGGCGGAGCGCATCGGTGTAGTGCTTACCGACCTAGATAGCCTGCTGGCGCAAAGCGACTTCGTAAGCATCCATACCCCGCTCAACGAGCAGACGCGCAACCTGATTAATGCCGAGCGCATCGCGAAGATGAAGGATGGCGCACGCCTGATTAACTGTGCGCGCGGCGGTATTGTGGACGAGCACGCGCTGGCAGAAGCCATCCGTTCGGGCAAGCTGGCGGGTGCCGCCGTGGATGTGTTCAGCAAGGAACCGCCCCCACTCGACAACCCTCTACTGTCGCTGGAGCAGTGTGTGGTCACGCCCCATCTGGGTGCATCCACCACCGAGGCGCAGGTGAACGTGGCGGTGGATGTGGCGGAGCAGATCGTGTCGGTGCTAAAGGGCGGTCCCGCGCGAAGTGCGGTCAACCTACCGCCTATTGACCCCGAAGTGCTTCAGCGCATCTCGCCCTACTTGAACCTGGCGGAAAAGATGGGCAAACTGCACGCCCAGCTGGCGCGTGGTCCGGTGGTGCAGGTGGAGGTACGGTTTAGCCCCGACTTCGCCGAACTACCCACTGACATCCTGACCCGCGCGGTGGTTACAGGCATCCTTCAGCCCGTGCTCAGTGAGCCAGTGAACCCGGTGAATGCCCTGCTGATTGCCCAAAGCCGAGGAATGCATGTCACCCAGAGCCTGGCACAACACGCCGAAGCGCACGAGCTGTATCCGTCGCTAATCACGGTGACCGCACAGACCTCCACGGGTGACCGTCACGAGATCGCTGGCACGGTGTTCGGCAAGCGGGATGCCCGCATCGTGTATGTGGACGGGTATCGGGTGGATGTGATCCCGCAAGGCATCATGCTCTTCACCACGCACACAGATAAACCGGGCGTGATCGGGCGCGTGGGCACCCTGCTGGGCAGTCGGCAGGTGAACATTGCAGGCATGCACCTAGGGCGTGAGAAGGTAGGTGGTAAAGCGCTGATGGTGCTGATGGTGGACGACCCCATCGACGCCGCGTTGCTGGCGGAGATTCGCGCACTGGATGGGATGGAGACCGCGCAGGTCGTGGAGCTTTAGCTGTGTCCCGGAGGCGGCGTGCCAAAGCGAAGAGCGTGGCTTTGGAGGCGCAGACACTTCCTCCAGCCCTGCTGTGGGCGATAGTGGCGGTGTTTGTGGTCTTCAGCCTGATTTTCAACTTCCGCACGCCGGTCGGAAACAACGGCTACTTCCACACCCCCGACGAGGGGGCACATCTCTCCTATGTGCGCTACGTTGCCGAGCAGGGCAAGCTCCCACGCTTTGAGGGCTATGCGGGCGCAGGCTATGAGGCGCATCAACCCCCGTTGTACTACACGCTGTCCGCACAGGTGTGGAAGCTAGGCAAGGCACTGCCTTTGGGGTCAGCGCGGGCGGTGCGTCTGCTCTCCATGCTCTTCGGCGTTCTGGTGGTGGTAACGGTCTACCGCATTGGGCGATTGTTGGTGCCCGAACAGCCCGCGATTGCGCTAACGGGTGCGGGAATGTCTGCCCTTCTACCCATGCATGTGGCGATATGCTCGGCAGTGAACAACGACTCGCTGGCTAATCTGCTGTTCGCGCTGGTGCTGATGGAGTTCGCCCTGTTGTATACCCAGTCCAAGCCGTCGCGGTGGGTTGCGTTGCGGATGGGCTTGTGGGCAGGGCTGGCAGGGTTGACCAAAGTCACTGCTCTACTGTTGATCCCGACGATGGTGGTGGGATGGCTGATGGTTACTCGCACTCGGGGCACGAGGGTATGGCTGGGGATGCTGGTGAGCGTTGGGCTGGCGCTGGCGATGATGTTCCCCTGGTTCGTGCGCAACATGCAGTTATATGATGACCCCTTGCTTCTGCGTGCCTTTGAGCGCACCTTTGCTGGTACCGCTCGCGCCGAACAGTTTCTGCAGGCTGGCGTGAGCATGAACGAGTATCTTCGGCAGGTGGCAGATTGGACGTATCGCTCGTTCTGGTTTGCATACGGTACACCGGCGACCGCCGGCAAAGGCATCCCCAACTTCCTGCCCGACCGTGTGTATCTTCTGCTGGGTGTGTGGCATCTGGTGGCGCTGGGTGGCTTTGCGCTGGCGCTGTGGCGCGAACGAGAGCAGTTTGCGGAGGGTGCACTGCGCTGGTGGGCGGTGGCGGGCGTGCTGTTCCTGCTGGTGCTAGGGGCGTTTGTGCGCTTTATTCTGACCTACTTCCAGACGCAGGGGCGGTATCTGTATCCTGCGCTGGTGCCGCTCGTGCTGGCGTTCGTGATCGGGTGGCGAAGCCTGTTCCCAACGCACATGCGCCTGTTGGCGGATGGTGTGCTCCTGCTTGCGCTGTTCGCTATCAGTGTGCTGGCGGTATCGGTGATCTGAAGAAGCTGTGCTATAATGGGGATAGAGTCCGGTGGTCAGGATGTGCAGGGATGGGAGCACTGTATCAGGACACACACGCCCGGATGGAAGACCTGCAGGTGCAGTTCTGGCGGCAGGCGGACCCCACGCGCAAGATGCACATGCTGGCACAGTTAAACGCTACCTTGCGCACCCTTGCTCTGGCGGGGCTTCGTTCGCAATATCCGCAAGCATCGGAAAACGAGTTATACCGCAAGCTGGCAGATTTATTGTTGGGAGAGGAACTGGCGCAGAGGGTGAATGGAGGATCGCTCATGCTGGGCGAACCGCTGGAAGTAACGTTGAAGGTTACAGAGGTGTTGGATGCTCTGGGGGTCGCCTACCTGGTTGGCGGTTCGCTGGCATCCGCGCTTTACGGCATGGTGCGAAGCACGCAGGATGTGGACATCATCGCGCTGATGCACGCCAAGCATATCCAGCCGTTTGTGCTGGCATTACGGGACGAGTTCATTATCGATGAGGCGATGATTGCTGAAGCCATCCAGAGCCATTCCAGCTTCAATATCCTCCATCGGGACAGTATGTTTAAGGTGGACGTTTTCATCCCGCATTCGCGTCCGTTTGTGCAGTCGCAAATCGCCCGTGCTCGCCGGCAGACCTTTACGCTTGGGGACAGGCAAGTTAGCGCACAGTTCGCAAGCCCTGAGGATACGATACTCGCCAAGCTGGAGTGGTACCGCCAGAGCGGAGAGGTGCTTAGTCTGCAGTGGAGGGACGTTTTGGGCGTGTTGAAGACCCATGCGGACTCGCTGGATATGGAGTATCTCCGGGAGTGGGCAGATACGTTGGGGGTTAGTGATCTGCTAGCGCGCGCCTTGAAGGAGGTTCGAGGGTAGAGTGATGCACGTTTTGCGGTTTCGGCAGGTTCATCTGGATTTCCATACCTCAGAAAAGATACCGGGCGTAGGCGCGGAGTTCAACGCCGATGCGTTTGTGGAAACGCTGAAGCGGGCGCACGTCGACTCGGTCACGCTCTTTAGCCGGTGCCATCACGGCATGATCTATCACGAGACTCGCTTTCCGGCAAAGCATCCCAACCTGACCTGTGACCTGCTGGCATTACAGATAGAGGCGTGCCATCAACACGATATCCGCTGTCCCATCTACATTACCGTTGGCTGGGATGAGTATATGGCGAAACGGCACCCAGAGTGGCTGGAGGTAGATGCAAATGGCAAACCAGTCGGTCCGCCTCCCCTGCAACCCGGCTGGCGCAAGCATTGTTTCGCCTCACCGTACATCGACTACGTGATCGAGCAGACCAACGAAGTGCTAGAGCGTTTCGGTGATGAGGTAGACGGCATCTTTTTTGACATCATCTTTCAGAACGAAGTGTTCAGCGTGTGGGCTCTGCAGGAGTTTGAACGCCAGGGCTGGGATCCCGCCGACCCGAAAGCGCAATCGGCGATGCGGGAACTGCTCGTAAACCGCACCAAGGAGCGTCTGGCTTCCGCAGTGCGGCGCCGAAACAAGCAGTGCAGTATCTTTTTCAACGCAGGGCACGTGAATCCAAGCATCCGCCTCAGCCTGCACACTTATACCCATTTGGAACTGGAGTCTTTCCGTCCGGTGGATGGGGCTATGCGCACTTCCCTATCACCATGCGGTATGCGCGCACGCTGGGGCTGGACTGCCTGGGCATGACGGGCAAGTTCGCCGTCTCCTGGGGACATTTTAACAGCTACAAGCCTCAGCCAACGTTGGAGTACGAGTGTATGCAGATGCTCGCGCTGGGCGCAAAGTGCAGTATCGGTGACCAACTGCACCCCTCCGGCAAACTGGATCAGGCGACGTATGACCTCATCGGCTCGGTGTATGCGAAGGTGGAAGCGATAGAGGAGTGGTGCGCACATGCCGAGCCACTTACCGAGACCGCTGTGTTTAATGTAGAGGTTTTTCAGCCGCAACATGTACGGATTCCGCCAGCCAATCTCGGCGCGTACCGTATCCTGCAAGAGGGTAGGCACCAGTTCGACTTCGTCGACCATCAGAGCGACTGGAGCCAATACCGCGTGCTGGTGCTTCCCGATGAGGTGGAGCTGGATGACACACTCTGCCGGAAAGTGGAAGCCTTCCTGCACAACGGTGGCTCCCTGCTGTGCTCCTACCGTTCGGGATGCAATGTGGACGGAACGCGCTTCGCGCTGAACGGCTTTCCTGCGGTATATGAGGGAGACCTGCCGTATCATCCCGACTTTGTGCGTCCGCTTGGCGCGCTGGCGGAGGGGCTGGCGGATGCGCCATATGTGATGTATCAACGCGGTCTCAGGGTCAAGCCAGCGGAGGGCGCGGAGGTGCTCGGCGAGGTCTGGGAACCTTACTTCAACCGCACCTATCGACACTTTTGCAGTCATGCGCACACTCCGCCCGCACGCCGTTCGGACGACCCGGCGGTGCTGCGGAAGGGACGGATCGTGTACTTTGCGCATCCGGTCTTCAGCACCTTCGCGCAGGTCGGAGTGCCGTTCTATAAGCAGGTGGTTCTGAACGCGCTCAAACTGCTACTGCCAAGCCCGTTGGTACAGACAACTGCTCCCAGCACCTTACAGGTAACCTGGAACCGCCAGCCTTCCCGCAGGTGTTCGGTGCTACATCTGTTACACTATATCCCCGAAAAGCGCACACTTGGTGCAGAGTATCTAGAGGACGTGATACCGCTGTATCAGGTGCCTCTGCGCCTGCGCACTGCGCCGCCGAGAAGGGTCTACCTCGCGCCTCAGGGTACCAATCTGCCGTTTGAGGTGCAAGGCCAATACGTTCAGGTTACCGTGCCCGAAGTGCGTGGACGCCAACTGGTAGTGCTGGAGGAGGCGTAGTGGTTGGGAATGCGGTTGCCCTGGGTGGTGAAGTATTGTAGCCTGATGAACCGCGGCACGTACAGGCGGGCATCGCGGAGCACCTCGCTCCATTCAAACGAGTTCGTGGCGTAGGTAACCAACAGTTCACCCTCGGCAGAGAGTTCGGGGTGCGCTTTCGCCGCGTAGCAGAACACGTGCCGTCCGACCTGCACATCCGGGCATCGGTACACGGCGTGCGGTTCGCTCCATGCTCCCGTTGGCGACTGTGCCCAGCGGACGCGGATTTCGGGGGCGAGGGTGGCGGGAGAGTAGACCAGCACCCATCGTCGCAGGGTGGGCACGAAGCTCACGCTGAACTCCGCGCCGATGTCCTCGCCGGCGGGAGCACTATCGCGCCAGGCACTGCTCCACTTGCCATCGCACCAGAACTGCCATCGGGTGAAGTGGCTTAGCCTGCCTGCGGGCGCACGGGCGATGAGCAGTCCTCGTTTCAGCGGGGTATGTGTGCGGTCGTCCCGCGTGCCGTAAATATAGGTCCATCTGCCGTCGCTCCACACCGCACTGCCAAATGCAATGAGCGTGTTTGCGGTGCGTTGATAGAAGGGAAGCCGGTGCAGGTCAACACACCACCGGGAAGGGTGCAGAGAACAGTCGTGCACCTCTGCCAGCCACACCGCTTCACTGCGAAAGCCGAACACGCCCGGCTCACCCGTTGGCACGATGTGCGTCAGGAACAGCCACAAGTGTTTGCCCTCCGCGATTCCGTGTCCGAACCAGAACCAGCCCTTTGCCGTGCGCGGTGCAAGGAACGCGGTGGGCTTGCCCTCTCGCGGCTTGCCGAAGAGGAACTCTATGTGGGCACTCTGCGGGTGTTTGCCTTGCTGGATGGCGATGGAGTTGCCCATGACCAGCGTGGCGTTCACCCGTTCACCGTCGCGCACTTCGCCCCAGTAGGTATCCCCGAACAGCCACAGTATCCTCTGCTGGCTCAGGGGCACGGTATAGGCGCAGTCAGAGCCGATCCAGCCCTGCCGACGGTGGAAGAGCCGTTCCCATTCGGGCGCAGGTATGGCGAGCAGGTTCAGGTGCATTCCGTTTCCTTTTTATGAGTGCGGTACTATCATTATACACCGTGATGGGTAGGTGTGTCAGCCCCGGTAAATGCTCGCAACCGCTGGGGGCTTTTGGGCGTCAATAAGTTTCGGGACAAACACGGGACGAAAGGGACAACACCAATAATGCTTAGACGAGGAGTGTGGTTGTGCGTAGCGGTGCTGGCGGCAGCCGCGTGGGCGCAGGACAGCGCGCAGGTTCCCCAGCCGTTGACCTTGAAAGATGCGATACGCATTGCGTTACAAAAGCACCCGTCGGTAGCCATTGCCCGGAACCAATTGGAGCAGGCGAAGGCACGACGGGATCAAGCACAGGCGCGGTATTTCCCAACCATCAGCCCGTCGGCGACGTATGTGAACCAACAGACTCGTACCGCTCTGCCCGGTTTCGGCACGCGGGTGGGCACGATCGATGAGACCCGAACGGACATCTCGTTGCGCCAGACGGTCTTCGATTCGGGACAGAGGGAGCTCTCCGCGGCGCAGGCGCGCCGGTCAGTGGAGTCGGCGGAGCAGGCGTACCGCGATGCGGTTCAGCAGAAGGTGCTGAGTGTTACCACTGCCTATTACGAGCTTCTGCGCCGGATGGCTTTGCAGAAGGTGGCTTCCGCCAACGTTCAGCGTGCCCAGCAGACGGTGGACGTGGTCAAGGCGCAGGTGGAGGTAGGCGTGGCGGCGCAGAAAGACGTCCTGCAGGCGGAGGCGGAGCTGGCAAACGCGCAGGTGTCGCTGATTCAGGCACGCAATCAGGTGCGGTTGGCGGAAGCAAGCCTGCGCAACGAGCTGGGAGTCGGTCAGGAGGTGCCTCTGCAGGTTGCGGAGGTGGGCGACAAAGAAGCCGAGCAATTGCCCCCGTTGGGCTCGCTGGAGGAGTATCTGAACCAGGCATTTACCCAGCGACCGGACTACCAGCGCCAGCGCATCAGCAGTGAGATTCAGCGACTGAGCCTACGCCTGGCACAGATTCAGGCGGGCATCCAGATACAGAGCGATTTCACCTATGGTCGGCGGATTGACCCCGACCCGGGCGATACGCGCAGTTTCACGGTGAGTGCCACGTATCCGCTGTTTGACGGCGGTTCTGCGCGGGCGGCGGTGCGCGACGCGCGGGCGGGGTACGATAGTGCTCTGCAGCAGTTAGAGCAGTTGAAGTTGACGGTGCGCCTGGACGTAGAGCAAGCGTATTTAACACGAGCAGAGGCACACGAGCGGTTAAACGCCGCACGCAAGGCGCTGGAGGCTGCGCAGGTGAACTATCAGGCTGCGCTGGAGAGCCGTAAGGAGGGCGTCAGCAGTCTCATTGAGGTCATTAACGCGCAGGTAGCGCTGGTCAACGCTGAAACCAACTATGTGCAGGCGATTTACGACCTGCTGAGCGCGGATGCTCGGCTACAGCGCGCCGTCGGTAGGGACTATGCATTCTCCGAGGGAGGGGAGCAGGGATGAAGCGAACGATTATCCTCGTTGCGATACTGATAGCCATCGTGGCGGCAGGTTCTATCGCCTGGAGCCGATTGCGCAACAACAATCAGCCCAAGCCAGAGTATCGTACGGCGAAGGTGGAGCGCGGTACGGTCACCAAATCGGTGACGGCGGAGGGAACGCTCCAGCCGCTGACGGTGGTGGATGTGAAGTCCAAAGCGGGCGGCATGGTGACCAAGCTGGCGGTGGACGTGGGGAGTGAAGTCAAAGCGGAGCAGGTTATCGCGCGCATCGACCCCACGGACACGATGACGCTGTACGAGCAGGCACGGGCGGACCTAGAGGCGGCGCAGGCACGCGAGGAGCAGTCGCGCCTGAACCTGCAACTGCAAGCGGTGCAGAGCGAAGTAGCGGTCGCGCAGGCGCGAGCTAATCTAGAGTCGGCAAAAGCCCGGCTGGAGCAGGCGCGTCGGCAACTGCAGATGCAGCCCAAGCTCAGCCAGTCCGCCATCCAGCAGGCGGAGGCGAACTACGCGACCGCTCAGGAGAATCTGCGTCAACTGCAAGAAGTGGCCATTCCGCAGACCCGCACCGAGGTGCAGGCGCAGTATGAGCAGGCAAAAGCCAACTACGAGAACGCCGAGAAGAACCTAGCGCGGCAGGAGGAGCTCCTGCGCAAAGGGTTTGTCTCCCAGCAGGCGGTGGATTCGGCGCGAACCCAGCGCGACGTGGCAAAGGCGCAGTTCGATTCCGCCCAGAAACGGCTCGCCGTGCTGGAGCGCGACCTGCAGGCGATGCTACGCAACGCCGAAAAGCGGCTAGAGGAGTCTGCGGCAGCGCTGGAGACCGCACGTACCAACGCGGAGCAGGTCAAACTACGTGAGGCAGATGTCATGCAGGCGGAAGCAGCGGTCAAGCAGGCGGAGGCGGCGTTGAAACAGGCGGAAGCCAACGCGTTGCAGAACCGCATCCGGGAAGCAGATATCCGTTCGGCACAGGCGCAGAAGGTGCGCAGTAAGGCGAGCCTGCAGAACGCACAGGAGCAACTGCGCAGTACCACCATCGTCGCCCCGCGTGACGGGGTGGTGATCCAGAAGTATGTGGAGGAGGGCACCATCATCCCTCCGGGCACCAACGTCTTCTCGCAGGGCACCAGCATCGTGCAGATCGCGGACGTCAGCCGGATGTTCGTGGATGTTCAGGTAGACGAGACCGACGTCGCCTTTATCGAGACGGGGCAGAAGGTGGACGTGACGCTGGATGCCTATCCGGGTGAGATCTTCGAGGGCACGGTGACGCGCATCGACCCCCGCGCGGTAGTCGAGCAAAATGTGACCGTCGTGCACGTGCGGGTGGAGATCGAGAACCCGGATGCGCGCCTGAAGCCTGGCATGAATGCCACTTGCGAGTTCGTCGTAGACCGCAAGGAAGATGTGCTGATGGTTCCTGCCGAGGCGGTCAAGGAAGACAATGGTAAATACTACGTGCAGGTCATGGAGAAGGGTCAGCCCAAGCGACGCGATGTGGAGATCGGTCTGGAAGGGAATGACACCATCGAAATCGTCAGCGGGCTCAAAGAGGGCGAAGAGGTGGTCACGCAGGTGATTCAACCCCAAACCCAACAGCAGAGTAGCAATCCGCCGCGTGGCTTCATGCCGATGTTCGGCGGACCGCCCGGACGCATGAGATAGCGCGGAAGGGGTGAGAGGATGAACTTCGCCGAGAACTTTCAAATAGCTCTGCGCAGTCTGCTGGCGAACAAGCTGCGCTCTTCGCTGACCATGCTGGGCATCATTATCGGCGTGGGAGCGGTCATCGCCATGATTTCGGTGGCACAGGGCGCGCGCGAGCAGACTATGCAGCGCATCCAGCAGCTGGGCACCAACGTGCTGGTGGTGTTTCCGGGTCAGCAACGCATGGGAGCGGCGTTCGGTGGCTTCGGCTCGATGCAGATTCTGAAACCGGAGGATGTAGACGCCATCCGACGCGGTTGTCCATCCGTGCGCGCTGTTTCGCCGGAGGTGCGACGCAACGCTCAGGTGAAGTACAAGAACAGAAACACCAACACGAACATTGCCGGCGTGTCGCCCGAGTATTCCGAAATCCGCAACTATCCCGTCCAGCAAGGACGGTTCATCACCCAGCGCGAGGTAGACAGCATGGCGCGGGTATGCGTTATCGGGCAGACGGTGTATGAGAACCTGTTCAATGGCTCGTCCTGTATCGGCAAGACCATCCGCATTCGCGGCGTTGGCTTCAAGGTTGTGGGTCTGCTCGCGCCCAAGGGTGCGCAGGGATTTGGCAACCCCGACGATATCATCTTTGTGCCGTACACGACCGCCATGCGCCGCCTGTTCGGGGTGGATTTTGTCAACAGCATCAGCGTGCAGGCGGTGAGTGAGGAGCGGATGAACGCGGCGTATCAGGAGGTGGAGAACCTGATGCGACGCCGCCAGCGATTGAACCCCGGTCAGGAGAACAATTTCCGTATCCTGAACCAGGCGGAGTTCGTACAGACGGCGGAGGACGTCTCGCGTACCTTTACCCTGCTGTTGGCGGGTATCGCCAGCGTGTCTCTATTGGTAGGCGGCATCGGCATCATGAACATCATGCTGGTGTCAGTCACCGAGCGCACGCGCGAGATCGGTATCCGCAAAGCGGTGGGGGCGAAACGACGCGACATCCTCCTGCAGTTCTTAATTGAAGCTGTGACGCTGAGCTTGGTGGGTGGGTTCATCGGCATCGGAGCAGGGCTGACGGCTTCCTACGTTCTGGCGAGCACCTCCGGCTGGCAGGTGCATGTTTCCCTTCAGCCTATCCTGCTGGCATTCGGCTTCTCGGCGGCAGTAGGCATTTTCTTCGGCATCTATCCCGCGCAGAAAGCCTCTGCGCTCAATCCGATAGAGGCACTACGCTACGAGTAACCCCCAAAAACCTGAGTCAGGGAGGAGCGATACGATGAAGCGAATGACGTTATGGACCGGCGTTCTGGTGATGGTGGTCACAGCCATCGCCGCCGTCGCCCAGCCGCCTCCGGGAGCTGGAGGGTTTCAGATGACCCCCGAAATGCAGAAGCGCATGGAGGAGTTTCGCAAGTGGCGAGAGGCGCACAGATACACCTTCCAGCTCACCAGCACGCTACGGGGGTTGGAGGTGCTGGACCGAGACGCGAAGACCAAATTGACCCCCGCACAGGCGAAGAAGATTCTGGCGGTATTACAGCCCCTGCGTAACGAGCCGAAGCTGACGCAAGATGAAGCGAAGAACGCGCTCAAGCAGATTAAGGCGGTGCTAACGGTGAACCAGCTGAACGCGCTGGCACGCTACGAAGCCGATCGGCGCAACCGACGCGGCGGACCCGGGGGTGGTGGCATGGGTATGCGCCCGGGTGGCATGGGCGGACCGGGAGGTGCTCCTGGGGCGCGACCGGGTGGACCGGGCGGTGCTCGTCCGCAGATGCCGAACCCTTCGCAGATGAAGGATTTCAACCCCTTCAAGCCCAATCCGCAGCTGGGACCGTTCGGTCAGCGTGCGGCAGAGTACTGGGATAGCTTCTTCAAGGGCTTACAGCAGAGGGCGTCTGGCAAGTAGGCTGTCCCGCAGAATCCGGCTGTGCATCCCCTCTCTGTGGCGGAGAGGGGATGTGCGTTCTACTGTCCCATCGGTGCCATGCCTGCTGTAGGGTTGACCCATGTGTTCTGGAAGAACGCCGGAATCTCGCGGGCGGGTGTGTCTACCGGCTGTGGCGGCATCTGCTTGCGCGGAATGTCCGCCGTAAACGCCAGCGTCAAAAGCTTCTCTGCGCCCGGGACATTGATAGGCACCAGACAGCGCACCCGAACGGTTTGCACATCGGGTTGCAGGGCGAACACCGCCGCCGCCGAGAGCCAAGCGGTGCGGTATAGCGTGTCCCTACCGGGGGATGAGGTATAGCCGAAGGTAACCAGCAGATAGTTTGCCAGGGGGTCGGTGGTCACCACAAGCAGGTTCGGCTTTATCTCGTGCTGGTTGAGCCACTCTTTGACTCTATCCGCCAAGAGGTCGTCCTCCGTGCGGATGCGCTCTTCCTGTTTGGGCTTTGCGGGCGGCTGAGTTTGCGGCGGCGTTTCGTTCTGGATGTTCGGCTCCGTGGGTGGAGCGGTTAGACTGGGGGCGCTGGTTGTCTCCACCGGCAGGCGCAAGGTGGTGATGTTCAATGAGGCGGGACGTCCTGCGATACGGCTCTGGAACGCCCACGTGATGCCGATGGCTGCGAGCACCGCCACCCCCAGCACGGACGCGCTGAAAACGCGCAGTATCCGCGCTTGCCTTTGAAGATGCTCCACCTCCTGCGATTGGCTCTGTGCCTGCTGGCGGAGCTCTAGTTCGCGCTGGACCTGTTCCAGTCGGCGGCGGTCGACTGTGCTATCGGGTGCCAGGTCCAGAGCCAGCTTGTACCACTGCGCTGCTTCCTCCAGGTTGCCCTGGTCGCGATAGATGTCGCCCATGAGGGCATGCGCGTGTACGTTGTTGGGGAACTGGCGCAGAACCTCCGAACACGCCCGCATCGCCTCTTCCCACTGCCCGCGCATGCGCAAGAGGTTCGCATGTGCCAGCCGCGGATTGACCAGTCGCTCTTCCTCCGCGATGAGCAGAGGGTCATCGGTATCGGAGGTGACCGGTAATCCGCATTCGGGGCAATGTGCTGCGTTCTGAGCCAACGGTGCCAGACAATGGTCACAGAAATTCATCGCTTCGTCCTCTCCTGGTTACTCCTGTGCAGAGATGCCTGTGCTGCCGAATCCACCTTCGGCGCGCCCGGTTTGCGGGAGCCTATCCGTTTCTTGCCACACCGCCCTCACCACCGGCGCCACCACCAGCTGGGCGATGCGGTCGCCCCGTCGAATGGTTATCGGTTCTTGACCGAGGTTAATCAAAATCACCTGAATGACGCCGCGGTAGTCGCTGTCTATCGTGCCCGGCGCGTTGACCATACTCAGCCCGTAGCGGTCTGCCAGTCCACTGCGCGGGCGCACTTGTGCCTCGTAGCCGGGTGGAAGGGCGATGCGGATGCCCGTGCTGATACGCCGACGTTCGCCCGGTTGTAGCACAACGGGCTGTTCTACCGCTGCGTACAGGTCTGCCCCCGCCGATCCGGGCGTTGCGTACTGGGGCAGAGGCAGGTCTTCAGCATCAGGTTCCCGTTGTATTAGAACGTTGATTTGCACGCGAAGTTCCCTCCTGTGTGCCAAGCACCATCTCTATTTTGCCATAGAAAGGGTCGCTTCGCCAGCTCAGACCCCCAGCCATTTGCGGTAGATGGCTTCGAAGAGGCGTACATCCTGTAAGGCATCCTCTCCTGAAGAGCGGAAGGGCTCTCCGGTGCGCACGCAGTGAATAAAATGCTGGGCTTCGCGCTGGAACGCCCATGTCCAGCCGTCTTTGGGGAAGGGGCGCAGATACGCCGGGCTTTCTCCGGCCCGATATACTTCCACTTGCGCGCACGCATTGCGCAGGAGCAGTGGGGGCGAGGTCGCTTTCACCCAGCCCTTCTGGAAGTACGCCTGGGTATCCTCGTCCCATTGGTGTGCGGACAGGGAACCTGTCTCCAAGATCACGCGCACACCGCCCATCCGCAGTACTGCGACGCCCGTAAAGCCATCGTCGTCGAGGTCAACGCTGAGCACCTGCCAGTCGTCGCCGACGTTCAACAGCCATCGGGCAAGGTTCACGTTGTGGGTAAACACCTGCAGGTAGTTGGTGTAGCTCTGGTGGTAGCGTGCGGGTATCCATTCGGGCACTTCGAGCGGCGCGTCGGGATAGGGCTCGTCCGTGCCGATGACCGTGCCCGAGTTGCCCGCTGTCCAGTTGCCTCCGAAGCATCGAGCGCGCAGGTAGAACAGCCTGCCCAGTTTCCCGCTCTGGCGGTAGGTGTCTAGTATCTGCTTTGCCAGTTCGATGCCCGCGTCGTAGCGCTTCATGTAGGCGACCATCAGCCGCCCACCGCCTTCCCGTGCCGCCCCCAGCATTCGCTCCGCGTGCCTGACCGTCAGCGCCATCGGTTTCTCCATGTATACTGGCTTGCCCGCACGAAGGGCATCTTCGGCTACCTGTGCCTGAGGCACAAAATGTGCCGATACCGCCACCGCGTCTACCTCGGGGTCCAGCAGGAGTTCGGTGTGGGTCGCGTAGACGCGCGGGATACCGAAGCGCCTTGCCACCTTCTGCGCGAGCTGAGGGCGTATCTCCGCCAGTGCCACCACCTCGCAGTCGGGCAGAGCGGTAAAGTTGGGCAGGTGTACCGCCTGCGCCATAAAGCCGGCGCCAACATATCCTAATCGAACCTTTTCCACGCCCGTCAAGCCTCCCTGGTTAGACCTTTGCCAGCACGGCGTCCAGTGCGGATTTAGCGTTCCGGATGACGTTCTCGGGCGAATCCGCCCAGTAATCGCGGTTGAAGATTTCGATGCTCAGGAAACCCTTGTAGCCTATCTCGTTCTTGAGGATGCGAAACTCTTCCACCAGTGGTATCACCCCGTGTCCGGGATAGACGCGGTGGCTGTCGTTCAACTGCTCACGCGGCAGGTTGATGCAGTCGTTGACATGCACGATGAGCAACTGCTCGCGCGGCAGGCGGCGTATTTCGTCCAACGAGATGCCTGATTTATAGTAATGGAAGGTATCCATCATGATGCCCATATATCGGCTAGTGGATGCCCCCACTACCGCCAGCGCCTGCCGGGGACCGGGGATGAAAGATGCGCCGCCGATGGGTTCCAAGGCACATTTCACCTCGTATTGCCTGCTTGCCTCGGCATAGCGCTGGGCGGACCTGCCCGCCAGCTCGATGGCTTCGGCGATTCCCATCCCCGGCGGTGGTGCGTCGGCGGTGAAGCAGAGCAGGGTCTTACTGCCCAGCTGGCGGGCGATACGGGCGTACTTGTCGATGCGACGCAGTTGCTCTTCGCGCTGGGAGGTATCAAAGGCAAAGAAGGGGAACGCCATGATCGCCGCCACCTGAAGGCGGTTTTTCGCTAATTGACGTTTGAGGTCGCTCATGGAGTGGCGTGCGAGGTAGTCGTCGATGCGCCCTGCCTCTATCTCCACGCCTTCATACCCGTATTTCCCTAGCAGGTCGAGCGTAGCCTCCAGCGGTTTGTCTGCTCCACAGGTGATGGTGTTAAAGCACGGTCTCATCGGCTACCTCCGTCAATGGGATACTACTGTTCCAATTCTCCGCAAAGAGCCGATTCCTGCAAGTTGCGAGGGACCCAAGTTGCGAGGGACCGTTGTGCCGGATAGAGTACGTTTTTTTGAAATTTTTTCTTAGGGACTCGTGAAAAGTGCTGAGGGTGTTCGGTAAAGAACGGGTTTTGGGGTATACTCTTGCCATCAAACGA
>PSLZ01000044.1:0-25202 GCA_040289885.1 Armatimonadota bacterium | reverse complement strand
GAAGCGAAGAATCTCAGCCGAGATGCAGAACTGCGTCCAGCATGACAACAACGGCAACAGGATGCAGGGCTGGCGCTCAGCACGACGTGGTGAGCCGCCACCTTCTTGCCCAAGTTCATTTTGAACAGTTCTTTTTGCCAGTCCTTGAGAGCACCTCTCTTTCAAAGCGATTTTTTAACGATTTCCAGCAGGAAACGTTCCAACGCGGGTGTAACTTGTTGGTGCCCGCAGATTTGCTGAAACGGTTAATACCATCATGATGAGGTGTCTTACCCTATGAGCCTGTTTGCAACCGACTACGGCTATTTCACGGATTCAGGCGAAGAGTACGTAATCGTGCGCCCCGACACCCCGATGCCGTGGGTGAATGTGATCTCCAACGGCGACTATGGAATAGTGGCGTCCCAAATGGGCAGTGGATATAGCTGGCGCACCCACGCAAGCATGAACCGCCTGACCCGCTGGGAGCAAGACCTCGTACGGGACCGCTGGGGCAAGTACCTGTATCTGCGCGATATACAAACAGGCGAGTTCTGGAGCGCCACGTGGCACCCTTGCCCCGATCAATTGACCGACTACCGCGTGCGGCATGGATGGGGCTACTCCGTTTTCGAGGGTGTACACGGACACATCGCCAGCGAGCTCACCCTGTTTGTGCCGATGGGAGACCCCTGCGAGGTGTGGCTTCTTCGCCTGCACAACCGGGCAGATACACCGCGCCGCCTGCAGGTGTTTTCCTATTTCGAGTGGCTGTTGGGAACTGCGCCCGACTGGCACCGCGAGTTCCGCCGATTGTTCATCGAAACCCGCTACGACCGCACCCACGGCGCACTGCTGGCGATCAGCGTGTTCTGGGACATCCCGGGCAGAGGCAATACCCACTGGAACAGTGGCTGGGATTACGTGGCGTTCCACGGCGCTTCGATACTGCCTGCAGGCTTCGACGGCGATAAACGCGCCTTTCTTGGTCGCTACCGCGATCTAGACGCTCCTTTGGCGGTGGTGGCTGGCGAATCCTTCGGCACGCAGGGACGCTGGGGCGACGGCATCGGCAGTCTGCAGGTAGTGGTGGAGATACCGCCCGGCGAGTCGGTGGAGGTCGCCTTCACGCTGGGGGCAGGGGATAACGAAGCGCATGTGCTGTCGCTGGTGGGAAAGTACCGACACCTGCCTACCGTGCATGAGGCGCTGGCAGAGGTGCAAGCCTTCTGGAAGCAGCTGCTCGGCGGTATCAGCGTGCAGACGCCGGACGAGGCGGTAAACGTGATGGCGAACGGCTGGCTGGCGTATCAGGCGGTTTCATGCCGGCTGTGGGGGCGCACGGCGTACTACCAGACGGGCGGTGCGTACGGCTATCGCGACCAGCTGCAGGACAGCCTGGTGTGGCTCCTGCTGGGACAGCCTGAACGGACGCTGGCGCAGATACGCCTGCACGCCCAGCACCAGTATCAGGATGGCACGGTTTTGCATTGGTGGCACCCTCTCGCGGAGGATGGACTGAGGTCCTACTACAGCGATGACCTGTTGTGGCTTCCTCTGGCGGTGCTGTATTACCTGCACGAAACGGGCGACTTCGCCTGCCTGCAGGAGGAGATACCGTTTTTCGATGGCGGTTCAGCCACCCTGCTGGCGCATTGCCTGCGGGCGTTCCACAAAGCGCTGAGCCGACGCAGTGAGCGCGGGCTGCCCCTCATGCTTCAGGCGGACTGGAACGACGGACTGAACGCGGTGGGCGTCGGGGGCAAGGGCGAAAGCATCTGGATGGCACATTTCCTGCACTATCTGCTAACGCGCTGGGCAGAACTACCGATCATCGACGAGCAGACCTCTGCCCATTTCCGACGCGAGGCGCAAGCACTGCGCGAGGCAGTGAATATATACGGCTGGGATGGCAAGTGGTACTGGCGGGCAAGCACCGATTCGGGCAAACTGCTTGGCTCGGCGCAGAACACGCAGGGGCGTATCTTTCTGAACGCGCAGACGTGGGCGGTGCTGGGTGATACGGCTCCCCCCGACCGTGCGGAGCAGGCTCTGCAGTCCGCCCGCGAGCATCTGTACACCGATTACGGGGCGCTACTGCTCGCCCCTGCCTATCGAGTGCCTGACCCCGATGTCGGCTATCTCACGCGCTACGCGCCGGGCACTCGTGAGAACGGTGGCGTCTACTCGCACGCTTCCTGCTGGGCGGTGTTGGCGGAGCGCAAACAGCATGGCGTACAGTCCGCCTACAAACTGTGGCGCAGTTTCTGTCCTCCCGTGCGCGGAATGGAACCGGAGCGCTACGCCGCCGAGCCGTATGTTCTGCCCGGTAACGTGGACGGACCCGATTCCCCGCACGAAGGCAGAGGTGGTTGGACATGGTACACCGGCTCCGCCGCCTGGTATCTGCGCGCGCTAGTGGAGGGCGTACTGGGCGTCTCTGCCACCCTGCAGGGCCTGCGGGTGCAAGCCGAACTGCCAGAGGGATGGGGGTCCTATCGCTTGCAAAGGCGTTTCCGAGGCGCGGTGTACGACATCACGGTCCGCCGGGCACAGCCGGGCGAGCCGTCCGGATGTAAGGTAGACGGACAGGTCTGGACAGGCGACACCTTACCCCTCTTCGAACCCGGCTCCACGCATCGGGTGGAGATTGTGGTGGGTTAGGCTAGGTACGCATTGTTCACAGAGGCTCGCCGCCCTTGTCCACGTTCTCTTTCGTGAAGATGCGTGTGCCCAGCGTGATGTGCTTTGGCACCTGCTCGCCTTTCAGAATCCTCAGCGCGGTCTCGATCGCCTCTTTGCCGCCGGTGGGATACTCGAAGGTGGCGGTGAGGATACCCTCCTTCACATAGCGCACTCCCTCGTGCGGCAGGGCGTCGATACCGATGAACTTGATGGTCTTCTCGCGCCCCTTGCCCTCCTGTCGTGCGGCGAGATAGGCTCCGTGCGCACTGGGGTCGTTATGGGCATACACGGCGTCGATCTGCGGGAAGCGAGCCAGTGCCGACTGCATCTCGCGCTGGGCAATCGGCTCGAGCCACTGGCAATCGGCATCGAAGATGATCTCCATCTGCGAGCCAGCGATGCCCTCCATGAAGCCCCGATGGCGTTCCTGCCCCGGCGTGGAGGTCATCAGCCCTTTCAGCTCCACCACCTTGCCCTTGCCGCCCAGCAGTTTCACCAAGAACTTGCCCGCTTCGCGCCCGATCTTCACGTTATCCGCGCCGATGAAGCAGGTGTACTGGTCGCCTTCCACCTTGCGGTCGAGCACGATGACCGGGATACCCTTCTGATACGCCTCGGCAACGGGCTGAGTCAGCGGGCGTGCCTCCTTCGGGCTGATGATAATCAGGTCCACCCTCATCTGGATGAACTCGCGCACCTGCGCCTGCTGCACCTCGGTCTTGTTCTGGGCGTCCTTGAAGATGACCTCCATCTCATCCGCGTGCTGGCTTGCTGCTGACTGGATGTCCTCGTTCATCTGCACGCGCCACGGCTCGCCCAGGTTGCACTGCGACATGCCGATGACCCACTTCTTTTTGCCCTGCGGCGCGGACACCTGCCCCGTCTGCTTCTTGCCGCACCCTGCGCCCACCACGAGTAGGGCGAATGCCAGTGCGATAGCGACTCGTTTCATCACGACCTCCCTCTCTTTTGCTGGATGAGCACTGCGATAGCGATGATAATGCCTTGAATGATCATGCGCGGCGCCAGCTCCACCGCGTTCAAGCTGAGGATTTTGTTGATGTACGCCATAATCAGCACCCCGATGAGTGTGAACATCATGCCACCACGCCCGCCCATCAGGCTGGTGCCTGCGATCACCACCGCCGCGATAGCGTCCAGCTCGTAGGTCATGCCCGCTTCGGTATCGCCCAGGTCTTGTCGACAGGCGTTCAACACCCCCGCCATCGCCGCGAACATCCCGCACAGCGCATAGGTCAACACCTTCACCGCTCCCACCCGAATGCCGCTGAGCCGCGCCGCCTCCTCGTTGCCCCCGATGGCGTACAGCCACCTCCCGTAAGCGGTGTACCGCACCAGCGCCGCCATCATCAGAATGCCCAGCACAAAGATGAGCGTGGACGGCTGGATGCCGAGGCCGGGCAGAGCGGTGGTCATCCACTGGAAAACGGGCGGAGTGCCCGATTGCATCACGTACCACGGCTGACCCCCAGGCTGTACCTTGATTCCCCCCGCAATCAGCTTCGCAGCGCCCCGCGCGGCGGTCATCATCGCCAGCGTTGCCACGAAGGGCTGTATCCGAAAGCGGGCAATCAGGCTCCCGTTGACCACTCCGCATGTCAATCCTGTTAACAACACCACACCTAGCGCAGGAGCCACCCCCCAGCCATAGCCGATGGTGAGCAGGGAGAAAAGCACCGCACTCAGCCCCAACACGGAACCTACCGACAGGTCAATCCCGCCAGTGAGGATCACCAGCGTCATGCCCGTTGCCAGCAAGCCGTACTCCGAGTACTCGTACAGGATGGCGCGCTGTGTCTGCCACGACAGGAATATCGGCAATCCGGTGTCCAGTGCCTTGGGGCTGAAGAGCACACCCAGCGTGAAAACCACCACGAATGCAATCACGCCGCGATAGTCGTTCAGCTTTTGCAGAAAACGGTGCAACCTGCTTTTGCCCATGTTTGGAGGGTTCCTTGGATTATCGCACTGCACTAAGCGAGCTTCCTGTTCGCAGGCATCGGGCGGTTCTCCTGCATTCCACCAGAGGCAAACAGCAGGAAAAAGGACTTCCATAGCCAATGATCTCGGTAATACTCTTCGTTTCGGGGAGGAGAACATGCGGAATTGGAGATGGTTTCTGGTGCTTGTGCTAACCACATGTCTGCCTGCAGGGGTATTTGCTCAGGTTAAAGTGGAGGGTACATGGCGGCTGCGCATCGAGGACTGGCAGTGGTTCGATGTGCCCGGCTTTGACACCGATTACACCTATGCGCACTCGCTCCTGCGCCTAGCGCTGAGGGGCGAAACGGGGGCAGCCCGCTGGACGGCGGAACTGGCGCAGGCAGGACTGTTCGACGTGCCCAATGCCGTGGCGCCGCCCCCCGCGGGTCAACTGGGCTTTGGGGGTACGCTGAAGGCAGTGAACGGCGACAACAGGGCGAGCCTGTTCGTCAAGCAGTTGAATGTGGAGTGGACGCAGGCATGGGGCAGGCTGAAGGTGGGGCGCATGGAGTTCGCCGAGGGGCGCGAGGTATCGGTGAAGGATGCCGGGTTGAACTGGCTCCATGCCAACCGACTCAGCAACCGTCTGATTGGTCCCTTCGGCTTTTCGCCCATCACGCGCTCTTTCGACGGCATGCTCTTGCAGATAGGGGATAACACCGCTCGCTGGGTAGCCTTCGCCGCTTATCCCACACAGGGCGCGTTTGACCTGAACGGCAACCCCACGCTTACTAACGTCAACCAGCTCTACCTTGCCTATGCCCGCGCCCAAGAGAAGGAGAATACTGGCTTCGACTGGCGCCTGTTCTGGGGTTGGTATCGCGATAACCGCAGAGTACTGAAGGTGGACAACCGTCCGCAGGCGGTGCGTCAGGCGGACACTGAAGACATCCGCGTGTGGACACTGGGAGGACACTGGGTGCAGGTGTGGAACAGCACTGCCGGACGGGCAGACATGCTGTTATGGGGTGCACTGCAGGGCGGTGAATGGGGGAGCCTCGGTCATTCGGCGTATGCCCTCTCCGCGGAGGCGGGCTTCCAGTTCCCCACTCGGTGGAAGCCGTGGGTGCGTGTCGGCTATTACGTAGGCTCCGGCGACAAAGACAGCGCCGATGACCGCCACGAGACCTTTGTGGCGGGAATGAACACCCCGCGCCTCTACGCGATGACGCCCTTCTACAACACCATGAACCTGGAGGATGCTTTCGCACAGGTTCTGCTCGCTTTGCATCCGCGCTGGTCGGCGCGGATCGACTATCATCGCCTGCGACTGCACAAAGCGTCCGACCTGTGGTACACGGGCGGTGGTCCCTTCGATAACACCAGCTATGGAGTTGCCGGGCGTCCTTCCGGGGGCAATCGCGACCTGGCACACCTGTTTGACCTCTCGCTGAGCTATCGTGCCAGCGACAATTTGCAGATTTCGGTTTACAAGAGCTGGGTTCAGGGTGGCAGTGTCGTGCGCTCGGTATACCCGGCGGGCGAGGACGGAGGGCTGTTCTTCATCGAGGCGAACTATCGATTTTAGCGCACAAAGTGCAGGGGCAACCGCCCGGCAGACGACAACGCGCAGGGTAGCCACTCTAGCGGCACGCAGGAAATCCGAGCGGTAGCGGGTAAGTAGCGGGTAAAATGAAGGTGCAATCCGAGCGATGGGGAGCGACCAAGAGCAAATGCCCAAACACAAGAACGAGACCATCCCGCAACCTTCTGAGGAAACGATTCGTCAGCTGGAGCCGGCACGTGGTGTGACCGACCCTGCTGACCCACGCCTGCCTCGGGTGGCAAACTATCTACTGACGCTCCCACAGGCAGAACAGCTTTCTGCGGCGCAGTGGTTGGGCTCTCAACCCGAATACGCGGGCGTTTTGTCCTACTTGTTGAGCAGGCTGGGGGTTAGCGGTGCCCTGCGTCGCGTGCTGAAGCGTGCCATGTTCGACCTGCGCCGGCAGGGCGTCGAAGTAACCCTACCTGCATCGCCACCGGAAGACCACGAAGCGCCGGAACACTCGCGGGAATGGACGGTCACAGAGGCTTATGCTTCGTTGTTCTATGAATGGCACGACGCACAAGAGACAATCGTCTATCCTTTGCACCTGCGGTTCTTCATGCGGCACTCCTCCGGCGAGCGGGCGGTGTTTGTGCTCGGGCTCTCGGCGGAAGGATACCTGGATGCCGCCCGTCTGGTAGAAGAGGGCGTGCGCGAACTGTACCAGGAGTGTGTGGACAATCCGTTGCGTCATATGGTTGTTTCCGCTCCCGACAGGCCCCCCTTCGTTGGAAAGTTTGTGGCTGTGCCCATCGAATGGGCAGTACGGGTCGCACATGAGGCGCGCGAGCGAAACCTACGCGACCACCAGCGGATGCCAGCGCATGCGGCTTTCTACTGGGGACGCCTGCCTGAACCGCCCGAACCGCCAGTGCCCATGCCGGTCGATTCCATTCCCAAGGAGGAAACAGGGTGGATGGTATCACCGCTCGTCACGCCAGACGGGGCGCGAGAGGTTCCTCTGAATGTGTTCCTGCTGTTGATGTACTACGCTCCGCCACCGGAACTGTTCGCCGCATATGTTAAGGAGGCAGCTGAGACGGAGAGCCGATTGGTGATTCCTTCCCAGGCTCAAGAGGAATACCACCAACGCCTTACCCAAAAAGTTCTGCAGGGGCTGTTTCCAAACGAAGAACTGCGCGAGATGCTCGCACGGATGCTTCCGCTTCTCGGCAGTGTGATACTATTGGGTGGAGACCGCGAGAGCGCGGTATGGTGCAAAGCGTTGTGGCGTGAGCTCACGGAGCGCACCAATCGCCCATTCTGGCAGACGGAGACCGCTAGGCTCCTCGCCGCCATCTCTTATCAGGGACTGCAAGCACAAATCCGCATGTTTGAGGAGGAAACTAACATTGACATCTCGTCGCTTTCGCGATAATGAGCGGCGTCGGCGTATTGTGTTTGGGGCTTATGATTCTACGCCCGTGCACTACAGCGTCATGCTCTTCTTGCTGTTGACCATCGCTACCGGGTGTACCCATCCTCAGAACGTACAGCCCTTACAAGTGGTACCGATCGAACAGTTTTATGCCTACGACCGCGACCTGCCCCTCAACGCCGAGGTTACCGAGGGACAGCGAAGCAACAGCTGCGTGATATATCGGATGCAATACAACAGTGTGCATGATAAGCGAGTACCCGCGTGGTGGTGCGTACCGACTATCGGAACGCCTCCCTACCCCTGTGTGATCATCATGCACGGCTACGGCGGCGACAAAAACGGCTTGCAGATGCTGGCTCCGGCGTTTGCCGCACGCGGTATCGCCACACTGGCGATCGACGCCGAGTATCACGGCGACCGCAAACAGCCCGGCAGTGACATCTTCAGCGCGTACATCTACCGCAACCGCGATGCCCTTATCCAGACCGTGATCGACCTGCGCCGTGCCATCGACTTCCTGCAGAGCCGAAAGGAGATAGACGGCAAGCGCATCGGCTATATCGGGCTGAGCATGGGAGGCATTCTGGGCGGTATTCTGGCGGGAGTGGATGAGCGCGTGCAGGCGCCCATCTTGATCGTAGCGGGTGGAGATTGGGGTTACCTGTTCAGCCACAGCCAGCACCCGACCGCCGTGCAGTTGCGCGAGAAGCACCCCGAACTGTTCCAGAGCGCGCAGAAGATGAGCGAGGTGATGGGGGCGGTGGACCCGGTGAGCTGGGCGGGGCGTATCGCTCCGCGTCCCCTGCTGATGATTAACGGCAACAACGACCAGATCGTGCCCAAAGAGTGCACCGAGCGCCTCTTCGCCTCTGCGAAAGAACCAAAAGAGATCGTGTGGCTGGATGGCGGGCACATGCCCCAGCCCGATGCCGTCCTGCGCAAGGTGAACGAGTGGTTGAGTAAGCACCTGCTGGACAGGCAGTCTGCGCCACAATGAGCGTCACGCCCCCGCTTGCCAGGGTAAAGAGGTTCGTTTGAAATTGCGGCTCAGAATGATTGGGAGATGCGCTCACCCGGTATACTCATGGTGTCAAAGGGGGTGAGAGCATGAGCGGTTTCCTTCGCGAACTGAGCGACTCCATCCGCGCCTATGCGCGCACGCTGGGCTTCGACCTGGTGGGCATCGCGCCAGTGCTCCCCCCAGCACATGCCCTCTTCTTCCGCCAGTGGCTGGCGCAGGGGTTCGCCGGAGAGATGCACTATCTATATCGCACTGCCGATTCGCGATGTGATCCCCAGCAGGTGCTTCCGGGCGCGAAAAGCGCGGTGGTGGTCGGGCTGAACTATACGCCCGCCGTCTCGCCTGTAACCGATGACCCTACGCGCGGCGTCTTTGCCCGCTACGCGCTCGGCGACGACTACCACGAGGTGATGACCCGCAAACTGCGGGAACTGCTGACCTTCATCCGCCAGCTAGTAGGCGATTGCCAGGCGAAGGTGTATGTAGACGCTGGTCCCGTGCTGGAGCGTGAGCTAGCATGGCGGGCGGGGCTGGGCTGGTTCGGCAAAAACACCATGCTGATTAACACCCGGCTCGGTTCGTACTTCCTCATCGGCGAGGTTCTGCTGGATGTAGAGCTAGAGTATGACCATCCCGCGTTCGGGGGGTGCGGGCGGTGTACGCGCTGTCTTGATGCCTGCCCGACCTCTGCCCTCGTCGCGCCCTACGTGCTGGACGCCACCCGCTGTATCAGTTACCTGACCATCGAACAGCGCGGCGCCATCCCGGAAGATTTGCGTGCCCGCATGGGCAATCGGGTGTTTGGGTGCGACATCTGTCAGGAGGTCTGTCCGTTCAATCAGCCGCGGGCACAGGCGCCCCTGCGTGCTGTTCCCACCCGCGAGCCCGCCTTCCAACCGCGCGAGGTCACGTTGGCTCCCCGATTGGTGGACCTGTTGCAGATGCGCGAGGAGCAGTTCCGCCAGGCGTTCCGGCACAGCCCGGTCAAGCGGGCGAAGTGGCGCGGCTTGCGGCGGAGCGTGGCGGTGGCACTGGGCAACAGCAAGCAGGCTGAGGTCGTACCCCTGCTTCAGCGGGAACTGCAGAGGGAAACCGATCCCATCGTTCGCGAGCACCTGCAATGGGCGATTGAGTCCCTAATTTCAAACCCCTATAGGTAGGCCTGTTACGTGGTTCACTAGACTAGAGCCTGCGCAGAATCGGGGTTTCAATCCCTTATAGGTAGGCTTGTTACCAAATATTATTGTCAGTTTATCCGGATTTTCAATGTCCTTGTCTGACTCTGTACCCGCTATTGTCTATTTTTGAACCTTATTATACACCACTCCTGCAAAAAATGCAAGATTTTTGCAACCTCCCTCAAGCAAAAAGAGTCGTCTACCTCGTGCTTGGCCCTGCCGAATCGGAGGTAGACGACTCCTCTGTGACAGAAAGGAATCTGGCTTTTGCCCCCACAACGATAGCAGGACTCCGTTTGCCCACCGCGAACCCTAAAGTGGCTGGAGGCAAAAGATGGCGATGGAACACATTCCCAAGGGATGGTGGACGGTTGGCGCGCTGGTCGCCCTGACGTGTGGGTTCCTGCTATGGCAGGGGATGTCTATAGCCCCCGGCCCGCCGCCTGCGCAACCGGCTCCCAACCCGCCTCCCACCGACCCCCCCGCGCAACCGCCCACGCCGAGCGAGCAGATCGTGGTACACGTCGCGGGGGCGGTGAAGAAGCCAGGTATAGTGCGTATCCCGCGCGGAAGCCGGGTAGATGACGCCGTCAAAGCCGCTGGAGGCTTTAGCGAGAAGGCAGACCCCGACTCGGTGAACCTGGCGCAACCGCTCGAAGACGGCGTGCAGGTCTACGTGCCACGCAAGAGCGAACCAGTGCAGGTAGAGGGACGTGTGGGAACTGTGGAACGGAAGCGGACCCCTTCATCCGGCGAACAGCCCACCGGCAAGATCAATATCAACACCGCCACCGCCGAGCAATTGGAAAGCCTGCCAGGGGTCGGTCCCGCCATCGCACGGGCGATCGTGGAGTACCGCAAGCAAAACGGCGGTTTCCGCTCAGTAGACGAACTGCTGGAGGTGCGCGGCATCGGCGAGAAGCGGCTTCTGCAGATCCGTCCTTTTGTCGTGGCGCGATAAAGCAGGAGGAGAACCCATGTGGCGACATGCTCCCGTGCGAAAGCCAGAGCCGAACGCGCAGGAGTTTATCGACATGCTGATGGGACGCGTGCCTCAACGGCGCACGCCGCTGGTGGAGTATATCGTGGATGACGTGGTCATGCGCCCCATCGTCACTGAGATCATGGGCAGAGAATGGGTTCTGCCTGAGGGCGAGCGCGAGTCGCTGAAGGCTTTTCTCGACATGCTCATCGATTTCTGGTATCGGATGGGCTACGATTTCGTGCGTCTGGAGATCGCCCTACCGTTTCAGGAGCGGCATTTGGTGACGGCAGACCCCGCCTCCAGCAAACCGCGCGCGTGGGCGGATGAGCATCAGGGTGCGATAGCCAGCTGGGAGGACTTCGAGCGATACCCCTGGCCCCGCGTGGAAGACGTGGATTTCTTTGTACTGGGTACTGGAGTATCTCAACGACCACCTGCCGAAGGGCATGGGGCTTATCTCCTCGCACGGCGCGGGCATCTTTGAGCGTCTTTCGTGGATTATGTCGCTGGAAGGGCTGCGCCTTGCCCTCTACGATGCCCCCGACCTGGTGCAGGCAGTCAGCGACCGCATCGGCACGCTTATCACCCAGTTCTACGAGCACCTCCTAGATCTGGACCATCTGGTAGCGGTGTTCCCCGACGACGATATGGGCTTTCGCTCCGGCACACTAGTCGTGCCCGATGCCCTGCGCCGCTACTGCCTGCCCTGGCATCAACGCTGGGCGCAGATGGCACATGCACGGGGATTACCTTACTTCCTGCACTCCTGCGGAAACCTGCAAGCGATCATGGAGGGCCTCATCGAACAGGTGCGCATCGACGGCAAGCACTCCTTTGAGGACGCCATCATCCCCGTGCAGGAGTTTCAGAAGCGCTACGGCGACCGCATTGCCGTGCTGGATGGGTTGGACCTGAACATCCTCTCCGCCGGCACGCTCGAGCAGGTGCGTGCCCATACGCGCCGGTTGATCGAAGAGTGCGGTGCGCGAGGCAGATACGCCATCGGCTCAGGCAACTCGATCCCCAGCGACGTGCCCGTGCAAAACTATCTCTCGATGGTGGATGAGGCACTGGACCTGATGAAAGCGCAGGGGGTTAACATGCTGAGCGGCGTTCACTTCTTGCTGACCTACCAGTGTCCCTACGAGTGCGACCACTGCTTTGTGTACAGCGGTCCGCGCGCGCAGGGCACGTTCACCTTGGCTCAGGATAGTGGCGGAGCTGGAAGAGGCGCGTCGGTTGGGCACGGTGCAGACGGTGTTTTTCGAGGGCGGTGAGCCGTTTCTGTACTACCCACTGTTGCTGGAAGGCGTGCGACGCGCCGCCGCGATGGGCTTTCAGACGGGTATTGTCACCAACGGCTACTTCGCCTCCAGCGTGGAAGATGCCAAGCTCTGGCTAAAGCCTCTGCAGGAGGCAGGGCTTGGCTCTATCAGCTTCAGCGATGACCTCTTTCACAGCGGTTCGGCAACGGACACGCCGGCGAAGCGGGCACTGGCGGCGGCTCAGCAGATGGGCATCCCCTGCGGGGTGATCGCCATCAGCTCACCGACGGTCAGCGACGCGCAGGAGAACGGGTCGGCGAAGGGCGAGCCCATTGTAGGAGGGGGCGTGCGCTTCCGAGGGCGGGCGGTGGAGAGGCTAACCTACGGTCTGCCCACCCGCCCCTGGCACACCTTCACCGAGTGCCCCTACGAGAACCTGCGCGACCACGGACGGGTGCATGTGGACGCCTATGGAAACGTGCAAGTCTGTTGGGGATTGTGCATGGGCAACCTGTGGAAAACGCCTTTATCCGAACTGGTGCGCGGTTATCAGGCGGAACGGCACCCCCTATGCGCGCCGCTGGTGGAGGGTGGCCCCGCTGAGTTCGCCAGGCGCTACGGGTTCCCGGTGGAAGAGGGATATGTCTCTGCCTGTCACCTGTGCTATCTTGTCCGGCGCGCGCTGATAGCGCGTTTCCCCGAGTACCTCGCCCCCCGGCAGGTGTACGGCTTGCCGTAAGAGACGGTAAAAACGCCTCTTCCCGCTTCCGGAGGTTATGCTAACGCCGTTGTTGTCCTGCTGAGCGCTAGCCCTATTGTCATGCGGAACGCCATTGTTGTCATGCTGAACGAAGTGAACATCTCGTTGTTCAACGTTTTGAGATTCTTCGCTTTGCTCAGAATGACAATGGGTAGGCTCAGAATAACAGGGAAAAGTGGCTCAGAATGACAGCAAGGAGAAGTGGTTCAGCATGACGAGAAGGGGCGGCTCAGCATCATGACGAGAACACGTGGCTCAGAAGGACAATGGCACTGGCGTGCCACGATCGACTCTTCGTGGACGGGAGCGACAACGACTTGCAGGATTCGCGCTCGATATGTCACAATATCATACGCGGCGGGCGTGGCACAGCGCACGCCGCGATAGCATGCGTACGGGGGTTATCCCTCTCCGTACGCCACTCTCAGCGTCGGCGCACATCTGACGCATGCCAATCTGAGGAGGAGTTTATCGTGAAGGCTGAGGTACCTGTCAAGAAGTCCCTGCCAGAATCGCTGACCCCACAGCGCCTGGGGGAGCTTTACCGCACCATGCTGTTGATTCGCCACTTCGAAGAACAATGTTCCCCCGCCTACCGACAAGGCAAAATGGGTGGTTATATGCATGTGTATATCGGGCAGGAAGCCGTGGCTACCGGTTTCATCGCCCATATGCGCGAAGACGACTATATGATCTGTTCCTATCGTGACCATGGGCACGCTCTAGCACGTGGAACCGACCCCCGCCGGGTGATGGCAGAGCTGTTCGGGCGCTATACAGGCGTCTCCAAAGGCAAAGGAGGCTCGATGCATCTGGTGAATGTGGAGCGCGGCTTCCTGGGGGGCTACGGCATTGTGGGCGGGATGGTTCCGCTGGCGGTCGGTATCGGCTATGGCATCCGCTATCGCGGCGGAGACCAGGTGTGCCTATGCTTCTTCGGCGATGGCGCCATGAATATCGGTCCCGTTCACGAGGCGTTGAACATGGCAGGGGTCTACAAGGTACCCGTCGTCTTCATCTGCGAGAACAACCGCTATGCCATGGCGACCCCGGTCGAGTTCGCCTCCGCCGTGCCCAATCTCGCGGAGCGCGCCAAGCAATACGGTATGCCCACCAAACAGATCGAGGGCATGGACCTGCTAGAGGTCTACCAAGAGGCAGAAGAGATTATCCGCCACGTGCGCACCACCCCAGAACCCTACTTCGTGGAAGTCATCACCTACCGCTTTGAAGGGCACGGCATCGCCGACAACCCCACCAACCAAGCGCTCTACCGAACCCGCGAGGAGGTGGAGTACTGGCGCCAGCGCGATCCCATCGTAAACACCGCCCGCTTCTTGCTGGAGGGAGGTTTCGCTACCGAGGAGCAACTGCTAGAGTGGGACCACTTCGCCAAACAGCAGGCACTGGAGGCGGTCGCCTACGCCGATGCTAGCCCAGAGCCTCCTCTGGAGGAGCTGTATCGCGATGTGTATACCGATATGGAGGTGGAGGAGTGGCGGTAATCACCTATCGAGAGGCTCTGCGACAGGCACTTGCCGAGGAGATGGAGCGGGACCCAAGCGTGTTCCTCGTTGGGGAGGAGATCGGACGGTACCAGGGCACGTTCCGGGTGACCGAAGGGCTGCTCCAGCGGTTTGGGGAAAGGCGGGTGGTGGACACGCCGATCTCGGAGTCGGGCATCGCGGGGATGGCTATCGGCGCAGCGATGATCGGATTGCGCCCCGTTGCTGAGTTCATGACCTTCAGCTTCGCGCTAATCGCTGCCGACCAGATCGTCAACCACGCGGCTAAAATCCTGTATATGTTCGGCGGGCAGATTCGCGTGCCCGTGGTGTTTCGCGGACCGGCGGGCGGCGGAGCGCAGCTCTCTGCCCAGCACTCCCACAGCCTCGAATCGTGGTATGCCCACATTCCGGGGCTGAAAGTGGTGACCCCTGCTACGCCCGCCGACGCCAAAGGGCTTCTGAAAACCGCCATCCGTGACGACAACCCCGTCATCTTTATGGAGCACGCGAAGCTCTACTCCACCCGCGGGGAGGTGCCCGAAGGCGAGTATACCGTGCCGTTTGGCTTGGCGGAGGTGAAGCGTGAAGGGCGGGATGTGACCCTGATCGCCTATTCCCAGCCCCTGCTACTGGCACTGCACGCCGCGGAGAAGCTGGCGGAGACGGAAGGGATCGAGTGCGCGGTGATAGACCTTCGCTCTCTACAGCCGCTGGATATGGACACGGTGTTGCGCTCGGTCAGCAAAACCCATCGGGCAGTGGTGGTGCATGAAGACCACCGCAACGTGGGCTTCGGGGCGGAGATCGCGGCACGCATCCAGGAGTTCGCTTTCGATGAGCTGGATGCGCCCGTCCTGCGCGTGGCGAGCGCGGATGTGCCTATCCCCTACGCGCGTAATCTGGAGCGCGCCGCGTTCCCCAGCGAAGAGGATATTATCCGTGCGGTGAAGCGTGTACTGGCTTAAGGAGGAGAACGGATGGCACAGGTGATTATGCCCAAAATGGGCGATGGGATGTCGGAAGGCACCGTCCTGCGCTGGCTAAAGAAGGAAGGGGATACGGTGGAGGTGGGCGACATTCTCGCCGAAATCGAAACCGACAAAGCCAGCGTGGAACTACCTGCTGACATATCGGGCAAGCTGGTAACGATTAAGGTGAAGGAGGGAGAAACCGTGCCCGTCGGGGCGGTAATCGCGGAGGTCCTGGCAGAAGGGGAACAGCCACAAACTGCCGTGCCTGCCCCGCCGGAGCAGACCGCACCTGCCGAAACAATCGCCCCCCCGCCGGCAGGCAAGACCCTGCGTGAAGAGCCGCCGACCCAGGAGCGGGTGAAAGCCTCGCCGTTAGCGCGGCGGATAGCGCAAGAGGCAGGCATTGACCTCGCGATGGTTAAGGGCACGGGACCCGGCGGGCGGATCGTGGAACGCGATGTCCAACAGTTCCTTGCTTCCAGACAGGTGGCGGCTTGCCCACCCATCGTCGAGCCAACGCGCCCGACCGAAGCGGTGCTCGAAACACCCTCGCTGACCGGTGGGGAGCCTCTCAGCCGGATGCGCCGTCTCATCGCCGAGCGTACCACCCTAACCAAGCAGACCGTACCCCACTTCTATGTGACCATGGATATCGACATGAGCGAGGCGATGGCATTGCGGGAGCGGTTGAACGCCGCTCTGCCCGAAGACGCGCCCAAAATCTCGGTCAACGACCTGGTCACCAAGGCGTGTGCGTTGACGCTGGCGCGCTTCCCGCGCGTGAACGCCCTGTATCAAAACGAACGGATTTACCCCAGTAGCGAGATACATATCGGTATCGCGGTCGCCCTGCCTGATGGGCTGATCGTGCCTGTTCTGCGCCACTGCGAGCGCAAAACCCTTCGGCAGATCGCCACCGAGACGCGCCATCTGGTCGAGAAAGCGCGTGCCGGACGCCTCACCCCCGAGGAGTATACGGGCGCAACTTTCAGCATCTCCAACCTGGGCATGTACGGCGTGGACGAGTTTATCGCCATCATCAACCCACCGGCGGTGGCGATACTGGCGGTAGGCGCGGTGCAAAAGCAACCCGTCGCGCTAGAGGATGACACGGTGGTGGTGCGTCCGCGCATGAAGGTGACCATTTCGGCGGACCATCGCGCGCTGGACGGAGCCGTCGCTGCCGAGTTCCTGCGCGAGCTGAAGGCGATCCTTGAGAATCCTTATGTAATGGTAGAGTGACCTGATCTGGAGGGCGAACCTCCGGGCGAGCCGTCATCCTGCGGATGGGGAGGAGGTTTTCGGCTCGGGCGGAGCCTCGCCCTCCACTTTCTCGTCACCCTGAGCGTCAGCGAAGGGTCTCGTTGCTGTTGGAGGGCGAACGTCCTCGTGAGCCGAATCTGTTCCTCGATAGCGAAGGAACCAAGATGGGGGCAAAAAAATGGAGCGGTTCCGCAAAAAAACCTTGACATGTAGACCAATTTAGATATATACTTTGTATAGTATCTGGGGAAGGAGGACGAGTGTGACGCGAGGGCTGACGCATAAACAGGAGATGATTCTCCGCTTCATTTTGCACTACACGCGGGAAAACGGCTATCCGCCTACCATTCGCGAAATCGGGAACCAGTTTGGTATCTCCAGCCTGCGCGGGGTGACAGTGCATCTAGACGCCCTTCAGCGCAAAGGCTACATCGAGCGCGAGCATAAAAGCCGAAGTATCCGCGTGGTGCATCCCGAGTTCGCTCAGCATCTGGAGAGCTCGCCCGACGTGGCAATGCTTCCGCTGGTTGGTACCATCGCCGCGGGCACGCCTGTGTTGGCTTCACAGAACATCGAAGCGCTGATCCCGGTGCCACGGGAGATGGTGCACAACATCGAAGGCGCCTTCCTACTAAGGGTGCGGGGCGACTCGATGGTGGGCGAGCATATCCTACCGCGCGACCTAGTCATCATCAAGCCACAGAGCACCGCCGAGAACGGCGAGCTGGTAGCGGTGCTCATCGGCGACGAAGCCACCATCAAGCGCATCCAGTACGATAACGGCAGGATTCGTCTGCTTCCCGCGAACCCCGCCTACGAACCGATTGAGGTGCGCCCGGAAGATGCGCGCGTGATTGGCAAGGTGATCGGTTTACTCCGTTCCTACGACAGAGGGCTGGCTTATTGACCCCGGTGCTGTTCCTCCTGCACCAGCTGACGATATGCCTGTTGTAGATGAGCGAGGATGGGGTGCTGGGCGAGTGGTGCACCGTGCAGGTGGGTGACCGGCACGATTTCGCGCACGGAGTTTGTCAGCAGGACCGCCTGTGCCTCATGGAGGGCGTGTGCCGGGATGCGCTCTTCATTGCATGGGATGCGGAGCCGTTCGGCGATCTCGAAGACGACCTGCCGGGTAATGCCTGCCAGAATACCTTCTTGCAGGGGAGGGGTTTTCAGTCGCTCCTCGTGCCAGATGAAAACGTTGCTGATAGCTCCCTCCGTGACATAACCCTCCCGGTTGACCCAGATAGCCTCCTGTGCCCCGTGTGCGCGGGCTTGCAACTGTGCCTCGATATGCCAGGCATAACTGCCCCACTTTGGCAACTCCGCTTGCGCCGAGCGGGGGTCAGGAAGCAGTATCGCTTGGACTCCTGCTTGCCATTGCGCGCGCTGTTCGGCGGTGATCTGATCTACCACCAGAAAACAGCTTGGTGGGCAACGTTCCGAACCGGCGGTGACTGTGATGCGCAGGCGGGCATCCTCTTCCTGCAAGCCGCAGGCATCCAGGAGGCGGGCAGTCGCGTCACGAAGCGTGGAGAAACTCAGGTCAACCCGGTCCCGGCTGTGGGCAAACAGGTATAGCCGCTCCAGCCAGTAGCGCAGGCGCCTCAGGTGCGCTTCGAGCCGGAACGGATGCCCGCTATAACAGCGCAAGGTCTCGAACAACGACGCACCGTACAAGATGGCGCCATCGCGCACGTTCAGAGTTACCTCATCCGCTGGAAGCAGTTGTCCGTCCTTCCATGCCCAGTGCACCGCTTGTCCCTTGCTCCGAAAACTTCTCAATAGCCTCAAACCATCCTTGCGCCTTCGCCAGGGTCTCGTCGTATTCCGCATCGGCATCCGAATCGGCGACGATACCACCGCCGGCGTAAAAGGTGATGTAGCCTCCCCGCACGACGGCGGTCCTGATAGCGATGTTCAGGTCCAGCCCTCCGTCAAAACCCAGATAGCCGACGGCACCGGTATATACCTCGCGGGCAACGGGCTCTACCTCTTCGATAATCTGCATGGCGCGTATCTTCGGCGCGCCGGTGATGCTTCCGCCAGGGAAGGTGGCTTGAAGTAATTGTACCACGTCCACGTTGGGACGCAGAACTGCTTCCACCGTGCTGGTGAGGTGGTACACCTGCGCGAACCCCTCTAACGCCATCAACTCTGTGACCCGCACCGTGCCTGTTTGGGCTACCCGTCCGAGGTCGTTTCGCTCTAGGTCTACGATCATGACATGTTCCGCACGGTCTTTGGCACTTGCACACAGTTCGCGGGCGTGGCGTAAATCCTCCTCAGCGTTGCTTGCACGGGGGCGCGTCCCTTTGATAGGGCGTGTGTGCACCCGCCGGGTGAGAGCACACACGTGCACAAACCGTTCTGGTGAGAGGCTGATGATGGTGAAATCTCCTGCCTGCAGATACGCCCCGAAAGGCACGGGGCTAACCGCACGTGCCTGCAGAAACAGCCCCGCGGAGGAGCCGTCCAAACGGGCGCGAAACGGCTGAGCTAGATTGACCTGGTACACATCGCCTTCGGAAATGTACCGTTTGATGCGGTGCAGAGCATGTCGGTACTCCGCACGGCTCCACAGCGACCGAACCTCCCCGCAACGAAAGGCAGGCACTGTCGAGTGAGCGGGTTGTTCCCGCAGAATGGACCGCCATCGTGCCGTCAAGGCATCGAGCCGTTCACCAGCACGTCGGCGTCCTGCAGAGCCGCGTTCTGGCAGACCGGTGGAGGTCAGAAGCACCTCGCCCCTGTGCAAGTCGACGGTGGCAATAGCATCATAAAAGCCAAACCAGAACAGGGGCAGGTTGTTCAAGGCGGGAAGCCGATTCGGACAGGGTTCCAGCAGTGCCTTCAGCCCATAGTTCAGGAATCCGATAGCGCCGGCGGGAAGCGGCACGGGATAGGGGTGGAGCGGAAGGCGATAGGTGTGCAGAAACCTCTGCAGTACTTGTAGGGGATTGCCTGTAAATAAACGGCATTCCCCTTGCGACCGCCACCATACGCCTTCCGGGCAGGCTTCCAACGTTGCGAACGGCTCCTGCGCGATGATACAATAGCGTGCCAATGGGAGGCGTCCCGCGGGTGATGGCTCTCCAGCGCTATCCAGCACCACAGTGCCCGACTGATGGAGGGGTAACTGCGCGTATATCTCCTGCAGACACCATCCTGCAGGCAGGGGGAGTACTGCCTGTAGCGGTATCTCGGTGGGGCATATCGCCAGTTGAACCGTTGTGCGCATGGTGGTTTCAGCACTGGAATTGGCTTCTGGCAACCTCTGGGAACGTCTTATTATAGCACAGCGGCAAGCGTGGTGAAACCGGGGGATGCGCTCAGTCGTCTGAGCAGTTGGAGAAATGATAAAGAGAGGCTCATCCGTATGCTATAATGGAATGGATAGCAAAGCGAGGTTCAACGCGATGAAACGGTTTTTGCGAAGGGGTCTGATGCCTCTGCTCGTGGTCAGCTGGTTGTTCGGCGGGCTGATAACTGCTGCGTTTGTGCCCGCTCGTGGGGATGAGGACCCCGAGGTGCGCATGGGCAGAGAAGCCGCTCAGGAGATCGAGCGCACGCTTCGTCTGGTGAATGACCCTGCGCTGGTGGAACGGGTCAATCGTATCGGACAGGAGATCGCCGCCGTCGCCAACGCCACAGAGGTGCCGGTCACTTGGGGCATCGACAAGCGTTCGCAGTTTCAATATACGTTCAAAGTGGTGGATGACAAGGATGTCAACGCCTTCTCTCTGCCGGGCGGTTTCATCTATGTGAATAAAGGGTTACTAGACTACGTGCAGTCCGACCACGAGCTGGCGGCGGTACTGGCGCACGAAATCGCCCACGCTGCGCACCACCATCTGATGCGCCTGGGGCAGGAAAACGAGAAGATCAACCGTCGTGTTACCCTGCCTGCCTTGCTGGTGCTCGTGCTGACAGGAGCTCCCGCACGCGACCTGAGCAACGTGATGATGGGTGTGCAGTTGTACCAGATAGCCAAACTCAACGGCTACACCCAGGAAGCGGAGATGGATGCCGACCATGCTGCCATTTACTACCTGACTCGCACCAAGTACAATCCGGTGGGCATGTTGACCTTCATGGAACGGCTGGCACGCGATGAGGCGCGCCGCCCAGAGAGGCAGATGGGCATCTTCCGCACCCACCCACCTTCGCGAGAGCGAGCGCAGGCAATGCTGAACCTGTTCAAAACGCTGGATATCCCGGTCAATCGCCGAGCGGTCGCGCGCATCCTGCCTGTTGAACTGCGGGAAAAGACCGTGCAAAACTGCAGTCTGACCGAGGTGTATCTGGACAGCGTGCCCGTGTTCGCCCCGGCGGACTCGGGCGGCAAGAGCTCCGCCGAACGCGCGCAACAGATGCGGGAGCGGCTGGACAGCCTGCTGAACGACGGCATCCAGATGTTCGACATCCGCCTTTCCAGCGATAAACGCACCGTCGTTGCCCGCAACAACCCGATCATCACCATCGAACCCGAGGATGCCACCCTATATGGCAAGAGCATGCAGGAGCTGGCGGAGCAGGTATCCAGCGCCATCAAGCGTGCCCTCTGGAACGAGATAATCCAGCGCGCCTACTGAAGCTCATTCAGGAAGATATTGCGAAACTCCACCCGGCTGCGATGGTTCTGTAGCCCGATGTATCCCCAGTTCGGGCGGCGATACAGCAGGTGCGTTCGCGGTCGGTTCGCGCTCAGGGCGGGGTCGTCCAAATGGATGTCATGCACCACCTGCCCGTTCCACACCACGCGCAGATGCCGGTGCTTGAGCGTGATCTCCACCTGATTCCACTCACCGGCGGGCTTCGCCGGGTTCACCCGCGGCGCGACCACGCTGTACACCGCCGAAGTGCAGGTGTTGCTGGGCGGACTGTTCCCGTCGTCCTGAATCTGCAGTTCCATCCCCAGGCGTGAGCTTCTGCCGTAGTGCGGGGCGCGCAGGAAAATGCCGCTGTTGCCGCCGGGCGAGATGCGATACTCTAATCGCAGGATGAAGTCTCGGTACATCCGGTTGGAACGAAGCCAGCCGGTGCCTTCACTTAATCCGCTACACGCAATCACCCCATCCTGCACCGACCAGCACGCAGGACCAACCTCTCCCCAGCCCTCCAGGTTGACCCCGTTGAACAGGGACACGAAACCTTTCGGAGGGCGAGGCGGATGCGGGTGGGGTGGTTTGCGTCCCGCGCACCAGTAGACCGCGTTCAGCACCATCTGCTGGAACCGGGGATGATTCCAGGCGGATGGCGCGTGCCCCAACGCGGTGATGAAGACCCGCCCTTTACCCGTTCGCTGTGCCCACGCCAGGGGCTGTCCGTTGCGCTGGCGTGCCAGTATCTGCATGCCCGCTGGTGTCCCGCCTGCGCTCGACACGCGTGCATCGGTGAGCTGAAACGAGAGAATGCTCTGCGTCACGGGATGGTTGCCCGGCTTGATCTGCACCACCACGTTGCCAGGCGTTCCCTCGCCGGCAGGCGAATCGGGAGAGGCATGCAAGTGCACTAGCCCACCTCCGCGCTGGACGAAATCCTGCAGGGTTCGTTTCTGCTCCTCGGTTAGTACGACGCCGGGCGCAAACAACACAAGCACATCCGCGTCTTGCAGTTCCCGGGGCGTCAGCTGGTTGCGCAGAGTGAGCCGTATCTCATCGTGCCGTTTCAGAACCCACGACAGCGCGCCGACAAGACCTGCCGTATCGTGCCCCTCGCCCATAGCCACCGATACCATCCGAAGCGGTCTGGCGATGGCCACATTCTGCAGGAGCATCAGCATCAGCACACCTGCCCACAGTCCCTTGCTTCGCATACCCATGTCCTCCCTTGTTGAAAAAGATTCGTTGCTGGAGGCGACGCTCCCTGCCCCTTGACATTTCGCCTAAAGTGCGGTATCTATAAATTAGCACTCGAACGCATCGAGTGCTAATTTGCCGTGATAAGGAGGTGCATGCCATGCTCAGACCGATCGGCGATAAGGTGGTTGTGGAGGTATTTGAGGAAGAAGAGAAGACCGCTGGTGGCATCTTCCTGCCCGATACTGCCAAGAAGAAGCCGCAGGAAGGGCGTGTGGTAGCTGTGGGTCCCGGTCGGGTGTTGCAGGACGGCACCCGTGCCCCCATGTCGGTGAAAGTGGGTGACCGCGTGATATTCTCCAAGTACGGTGGCAACGAGGTCGAGGTAGACGGCAAGGAGTACACCATTCTGGACGAAGACCAGATTTATGCGATCCGCGAAGGCTAATCTCAACGGAGAGGAGGTGTTGAACGATGGCAGCCAAACAGATTCTGTACGATGAGTCCGCTCGTCGGGCGCTGGAGCGTGGCGTCAACCTCGTCGCGGATGCGGTGAAGGTGACGCTAGGTCCTAAAGGACGCAATGTGGTGCTAGAGAAGAAATGGGGTTCGCCCACCATTACCAAAGACGGAGTGACCGTCGCCAAAGAGGTGGAACTGGAAGACCCCTTCGAGAACATGGGCGCGCAGTTGTGCCGCGAAGTTGCCTCGAAGACCAACGATGTCGCCGGTGACGGCACAACGACCGCGACCGTGTTGGCTCAGGCGCTGGTCGCCGAAGGGCTGAAGTATGTTGCCGCAGGTGGTAACCCGATACTGGTGAAGCGCGGTATCGAGATGGCGGTGGAGAAGGCGGTTGAAGAGATTAAGAAGCTCGCCATCCCTGTGTCCACCAAAGAGGACGTGGAGCACGTCGCCTCCATCGCGGGCAACGACCCCGAGATCGGTAAGGTCATCGCCGAGGCGATGGAGAAGGTGGGTAAAGACGGCGTGATTACCGTAGAAGAGAGCAAAGGCACGACCACCACACTGGAAGTGGTGGAAGGCATGCAGTTTGACCGCGGTTACATCTCGCCCTACTTCATCACCGACCCCGAGCGCATGGAGGCGGTGCTGGAGGATTGTTACATCCTGATCCATGAGAAGAAGATCTCCAGCGCGCAAGACCTCATCCCTCTGCTGGAGAAGATCGCCAACGCCCGCAAGCCCCTGCTGATTATCGCCGAGGACGTGGAAGGCGATGCGCTCGCCACGCTGGTGGTCAACAAGATCCGCGGCGTGCTGAACGTGGCGGCGGTGAAGGCGCCGGGCTTCGGCGAGCGACGCAAGGCGATGCTGGAGGATATCGCCATCCTCACCGGAGGCAAGTTCCTGAGTGAGGATTTGGGCATCAAACTGGAGAACGTGGACTTCAGCATGCTTGGTCGCGCCAAGAAGGTCATCGTCGCCAAAGAGGAGACCACCATCGTGGAGGGTGCCGGCTCGCGCGAGGCGGTGATGGGGCGCATCGCGCAGATCAAGAAGCAGATCGAGGAGACCGACTCCAACTACGACCGCGAGAAACTGCAGGAGCGTCTGGCGAAGCTAGCGGGCGGTGTGGCGGTGATTAAGGTGGGTGCGGCCACCGAGACCGAGCTGAAGGAGAAGAAGCACCGCTTCGAGGACGCACTGTCGGCGACTCGCGCGGCGGTGGAAGAGGGTATCGTGCCCGGTGGCGGTGTGACCTACCTGAACATTATCCCCGCGCTGAATGGCATCGGCGAGACGCCCGATGAACAGCACGGTGCGGCGATTGTGCGCCGTGCGCTAGAAGAGCCCCTGCGCCAGATCGCCGAGAACGCGGGGCTGGAAGGCTCGGTGGTGGTCGAGCGCGTCAAGAACATGGAGAAGGGCTGGGGCTTGAATGCCCTCACCGGGGAGTATGTGGACATGGTGAAGGCGGGTATTGTGGACCCGGTGAAGGTTACCCGCTCCGCTCTACAGAACGCAGCGTCCATCGCGGGTATGCTCCTGACCACCGAGGCGTTGGTGGTAGAGAAGCCCGAGAAGAAGGAGAGCAAGACGCCCACACCGCCGGATTACGAGATGTAATGGACGCAAGCCCCCGCCCCTCGGCGGGGGCTTGCCACTTTACGCCTGCGGAACACCTCCCACGAAATCTTCGTACGCCACGGCGATGCTCAAGAAGTAGAGCGGTAGCGTGAAGAGCAATCCGACGCCGCACAACAAAATCCCCCCGCAGCCGATAGTCGCCGCAACAACGTAAAACAGCGTCGCCATCAACCACTGCGACTTGAGCATCTCGAAGCTGCGGCGAATTGCTTCCACTCCGCTCGCTTTCCGGTCGACAACCAGCGGGATGCTGAACATCAGTAACCCCATCGCCACCAATGCGGGCAGTATGCAAAGTGCCAACCCGATTCCCACGGCAAGAGTTTGCAACAAGGCGACGACGATCAGATCGCCGAGCACAGCTGTGACCTCTGTCAGCGATTCGAGCCTCAACCCCGCACCACGTACCTGTTGAATCGCCGCTCTCGGCCAGATTCACCGCCAAGGAGATCACCAACACGATCAGGCTAATCAGTAGCCACATGCCCATCTGGCTCTTGTAGAGTTCCCACGCCCTGCCGATGGCGTCGAAACGGATAGCACCCTGTGGTGGCATCGAATAGAATCTCCTTTCTAGGTATGGAGAATCGTTTTGGTGATGCGTGTCCCGTTTCCTGCAATACCCCAAAGTCAAGGAGGGTCATCTCTTGGGGAAGATTTTATCGAGGTAGTTCTGCAAATCGCTGAGGGTGTTCGAGAAAAAAATTCTTGAACTGCCCACCAGTGACCCATACCCACCC
>PSLZ01000043.1:0-26252 GCA_040289885.1 Armatimonadota bacterium | reverse complement strand
TGACGCGGCGGATGGGGACGAGGCTTCTAACCTATCCCCAATCCGTGACTGCACCAGCCTCGCCCTGGAATCTCCAGAACCCAACTCGGAGGCACCGGGCAATCAGCCCGGTGCCCTTTTGCTCGCCTACTCTGCTATGCGCCACTCCAAAATGCCTGCGGAGAACCCCGTCCGGAGCTTGACCTCTATCCGCAGGGCGGTGGTCTCAACAGGTGCGAACTCTACCCGGTTGAAAGTGTCCTTGCGCGTCTCATAGCTCTGAGTCGCCTTGACCTCCCGCCATTGCTGACCGTCGAACCAGAGCACGCGCCACGATTCGGGAACCCGACACTGCCCGCCAACCGGCTCGTCGTCAAACCAGTAGACCTCGCACCGCGAGACCCTGCGGGGCTTGCTGAAAACGTACTGTACCCATTCGGTGCCGCCGGTGTGGTCCCACCAAGTAAAGCGAGGGATGCTTAAATCGGCGGAGGAGGACGGCACCAGCCCATCGTGCAACGCCAGCACGCTGTCTAGATGCCAGCAGTGCGAAGCCTCCGCGGAGATGTTCGGCTCCTGCCAGACCTGCGCCTCCGGTGCCTCGCCGATCTGCGGGAAAGCTGACACCCTCAGTCGGGCGCAACCCATCGGGATCAGCGTGATCTCCTCCACCGGTTCATCGGAGCGCACGGGTGATTCCTGCACCTCTCCGATTAACCCGTTCGCCTCCAACCTCCATTGCGGAATGCGCTTGCCTTTCGCTTTCAGCAGAACGGGCGCATTGTCAGGCGTGAACGGTTGAGGCGCGAGCTTGCCCGGCTTCTTCACCACCTCAAAGGAGCTCTGCGGGTTTGTCACATCCACAAGCAACCCGTAGTTCCACGGTGTGGTGGGGAAGACCTCGTAAGCCAGGAACTGCTCGGTGCCGCCGTAGCGCACCCATCGCTCGCCGATCCGCAGGGAGAACGCCAGCGGTCCGCGGTACACCGATACGGTGTGCCGGTTCTTGTCCCAAACCTTTACGCGCAAGCGCATCGGCAGGTTCAACTGTACGCGGTCGCTGCCTCGCCATTGACGCTGAAGGAGGATCCAGCCTTTCGCAGGTGAGGGGATTGCTTGCCGTCGCCCGTTAATCAGGAGCGAGGGTGATTCGCACCAGCCAGGCACCCGCAGAACTAGAGGGAAGCGCACGGGTTTCGGCGTGCTGAGCGTGAAAATCACCTCCTCGCCGAACGGGTAGTCGGTCTCCTCAGTGATTTGCACCGTCGTCCCGTCACCCACTTTCGCCCGTACTTTGCTGGGCGCATAGAACACCGCCGCCAAGCCGTTGCCCGCCGTTGCCATCCACACCTGCTCGGCGAAGTAGGGCCAGCCAAACGCCACATTGTGCTGGCAACAGCGATAATCGTAGGGGTTGTAGGAGAGCATATCGCCGCCGTTCTGCAGGAGCGGGGCTTTGCTTCGCCTGTCCAACTGCACCATGTTCGGCGCGGTCAGATAGTGCAGTCCCTTCAGGTTGGGCGTCATCGCGGCGGGCAGGGAGTTGAACGCCACCTCCTCACAGCGGTCTGCCCATTTCACCGCGCCAGTGATGCGCGTGAGCATCTCATGGCTGTGCATCATCTCCACCATGGAGCAGGACTCTGCTGCCTGTCGGGGACCGGTGAACCCGGGTCGGGCGTTCTCGTCCGCGCCGAACATCCCTCCCGGCACCTGCCCGTAGATGCCCATGACGGTATCGTACACCCGTTCGGTGGCTTGTAGGTAGCGGATGTCCCGCGTCTGCTGGTAGTACTGCGCTGGCTCTCGGAAGCCCTGACAGATGTTCACACCGTGCCAGGAGGGGATGTCGCCCGCCCGGTCGGCGGTACGCTCGTGGGTGACGCGCCCTGCGTCCAACAGCCATCCTTCGCCCGTGACGTTATATAGCCAGTGGATGATGTCCAGATTATCGCCGCCGCGAATCTTCTGCCAGCTGCCCGGCAGGAACTTGTCGAGCGGTAGCGTCATCTGCCAGCGGAAGTATCGGAGCATGAAGGATGTCACCCGCTTATCACCCGTTGCCTCGTAATGGGTGCGTAGGGCGTAGAGGGCGATCATGTTGGGCCATAGGTCCATCTGCTGACGGTTGCTTTCGGGACCGAAGTAGCCGTCCTCGCGCTGGCTGACAAGGATGGCGTCGATCCATCGGCGCGCCTCGGCGATCAGTCGCTGGTCACCCAGCACGTAAGCCAGCGAGGTGAACCCCTTCAGCCAGTAGGGCAGCTCTTCCCAGCCGTTTTCGCCTTCGCCCTTCGGGTGTGCCCAGGCGCTGTTCTCGAAGCGGCACCAGGGGCTGATTTCGGTGAGATGTCCGGTGAAACCGTCCGCCATCCGCTCCAGCTGATGGCGAAGCCAGCCTTCGGGGCGTACAGAACCCGTGGGCAGTTTGATCAATGGGCTGGGCAGTAACGGTGCCCGATTGCCCACGTAATACCGGTTGGGTGGAGAGGCAGGAGGTGTCGCCATGATCTGCATCGTCGTCACTCCTGTATCGGCGATGGTCCGAGATTGGGTCATTACCGCACAGCAAACCAGCATTACTATGTAAAGCCATGTCCTCACGCTACTTCACCTCCGCAAAGCGGGCAAGTGCCCCGAATAGTGGATGTCTCCTGCTGGTATTTCGCGCCCGTCACCTGCATATGCTGAAGAGCCTCCTGCGGGTCGTATAGATGACCGGCAAACCACAGCCCCGGTTTTCGGGCGTGCCCGCGCAGGTACTGCAGGATGCCAGCCACCACCGCGATGGCGGTGAGCGCGTACGGGTCAGGGTGATAGACCTGCACCAAAAGCCTTTGTCGTTCGCAGCCCCGCCAACCGCATGCCTCTAGCCGGGTGACCGTGCCGTACGGGGGGTTGGCGTAGAGGCGCGTGCCCCAGTGCAGAAGATATGCCAGCGGTTTGCGCGTCCATCGGGGAGCGAGCCTTCCGCCCAGCAGAATCAGCGGCATCACCACCCAGTCCACAAACCAGTTGAACCCCGCCATATAGAACGCAGTCTCCCGCAGGGAGGGGCACATCTGCGGAAGCGCGCGCAGTTCCTCCAGCATCATCGGCACGCGGGGGCGCATACCAAAGCCGAAGCCGAAGTCCGCCTGACGCATCTCGGACAGCCCCAATCCCGTTGCCCGGTGCCACTATCCGTCCCGATACGCCATGCATCGCAAACGCGACAGCTCCTGCGTAAACTCGTATAGCGAGCCGCTGAGCGGAAAACCTCCCTGCGGACTAATGACGCAAAAGACGTTCGCCGCCTCCAGCGGTTCCAGCTGGCTCCCTGCGTAGCGCACCAGCAGGGCGGGAAGCCCCGGGGGTAGCCTGCATCGGTGATGAAGGTTCGCCCTGCCTGCGCGATGGAGCCTGCCAGCGCACGAAGTATCCTGTGCTTTCTGGTGGAGAACACGACGTCCAGATAATCACAGTCCAGGCGCAGGGCGGCGCGGGCAACGGTTTCTGTATGGGATGCCACGGGAGCTGCCACCACCAGTAGGTGCATGCCTTCAAAGGCTTCCCACAGGCTATGGGCGCAAGAGGCATCTGCAAACACACCGCACACCCGCTCGCCCGGGCACTGCAGGTTCCACTGCTGGGCGGTCTCCCGGGCTCGGCGCGGATTTCGACCGGCGATCACCAGCCGCGCATCGGTGTGCTCCAACAGGAGGCGCACCATTGCATCGCCGACCCTGCCATAGCCGCCCAGAATGCCTATCCTCGGCGAATCCATTGCACCCCTACCGCCACATCTGCCAGCGTGCGCACGCGCGCGAACCGCCGAACCCAGTCCCCTTGACCGAATCCACCCTTTCCTATCACCAGAGCCACCCAATCGCCATCTAAAGCAACGGTTTCATTGGGCTCAAGCACGCGCTTCACATCCTGCCACAGGTCGGGGTGCTGACCGCCACCCTCGTCTTTCCAGAACGCGCACTTCCACTTCTCGGCGTCCAGGGGCAAAACACCGTAGAACAGACCGACTTGCGGGTGGCCCCACGCGCCGGCGTTCAGGTAATAGTTCGGCACGCCCGCCGGTTCATCCTGTTTGCCGTCGCCGGCAAGCTGGCTCTGCGCGTAGTGGTATACCGCCTCCACCCGCACAGGTCTTGCGCTGAGGTTCTGCAGTCTGCGAAGCCTTACCAGCAGTAGGTCGTCATGCACTTCCATCTCCCACTCCACACGATAGCTTTGCGGGCGCGATACCTGCGGAGCATACACGCCAGTTTGCTGGTTGACCTCGGTGATCGCGGAGCCGTTGTGATGCACCAGCCATCCCCGCAGATAGTATCCAAAGGGCGTGCTGGTTCGCTGTATCCCCTCGTGCCGATTGGGCGGAACCCATTGCATCTGCGCCAGGCTTTGCTGGGCCAGCACGGTGTAACTGCCGATGCGCTGTTGGTTCCACCAGATGGTTCGGATGGGGGCGCGCTCGTTGCCGAACTGCAGGTCGAAGGAGCGTGTGCTCAGGCGAAAATCGGGCGGGATGGGGGCGGAGGTTGTCTGGCGCGAGGCGGGCAGAGGCGTGAAAGTCACCAGCCCGCTCCACCGTTTGCCCGGCGCCAGGCTCTGTATCCACACCCACAGACGCTGATTCTGCACCGGCTCAACATAGAACCGCGTTGGCTTGGCGTCCGCACCGAGCAGTTGCCATCTGCCATCCCGTGCCAGCAGGGGGTGTTCGGGCAGGTCAACGCCGAGCCAGCCGGTGAACAGCTGGTCCCCCTGGTTCAAAAGATCAACCTGCCATGCGAGCACCGCGTCGGCGGGCACTTTCCATCGTCGCCGGGCGAACACGGGTGCTTTGAGGGGTGGAGGCTGGGGACTGCGACGCGCAAACTGGGCAGACTCGGCGTGCATGGCATATACCTTCGCCTGCAGGGCGGTTGCCGTCTGTACCAGTTCGCGGTAGGGCTCGCCCTGCTCGTTCACCAGCCCGTAGTTGCTATCCTCCGGGAAGGTAGAGCTGATGCCCAACGCGGGCTCATCCGCCCACATGAAAAAGTTGGAGCCCACCATAAAGGGCAGTCGGAACACGGCGGACTGGAAGATACGGAAGCACTCTGCCCGCTGTTGCTGGGTGTCGACTCGCATCCCCGCACCGTGTTTGTTGGGCAAACCGCTGTCCATGGCGGGGAAGCTCCATTCGGTGATCATCATAGGACATTTGCTCTGCTGATGGTATTCGCGCAGGCGTTGTTCCCAGTCCAGTACGCGCTTCGCCCGCAGGTCCACGCGCGGATAGGTATTGATGCTGATGACGTCGCAGTATCTGCCGGCGATATCCAGCACCGGTGGAGCCTCACCAGCGAACCGACAGCCCAGAATCAGGTGGTTGGGGTCATACTTGCGGATGGCAGAGGCACAGGTCTTGAAGTAGCGCTCGGCGGCGAGGCGGGTGAAGGCGATACCGTCCTGCTGTGCCTGCTCGGTCTGGATGCTCGGCGACTGCTCGCCGGCGGCGATCTGCTCAAAGTCGCGGAGGAGGATATTCCACGCGCGGTTCAAGCGGTCTATGTCGCCGTTGTATCGCCGTTTCAGCAGGTCGGCGAGCGCTACCCGGGCGGGATGGTTGGGCGGGCGTTTCAACGCTTCGCTCGCCAGTCCCCACGGCCGGTACTCCTTACCAAACCACTCCAGTTCGTTGTCCAGAAAATAGCCGACCAGCCACGGGTCATCGCGCAGGGGAGCACAGCGCTGGTAGGCAATCCATTCACACCATTGCTCCCAACGGGGTGAGAAGACGTTGGGGAAGCCCGTCCAGTGGACCTGTTGGACCAGGTCATCGATGGCGGCGAAGCCCTGTCCCATGCCCAGAATCTGCTCGATATAAGGCAAGCCCTGATAGCGCAGGGAGGCAGAATGGTTCGCTGTGAGGGTATTGAAGTTCCACGCCTTCAGCCTCTGCAGGGTCTCGCGCGCCCATGCGCTCTCCGAACCGTGTTTGCGCTTCATGTTCTCGTGGTAAGGTGCATAGCCCAGTTTCTCGCACCAGTGTACGTGATAGTTCGCATGGTCGGTGCCCAGCACGAAGAAGGGATGCCCTTCGGGGTCCACAAACCACCACACCCCGTCGATGCGCTCCACCCGGAAGAAACCAGTGCCCTGCACGCGCTTTCCTGCCCGATGTACGGCGGTATAGCGTGGGCGCGCGGGCGGGGAAACCGCCGGCGGCTGGGTAGGCTCCCGGCGTACGACCTCCACCCGTTCAAAGGTGGCGTCAAAGGCGTTGCAGGTCAAGCCGAGATAGCCCGTTCGCACCGCTTTGGGGTTATCGAACCGCCACTCCACTCGCCAGCACAGGGTATTCTGGGCGTCGTATACCTCGCCGCGGATGGTTTGCGCGTCCCACACCAGGCGCAAGAGGTATGGGGTGTTGAACTGCCAGGTCCAGCCCGGTCGGGTGAAGCTTACGCTTTCGTTCACGCTCAGGCGCGTGTCAGGCTGGTGGCCAGCCAGCCATACGCCCTCGTACATCTCTTGCAGTTCCACCGAATGCTGGCGATGGAGGTTATCGGGAGCCTCGACGAGGTTCAGCCGCCAGTGGTTTCGCTCGTCCTGCCAGAGAGTGATGCCCACCGTTTTCCAGTAGGTGGGGTTCTGCACTGCACGGTGAACGGTGACGGTGGCGACGAACTCGCCCGCCTGCGAGAAGCTCTCTTTGAGCAGGAGTGCGCCCTGGGGAAACTCTGCCCGGATACGCCCACCGGGGTCGACCGTCCAGCCGAAGGGAACCACAAACCACTCTTGCTGTGTCATCGCTTCTGCTTCCACACACCACGTTTTGATTTCTTAATTACGGCATCATACAGGGGATTCCTGCGCAGGCAAGGGCGTGGCGCACGGTAACCACAAGTCTATCTGGATTGGCGATTCACCCGACGGATCAGTGCTCTACCAGCTCCTGCCCTGAGCCTTCTAGGATGGTGCGTGCCAGGTGTAAATCGGCTTCAGGTTTGGGAACGCCAGCTGGTCAAAGGCACGAGCGCGCGGCTTGCCCAACAGGTGCCAATCGGCGAAATCCAGCACAGCTTGCCGGTCTGCTAGGGTATGCGCGTACCCCCCTTCACGGAACCAGATGCCGATGCGTTCCTCTGCCTTCAGGAAGCGATACACCTCCCGCGCGGCGAGGTAGGTCATCTGCGTGCCCTCAGGGTTCGCCCACAGGTTACCTAGCGCCTCGGTACTGAGCAGGGCACGCGGCGCCACCAGCGCTTTCACGATGTGCTGGTCAAACGGCAAGCGGTCTACCTTGCCCACGAACTGCTGGAAGCGCGGGTGGAACCAGTAGGGGAAGACATCCAGAATGTTCTTGATGGTCTCGCTGTTGGCGCCCTGATGGCGATAGCACCCTGCCCCAACCACAGCCCGAGTTGTTGGGAGCGGTCAGCGCGATGCGTTCATCCGTGGCGCCAGCCAGCAAAACGGTCTTGCCCCCGCGCGAGTGTCCCGTGATGGCGATGCGCCTCGTGTCCACATCGGGCTGGGTGTGCAGGAAGTCGACCACCCGATGATACGCCCATGCCCACGCAGAGAGCCTTTCGCCCTCGTAGTCGGGGTAAGCCTCGTAGATGCCCTTGCGTTCGGCCCTGTCGGGAGCGATTTGCGTGCGGTCAAATGCCACCAGCACGTATCTCCCCGGCGCACCACCTCCTGCACGATTTCCGGCTGGAACTCGCCCCAGCCCAGGTCGCCGTTGAGCACAGCGGGCAGTTTGTCCCGCTTCTTCGGGCGAAACAGCACCACGCGCATCTCGAGGGGAACGGGTGTCAGGATGCGCAGGCGCACTTCCCTGCGTCGGGCGGGGATGTCGGCGAGGTCTGTCTGCTCCATCTCCTGCGCTTCGATGCCGCGCGGGGTGGGGGGCAGCTGCCCGTACTCGTAGTAGAGCACCTGTGCCAGCCAGTGCCTACGCAGGGAGCTCCACTGCCGACGGTCACGGATGCGCGTTCCGTCGGGTCGCAGGAACGGGTCGGGCAGTTCTGGCTGTGATGGAAGAGCCTCCACGCTTTTCCACGAAAGCTTCTGTCTCATCGCTTGCCTCCTCTACCAGGTTTCAGGTTACGCCGTGTCGGTTTCGCCCTCCTGTCGGCTAGAGCAAGTCCTCGCCACCGATGAGCCAGAAGGTGTGAGGCTCCTCTTGCGCGAGGGCACTCAGCGCTGGGGTAAACCCGCCGACCGAAAAGATGGCGTAAACCGGCTGGATTGTTTGTAGGAGACCGCACTGTACCCCACCCAGCAAGCAAAGCCTGTCCCCCGCAAGCTTCTTGATCACGGCGATATCCATCTGCTTCGCCTGGCTGTCGATGGAATGCAGTCCGTGCGGTTCCGCCTCTAGAATCTGGTCCAGAATCGGCATGATGTTGCCGTCGGTGTGCTTGATGACATACAGCCCCATCGCCTTATAGCCCGCCACCAGCTCCTTGAGATAGGGCGTGACGAACTGGCGGAACATGCGCGGCGACAGGAAGGGACCGTCGTTGAAGGCGTAATCGGCGCACAGGGCGAAGCCGTCGATGCCGTACTGCTCGCGCAGGCGTTTGCCCCGCTCCAGCGCCCAGTCTACGTTGCGTCGGGCGATGGCGTGCATCTCATCGGGCTTCTCGAAGAACGCAGCGGCGACCTCCTCCATATCGCTTCCCGATGGGATGGCGAAGGTGGCGTCGCCGTGCGCGATCAGCAGGTACGTGTCGCCGACCAGCTGGCGGATGTAGCGGATGGTCTGAACCAGCGCGTCATCGTCGGGTGCGTGTACGATCATGATGATGCTGTAGCCGAGCCGTTCGGCAACCTCGATGTACAGCTCCGCGTTCTCATGTAGAAACCGGTCGCGCTCGGCGGGGGTGGCGTTGTGAAACGCATGTGCGTGGTGGTATTCCTTACCGAGCAGTTCCTGAGTAAGTTGAAACTCCAGTTCAAAGGTAGGCACTTTGCTGTTGGGGCGTGGCGGTTTGCGCTCCAGTGCCCAGATAGCCTGCTCCTTCGGTGACATGCGCCCTTACCCTCTTGTTATCGGTCTCACTTGCCAATACACCCCGCCAGCCCTCATCTCCTGCGTGCACGGAGCCAGCCTACAGATACAACACTCTGCCCCGGTATCGCTCCAGCAGGCGGGCGTTGTGGGCATCGCCGCCGTCCAGGTTTGCGCTCAGGAACACCGGGGGCTCCACACCGCGCTCCTGCAGGATGGCTACCGTCTGTGCCACCAGCGCGTTCAGCATCGCCGCCCCGATGACGGTGGAAGTGGGCGCGACCTTCTGCCGCATGCCCGGTATCTCCACCACCGCATCGCCGACCACCCCGCAGTTGTCCAGCACGATGTCCGCCACCTCGAACAGCCGCTTGGTGCCCGCGCGCGGCGCCACCGACTTCGAATAGGTCAGCGAGGTCAACGCAATCACCAGTGCACCCTTCTCGCGCCCGTACTGCGCCACCTCCACCGCCACCGCGTTGCGCCCCGACACCGAGTGCACAATCAGCACATCGCCCGCCTCCAGGGGAACTTCGCTCATGAAAATCTGCGCATAGCCCGAATGACGCTCCAGCACCGAGGTCATAGTGATGGGACGCACGTCGCAGGTCAGACCGGGCGGCAGAATGGGCGAGACGCAAGCCAGCCCGCCTGCGCGGTAGAACAGCTCCTGTGCCAGGATGCCCGCGTGCGTGGCGCCGAACACGTAGATGAGGTGGTCGTTCTGGATGGCGTCCGCCATCGCTTGCGCAGCACGCTCCATCGCCTCCTTCTGCGTCTGCTCCACGAGGTGCAGCTGCCGGCGGATTTCGTCCAGATACGCCTTGATCATCGCTCAGTACCCCTTTCGGATGTAGTCGTCTACGGTCTGCCGGTAGATTTCGGGTCCATCGGGCAGATTGATGCTCTTGAACACGGTGGGCTGAAGCCCGCGCGCCAGCATCTCCTGCACAATCCCCGCCACCAGCGCCCACAGGATGGTCGCCGCACCAATGCCCGAAGCGGGGCAGATTTTACGCTCCATCCCCTCTACCTCCAGCATCGCGTCGCCGTAGTCCGCACCGTTGTCGATCACCAGGTCCACCACCTCGAACAGCCGCTTGCCCGAGGGATGCGCAGACTGCAGTTGCGAGGAGTAGCGTAGGGAGGTGATTCCGATGGTAGTGATGCCGTTGTCGCGTGCCTGTAGCGCCAGCTCCACCGGGATAACCTGCTTGCCCGACACGGTGCCGATGATCAGCACGTCGCCCGCGCGCATGTGACTGCGTTTCATCGCCGCCGACACCAACTGGGCATCGGTCTCGAAACCACCCGTGCCGGTCTCACCCTGAGCCTGGCGGTGCGGATTGGGGTTGTCCACCGAGAACGAAAAGTTGAACGCCGACATCGCCGCCAGCCCGCCTACCCGGTTGATCAGCTCGCGCGAGACGAGATGCCCCGTGTCGTAGACGTGAAGGACTCCGCGCCGTGCAAGGCTATCGGCGCACACCTTCGCCGCTTGGCGGATGCTGGCAGACTGTGCCCGTTCGATCTCGACGAGCAGTTGCCGATAGGCTGAAAAAGTGCGTGCGATCAGGTCTTCCATCTTTGCCTCCCCCCTTACATGTCCTTGTGCAGTTCGATGCCCGCTAACTGCTCCATCACCTTCACCACCGCCGAGTAGTCCTCGTCCGCGTAGCCCTTCTGCATGGCAGCCACGAACAGCTCGCGAGTCAAGGCGTTAAGCGGAAGCATGGTGTTGGTCTCACGCGCCGAATCCTCCGCCAGCGAGAGGTCTTTGAGCAGATGGCGCACAAAGAAGTTCGCCTGAAAGTTACGCTCTAGTACCGCCTTGCCTTTGGTGGCGTACATCGGTGCGCCCAGGTTGGAGTTGGCGAGAATATCCAGCAGGGTGCTTGGCGAGACGCCACCCTTCGCCGCGAAAAGCAGAGACTGCCCCAGCCCCACCATCATGTGCGCGATCATCATGTTACAGGCGAGCTTGGTGGTGGCAGATTGCTCAGCAGAGGAGAACCGCCAGATTTTATTGGAGAAGGCACGCCAGGCCGGCTCACAGCGGTTCAGGTCCTCCTCCGCTCCCCCGCCGAACACCAGTAAAGTGCCCTCCAGGATCTGCTTTCTACCGCCCAGCACCGGCGCCTGCACAAACCGCTTGCCTGCCTGCTGATAGGTCTGCGCCATATGGCGAGACCACGCGGGCGATACCGTGCTCATGTCACAGTGTAAGCTCTGCGCATCCAGCGCGTGCAGAATGCCTCGCTCGCCGAAGGAGATCTGCTCTACCGCCGCCGGGTCGGTGACGATGGAGAGCACCACCTCGCATTGCCGGGCGGCCTCCGCCGGCGAGTCCGCCCAGTATGCGCCTTTTGCCAGAAGCGGTTGCGCCTTTTCGCGGGTGCGGTTGTACACAAACACGGTGTGTCCCGCGGCGAGCAATCGCTCCGCCATCGCACTACCCATGATACCCAACCCGATAACACCTGTACGCATCCTCGGCTCCTCCTCTCAACGACGTCTGATTTGCAGTGGGGACACCTGCTTGCCCTCAACCACTCCGAGTGTGATGACACCCTGCTTTGCGGGCAGGGTCGTGTCCCAGACGACGAAGAATCGCGCCATGCCGTCCGCGCCGGTTACTGCGCTATCTTTCTCTGGATAGCCTCCCTGTGCCTGCATCTGCACGGTAACGCCGACGCACGGGTTGCCCGCTCGGTCAGTCACGCGCACCACCAGCTCGAAGCGCTCACCGCCGGACGGAACGGTAGCGGGCGCAACCAGCACCAGACGCGCCGGCTCGCCTGGCAACACGGTGACCTCCGCCTGCAGAATCTGGTCGTTCGGCAGGAGTACCGCCACCGCGCCCTTGCCCGCTTTCACGCCTGTGAACAGTCCGTTCTGATCCACAAAGCCGATGCCGCCCGTCGTGCCCCAGAGGAGGCTGTCGGGATTGAGCGGTTCGCCTTTTTCGGGCGAGCGGACGGTAAACCGAACGCTCTCCCCCGAGCGCACGGTGACCGTAAGGGGGTCTATCTGCAGGGTTGGAGATTCCGCTACCGCCGGACGCGGCGCGTAGACCACCACCGAATTGGCAACGGGTCTCTGCTTGCCTTCGGAAGGACTGTTGACCACCAGTCCGCCGCGCACCGCCAGGGTGGTGGAACCGCCTCCGTCCAAGTTGATGGCATCGGTCGCGCCCAGCTGAATCATCAGGCGAGCCAGCTCCGACAAGGTCACTCCCGCGGACATGGGCTGTCTGCCGTCCACCGTGACTAGCAGAAGCCTGCCGTCAGCGGTCACGCCCACCGCAGTGCGCGGGTGACGAATGTCCGAAAACCCGCTCTGGAACCCCTGACGGGATGCATCAATCAGCACCTTTCCCTCGCGCAACAGCCACGGACCGCCGCCCACCGCCATCACCGCCTGCGTCCAGAACTCGGCTTCACTCCGGCGGCGAAAACCTCCTCGTGAAACCAGGCGTGTGCCCTCGCGCCGTGTAGAGGGAACCAGCACCACCTGCTGGGTGGCAGGGTCTACCTCGAACCGCAGGGTCAACACGGTGCCGGTCTGCCACTGTTTGACCTGCTCACCCGCCACACCCGTAGCTACCAGCAGGGCGCCGTCTGCCGACACGGCACAGCTCGCCTGAGCGTTCACAAGTTCGCCTACCTTTGCCCGCAGGGTTCTGCCTAGTGCTGGTACCCCGTCCAGCTCCCGCAGGCTCAGCACCACCGCGCCGTTGGGCAGGGGATAGACCTCACCCCAGCGCGGCGTGACAAGCACACACTCATTCGCCTGAACGGGACGGTTGATGCCGTTCAGGGGCACAGGCTCGCCCCCTTCGGGAGCCACTTCCGCCCGCATCACCACCTCGCCGAAGATGACCTCTCGTCGCGCCGTCATCCCGAACGCCACGCGCGAAGACGGCTCGCTGACCAGCTCCCCATCCTGAATGTGAATACCCAACGGGTCACCCGTGAAGGGGAAGAAGTCGGCGTTCACGCCTGCCAGCGCGCCCAGCCGCTGGACGGTTGCGCTCACCGTCTCGCGCCCCTGCGTGGGAGACTGCCGATACACCGTCCCCTCCGCCAAGGCAGACTCCACGCGCACCGCCGGATTCTGCAGGTCTACCTCTAGCACATGCACGATTTGTGGACTACCGTTAAAAGTCTGAACATACTGCTTCAGCACAACGCCCTCGCCCAGCACCTTAATGGCGGTCTGAGCGTGCAGAGAAGAGAAAACCAGTAACAGCAGACAACTTGCGAAGACCGCGAACAGCGCGCGATGGCGTGACCTCAGCAACATCTCCTCCTCGTGCACCGGATTTAAAGCAGTGTTCGCCCTATCCACTCCGCAAACCTGCTGAAACAGCCTTCAGGCGGTGACGGAACGGTCAACGCAAAATGGCCACCCGCTTTCAAATCGGTTGACAATACTAGCTAAATCCCGTATGATACTATCGCCAACGACCTGATGAACAAGAGATGGGTGAACCCGGTTCGCATGAAGTTCTCTCTCTCCTTGTGCCTTTTGATGGCAGGGGGCTTGGGCATTATCAACGGGCTGGCGGTCACAGGTTCGGTTCGTGCGGACTCTGCGACGGCTATCGTCTCGACACATCCTCTGCCGCAACCGCCCACTGTCGACGGTGTGCTGTCGCCTGCGGAGTGGGAGAAGGCGGTACGCCTCGCCCCGTTCTGGTTCCTGAAAGACCAGCGTGAGTCGGACCTGCCCACTGTCGGCTACCTCGCCTACACGAAGGAAGGCATCTACGCCGGCTTTGACTGCCAGGACCCTGAGCCGGATAAAATCATGGCACAGGAAATCCGCCGAGGTGCTGACCTTTCCAAAGACGACTACGTGGAGCTGGCGATAGAGACCACCGGGCTGGGAACGGAACTCTACGCTTTTCGGGTAAGCGCGGGAGGCACGCAGGACGAAACCATTCCCGGCGGCAGTGCAAGCAACATCCAGTGGCGGGGCGACTGGAAGGCGGCGGTATCCCGCCACAGCAAAGGGTGGAGCGCGGAGATCTTCATTCCGTTCCGCATTCTGCGTATCCCCCGCGGTCAGCGCGAGTTCGGCATCATCCTTGCCCGACACGTACCACGCCTGAACGCCACCTATTACTACCCCAACATGGGCGTGACCTATGACCCCCTGAAGCGCGCGCGCTGGCAAGGCATCCGGATACCCCAAGTGCAGGTGCCACCCATCATCCTGCCCTACACCCAGCTGGATACCACCTCCCAGCGTGCCGAGTGGCGCAGTGGACTGGACGTCAAGCTCACCTCGTCTGGCGGTTTGACCACCCTGTTCACTCTCAATCCCGACTTCAAGAACATCGCCCTGGCGGTGGATAGCGTCGCCTCCAGTTACGTACCGCGCCTCGTGCGCGAGACGCGCCCCTTCTTCATCGAGGGCGACTCCTACTTCCCGGACACCACGCTCTTCTACAGCGGGAACGTGCAGGCGGTGGACGCTGCGCTGAAGTCGTTCGGCACCGTGGGCAGATGGAGCTACGGCACGCTTGCCAGCACGGGCGGTAACCAGCGAGCCCTCGTGGGGCGACTGGGGTACCAGTTTACTGAACGCTCACGCGCGGAGGTGCAGGCCGTGCGGGACGACCGCCCCGGCGTACACGCCACCGCGCTGGGCGGAGGCGCGGCGTTCTTCCCCGCTTTCCCCGACGGCTTCGCCGCTATCGGCGTGCTCTACTTCCGCACCGAAAGCAACCGCTCACCCGTCGGCGAGAAGATGGAGCTGAGCCTGTGGCGGGAGCGTGGCGATGGGCGCATCAGCTTCGGTGGGCGACTCTGGCAGATATCGCGGGCGTTCCATCCCACGCTCGGCTATGCGCCGGAGGTGGGCTTTCGCGGATACGACCTCACCGTCGCTTACGTGAACCGCTGGACCGACCGCCCTCTGCAGGAGATAAGCATCGGTGGCTATGCACAACAGCGATGGAACCTAGACGGCGGTATCTTCGATGAGGGCCTCTTCCCCACCTGCTCGCTCATCTGGCGCAACGACATGAGCTTTTGGTTGAGCACCAGCATCTATCACCGTCCGCCATACCGTGACCGTATGCTTTCGCTTGGCACGTCGTGGAATTATCGCAGGCTGTACAACGCCGGTGGTATCGCCGTTTCCTTCGGCAAGGAGGCGGGGGGTGATAGCCTGTTCTGGCGGTTCAGTCAGGGCATCCCTTTCAACCAGCGCTTACGCCTGAGGCTGGAGTATGAGCGGAGCCTCATCCGCTATCACAACCCTGCTACCCCCGACCGCGACCTGCACCAGTTGATCGCTACCTTAAACTATGACATCGACGCCGAGCGCAGTATCGGTGGACGCTACATCGGCAGGGGAAGCCGATTCGGCGAGTTCGAGCAGATCAACACGCTGTATCTCACCTACCGCCAGCAAGTGCGCCGCGGCACCGACATCTTCCTGATATTCGGCGACCCCAACGCCTCTAGCACCCAGACCCGCTTCGCCGTGAAGGTGATTACGCCGTGGTAAAGCGCATGGGCGTGCTGTATGTGGTCGCCACGCCTATCGGTAACCTGGAGGACATCACCCTGCGTGCCCTGCGCATCCTGCGGGAGGTGCATGTCATCGCTGCGGAGGACACGCGCGTCACCCGCAAACTGCTCAGCCATTACGACATCCACACCCCGCTCACCAGCCTGCACGAGTATTCGCCTCCCGCCAAATTGGAGGAGCTGGCAGGGCGACTGCTGGCAGGGGAAAGCCTCGCGGTCGTGACCGACGCCGGCACTCCCACACTCAGCGACCCCGGTAGCGCGCTGATCCGCCACGCACGCGAGTTGGGTGTTCCCGTGGTGTGTGTGCCCGGGGCGTCGGCGGTGACGGCAGCGGTCAGCCTCGCCGGGCTGACTGATGGGCGGTTTGTCTTCGATGGCTTCCCGCCACGAAAGCCAAAAGAGCGCCGCGCCTACCTACAGTCGCTGAAAGACGAGCGCAGGGCGGTGGTGTGGTTCGAAGCCCCACATCGGCTGACTGCCCTGTTGAAGGATGCGCTGGAGGTGCTGGGCGACCGCGATCTGTTTCTCGCCCGCGAGCTGACCAAGCAGTTCGAAGAGGCACGGCAGGCGAGAATCCGCGAATGGCTGGCGCATTTCGAGCAGACGCCCCCGCGCGGAGAGTTCACGCTCATCCTCTTGCCGAGCGAACAGAGCCCTTCGCCACCTTCCGAAGAGCCAATACAGGTCCTGCAGACGCTGATAGCGCAGGGGCTGAGCGAAAAAGAGGCGTTGAAAGAGACCGCTCGCCGCCTTGGCGTTTCCCGACGCACGCTCTACGCCATGTGGCTGGAAAGGAAACAACAGGCTTCTGGCGAAAAGATTTGTGAGATCTCTAACGAAGGAGGCAATTCCCGATGAAAATCGGCATCAACCGATGGACGATGCCTGGCGATTGGTCGTTCGAGCAGTGCCTCAAGGCGGCGAAATCAGCCGGCTTCGACAGCATCGAGTTCAACATGGCGGAAGATGGCGTGCTGGGTTTTGACGCCCGGGAATCGGAAGTGCGCGCCATCGCGGAATCGGCGCAACGCATCGGGGTGGAGCTTTCCAGTCTCTCCACCGGGCTCGGTTGGCGCTATCCGCTCACCAGCCCCGACCCCAGCGTGCGCGAGAAGGGGATGGCCGCCATCCGCAAGCAGTTGCAGATCGCCAGTTGGCTGGGGGTGGATACCATTCTGGTCGTGCCCGGCATGGTGACGGAGGAGGTCGCCTACGACGAGGCGTACGAGCGCGCTCATTCTGCCCTGCGCCAACTCCTGCCCGACGCCGAGCGGTTGGGTGTGCGAATCGGCATCGAAAACGTGTGGAACAAGTTCCTGCTCAGCCCGCTGGAGATGCGCCAGTTTATCGACGAGCTGGGTTCGCCCTACGCAGGCGCATACTTCGACGCAGGCAACGTGCTGGTGATGGGCTACCCTGACCAGTGGATTCGCATTCTCGGCAAGCGTATCTATCGGGTGCATGTGAAGGACTTCAAGACGCACATCGGCAACATCAGCGGCTTCTGCAACCCCTTGCAGGGCAATGTGCCCTGGGCGAAGGTGAACGAGTCGCTGAAACAGGTGGGCTACGACGGCTACATCACTGCCGAGGTAGAGGGCTATCCAAGCTATCCCGAGCTGGGGCTGAAGCACATTGCCGAGAGCCTGAAAGCGGTGTTCCAGTAATCTGCTGAAGGAGGTGGAAGGGATGCTGAAAGTGGGAATCGTGGGCACGGGCACTATGGGACGTACCCATGCCGCCGCGTACACGAAACTGCCCAATGCGCAACTAGTGGGCTTTTACGATGCGGACCAGGCTTTTGCCGGGCGCGTCGCCCCGCAGTTTGGTGCGAAGGTCTTCGAGAGTTACGACGCTCTGCTCCAGCAGGTGGACATGGTGGACCTCTGTACTCCCACCCCCACCCACCTGGATCTGGTGCTGAAGGCAGTGAGCGCAGGCAAGCACATCCTGTGCGAGAAGCCTTTGGGGCGCACGCTGGAGCAGTGCGAGCAGATGATAGAAGCGACCAGTAAAGCGGGCGTGACGCTGATGCCCGCGCAGGTTTTGCGCTTCTTCCCCGAGTTCAAACAGGCGCGAGACCTGGTGCTGGCGGGCGCGGTGGGCAAACCCGCCGCAATCCGCACCCGACGCGGTGGACCCTATCCCCGCGCCGTGAACGATTGGTACGCCGACTTTGAACAGAGCGGTGGTCCCATCTTGGATATGGTCATTCACGACTTTGACTGGCTACGCTGGACGTTCGGCGAGGTGGAGCGCGTGTTCGCCAAGGCGCTGACGTTCAAAAAGCTGGACCACATCGACTACGCGCTGATCACCCTACGCCTGAAAAGCGGCGCCATCGCGCATGTGGAGGCGAACTGGGCAGACCCCGGCGGGTTCAAAGTGGACTTTGAGATTGCGGGCGACGCGGGCATGATCGCTTTCGACAGTCGGCTCGCTATGCCGCTGACGGTGGCAAAGCAGGACGCAGGTGGAGGCGGTGGTGGAGTGGCAGTGCCCGAAAGCCCCTTAGCCGAAGACCCCTACACGCTGGAGATTCAGCACTTTGTGGACAGCGTGCTGGCGGGACAAAAGCCCTCCATCAGCGCGGAGGATGGCATGAAGGCGGTGGAAATCGCCCTCGCAGCGATTGAAAGTGCACGCACGGGCAAGGTGATCCGTCTGGGAGGAGGTGCTTGAGATGGCGGTACGAATCGGTATGATGAGCTTCGCACACATGCACGCCTACTCCTACGCGCACTGGGTGAAGCAGTTAGAAGCGCAGGGCAAAGCGGTGCTGGTAGGCGTAGCGGACGACGACGCCCAGCGCGGTCAGCAGGTGGCACAGCACTACGAAACCCGCTTCTTCCCCAGCTACGAGGCACTGCTGGACGCAGGCGTCGATGCCGTTATCATCTGCTCTGAAAACATCAAGCACCGACCTCTGACGGAGATGGCGGCAAAAGCTGGCAAGCATGTGCTGTGCGAGAAACCTTTAGCCACCACCAAAGCCGACGGCAAGGCGATGATTGAGATCTGCCGTACCAACGGCGTGCAGTTGATGACCGCTTTCCCCTGCCGGTTCAGCCCCTCGTACATTCGCCTGAAGCAGATGGTGCAGGACAGCGAGCTGGGCGAGGTGCTGGCGATTCGCGGCACCAACCGCGGACGCAACCCGGGCGGCTGGTTCATCGTGCCAGAGCTGTCGGGGGGAGGTGCGGTGATCGACCATACGGTGCACGTTACCGACCTGTGCCGCGACCTGCTGGGCAGTGAGGTGGTGGAGGTCTACGCCGAGATCGGCAACGGCTTCTGTCATGGAAACTTCGATGACACGGGTATGTTGACCCTCACCTTCGCTAACGACGTCTTCGCCACGCTCGATTCCTCGTGGTCGCGCCCGAAAGTGTTCCCCACCTGGGGTGATGTGACCTTGCAGGTGGTGGGCACGAAGGGGCTGGTGTACATGGACATGTTCGCGCAGAACTCCACCCTGTACGATGACCTCAACATGCGCATCACCTTAGAGCACTGGGGTTCCAGCATTGACCTCGGTCTGGTGAGCGCGTTCGTGCAGAGCGTGCAGGAGGGCAAACCGGTGCCCATTACCGGCGAGGACGGGTTGGCGGCGGCGGAGGTGGCGTTCGCTGCCTACGAGTCGGCGAAGCGCGGCGAGCCAGTGAAACTGCCGTTGCCTGACTGATGACATCCTCTGGAGGGCGAACCTCCTCGTGAGCCGCGCGGGCGGGGAGGGGGTTTCGGCCCGGCGGGAGCCTCGCCCTCCGGTTTTCTGTCACCCTGAGCGCCAGCGAAGGGTCTCAAAAACGAGATGCAGAGCTGGCGCTCAGCATGACGTTCTATATGTCATTCTGAGCGGAGCGAAGAATCCCAACCGAGATGCAGAACTCCGTTCAGCATGACACGGAGAGCCGTTTTGCCCTCACCCCCTGCCCCTTGAGTCCTCCACGAGAACCCAACTCAGGGCTTGCTGAGCGGCACACCCGAAGACTTCTTCTGCTTCTGCTTATTGGCTGGCTGCGCCTTGCTCGCTGAGGAGGCTTTGCCCTGAGAGGCGGGATCTTTAACCACCTTCAGTGGGCTGTTCGCCTTTGCCTGTCTGTCAAAGTATGTAATACGACGCAGGTCCGTTCCGTCTACGCGGCAAACATACAGGTCAGTTGCACCGTACTCTCCGCGAGCGAAAGCCAAATATTGTCCATCCGGCGAAAAATCGGCATCAGATTCCACCATGTTTGGACCATCCGGTAGAGGCACAGGATGGAGATTAGTGCCGTCCCTCCGAACCAGCCAGATAAGCCTCCCTCCCGCTTTGTTCCGACAAGTGTTGAGAACAATCCACTCACCATCGGGGGAGTATCTGGGACTATCGTCCAGCTCAACGCCAAAAGTTAACTGTCGGTCCTGCTTGGTGCTTAAATCTATCTCATGCAGGTTAGCGTGCATGCTGGGGCGCCCTTTCAGGCGGGACACCACGACATAGTTACCTGACGGATGCCAATCAGCATCGCTGGCATCGCACCAAAAACGCTCTTCCTCTCCCGTGCTGGCGCGAAAAGTACCAAGCATTGGACCACCGTCGCCGCGATGGGCAATGAACACTATTCGTCCGTCGGGGAGCCAGCGTACCAGGTCAATGATGCCCGGATGGCGCCCCAACGACGTGACGCCGGTTCCGTCAGCGTTCATCTTGTACACCTCAGTGGGTGCACCGCGTCTGATGAACGCAATTTGCTGACCATCAGGTGACCAGATGGGCAGATCCTCGTGGCTGCGGGGCACCGATAGGGCGATCAGCCCCGATCCGTCGGGACGCACTTTGTAGATGCGTCTCTCGCTTCCATCCTCCCCTTGACGGACGAACAGTATCCATTGCCCTTGGGGATGCCAGCGTACCCGCTCAATATATGCAGCAACATCTGGCCAGTCATCAGGTACTGTGGAAGCATATGAACACGCCAGCAATAGAAGCGCGGTCGCGTAGAAGATGCTAAGACCTTTCATCTTCAAGCCTCCTTATCTGAGATACCAGTCGCAGGCGTAATGGATCGCCCGAGACTCCCGGATGCGATAATAAAAGTCGAGCAGTTGGGCAAGGTCGGTTTGGTTGCTCATGAAGCCGAGTTCCACAAGCGTTGCTCGCACCCGCTCATCCTCAGGCAGGAATCTCTGTCTAAGGATATAAAGATGGTTTCCTGTGCCCTTGACATCTTCACATTCCCAGTATCTAACAGATGGCACTTCCCACTCTGTCATTTCGCTGTCTATCCATGTACCCACAGTATCGCGCAACCCGCTTCCGTATGGGTTAAGCCTACAATACCCAACGCTTACACCACGTACCGTAGTATTCAAACTGCCGTCACAGTGCAAAGATATGAGAAAAACCTGGCGTCTCTGTCCACCCGCCTCCAACCAACCCTTGACAAAGTCCCGAACTGCCTTCATGCGATCCTTAGGGGACAACGAAACATCAGCGCTCCGCGTCAGTCTCGTCGTCCACGCACACACAGGGGTCTGTCGAGGACAGTTTGGTTCTTCAGGGTGTCCAGGATATGTGAAAACCTGTAAGCCAAGCAGCTGTGCATCCAAAGTGAAAGCGTATGCCAGATTGACGTCCTTCTCATAGTAGGTAGTGCCCTGTTCGTCCCTACCGTAAGTACCGCTGTCCCTCCCACCGTGCCCGGCATCGATAATGGCGAGATAGAGCGGCACCCTCTGGTTCAGGGGCAGTGCCCAGCGCCTGCGGTGCGCCTTGTCCATGCCGTTGATATCGCCACGGTCCACCGCATACACCAGATACCGTATCATCCCAGGAGGCATCTCCTCGCGACCAGACGGGAGGATGACCGCCACGCTGTTCCAGCCCGCGTTGGTAGGCACATCTACATCGTACATCATTACCTCTTGGGGCGTTGGGTCAAACACAAGAAGCCAACCGTCCGTTCCTTGTTCGGTCAGGTAGTAACTGAAGACGAGGTGGTTCTGACCTTCAGGGATCTCCAACTTGGTTTGCGTGACCCGCAGGGTGCTGGAGCGGTTGCTGTCCCAGTCCGGCAAGGTAGGAACATACGTCACCGCAGAAAGACGATACGTATACACCCCCCGTGGCGCTACCGTACCGTCAGATAGCCTGCCATCCCAAATCCACGACCAAGTACCCGGGCGTGGCACCCTGTCGAACGCCTTGACCAATATGGCGTTTTGATTATCCTCACTGGTAAATATCTCCAACTTAATCTGGCAGATATCGTTCGCATCGTCAAAGACCGTCAACTGCTGAGCATGCTCAAGCTGTGCCGAGAAGGAGACCCCCGTCATCTGCGCCGGGTTCCAGATAAAGTACGGTTCCGAGCGGCTGTCCACCAGCACCAGATTACGCATGGTTCGTGTCATACTTGCACTCTCGGTATACGTCTGATAGGGGATGGGACCTGTGAAATATTGTACTGTTACGTCAATTCGATATGTGCCGTTATGCCCAGCAAGGTTCATAAAGGGGCTTTGCAGAACAACCACGTTGCTCGTCGGGTCGCCATATTGCGGATTTGGCGAGGCGATCGCAAAATCGGCTAGTTGCGAGGGAGTAACCGGATGAGCATTAGTCTGTTCGATAATGGATTGCTGAGTGACCGTAGCTCCCAAAATAACGCCCGTACTGGGTTGCACCACCACTCGCACGGCAAACTGTCCACCGATAGCTGCTCCAGAGTTAGCAACCACTTCCCTTTGTCCCGGATTCAGGAGGGATACCAGAGGGCATACATCCTAACAGAGGCAAAGGCATTAGAGATGCACACCAGCGTGAGGGCGCTCAGTACCCCCCCGTTTGAAGGCCAAAGCCAACCGTTTCAACTCATTCACTCCTTTCACAAGGATAGTCTACCTAGCGATCCCGAAGTCGGTCACGTTGTGTTCCTCCTCTGAGATGTTGGGCTCTACCTCGCATGGAACCCAAAGGTGACCGCTTTTGTCAAGAGCCACCACACGGAGGAACGTGTCAAGGCGTTTTCGGCGAGAGGGGCCGCCTCCGGGATCTGGGAAATTTAGGCTGACAGCCTGAGCCCGGCGAGCCTGGCGATGGCATCACGGAGCGCCCTCGCTCCCCGTCCCCACGCCGCCTCCTTCACTCCCGGGCGTAGGGCGGCCGCGGACCCACATCCGACAGGTTGATGGGCTTGAATCCGAGGACCCAGGCCGGCGAACCCTCGGCCAGGGCGAAGTCGCCCGCCCGGGGATCCCGGCAGAGCGGGTCGGCCACCACCGAGTGAAGGTCGTAGCCCATCTCCCGTAAGGTCTCCCAACTCACCACCGCTCGGTCGCTCGCGCTGGGTAGCAGGTCCACGGCGTGCACGGGCTGGCCGGAGATATCCCAGACCAGGTTGAGGTCGCTGGCAAACCCGTGTCCCTCAAACCCCGTCCGGTGAATGGCATAGATGGCATAGATGGGCTGGCCGTCGGCGACGAGCAGGTTGCGCTCCAGGGTGAAAGAGCGGTAGTCTCCAGCCCAGCTCAGGCGGACCACCCCCTGGCCGCCGAAGGCCAGCACGTTGTGGCGGACCACGTTCTCCCGGCCGCCACTGGCATGGAAGGCCTGGTGGCTGGTGCGGTAGGCGATGTTGCCCTCCACCACGATGTGGGAGCTGCCCGCGTCCAGGTAGATGCCCCAACCGCCGTAGTTCTTGGCCGTGACGTCGTGGATCAGGTTGCTCCGGATCACCGTGCCCGGCTGGACGCCAAGCGTGTAGATCCCGCCCATGTCGTTGAGGAAACCGTGCCCCAGGTGGTGGATGTGGTTCTTCTCGATCATGTTGTCCTTCGAGACGTTGTCGTCGTAGCCCCACACCCATCCGCAGGAGATCCCCGTGTAGTAGAAGTCGTGGATGTGGTTGTGGGCGATCACGTTGCCGAAGGCATGGCAGGAGACAATCCCGCAGGCAGCGTGAAACACCCGGCCACCGGCGTGGATGTGATTGTCCGTGATGCGGTTGAGCCCTGTCCGCAGGGCGACGGGCCCGGAGGCGTCGGCGCCGTTGAGCTTCACGCCGCCCCCGCCCATATCGTAGATCTCGTTGCCCACGATGCGATTAGACGTGCAGCCCGCCTTGATGTCGATGCCGTAGATCCCGATGTGCAGGATGCGGCAGTTCTCGATGGCGCAGTAGCGGGCGCCTTCCAGCTCGATGGCCCCCGGCACGTTGGCGGCCGCCTGCGGGGCGCTGCCCAGGTCTACCTGCGGCACGTGGCCGACAAACTCCTCGCCGCCGCCCGGGGACAGGCTCCAGTCCCCGTATTCGAAAGTAAGCCCCTCAAAACGCAAGAACTCGACAAACCGCCCCTCCTGCGGGCTGCCGATCAGGCGCAGGAACTGCTCGGTCCGGGGCGCCACCACCTCCACCGCCTCAGGGGTCTCCCCCGGCAGGGGGATGTAGTACAGCCGGCCCTCGGTCCGGTCCAGGTACCACTCGCCCGTCCCCAGCTCCTCGAAGACGTTCTCGACGTAGTAATTGGCCCACTGGCCCGTGTAATCGTCCGTCATGGCGAAGACCGAGCGTCGCGCACAGCGCACGGTCCGGGTCGCCTCGTCCAGCTCGGCGATGGGCATCCGCTCCGACGTCCAGAAGTGGGGCACCACGATCTCCACGTCGGTCAGGTTTCTCCACCGCTTGATGTCGCCCGGCGCGTACTGGAACGTGTCAGACCCGTCGAAGAGCGGGGCCATCTTCTCCTTGCCGGGCACGTTCTCGATGCGCAGCAGCCCTTCTTTGGGCCAGCGCGACCGGGGCCGCCGCTGACCGTTGACAAACAGGGAGCGGAAGTACCACTTGCCGGCTGCCACCTCGGGCAGTTCGGCCACCCAGGAGGTCTGCCCCCGCAGCTGCGTCCGCTGCCAGCCCTCGATCCTGCGGCCCCCGTCCAGCACCGGCGTCTCGCCCGGATAGGCGGTGTAGGTGACCGGACCAGAATCCTCGGGCCCGAAGCTGATGGGCCCGGTCACCGGATACCTGCCGCCCCTCAGGTAGACCACGACAGGCCCCGTGAGCCGGGCGGACCGCTTCAGGTCCCGCACGGCATCCCGTGCCCGCTCTAGGGTGGCAAAGGGACCATCGGTCCCCGCCGCGTTGGGCTCTGGCAAGTGCCCCGACCAGCTGTCCTTGCCCTCGGGCGAGACGTAAAAGCGGATAGTCTTCTCCACCACGTCACGCGGCACCTGGCCCCTACCGGAAGCCTGGACCGGCAATGCCGCTTCCTCCCTTTCCTCTTTCCTCTCGAAAGCCTTTCGCCGACCTGTGACCGGCGTATCGGAGCTAACCCCTGCAGGATGCTAGCGAACAGGCTGGATCTCTCCGTCTGCCTCCGGCATCCGGTTCGCAGTCACCGTTCGGCCGCCATCCCTGCACTAACCCACCCCCTTACGCCGGCCGAACCCGTCGTCCTCCCGCGCCTCCGCGCAAGAGGGCTCACCTGCCCCCTCAGCCTCAGCTAGACCTCTCGACCCTTCTGCCAACGGACTACCGATCTTTCTGCCAAACGCGCACATAGTCCACATACAGCGGCCAACTCACTCCTGACCCCAGAATCAGGACCAGGTCCTCTGAATCAATAATACTAAAGGTTCCAATCGGCGATATTGGATTTGTTTGTGGCTCCGGATATCCGTTAGCTGAATATCGCTGGGTTTGTAGCGCAGTACCATCAAAGTACCAGGTGACTTCTCCAGGTTTCCATAAGACGCCATACGTATGCCATTTCCCGAAATCTACATGAGGCAACGGAGTCCAATTGTTCGCATTCTGATAATGGACAAGGGTCGGCTTCTGTTGCCACTCGTGCAAAGTACCAACGAAAGCCCTCTTATACTCGGCATAACCGCCTGTATATGCCTCGAAGATATCAAGCTCAGAATAGCGACTATCGTTGCTTCCCAAAGTATGCGAAAGCGATAGCATCCAAAATGAAGGCCATCCATCTGAATTTGGTCCTAGCGCCGGGTCAAAACGCATTCTTGCCTCGATATAGCCGTACCTGAATGCACGACCGGTTTTCCCCTTGACACTATATGTCGCGCTCCCCCAGTTTGCATAGCTACTTCCCTGCTGAGTTATGACCAGTACCCCATTACAAATCCGGTATTCGGATCGTTGAACAACAGGCCAGCCAAAAGGTCTGTCAACGTACCACTTGTATCCAGGTAATCCTGTTGCATTGACATCGATAGTGCTAATTGAGTTAAACTCGTCGGAAAAAGTTAGTTTGGTAAAACCAGCTGCAGCTGCCTGTGGCGGCGGTGTTGGTGCGGTTGCACCTGTAGAACGCAATAGTAGTGAACATCCGGACGCCACAAGAGCTATGGAAAGTAGCGCTGTAGAACGCCATAGTAATGCTGACAACGCACAGATAGGTACTGCTGTTTTTGCGTGTTTCTCCATGGCTTACTTTTTCTCCTTCCCTTTCATTGGAACAAACGAGGGCTTTCTCGTTAGGCCAAAGCCTTCCTGCGGCTCGTCGCACGATGCAATCATTGCAATCGCGCTCCCAGCGCCATCCGCGCAAAGTGACACATCGATAGAGTCGAGTTCGTTCACACCCCCTTGCGCAGGAGCTCCTTCAGCTATTTAGGATACTCTGATTCAAATGTCAACAGAAAAGGAGGGTGTTCGAGAAAAAAATTCTTGAACTGCCCACCAGTGACCCATGCCCACCCCTAGCACACACCATAC
>PSLZ01000042.1:0-26299 GCA_040289885.1 Armatimonadota bacterium | reverse complement strand
GATTCTCCAGCAGGCTGGCATGGCGGTGTTGGCACAGGCGAACGCCGCGCCGCAGATGGTGCTCTCGCTTCTCCGCTAAGCTGAAAGGCGAGTCAAACCGCCAGGGCGGGGTTACCCGCCCTGGTTCCCTTTTTCGATGGTTCTACAGCGCCGTCCAGTCGAAGATTACGCCCATCGCGGCGGAGCGGTCGTGGCGGAGCATATGGTACGCCTGCTGTGCCTCCTGGGGCGTAAACCGATGGGTGATCAGGTCGTTCACCCGCATGTCTCCCCGCGCCACATAGGTGAAGAACAGCTGATACATCTCCGCCTGCGTCCATGGGGCGTGGTCGGTGCTAACCGCCGGCGGGTTCGAGGCGTGCGTGCCGATGATCTGCAGTCCTTTGGTAATCACATCGCCCGTCAGGAACTGCTGGGATGGCTCGCCGGTATCACCCAGCAGGATCAGCTTGCCAAATCGCCTTAGCAGAGTCAGAGCGGGTGCAAACACTGCGGCGATGCCAGTGATGTCGTACACGACCTCCGCGCCTTTGCCGTCGGTCAGCTCTAGAATCTCGTCTCGCGCCTCCTGAACCTTTTTGGCGATGACGGTGGTCGAGCCGTGTTCCTGTGCCATCTTTAGGCGAGGCTCGGCGGGATCTACTACGATAATCTGTTTTGCGCCCACTAGGCGCAGGTACTGTACCGTCAGTTGCCCCAGCAGACCGGCGCCGATAAGCACCACGTTATCGCCCAGCTCGTGTCGGGCGGCGCGGACGGCGTTCTGGGAGATCATCGCCAGAGCAAACCAGGAGGCGTCTTCGTCGCTCACGCTGTCCGGCACTTTCACAGGCAGACTCGCCTCCACCACATGCCATTGCCGGTGTGACCGCTGGAAGACCACTCTATCGCCGGGCTGGAGGTTCGTCACCCCCTCGCCCACCTGCTCCGCCACGCCCGTCATGCTGTAGCCGGGAGGGAAGGGGTATTTGACCCAGCGGTCCCAATGGGTGCCCTCCTCGAACAGCCTTCCTAGGCAAATGCACTCCGTGCCGGTGCTGATCAGGCTCTTTCGTGCGCGCACCAGGACCTGCCCCGGTCCAATCGGCGGCACAGCCTCTTTGACCAGCTCCACCTGGTCTTTGCCAGTAAAGTAGATGCTCAGCGACTCCATGCTTCTGCTCCTTTATTCGCGGATGGTAGTTGCTCCGGGCGCGATGTGGCAGCGATACACTGCCGGCTGGATATTCGTCCGGCGGGTGTATTCCGCCGCTACGCGCCTCGCGAAGTCTTCCATCTGCTCTTCCTGCACCAAGTTGATCGTTGCGCCGCCCCATCCTGCACCCGTCAGGCGTGCGCCTATCGCACCGCGCTCTTTCGCCAAATCCACCAGCAGGTCCAGTTCGGGCGTGGAGTTCTCGTAGTCGAGGCGACTGCTCTCATGGGAGGCGTACATCAGCGCGCCCAGGCGGACAACATCCCCCCGATGCAGAGCGTCGCGTCCATCCAGCACTCGCTGGTTCTCGCTGATGACGTGGCGCGCGCGGCGGCGCAGAGGTTCGGGCATCTGTGCCTCCCATTGCTCCAACTCCTGCCAGCTTACGTCGCGTAGCAGGCTAACATGCTCGCCCAGTCGCTGGCGGAACCATTGTGCTGCCTCCATGCACTCTCGGTAGCGGGTCGCATAATCGCCACGCACCAGGGTGTGTTGCGCCATCGAGTGGACAAGGATCAGACCAAAGGAGCCAGGAGGAAGCGGGATCGCCTCGTGCTCTTCGGTGCGCGTATCTAGAAAGAGGATGTTATCACGTTCCCCGAAAACCGCGGAGAACTGGTCCAGAATCCCACAGGGCATGCCCACAAACTCGTTCTCGGCGCGACGGCACAGCTTCGCGATCTCCCAACGAGGCAGGCTGGCTTCGTGCAGTTCCAGCAGAGCCACGGCGGTCGCCACCTCCAGCGACGCGCTACTGCTGACGCCTGCGCCGATGGGCACGTTGCCCGCAACCACCGCCTCGAACGGCTCTACCGGGATGCCCACTTTCTGCAGTTCGACCACCACGCCCTTTACGTAGTCTGCCCAGTGGTCGTGCGGGTCGCGCTGGATGGCGTCGAGCGGAAAGGTTGCCTCCGCACCCTTTTGCGTGGCGAACACCCGGCACCGCCTGTTGGTTGCCCGGTGCACCGCCACCACCGTCACGCGGTCAATCGCCGCGCTCATCACGTACCCGCCGTTGTAGTCGGTATGGTTGCCGAGCACTTCTACTCTGCCGGGCGCGATGCCGTAGACGGCGGGCAGGCGACCGTATCGCTGCCGAAAGGCACTGCGCGCCTGTCCGATCACTTCGTGCATGCTTTGCTCCCTCGCCGGTTCGACAGTACCAAGCACCTCGTCATTCCGAGCCGCTTTCTCCATCATTCTAAGCCGCAAGGCGAAGAATCTCTGAGATGCTTCGTTGACGTTCAGCATGACCACTTTTTGTTCCTGCTACTGAACGATTTCGCGAATACCGTTCGTTCTCCTGCCGATAATGGGAGAAGGTAAGGGCACTGGAACCGCGTAAACTAACTTGTATACCGGAGAAGGGGAGGTTATCATGCCGAGACCGGTGGTGTTGGGCAACGGCGAGATACTGGTGTGCGAAGACCATGCGCTGAACATCCGCGATTTCTATTTTCCCTATGTGGGGCTATATAACCATCTGAGCGGACACAAAATCCGCATGGGTGTGTGGAGCGACGGCAGATTCTCTTGGCTGGACAGCGGCGAATGGACAATCAGCCTCGATTATCAGTCGGATACGCTGGTCACCGAGTGCACAGCGGTACACTCGGGCATGAACCTCAGCCTGTTGGTCAACGACTGCGTTTCCCACCGAGCGAACATCTTTCTCCGGCGCGTGCGATTGCGCAATCTCAGCGACTATCCCCGCGAGGTGCGGGTGTTCCTGTCGCACAATTTTCACTTGGCGGAGACCGATATCGGCGATACGGCGTTTTACAACCCATACCTACGGGCGGTGATTCACTATAAGCGCGACATCTGGTTTCTGGCTACGGGCACAAGCCGCTACAACGGTATCTACCAGTATGCTTGTGGGGTGAAAGGCTTTGGCGGGGCGGAAGGCACATGGCGCGACTGTGAGGACGGCGAGCTGAGCGGACGCCCCATCGAGCAGGGGTCGGTAGATAGCTCCATCAGTTTCCGCCTTCTGCTTGCGCCTGGCAACGAGGAGGAGCTCCGCTACTGGATCACGGTGGGACATGACTATCAGCAAGTGCGCACGCTCCACAACGAGGTGGTGGAAACAGGCTTTGAAGAGATCATGCGCGACACGGCGAACTACTGGGCGCGGTGGTCGGAAAAAGGGGCGGAGCTGGTGCAAACCCTGCCGGAACCGCTCGCGAAACTGTTTCGGCGCAGTTTGTTGATCATGCGCACGCAGATAGACGACCGTGGGGCGGTTATCGCTGCCAATGATACCGACATCATGAGCACTGCCCGTGCCCATTACAGCTACATGTGGCCCCGCGACGGAGCCATCGTCGCCTATGCGCTAGACACCATTGGCTATCCCGATACCACGCGCCGCTTTTTCGAGTTCTGCGCGCGCGTTCTGCCCAAAGACCGTCCCGTGCTGATGCACAAATACTCCGCCGACGGTTCGGTCGGTTCCTCGTGGCACCCCTGGGTGGTGGACGACCAGCCTGAGATGCCGTTTCAGGAGGACAGCACTGCCTCGGTGCTGTGGGCGTTGTGGCATCACTATCAGCAGTATCACGACCTCGAGTTTATCGCCTCGCTTTACGAGACGCTGATCCTGCCCGCTGGGCGGTTTCTGGCGACCTATCGTGACCCCCAGACGCGCCTTCCTCTGCCCAGCTATGACCTGTGGGAGGAGCGACGCGGTATCCACACCTACACCTGCGCCGCGGTGTACGCTGCGTTGCGTGCTTCAGCGCGTTTTGCGCACCTCTTCGGCGATGAGGAAGAGCATGAGCTGTTCCACCGCTCGGCGCAAGAGGTCAGAGAAGGCATCCTCAACGTGCTGTATGACGAGAGCACAGGCTGTTTCTCCCGGATGCTCAAGCTGGAAGCAGACGGTAGCATCCACCGCGACCCCACCGCCGATAGCAGTGTGCTGGGCGTTCTGCGGTTTGGCGTGCTGGATGCGGATTCCCCGTATCTGCAGTCCGGTGTGCGGCACGTGCGCAAAAAGCTCTGGGTGAACACACCGGTGGGCGGGCTGGCACGGTATGAAAACGACTATTACCACCGCGTCAGTCAGGATGTTCCCGGCAACCCCTGGGTCATCTGCACGCTGTGGCTGGCGGAGTATGAGATAGAGCGAGCAGGTGCGCCCCCCGATCTGCGCCCGGCGATGGAACTGATTGAGTGGGCGACCCAGCACGCCATGTCCACCGGGGCGTTACCGGAGCAAGTCAACCCTTACACGGGCGAGCCGCTGTCGGTGGCGCCGCTGACATGGAGCCACGCGGAGTATGTGTATGTGGTGATGGCATATCTGCGCCGCTTGCGCGAGATGGTAGAGTAGTTACACTTTAAAGCGAATGTAGAGCACGTCTCCATCCTGCACCACATACTCTTTGTGTTCCAAGCGGATCGCGCCGGCGTGTTTGGCGTTCTCCCACGAGCCGTACTGCTGCATCTGGTCCCACGAAAGCACCTCCGCGCGGATGAAACCACGCGCCATATCGGAGTGGATGCGCCCGGCAGCTTCCAGAGCGGTAGCACCCTGTGGCAGGGTCCACGCGCGCACCTCGTTCTCGTTGAAGGTGAAGAAGGTGATCAGCCTCAGAGCGTCATACACTTCGCGCACCAGACGCAGGCGGGCAGGTTGCTCGATGCCCATCGCCTGCAGGAACTCCGGCTCCTCCTCGGGCGATAACTGCGTGATCTCGTATTCGATCTCGGCGCACAGCTCCAGGTATCGGTGACCGTGTTGCTGGCAGTAGGATAGCAGCTCGGCAGGGCTTTGCCCCGATTGCAAGTGTGTCTCGTGCACGTTGGCAACCACTACCATCGGCTTCCGGGTCATGAAGCTGAAACCGCGTAGAATCCTCTCCTGGTCCGGCGTGAATAGGGCGAGACGCAGAGGCTTTTCCTCTTCCAGCAACTGCTTGACAAAGGTCAGCACTTCATGCTCGGCGCGTTCGGGCATGGCGTCCTTGCGGGCGCGGAGGGTCTTCTCCAGCCGTTCGAGGCGTCCTTCCACCATCATCAGGTCTGCCAGCAGGAGCTCCTCATCCACACGCCGCACCGCCTGCATCGGGTCCACGGTTCCGCTAAAGACGTCCACCACGTGCACCAGCGCCTCTACCTGACGGATGCCTTGAAAGAAATCGGTGCCGAAGGCGGGTTTATGCCGCTCCGCGCTGATGTGCGCTGCGCCGTCGATGAACTCTACTGTCGCAGGGGTTGCCTTCTTGGGTTTGTACAGTTGCACGAGGTAGTCGAACCGGGCGTCGGGCACGGTGATAGTAGCATGATGTGCTCCTGCAACGCCGGGTACGGCTCCCTCGTGCGCCCCGTGCAGGAGGGCGTGAAACAGGGTGGTTTTGCCCGATTGGGGCAATCCGATAATGCCCACCTTCATGGCTGAACCCTCTCCTTCTGGGTGGTCTGGAAGTGGTACTGCACCTTTGGGGGCGGTTGATGGCGGTATCGTCCCCAGGCGAGGTACCACACTACCACCATCGCCAGCACCAGCAGAGCCACTTGTCCCATCTCGCGCCAGGGAGGGGGCACGGAGCGGCGTGTGCGAGAGGTGGCTGGTCGCTGGCGTGTGCTCATGGCGTGCCTATTGTAACACAAACCCCACGAAGAAGGCAAAAGCCGCTGTTACGTCTGCCCGTAGTAAGCGCGCTCGCCATGTTTGCGCCAGAAGTGCTTGTCCAGCAGGGATTGGGGCACGGGCGCCAGCTTGTGCCATGCCTCCTGTGCTAGCAGTGTCCACAAAGCCATCCCGGCGACCGCCTCCAGTGTGATGGCGTTTTCCACCGCTTTGTGCACGTTTTCTCCCCACGTGAAGGGGGCATGTTGTGCCACCAGCACCGCCGGCACGTGCATGGGGGCAATGCCCAGCTTCTCGAACGTTTCGACGATGACCAGCCCCGTGTTGCGCTCGTATTCACTGGCGATCTCCTCGTCGGTAAGGGGGCGGGTGCACGGCACTGCGCCGTAGAAGGCGTCGGCGTGCGTAGTGCCGAAGCAGGGCAGGGGACGCATCGCCTGCGCCCAAGCGGTGGCGTAGCGAGAGTGGGTATGCACCACCCCCCCGATGGCTTCAAAACGCTGGTAAAGTACCAAGTGTGTGGGAGTATCCGAGGATGGGCGCAGAGTGCCTTCTATCACCTTGCCTTCCATATCCACCAGCACGATCTGTTCCGGGCGAAGGTGCTCATAGGGCACGCCGCTGGGTTTGATACCGAGCACGCCGTGCTCTCGGTCGATCGCGCTGGCGTTGCCCCAGGTGAGGATAACCAGTCCATGCTTGACCAGTGCCATGTTCGCTTCGTACACGCGCTCTTGTAATTCGCGAAAGTTAGCCATCGGTGTATCTCCTGATAGCCAGATCCCCATTTGCAATACACCGGGCAGAGGCTTGACTCCTGCCCCAAAAGAGTGTATACTATATGGCGAAACGACAAGGCGAGGTGGCCTCAGATTTGACGAGGGACGCTCCTCAAAGCAGAACGATTCTGCGGGGCGTCCCTTTTTGGCTTATCTGAGAGACCCGAAAAACTTCACACAGGAGGGAGACATTCACATGACACCCAGAGAGGCGATCGATTTCGCCCGCGAGAAAGAGGCGCGTATTGTAGACCTGCGGTTTACCGACCTGCCAGGCACGTGGCAACACTTCTCAATCCCTGTGGAGGCTCTGGACGAGAGCCTGTTCGAGGAAGGCATCGGCTTCGATGGCTCTTCCATCCGAGGGTTTCAGGTCATCAATGAATCCGATATGCTGTTGGTTCCTGACCCGAACACGGCGTTTATGGACCCCTTTACCGAGCATCCGACCGTTGTGTTCATCTGCGATGTGGTGGACCCGTTGACTCGGGAGCGTTACACACGTGACCCCCGTTACGCGGCGCAGAAAGCGGAGCAGTACCTGCGTTCCACCGGCATCGCCGATGTGGCGTATTTTGGTCCCGAGGCGGAGTTTTACATCCTAAACGATGTGCGTTTTGACCAGAACCAGCACTCGGGCTACTACTTCATCGACTCCGATGAGGGCGCGTGGAACATGGGGCGCGATGAAAAGCCCAATCTGGGCTACAAGGTGCGTTACAAAGAGGGCTACTTCCCCGTGCCACCAACGGATAGCCTGCAGGACCTGCGCACCGAGATGATGCTGAACCTGATAGCGGTCGGCGTGGAAGCCGAGTTGCATCACCACGAAGTAGCCACCGCCGGGCAGGCGGAGATCGATATCCGTTTCGCGCCGCTGGTGCAGATGGGCGATAGCCTGATGAAGTACAAGTACGTGGTCAAGCAGACGGCGGTGCAGAACGGCTACACGGTCACCTTCATGCCTAAGCCCATCTTCATGGACAACGGTTCGGGGATGCATGTGCACCAGAGCCTGTGGAAGAACGGAGTGAACGTCTTCTTTGACGAGCGTGGCTATGCGGGGCTGTCCGAGACGGCGATCTACTACATCGGTGGCATTTTGAAACACGCGGCGAGCGTGCTGGCTTTTGCTGCGCCCACCACGAACTCGTACCGTCGGCTGGTGCCCGGCTACGAGGCGCCTATCAATCTGATCTACAGCCAGCGCAACCGTTCTGCCTGCATCCGCATCCCGATGTACTCCGCCTCGCCGAAGGCGAAGCGGATTGAGTTCCGCGCTCCCGATCCCTCGTGCAACGGCTATCTAGCGTTCGCGGCGATGCTGATGGCTGGGCTGGACGGTATCCAGAACAAGATCGTGCCGCCCGACCCGATCGACAAAGACCTTTACGAACTGCCTGCCGAGGAGCGCAGGGGCATCCAGCACACGCCGGCGAGCCTAGCCGAGTCCCTGCAGGCGTTGCGAGAGGACCACGAGTTCCTCCTACGCGGAGGCGTGTTCACGGAGGACCTGATCGAGACCTATATCGACTACAAGCAGAAGCGCGAAGTGGAGGGTGTGGCATTGCGTCCGCATCCCTACGAGTTCGTGCTGTACTTCGACGTGTGAGGCGGGTGCAACAAGCCCCTCGCCTCGGCGAGGGGCTTCTGTTTCGCACGTTCAGCGAAGCCGCCCGGCGGTGAGGTGTGAACAAGTCAGGCATATCACCATCACGGTGCCTCTCGGTCTGTTGCCAACGAACCTGTGGCGATACCGTAGCGGGAAGGCGCCGATAGGGTTCTGCCCCGAAGGTTTAGCATCAGCGCCTTCCACTTGCCATCTCGGTACACTTCGGGCAGAGCTGTGGGTTTGTGAACGGGCACTATCCAGTAATCTACCTTGAAGCGCACAGCAATCCAGCGTGCCTGTGCTTCCTCAAGTGCATGATACCGTCGGGATAATGTCCGCGTGTCCAAAGGGGCTGGCTGGAAGAGTGTGGGGTGCATGGAGAGTATCTGCGGTTCTATCATCGCCATTCGGTCTATCCATTTGCGTGCGTAAGAGGGGGCGAACAGCACGTTCGTTCCGTCCTTCCATGAAACGAATATACCCCTCTGCGCCAGGAACCGAAAACCGGTCCAACCTCCCTCCTCGGTAGGGGGTATCAGAAAGACGGCGTCACGCGGCGTATGTGCTCGGCACCACGAAGCCAGTGCGTGAATCTCGGAGCGGTCAAACATGCGGATGTTGGGCAGACGCCCGAAGTAGTGTCGAGTAGTAAAGGCTACTGCCGTCAGCACTAGCAGAACTGGCAGGGCTGAAGAATACAGAACAGCCGGCAGGCGAACCTGTTTGAGTACTCCGCTCATCGATGGCTTCTCCCATAGCCAGGCAAGGAACAAACAAACCAGTACGGCACCCAAAGCGGTTTGAGGACGATGTACGGTTCCCCACCAGATGATAGTCACAACCCATATGGCAAGCCGCGCGTAACGTGCACGTGACCCCGGCGGTGTACGCCGAACCTGCTCTGACGTAACACCCACAACCAGAACGCTCGTGAGGCAAATCCATACATCGGAAGCGCGTGCTGCTGACAGAGTCAGCAACCAGTAGGACTTCACCCCGTATGCGGCAAGGAAGGCGAGCCCCACGAACAATAGAGCGGCAAGGCACCACGTCCACGCGATTTGGCGCCAGAGTTTGTGCTCTTTGGGAGTGGTGCCCAGTACGAGCAATACAAGTAGAAGACTACATCCATATGCAACCCATCTCCAACGTTCAAATGCCAGTGGGAACAGGTGCCGAGGAGAGCGGATCCGGTTCACCCAGTAGAGGAAGTCGATGTCATCTACCTGTACTGGCGGGCGCGATAGAAACGACAGCAGAGCGGGAAGCGCGACGGGCATAGCCGTTACGATGATTTTCCAACCTTGTTTCCATTCTCCGCGCCAGTCCTCTACCATGACGCCCCATGCGACCAAGTAGACGATCAGGTAAAGCGCGTAAAGGGGGTTGAGATCGGCTACAATCCCCAGCCACACACCACACAGCAAGTAACGCTTCTCCCAAAAGGCGGTAGCGCATAATAGGATGAAGGGAATGGTTGCACTGGTATGTTCAAAGTGACTACTCAACAACGTACCCGAGCCGATCTGAGGGACGGGTACTGCGGCGATGACCCCCATGGCGGAAATCCAGGCGAGGGGGTTATCGGGCGCCACACTACGCGCGAACCGGAAAGCGGCGTAAATCAGCAGAATACGCGTTCCTGCCCATAAGACGAACAGCGCTTTGTCCAACGGCACTGTCTCCGGGGCGAGCGCGATCAGCCTCCAGAGAGGAAAAGTATAGTAGGGATAGGTTTCTCGAACGGGGTCAAACGCGAACAACGAGGTATCACGAAGCCACGCGACCAGTGCGAGCTGAACCGGCGCATTGACGCTTAGAGCATCGTACCCTATTCGGCTTAGCGTACAGAGGAAACAGAAGGCGCCATATATCCACCAGAGAACACGTTGATGACGCACGTTTCTCATGGAAGCGGATGCGGCGTAGTAGGAGTGGGTAAGGAGGCATTGCGCGCGCGCTCAAAGTCAGCGATCACCTCCATTAAGCCCAAAGTGACGGCGATAGAGACAATATTCTTGTCGTTCCAGAAAGCAGGGTGTAATTGTGCCGATAACACGAAAGCCACATAGCAAACCCACAGCGCCAGGAGCCATGCCCGTACCTCTGGACGAACGGCTCTGCTCTGCAGGCGGTAACCACGCACTATCCCTACTATCCAGAGTGTCACGATTCCTATAGCTCCGATGATGCCCCCTTTGCCCAGTGCCCACCAGAAGGAGTTGTGGACATAGCTGTTGAACGTGTACGTTGTGCTATCAAGATACGGATTGTACCGCTGATCTACTCGATAGGGTTTGCCATGTCCGATACCGAACCAAGGCGACTGTTTCCATTGTTCAGATAGTTGCGAGATCTCCTGCATCCGAAATCCGAGCGACGAGGAGTATTGCCGCGGCTCCTCGCGGAAGGTGCTTTCCCAACGCCTTTGCAGTCGAGCGAAGAAGTCGTCTGAGCGGGACGAGGGAGCCGAACGTACCAGAGTGATGAAGGCGGTCGCTAGCGTGAGTAGAAGCACTGCTGTAATCGTCATGGCGACCCTTGCGCGTCGTTCAGAATACCACCACATCAACAGGATCGCGAACATTGCAATGACCCAGAAGTGACGCAACTGCGTGAACAGGATGGCGCCGGCGCCCAGCAGAGCCAGAAGAAGCCACAGAACGCGTTTGGGTCCAGAGGATGCAGATGTCATCTGCCAGCCAACGATAAACGCCATCAAAAAGAGCATTCCCGGAGGAAGCACGCGTACCAGCCCTTCCGAATACTCGAGTCGGATGTCTTTTTGGGCAATCTTCAGGAAAAACAAGGCCCGCTCCCCGAATATGCCTTGCAGAATAGTAGCCAGAGAGCCCACGGCAGCAATGATCAGGATACCAGCCTGCACCACGCGCAGGCGCCGTTCGCTCGTTAAGGAACCGGTCAAGATGAAAAATATGAGCCATGTTACCAGGGATCTCATCTCTGCCAACTGCTTTGAGGCAGGGTAGTTGGCGACCAGGGTATGGTATCCCAATCCAACCGGCACCACCAACACCAGGAAGGCAATGATGGCCAGTGAGGTGGGTGTCTTCCACCGCTGGAGATAGGGGGAAAGAGTAACTATCTGCTTCCATGCGACGACCACCGCCGCATACATGAGCAGAACGTAGGGCAGAGAGAAGCCTTTGTAGAACAACGGCAAATGGTCCCACAGTAAGGGAGAGATCACCGAAGATAACATCATCGCCACCAACAGCACGGCGGCCTCGGGGAATACAGCTAGCAACGGCAAGACGACACATACAAACATCAGTCCAATAACAGCCACCCATGCCTCGTTGGTGATGGCAACGGCAAGCCCCCAGCAAAACAACAACGCCAGCGATAGGATCAGGAGATTCAATCGGCGGGAGAAGTGGAAAAAGTCACCGATCCTTTCGTTCAAACGGTACCATGATACCAGTATCCTTGTATAGTAGCCTGAGAGCGTGCGCAACCCACTGCTCATTTCATCCTCCCGAATCCGAGATGGTACTCTATTATAAGAGATGACAGATTTTTTTTCCAGTCCCGCAGGAAAAACCGGTAGTTGCCAGGGGTATGTTAGCGGACAACCGCTCGAAACGAGAGAGTTACCAGAGCACCGGGGGCAAGTGATGGGACCGTCCAGGTCATGATACCTGAAACAGCGTCAAAAACGCCTCCCTGCGTGGCACTGCCGACAACATAGGATAGGCTGTTGGGTATCGGCAGTCGTAATGTAATCTGCTGAAGGGTTTCCGCACTCAGATTCTTGGCGGTAACCTCTACGGATACTGTGTCCCCGGGCTTGGCAGTGCTGGGTGTCATGGATACAGTAATCTGCATCTTGTCACCCGCTTTTGCCAGGATCAGTGCGCTCAATGGTGGCAGTTCTACCATGCCAGGAGGGTACAGGATACCGTTGGCGTCTATGTACTGCGAGTCGAGAGGCACGGTAAACGAGCGAGTCATGTGTGCATTGACCAGTACCAATCCCTGCGACCAGCGCCGACGAAGCACTCCTCCTGATGCCGTATCCCCAGCGATCAAGGTATAGGTCTCGACGGGGGTACCCAGCGAGAGCTCATAGTCAGGAAGGTAGTGCGCGTTCTCGGTATATCCGGCATTAGCGGTGTGAAAATAGGTGTGTGCGTCGGCATTGAGCAACGCGGAAGCCAGCAGAAACCGTTGTGTGAGCGTTTCCGCCTCGACTGCGCGCCCTTGTGCAAGATATGCTACATTACCATGTTTCGTTAGCACGTTCACAGCTCTGAGATACTTGTCAAACGAGCTGTAAAAGCGATAGCTGCCCCCCCAGTAGCTCCGTACCCAGTTTTCGGCGAGGGCACCGTCCACATAGCGCATCCACTCATTGTAGGGTGGGTCATCATCTGCCCATACGTACCCAAAGTTCGCCAATACTTTTAGCCCTGCCTGTTTAATCTGCGCACTGACCGCCTGTAAGAACATCCCCATCGCTGTCTGATAGGCGGCCTCGCTCGGATACTGGATAGGCGACACCGCTTGCAAGGAGAGGTAGTTGCGAACCATATTGTCTATGTAAACTCCTGTGAAGCCAAATTGCTTGGCGATAGCGATAGCCCGCGACGCCCATCGTCTCTGGAGCTCCACGTTGCCGATGTCCACGAGGTAGTTTTGTGGATAATCTTTTTCGGTGAGCCTCTTACCGGTACTGTCGCTCAGAAACCACTCGGGGTGATTGGCGTTCACAAAAGCATAGTCTAGCGCATCCCACTGCCCGTCCAGCGTGCTGGATGTGGCGGGCCCATTAAAGTAGGCATACACCTCGATGTTCGGGTTGTAGTAGCGCAAAGCTCTTACAGCAAGCCAGTTAACGGGATGCAAGGTAACGATATCGAACCGCCGAGCGGTTTCGTAAACATCGGGATGCATGCGGAAATAGGTGAAGGTACGAATAACACGCCGGGCAGGAGCTGGTCGCTCGACCTGTTCGCCATTATTCAAGAGCATATTATCTACCCAGAAGGTGCACCACCCGCCGCCCTTTCCAAATCGCACCCGTATTCCCACGCTGACCCAGACAGAGCCTTCGGGAACATCTATCTGCAGGCGGTATGTTTGCCAACTGCTATTGGAAGCCGTAATCGCTGTTTCGGCACTAGACAGCGTGTTCCCCTGGGCGTCAGCACTACGAATCTGCAGGAGCACAGTAGCGTTTTGCATCTCTCCTGTTTTCACGTCCGCGCTCAACTGCAGGTGGTCTCCGACTTTCAGTCCGTTTTGTCCGACCAGAATCAGGTTACGAATTGCCCAAGTGGTGTATTGCGGTGCTATAGGGCAGTAAACTTTCAAACTACTTCGCCCCTGCGAAGCGGTGGTAGTATCTAAAGATGCTCTGCAGTCGAGATTACTACTCTGTTCCAGCAGGCGCCATCCGTCGGGAAGAGGGGGGATAGAGGAGAACTCCATTTGCCCGGTGGTAGCAAAAATATCTCGCGGTTCCAGCCCTGCAAGAGCTGGTACCATCAGCAAAGATGCCATGCCCAGTATACCAATTGTACGACGAAGTGCGAACATCCTCAGCCTCTCCAATACGATTATCGGGTAGACCAATGCGCCTCCGTACCGTTGCATGTTGACCGCTTTTCTGCGGCGTGATATAATCCTGTTGACCGTGGATGGGCACCATCGCTCGCATATTTCAAGGCACCAGCCGGTACTGCAGTTTACACGCGGACTTGTGTGGGTCAGTACCGGGGCGGTTGGCGCGCGTCTGTTAACCCTAGTAGGCAGTGTACTGCTTGCTCGTTTGCTTGCCCCCCAGGACTTCGGATTGCTAAATATGGCGCTGATTGCCATAAACGCCCTGCAGATCGTCCTAGACCTTGGGCTAGCACAGGCGCTTATCGCCCAACGGGAGGAAGTAGAACAAGCCGCTTCCACCATTTTCTATACGATATGCGCGTTCTCGTTGTCACTTGCTTTGGTGCTTGTACTATCAGCGCCGTCCATTGCAGGGATACTCCACCAACCTGCGGTGGCTCCTATCCTTCAGGTACTGGCTCTCAACATCGTGATTGGTTCTTTGGCGACCGTTCCGGTCGCCTTGTTGCAGAAAGCCCAGCGGTGGCGAGCACAAGCACTGGTGGAATCTTTGCCTTCACTGGTCAGCACGGGGGTCATGGTTGCTCTCGCTTTGGCGCGTTTTGGGGTCTGGAGTATCGTGTACGGGCACATCGCGCGTGCGCTGACTCAGGCGGTGGCCGTGTGGTGGCTGATGCCATGGCGTCCATCCGGAGGCATCCGACGTCGCTTCGTGCGCCAACTTTTTCGTTTCGGCAGATGGATTGTGCTGGACAGAGTGTTCTCTTTCATCTTCCTGAACGCAGATAATGCCTATCTGGCGCGTTGGCAAGGAGCCCAAGTGCTGGGTTACTATGCGCTTCCGTATAATTGGATCACCCTGCCTGTACAGTATATTGTCTTTCAGTCTAACCGGGTGATGTTTCCCCTGTTAAGCAGTTTGCAGGAGGCTGATGAACAGCGTGCTGTCTTTCTGCGGGTCTCGCGCCTACTCTCTTTCCTGCTCTTGCCGGTGTATCTCTTCTGGGTTTTTCATGCAGAGGTATTTGTTTTAGGCTTATTTGGCGATAAGTGGTCGCCCTCTGTGCCTGTGCTGCAATGGCTTGCAGTATACGCCATCGGGCGTGCGTTGGTAAGCGGTCCCGTGGGGAGTTTCTTCTGGGCAACTCGCCGCCCCGAACTGGCTGTGTATCCAATCTGGGCAGGTTTGGCGTGTGTGCTTGCCGGATTTGCGGTGTTTGGCGGATCGCTGGATGCGGTGGGGATTGCCCAGCTGTTCACTGGTGGGATGCTGGTCAGGGTGTTGGTAACGCTGGTGGAGCTGTGGCGATACTACACATTTCCATTGGCGGAGATGCTTCGCGCGCTTCTGCATGGAGCGGTACCCGCAGGGATTGCTTCCGGGCTAGCCTATTCGTTGGTTCTACCGCTGAGCCTATCCGCGTGGCAGAAGTTAATCCTGGCTACCTCCCTGCACGCAGGCGGTTACCTGTTGCTCTACGGCTTACTGACCCAGCGCCAACCGCTTCTGCTATTTCGGAGAGACGTGTGGAAGAGCCTCTTAACTGTCGGCGCGGAACAGGTGGAGGCACAGCAGTGAAGCTACTGGTGGTGGTCAGCCATTATCCGCCGGAATTTGCAGGAGGCTACGAATTGCGCTGTGCGGAAACCGTAACAGCGCTCCGCGAGGCGGGACATGAGGTACGTGTGCTGACGAGGCGAGCGACCATCCAAGACGATGCTCCTTACGTTCACCGGCTGCTGAAACCGGTAGTTTGGCACGACACCTCACACTGGTTGTACAAACTTTGGGTGGTGCGCAGGCGTACGGTCGGGTTCATGCGCAATTATGCCATCGCCCTGCGCATGATCGACCAATTTCGCCCCCAAGCGGTTTTGCAGTGGAGCCCGACACACATTGGATTGGGGGGAGCCCTCGCAGCGGGAAGACGGGGGATCACGGTGGTTTACTTCGTGGGCGATATGTCTCTGGCGAACTATCTACAACTCTCTGGTGGGGAATGGCTGAACCGGTATCCGCGCTTCGCGCGGTGGATAGGACGTGTTGTCCAGGCGGAGTTACTGCGTGCCTCACGCTACTTGGACACCCAGTACATGGTTTTCAACAGTTTTTTCTCGCAAAACGCATACGCGCAGAGGGGTATTTGCTCGCCGAACGCCCGAGTCATCCACAACGGCATCCGGTATCGTGTGCTGGAACAGCGGGAGCTGCCTGTTCCGAATCGCTTCAATCTGTTGTATGTTGGGCGGTTAGTGGAAGACAAGGGAGCGCATGTTGCGATAGAAGTTTTGAGCCGTCTCCATCGCGAGCACCAGCTCACCCAGGCTCGCTTAACGATTGTTGGGGGAGGAGAAACAGATTACGAGCAACGCCTGCGCGCGCAGGTGATACAAGCGGGATTAGAACAACACGTGCGTTTTCTGGGTAAGCGGCTCCCGGAGGAGATGCCGGCAATCTATCAGAACCATCGCGTTCTGCTGTTTCCTGTGCTTTTGGAAGAATCCTTTGGTCTGGTACTAGCAGAAGCGATGGCTCATGGTGTAACACCGGTGGCCAGCTTGTCGGGGGCGGTGCCCGAAGTCGTTCGGGACGGTTTGGATGGGTTCGTGGTCGCGAAGGAAGATGTTGCGCAAATGGCACAGCGAACCGCCCAGCTGATTCGTGACGACCGACTCTGGCAGACGATGCGCCTGAGTGGGTTGGAGCATGTGAGGACGCATTTCACTCGAGAGGTATATGTGTGCCGAGTAGTCGGCTATCTACGGCAGGTGCTCGGTTAAACGCTGGCAAGCGCTTGCTGATAAACCTGCTCGGTTTGCGCGCTCAGGTAGTCCCAGCCGAGGCGTGTCTGCGTCAAGTGTCGTGCGCTGTTAGACATCGCCTGTCGCAAGGACCTATCGCTCAATAGCCGAATCAGCGCACTCGCCAGCGCATTCGGATTGCGCGGAGGTACGATAAAGCCGGTATGGCCATCCTCCACCATCTCCGGCAGGCTCCCGGTGCGGGTAACGACCGCCGGTTTACCAAAGGCGATGGCTGTTGCCAACACGCCGCTCTGGGTGGCTTCCACATAGGGCAAAACCACCACACTGCATCGGGTGAAGAGTCGGGCAACCTCCTCGGAGGGGATAAAGCGGTCTATCAGCTCGCACTGCGGGTCGTTGAGGATGCGCTCACGGTATTTCGGCAGGTCGTGCCCCCGCCCTGCGATGACCAGCTTTGCCTCCGGACACTGGGCGCTAACCTGTTCCCACGCTTCTAAAAGCACCCCCAGCCCCTTGTAGGCGTTAATACGTCCGAAAAACAGCACCGTGCCAGGTTCTTCCTGCCACTCCTTCTGCTGCCACCGCAAGTAAAAGTCGCACGGTCCATGGGCAATGACGGTCACCCTTTCAGGGCAGAGGTCGGGGTAGGCAGACAGCAGTTGTTGGCTGGTGTCCTGTCCGGGAGTGATGATCCAGCTGGCATGTCGTCGCAAGGCTTCCACCAGCGGTCGTCGGCGGGCATAGTACTTCAGGGTTCCCTCTTCGCCTAAATGGGGCACAGGGTCGTGCACCGTCAGCACCAGCGGATGCCGGCTCAGGCGCAATAGGAGCCAGATGAGAAACGGGTCGTGCGTTTCCTGAACGTGGATCAGGTCGCAGTCAAAGCGTCGGGTAGCCTGCCAGACGCCCACCGCCCGATGCCACCAGTATACCGGGTTCTTCAGCTTGATGCGCGTCTCCACCCGCACGGGCACGGAGGGGGCAATAACCTCGCGCCAACGGTCGCCCACCTCACGCACCGCGCCGATGGTGGTTATCACAAACAACGGATGATGTTTCGCCAGCCCGTTGATCAGCCCGACGCTTGCGGGCAGGAACCAGTATGCTCCGAAGTAGACGCGCATGGAAGGGTTACCTGTCCTCCACGTGCCACGAGTAGGGTATCTCGCCCGAATGGGGGTCACAGCGGTATTCGTCGGGGTCTGCGTAGTCGTACATACGGGTGGGCAAGTTGAGGATACCCGCTCCCTCGGGGGATAGAGCCATGAAGCCGTGCCACACCCGCTCGGGAATCTGCACCAGCAGAGGGCGCTCGGGGGTGAGGATGATCTCGTTAATCATGCCGCGCGTAGGCGAACCGCCCCGCTCGTCATACAGCACCACTTTCGCCGTGCCGTACACGCCGAAGAAATGGTCTTTCTGCTTGAGATGTAGATGCCAGCCCTTGACGACACCGTAATGGACATGGGTGATGTATGCCTGCGCAAAGCCGTCGGGGAAGCATTCGCGATAGATGGGGTCGTCCTTACGCAGAATCTCGCACAGGTTGCCCCGTTCATCATATAGGCGGTTCAGCCGCTTAACGCGCAGGTCGTGGATGTAGCGGGTGGTCATGCTGGCGATGTGCGGCACGGACAGCTCGCCCGACAGATGCTGGGTGCGGTGCCGGGCGCAGAGGTACAGGGTATCCTGCGTTTCGGGCAGGGATATGGGCTCCACAGCTGGTTCGAAGCATCCCACCATCTGGCAGATATACGGGTTTGTGCCGCCGGCACTGCGTCTCACGGTTGCTCCTTGCGCGGTTGCCCGACATATGGCAGAGCAATAGGGCGCGGTGGGTGCATATCGGGACGTCTCTTTGCCGCAGGCGGGGCAGGTGACCCTCTCGGTGCTTTGCGACGCCATGAAATAGCAGTCTTCACCGCAATACAGCGCGTGCCCGGAAGCCAGCTTCGCGCGGTTCAGCTCCTGCACGAACTCCCGCCCACAATAGTGACAACGAAGCCTTTTGAGTAACATCATCCACTCCTTTTAGCCAGGGGGCCAGGTCATCCGCCGTCCACCCAGCAGATGGATATGTAGATGGAACACGCTTTGCCCGGCATGTGGTCCCACGTTCGCCACCAGCCGATAGCCGGTGCTGTCAATCTTCATCTCCCGCGCGATGTGCGCGGTGACGCGAAGCAGTTTGCCCGCTAGCGCATCGTGTTCTTCCTGCAGATGGGCGACGTCGGTAATATGCTGTTTGGGGATAATGAGCACGTGCACCGGTGCTTGCGGATTGATGTCCTTGAAAGCGTAGACGTGCTCATCCTCGTACACGCAGACTGAGGGTGTTTGCTTCTGCGCGATTCGGCAAAAAATGCAATCGTCCATCCTCATGCCCTCCCAAAGTACTAACCAGTTCACCCAGTGCGCCCTCGTCGGTCAAACTCAACAGGCGCACCCATACCAGTTGCCCTGCCAGGTGCGCGCCACCTGCGAACTCGACGGGGATATAGTTATCGCTCAATCCCTTCATCAAGCCTTCTTTGCCCTGCTTGCCTTCCACCAGCACGCGCACCGTTCGCCCCAGTCGCTGTGCTACGAACCGCTCGCGATAGCGTCGGCAGATCTCCGCCAGTTCTCGGCTTCGGCGTTCCTTTTCGGCATCGGGCACTTGACCGTCCATCTGCTCTGCGGGCGTGCCCGGACGCAGGCTGAAGCGAAAGATGTGGGCGCGTGCGTACTGCACGCTCTCTACCACCTTGCAGGTCTGCTGGAACGCCGATTCGTCCTCGCCCGGGAAGCCCACCATGATGTCGGTGGTGATTGCAAGGTCAGGGATGCTGGCATATAGTTTTTCCGCCAGGTTCAGCACATCCTGCTGGCGGTAGGGGCGGTTCATCCGCTGAAGGATGCGGTCGTCGCCGCTCTGCAGGGGAATGTGCAGGTGCGGACAGACCTTTGGCTCGTTGGCGCAAACGGCGATCAGCCGGTCGGTGACCTGCGTGAGCTCAATGGAGCTGATACGGATACGCTCTAGCCCTTCGATGCGCGCCATCCGCTCGATCAGCCCGGCAAGGTCGGGACCGCCACTGCCCGTCTCCTCGCCGTAGGAGCCGATCAGCACGCCCGTCAGCACCACCTCTTTGAACCCTTCGTCCACCAGCCGGCGGATTTCATCCAGCACTTCGTGCGCGGGACGGCTGAACATGCGCGGGCGGGTGAAGGGGATGGAACAGAAAGAACAGCACACGTTACAGCCGTCCTGGATCTTGACCACAGCGCGAGTGCGCTCGTAAGGCGTGCTTAAAGCGCGGGGAGCGGGATCGCGCTGGATGTGCTCCCGGATGTCGGCAAACGCGGAGAGCACGTAGTGCACCGTACGCATCTTGTCGGTATTGGGCACGATGATCGCCGCTTCGTTAACCTTTTCTCCTCGCAGGATGGCAAACTGCGCGTAACAGCCAGTCAACACAACGCGCGCTCCGGGATTCTGACGCGAGGCGCGACGAAGCATCTGTAGGGACTTCTTTTCCGCCAGCTGCGTGACCGAACACGAGTTGACCACATACAGGTCCGCCGGCTCGTCGAACCCGACTATAGCGAAGCCCTGCTCTTCAAAGCTATCGATGATGCGTTGAGTCTCGTACTGGTTGACCTTGCATCCGAGAGTAGTAAACGCCACACGAACCATAGTGCCCCCAAAGCTCCTTGAGAGATACCGCTTCAGTGTACCCCAAACCGCTCAGCCGAGTAGGCCCTTCACGTCGATGCGCAGGTTGGGTTCAAACAGGGGAGAGATGCTTTCTTCTACGGTCGTCAGGTGCACGCTTCGGCAACCCGTTTGGGTCGGTTCACGATATACCTCTACCACACGCTCCACCAGGTTCACGATCCAGTATTCGGGGATGCCTGCGCTGGCATATACCCCCGCTTTGACCGTGCGGTCATACTCCAGCGAGGTGTCGGCTATCTCGATGACCAGCAGGGCACTGCTCGGATGTGCCTCCCGATAGTCCTCGGGCTTGCCCGGCACCACCGCAATGTCGGGCACCGGCTCACTGTCGCCCAGGGAGAGAGGGTTCTGGATGCGCACGTAATAAGGTTTATCCGCCAGCAGAAGGATCAGGCGTCGCCCCGCCCGATCGTTCGTGGTGCTGTGTTCCGGTCCCGTCGGCGCCATCTGCACAATCTCCCCTTGTATCAGTTCCACACGCTCCTCGCCAAAGAACCCCTCCCGGCAAAGGCGACGAAACTCCTCTGGCGAAAACCGACGCCGGGCAGGGTAAGTAACGGGTGGAGCGGACTGAACGAGTGCCTGTGCCATTGGTATCACCCCGCGTCTATTATACCCGCAGGGCTATCGCGTGGCAAGGAGCGATAAAGCTGGCGTGCTGGACGCCAGGCTTGCCAGATGCACCACTTCACCCACGATGAGCGTGGCGGGGGCATCTATCGAGGGGTGGTCGCGCAGAAGTGTTTCCAAAGTGCCCCAATAGATGGACTGGTTCGGCAGGGTACCGTTCTGCACGACGGCAATCGGCGTATGGGGATGGCGTCCATGACGTATCAGCGATTCGGCGATGGCTTGCAGATTCTGTACGGGCATCAGGAAGATAGCGGTGGGCAATTGCGCGGCGGCTTCCCAGTGCGCGTACTCTTCGTCAGCGGTGGAACCTGTGAATACCCCGAACGCACGGCTAATCCCGCGGAAGGTCACGGGGATGCCTGCGCTGGCTGGTACGGCGATGGCTGAACTCACGCCGGGCACCACCTCACACGGTATCCCCGCCTGTGCCAACGCAAGCAGTTCCTCGCCACCACGCCCAAATACGAAGGGATCTCCTCCCTTAAGGCGCACCACGGTCAGCCCTGCACGAGCGCTGGTGATCATGCGGTCAATGATCGCTTGCTGACGTGCCGTGCTGTCCTCGCCATGCTCCTTGCCCACGTACGCACACTGGGCGTTGGGGGGCGCATACGCCAGCACAATCGGGTGCACCAGCCGATCATAAAGCACCACATCCGCACTCTGCAGACAGTGTACCGCCTTGAGCGTGATAAGCTCGGGGTCACCTGGACCAGCCCCGACAAGGTACACCTTACCGCTCTTCATCGCTACCTCCTGTGAGCACCTCCTCTTGCAGTAACTGCAGGAAAACGGCGTGCGCCTGCTCTGTCTGACCGCGACCCACCAGGTCAGGTACCGGAGATTCCACAACCTTTTGCCAGAACTTCTGCCGACGTCGGTAGCCTGCCATCCGCTTCTTGACCAGCGCACGCCGTTCGCCCAGAAACTGCGCGAGCGCGCCTGCCGAGTCGGTTAGGACCTGCTCGCGTATCTGGTCGCGCAGGCGTTGTGCCAGCAGAGGACTGCACCCTGAGGTAGACACGGCAATTTGAATGGGTCCACTTTGCGCGATGGCAGGCGTAATGAAGTTGCAGTGTTCTGGCTCATCTACCGCGTTAAACAGCCGACCTTGTGCGTCTGCCCACTCATACATGCGTCGATGGAGCAGGGGGTCGTCCGTGGCGGCAATTACCAGGAAACGCCCGTGCATATCTTCAGGACGCGCCTTGCGACGCACCCAATGGAGTATCCCCTGTTGATGCCAGAGGCGTATCTGTTCGGTAGCTTCGGGGGCTACCACTGTCACCTTTGCGCCAGCGTCCAGCAGGGCGCGTACCTTCTCGGTGGCGACCGCACCGCCGCCTATGACGAGGCAATCACGCCTTCGCAGGTCCACGAACACCGGATAGTAGCCCATGGTTATCCCTCCATGATTTCGGCAGGTACTGCCTGCACCGACGGTGTTTCTACCCCCTCGGCGAACTCCACCTGCATCAGCGATGCGAGTTCCTCGTCGGTGTGGCGGTCTACGAAATCGCTGAAGTCTTCCTCCGGGTCACGCAGGGCGAGATAGTTGTTCAGCAGTCGTTCCAGCGCGTATTTCACCTGGTCAGCAGGCACTTTGCGCCAGATGGGACGAACGAACCGGGCATCGCGTCCCAACCGACCGCCCAGTGCGATGTCATAGCCTTCCACCTTCTCGTCGCCCACCCGAACCAGACACCCTTGTAGTCCGATATCGCCGATGTGGTGCTGTCCGCAGTCGTTGGGGCAACCGTTCAAGTTGATACGGATGGGCTCGTCCAGCGGGACAGTGCGCTCTAGATGTTCTACGATCTCGACGATGAGCCGTTTGGTTTCGGTAATGGCGAGGTTGCAGAACTCGTTACCGGTGCACGCCACCGCTGCACGGCGGAACGGTGAGGCTTCGTATGGTAGATGCACTTTCTGCAGTTCGTTCAGCAGGGTGTCCACCTGCCGGGTCGGCACGTAAGGAATGAGCAGGTTTTGCTGATTAGTGGTGCGCAGGATACCCTGCCCGAACTCTTCCGCCAGCGATGCCACAGCCAGCATCTGTTCCGCCCGAATCCGTCCACTGAGCACTGCCACGCCCACCCAGTTCAGCCCTTCCTGTTTCTGCGGGTGCACCCCGATGTGGTCCCGGTATACCCGATACGGTTCTTCCCAGTCGATGGCAGGTTCAGGCGTCCAGTCCAGGCGGGCGCGTACCTCCTGCTCGAATCGCTCGATGCCCCAATCCGCGACGAGGAACTTCAGGCGGGCGCGTTTGCGGTTGTCGCGGTAGCCGAAGTCGCGGAAAATCTCGGTGATGGCGCGGATAACGTCCACCAGCTTGTCCGGGGGCACGAACATATTCAGCTTTTGGGCGAACATGGGGCGACTGCTCAGTCCGCCACCAACGCGCAGCTGAAAGCCGTACTCCCACTCGCCGTTCGCTCGGCGGCGGCGCACTGCGGTTGCCCCCACGTCGTTGATTTCGGGCTGGGCACAGTGCACCGAGCATCCAGCAACGGACATCTTGTACTTGCGTGGCAGGTCCGAAAACTCCCGATTGTTCAGGAAGTATCGGGTTACCGCCAGCACATAGGGTTGTCCGTCCAGGATCTCCTCGGGGTCGATGCCCGCCACAGGACAGCCGACCACGTTGCGCGTGATGTCACCACACGCGCCGGATGTGGTCAACCCAACCCGATGGAGCCGCTCAAAGATGTCGGGCATGTCCTCGATGGTGAGCCAGTGAAACTGGAAGTTCTGGCGAGTGGTGATGTCGGCAAATCCGCGGGCGTATCGCTCGGCGATTTGTCCAAGGGTGCGCATCTGCTCCGCGGTGAGCTCGCCACCCGGTATCTTTACCCGAAGCATGAAGTGCCCGTTTTTCGGTTTCTGCTCGTACAGCCCGTACCAGCGGAAGCGATACAGGTCATCGGGCGGGATAGAGTGGTAACCGGTACGGGCATAGCGCAGGATGTCCTCGTAGACGTCCAGCCCGTCTTTCTCCTTCTTGATGCGCTCCTGTTCCAACATCGTTATTCCCCTCCTATGCGGGTTTAACGTGCAGTCCGCACTCCTTCTGCTCTGGGGTTTCCCACCACCAGCGTCCGGCACGGATGTCTTCTCCTGGCTGGATGGCACGGGTGCAGGGCACACAGCCGATGCTGGGAAAACCTCTGTCGTGAAGCACGTTGTACGGCACGTGGTGCGCGCGGATGTAATCCCATACCTGCGCCTCGCTCCAATCCGCCAGCGGGTTGAGCTTGAGAATACCGCCGTGCGCAGAGTCCACCTCTATCTTGGGGATACTGGCGCGGGTGACCGCCTGCTGTCGGCGCAAGCCGGTAATCCACGCTTGCAGTCCTTGCAAGGCACGCCCAAGCGGCTCTACCTTGCGGATGTGACAGCATTCTTTGCGGTTTTCCACCGACAAATAGAAGGAGTTCGCCCCTTTGGTGCGCAGGAGCTGTTCCACCAGGGCGGTTTGTGGGAAGTACACCTCGAACTCGATGTGGTATCGCTGTCGGCATCGCTCCATCACGTCGTAGGTCTCTTGGTGCAGTCTGCCAGTGTCCAGCACGAAGATGCGCGGCTGAGGAGCGATCTTCACCAGCATGTCCACCAGCGCGACGTCCTCCGCCCCGAAACTGCACGCCAGCGCTACACGGTCGCCGAACTGCTCCACCGCCCACTGCAACAGTGCCTGCGGTGGTTGCGTCTCAAACTGCGCGTTCAAGGTGTCGATGTCCGTCTGTGTGAGCGAGCTCATGTTGGGACCTCCTTATAATCCAAGTGTTGTGTTGCGTAATCGCTTGAAATACCTGCGTCGCCATCGGTAGTAAATGACCTGCAGAAGCAGAGTCACTCTTAACGTCAACCATCCTGAAAAACCCCAGTGCCAGCACATCCTCTCCCCGCGCGTGACTGTATAGCATCACCAGAAATCGTCCGGTGACGTTCAGCAGGGGAAAGAGCAGAGCAAACTCTTCTGCCTCCTTGACGCGGTAGAGCCGAATCAGCTGAGGTAGGTAAGAGCCCTCCATCAGCCACATGGCAAGCACTGCCACCCATTGCCACATGCTAATCGCTCCTTGCCTGCATGCTTTGTATCAACACCTGTGCCACCTCGGGGCGGGTGAACTCTGGCGGCAGGGGCTTGCCTTCGCTGAGAAGCTGGCGCACCTGTGTACCGCTGAGGTTCAGCCGGGCATCAGCACCGTGCGGACACGTCTTGATGGATGCCATTCCCTCACAGCGCGAGCAGTAGAAGGTGTGCTCAAAGAACAGTGGCGTGATGCCCAGTTCGCCCGGCGCGAAGTGGTGAAAGATGTGATGCGCGTCGTAAGTGCCGTAGTAGTTGCCGACGCCGGCATGGTCTCTGCCCACGATGAAGTGCGTGCATCCGTAGTTACGTCGCACGATGGCGTGGAAGATGGCTTCGCGTGGTCCCGCATAGCGCATCGCCGCGGGGTTCACCGTCAGCACCACCCTGTCGGCAGGGAAATAGTGCGCCAGAAGCACCTCATAGCAAGCCATGCGCACCTCGGCAGGGATGTCGTCGGACTTGGTCTCGCCCACGATGGGATGAAGCAGAAGCCCGTCCACGGTTTCCAGCGCGCATTTGATGATGTATTCGTGGGCGCGGTGTATCGGGTTGCGAGTCTGGAACGCCACAACGGTGCGCCATCCACGCTGGGCGAACTGCTGGCGTGTCTGTTCCGGAGTGAGGCGGTAAGTGACAAATCGTTTGTGTCTGGGCAACTGCAGTACCTCCACCTCGCCTGCCAGATACACCTCACCTTGCGCATAAAGGGCGGCAACCCCAGGATGTGCGCTGTCGATGGTGCGGTAGACGCAGAGCGCCTCTCGCTCTTTATCATATGAGAAGCGTTCGCGCACATGCAGAATCGCCAAAGGCGTGCCGTCAGGGTCGGTCAGTCCAACCGGGGTGTCCTCCTTTATTGCCGACGCCACCTCCTGCGACACCGCCAGCGTGATGGGAATGCTCCACGGTGTGCCGTCGCTCAGACGCATATCCTCCAGCACACTATGGTAGTCGCGCCGGGTGAGGAAGCCGTAGAGCGGGGTATAACCGCCGTTACCGAGCAGTTCTACATCGGAGACCTGCCTCCACGTCAGACGAATGATGGGCAAGTGGTGGAATCGTTCCATCCACTCGTTTCGCCTCACGGTGTCTGTGAGCAAAGGGCGTAACTCCATCTTGTATCACCTATTGTTGACTAAATTAATCAATTAAATATCTTGATTCATACTATACCACATGCCCCTCGCTGTGTCAAGCAGCGTGGAGGGTGTTCGAGAAAAAATTCTTGAACTGCCCACCAGTGACCCATACCCACCCCTAGCACACACCATACACACAAAAAACACACCACCATACCCACATTAC
>PSLZ01000041.1:0-26440 GCA_040289885.1 Armatimonadota bacterium | reverse complement strand
CGTCGGCGCCGCGGTTGATGCGCATACCTGAGGACAACCGCTCAATAGAACGCGCAAAGGCCTCGCTGGTGCTACCCAGCGCGCGCATCGCGTTCATCGCGGTGATGTTGGTGTTAATCCGAAGACTCATCTTCTCCGTTTCCTCCTTGAGTTGTCGTACTGTCGAGCCTCCTGCTCGTCGTTTGACGGAACGCACGTGGGCTGGAAGACGGCGCTGGCGAAGGAAAGAGTGTTTTCCCAACGTGCGTTTCCATCTTCTGGTCTCCTACCCTTACATCGGTAGTGCAACCATGAGGAATCTTCCGTATAATTACGGTTAGAAGGACAAACTCAGCAAAAAACAGGTAAAAATATGGGAAATGTTTTTAAAATACAATATGCATCCAAGCAGACCCCACTGTGGTGCATAACCCCTGTGAAACGCTGTATCTACTGGTTCACATGTCTCTTGCTCGTCATCTCTTGGCTCTGGCTGGCAGGGTGCGCTCCTCCGCCCGAACGCCCTCCCGTCTCTTCGGCACGTGCTCCCGTGTTGCATGTGGTTGGGACTTTTTTCCCTGTCGCCGACATTGTGCGCCGGGTGGGTGGAGCGCATGTGACGGTGCAAACGCTCCTTCCCCCCGGGGGAGACCTGCACACCTTCTCGCCCACAGCTCGGCAGATGAAACTTCTGCAAGGGGCGGACGCGGTATTCCGGCTAGGGCTGGACGCCGAGCCATTTGTAGAGACGCTTCTGCGCGGACTTGGGGCAAATCGCCCGCGCATGATAGAATTAGCAGAGGGATGCTGGACGCTCCCCGCGGAGGCAGAGCATGCCCACGAACATCACGACGCGCACGAGCATCATCACGGCGAAGCCGTTGACTCGCATGTATGGCTCTCTATCCGAAACGCCATACGGATGGTGCGCAACGCTCAGAAGGCTTTGACGGAGCTAGACCCGTTGCATGCTGACGCTTACCAGCGCAACGCAGACAGGCTGGTTGCCGAACTGGAAGAGTTATACGCCGACCTTCGGACACGAGCGAAGACGTGGCGGCAGAGAAAGTTCCTCGCGGCGCATGGGGCCTATCGCTACCTCGCGGAGGAGGCCGGGCTGGAGCAGGTTGCTGTATTTGAACCCTTGCCCGGTGTGGAGCCTTCTGCCCGCTGGCTTCGCGATGTGATACGCACCGCGCGCCGCGAGAAGGTAAGGGTCATCTTCGCCGCCCCGCCAGCATCGCCGCGACTGGTCGAAGTGGTCGCCGCCGATATGCGCATGCCCGTATATCTGCTGGATACGCTGGAACGCCCGTTGAACGACGGCGAGCAAAGCTACGTCCTGCGGATGAAACGCAACGTCGAAACACTGGATACAGCCATGCGCTAGCACACCGAGGTGAGAGGATGTTACAGCAGTGGCAGGTAGAGATATTACGCTGTCCCTGGGACCATGCGCCCCTTTGCGCGCAGAAGGATACTCTGCAGTGTGTTCGTTGTGGGAAAACGTTCCCCGTGGTGGACAGCATACCCAGCTTCGTGATTTCCGATCTGGCTGAGGCGCACCAGCAGGAGGAGTGGCTTCGCAAGCAGTCGGAGATGCGCGCACGCGACACGCAAGCTCGGCAATACGACCGCCTGCTTGGGCTTGCGCTGATGTCGCCTGTGGAGAAGCGGATGACGCTCCGCGCCTTGCGAGGCGGCAGAGAACGATTCGGACTGTTGGCGGAGGTCGGCTGCGGCACGGGGCGGATGCTTCAGCATTTTGCCACCCTCGCCGACTTCGCGATCGGGGTGGACTTCTCGCTGGAGAGCCTCAGGCGGTGCCGCCAACGGATGGAAAGCATCGGCAAGGGGGATAGCACTCTTCTTGTGCACGCCGACGCCTGTTTTCTGCCCCTGCCCGGCGATGCGCTGGATGCGGTAGCCAGCTGCCAGCTAGTAGAGCACCTTCCCAGCGACCGGCTCCGCCAGCAGATGCTCGCCGAGATGGCGCGCGTGCTCAAACCAGGCGGACGCTATGCCGTATCAGGCTACCATTGGTCCTGGTTGACACGCTGGGGCGGGGCGAAACAGGGAATGCACGACGGGGGTATCTATTACTACCGCTTCACACGCGAGGAGTTTCACGCGCTAGTCAGCGCACACCTGCCAGTCGAATCGCTCCGAAGCGTGATGGGCTACGTGTGGCTTGCCGCAGGTGATAAGGAGGGTTAAATGGCAGAGATCGTTGTGGACGTGAACAACGTGAGCGTAGAGATCGGAGGCGCGCGCCTGATAGAGAACATCAGCATGCGCGTGGAGCGCGGTAGCACGGTGGCTATCATCGGTCCCAACGGCGCGGGCAAGACCACCCTGCTCCGGGCTGTGTTGGGGTTGATACCCATCTCTTCGGGCTCCATCACCCTGTTCGGCGCGCCCATCGCGCAGATCGGCCAGCAACGCCACAAGATAGGCTACGTACCCCAGCGGTTGGAGTACGACCGTTACCTGCCGCTGACGGTCAAGGAGATGTTGCATGCCTTCATGCCGCGCATCTCCCTGTCGCGCATCGAGACCGCCCTGCAAGAGGTGGGAGTGCACTCTCTGCTTCACCGCCCGATCGGCAAACTGTCGGGTGGGCAACTCCAGCGGGTGGTCATCGCCCTCAACCTCCTGCGCGAGCCGGAGATACTCTTTTTGGATGAGCCTGCCACCGGTGTGGACATCGAAGGCGAAAGCCGGTTCTACGACATTATCGAACGCCTGCGCCGAGAGCACCACCTCACCGTCGTGCTTGTCTCACATGACCTGAGCGTTGTGACGCGCTATGCCTCGCAGGTGCTGTGTATGAACCGCCGCCTGCTCTGCTTTGGTCCACCCACGGAAGCCCTCGACGCTGAGATGATTCGCTTGGTGTACGGACACGACACCACACTCTACACGCATCGGGAGCACGAACCATGACGGAGATACTTCAGTATCCCTTTTTCCAGCGTGCGCTGATCGCGGGCATCCTGCTGGGCTTTAGCCTGCCGCTCATTGGGGTGTTTGTCGTCACCCGCCGCCTATCGTTCTTCAGTGAGGCGATTGCGCACTCCGCTTTTACCGGCTTGGCGTTATCGGCTCTGCTGGTGACCCCCGCTCTGCCTACCGTCATCGCCACCGCGGTGCTGGTCACGCTTGCCATCGTCTTCACCCTGCACCGCACGGAGATTCCCGCGGATACCGTCATCGGCGTCTACCTTGCGCTGTGCGCGGGTGCGGGCATCCTGCTGATAGGCGTTCTGCAAGGATACCAGCCGAGCCTGTTCCAATTCCTCTTCGGCGACATCCTCGCCCTTGCCTGGCAAGATGTGTGGGTGGTTGTGGTGATGTGCCTCGGTAGCATCCTGACCATCCTCGCTCTGTGGAACGCGCTCCTGCGCATCTCGGTGCACCGGGAGATGGCGATGGCGATGGGCACGTCGGCGCAAGGCGTGGACCTGCTCTTCCTGATATTGCTGGCGGTGATGGTCACACTCTCCCTGAAACTGATCGGTATCGTGCTGGTGACCGCGATGCTACTTCTGCCCCCGGCAACCGCACGCAACCTGACGAACAGCTTCCACGGTATGGTGTTAATCGCCTGCGTGGTGGGTGGGATGAGCAATATACTGGGCTTGTACGCCTCCTACTGGTTCGGCACCGCTTCCGGGGCGGCGATCGTGCTCACCTCTGCCATCTGCTTCATCCTGTCGGTGTTTGCCCGCCGCGGGAGATAGGGCCGCAGGAGTTGTTCCCGTCCAGCCAGAAGTTCACTAGGGCAGGGCTTGCGCGATTGACCCTGAAAGATTGTTCCCGACAACAGGACAATAAGGGCACAACCGCGTAACTCCTATCAGCAGATCATACCGACCGAATCTCGCTCGGGAAAGGATGATGGGTATGCGTAGTAACAACCATGTGACGCGAAGACAGTTTCTGAAGGGTGCAGCCATGGGTGCTGCCGCGATGGCAGTTCCCGCGATAGTGCCCAGCTCGGTGTTCGGCTCCGCCCAGCGCCGCGCCCCCAACGACCGGATTACCCTGGGCTTCATTGGGCTGGGAGGCATGGGCACCGGACATCTGCACGCCTTTCTGGGCAATGGGCAGGTGCAGGTGCTGGCGGTATGCGATGTCTACGCACCACATCGCGACCGCTCCAAGAAAGCGGTAGATGACCGCTACGGGAACAAGGACTGTTCTGCTTACACCGACTTTCGCCACCTACTAGACCGCAAGGATATCGACGCGGTGGTGATTGCTACCCCCGACCATTGGCACACGCTCATCAGCATCATGGCGTGCGAGTCGGGCAAGGACGTGTACTGCGAGAAGCCATTGACCCTGTTCGTGGATGAGGGCAAGGCACTCGTGCGGGCGGTACGCCGTTACAACCGCGTGTTTCAGGTGGGAAGCCAACAGCGCTCGGACTATTACTTCTGGCTTGCCTGCATGCTGGCGCGCAACGGCAAGATTGGCAAGGTGCACACCGTGCGGGTAAACCTGCCACATGGACCCGACCTGGACCCCCAGCCTGACGTGGAGCCACCGCCCGACCTGGACTGGAACCTGTATCTCGGTCCCGCGCCTTGGGTGCCCTTTAACTACGCGCGCTTTCTAGGAAACTTCCGCTGGTTCTGGGACTACTCGGGCGGCGAGGTAACCGACTGGGGACACCATCACTTTGACATCGCGCAGTGGGGGCTGGGTACCGACCTCAGCGGACCCATCAGCGTGGAGGGCAAAGGCGTGCTTCCCGTCAAAGGCTTGTGTGAAACCTACGTGAACTTCGAGATTCACTACCAGTACGCCAACGGGGTGCATATGATCTGCACTGCTCCCGAACGGGGCGTTCGCTTCGAGGGCACCGATGGCTACGTGCACGTCTGGCGTGGCGGTATCGACACCAGCCCCAAAGAGCTCCAGCAAATCACCTGGGGAGCGAACGACATCATGCTTCCTCGAAGTCTCAGCCACCATCAAAACTGGCTGGAATGTATCCGCACGCGCCAGAAGCCCATTTGCGACGTGGAGATCGGGCACCGCTCGGTGACGGTCGCGCACATCGGCAACATCGCCATGCGACTGGGCAGGAAACTGCGCTGGGACCCGGTCAAAGAACAGTTCATTGACGACCCCGAAGCCAACCGCTGGCTCAGCCGCCCCTACAGGGCGCCATGGTACTTGAGGTAGGAGGTGACAGACGATGAAAAAGACATTGCTGACTGTTACCGCCATAGCGATACTGGCTCTGCCCAGCGCGTGCCAGAACATCCAGCAGACCATCCAGAACCTGAAGTCCTCCGATGCCAACGTCCGTCGGCAGGCGATAGATAACATGGCGCAGTTTGGCGCCGAGGCGATACCCGCCCTGTTGTCCACCATAGAGACCGCCCAGGCTCAGGAAGAACCGGGCACAACGATGGCAGCGAAGAACGCGCTAGAGCGCGTGGTGTACCATTCTACCCGCCCAGGTGCCTCCACCGAGAAGCGGACAGTGGAAAAGGCACTGCTTGCCCGCCTGCAAAAGCCCGCTCCCGAATCGCTCCAGCGGTTCCTGTTGCGGCTGATTACGGTGGTGGGTACTTCCCAATCGGTGCCGACCTTGGAGAAACTGTTGAGCGACAAAAACCTGCGCGAACCGGCACGTATGGCGCTTCAGCAGATTCCGGGCAACGAAGCCACCGTCGTGCTGGAGCGGGCGTTTTCGCAAGCGTCCGAACCGCAGTGGAAGAGCGCATTACTGATGGCTATCGGCGCACGCAAGCAGGCTCGCTCCGCCAAACTGGTGTTGAGCGCGCTGAAGAGTAGCCAGCCAGAGGTGCGCATGATGGCGATCCTGGTCGCGGGCGAATTTGCCACGCCGGAGATTCGCAAAGTGCTCCAGCAGATCGCGCAGAAGGGCAGTGAGCGGGAGAAAGAGGCAGCCCAGCACTCGCTGGCACGGATCGCGGAGCGGCTGAGCCGCTCCGCGGCGGCGCAAGCCGCCCCCCTCTTCCGATGGCTCTACGCCAACGGCAAAACACCCATCCTGCGCAGTGCCGGACTGGTCGGCTTGAGCCGGGCAGGCGGCGCCAACACCGCTACCGTGCTGGTCCAATCGCTAAGCCACCCCAATCCCGCCATCGCTACCACTGCCTACGCGCTTCTGCACGAGGTCAAATCGCCCGGCCTGGCGGAAGCGCTGGTGCTGCAGTTCCAACGTGCTCGCGGCGAGCAACGCCTGCGCCTGATCGACCTGATGGGTTATCAGTCTGGCTCACCCGAGGTGGTGCTCCCCGCTCTGCTTAAAGCCTTCAGTGAGAACGACCCGGCGGTGAAGGTCGCCGCGTTGACCGCCATGGGACGACTGCGCCACCCAGATACCGCCACCGCCCTGATGGCAGGGCTGAACAGCGAGCACGAGCAGGTGCGCCAGGCGGCGATAGGAGCCGTGCCAGGTGTGGCGCTGGCTCTGCAACAACAGGGCAAGACCGACCCGGCGCTCGTGCTTGCTCGCACCGCCCTGCAAAAAGCCCGTGACCGTGAAAACGTGATTCGGCTGGTAGGAGTGCTCCGCGCGTTGGGTATGGATATTCACCCTCGCGACATCGCGATGCAACAGGGGCTGATTGTCAATTGGTGGGTTATCGGTCCCATGGCAGAGCGCGACACCATGCGCCAGCGCGAACTGCTCAACCCCGGAAGCCCGATCAACCTGCAGGCAAGCGTCAACGGGCTGAACTGGAGGCGCGTCGAGGTGAACGACCCGCAGGGCGTGCTGGACCTCTGGTCGGTCGTCGGTCCGAGGGAGAACACCGGCGCCTACGCTTACGCCGAGGTCTATAGCGATACCGAGCAAGCGGTTACCCTCAAGATCGGCAGTGACGACGATGTCACCTGCTGGGTTAACGGCACAAAGGTACACGAGTTCATCGGTGACCGGGGGTTGGCGGTGGACCAGGACACCGCGACTGCCACCCTCCAGCGGGGCTGGAACCGCATCTTGTGCAAGGTACTGAACGGCTCGGACGGCTGGCAGTTAAGCGTGCGTCTCACCGCACCAGATGGCACCCCCCTGCGCCTGCAACAGCAATAGCCGTCTTCTACGTCTTATGGGCAACCTCTCGGTTGCCCACTTGGCGCGAAAATCTCGCTACACCAGTTGGCCCGAGTTCAGCCCTTCCAGTTCAGGCACGACGAACCGCCCATCCTTGCGTATCAGCCGTCCATCAAAGTATATCTCCCCGCCGCCGTACTCGGCACGCTGAACCAACACCAGGTCCCAGTGAATCTGCGAGCGGTTGCCGTTATCTGCCGTCTCGTAGGCGTTGCCGGGAGTGAAGTGCAATGAGCCGGCGATCTTCTCGTCGAACAGCGTGTCTTTAATCGGGTGTAGGATGTACGGGTTGAACCCCAATGAGAACTCCCCCACATAACGCGCGCCTTCATCGAAATCCAGGATGCTGTTCAACTCTTCGGTCATCTTGCCCGCCGAGGCGTCCACGATCCTGCCCTCATCAAACACCAGCCGAACTTCCTCGAAGGTCTTGCCAAAGTGGAGCGAGGGCACATTGAAGGTGATCTCCCCCTGCACCGAGTCGCGCACCGGCGCGGTGAAGCACTCGCCGTCCGGAAGGTTGCGCAAGCCGTAACACGGCACAACGGGGATGTCCTTGATGGAGAACCGCAGGTCGGTGCCTGGTCCCAGAATGTGCACCACATCGGTGCGGCGCATCAGCTCTACCAGCGGCTGAACCGCTCGCTCCATCCGGGCGTAATCCAGCGTGCACACGCGGAAAAAGTAATCTTCGAACGCCTCGGTGCTCATGTTCGCCTGCTGGGCCATGCTGTCGTTGGGCCAGCGCAGAACCACCCACCGGGTCTTGGGCACGCGTACCTCACTGTGCACCGGCTTCCACCATAACCTCTGCACCATCTCCAGCTTCGAAATGGGCACATCGGATAATTGCGCGCTGTTGTGCGTGCCTCTCACCCCGATGTAGCACTGCACCCGCTCCATCCGATACTTCTCTATCTCGCCAACCAGTTGCAACTGCTCTTCGGTGGCGTGCAGGTGCAGGGCACGCATGACCTTCGACTGTCTCGTCTCTACCAGAGGGATGCCGCCCGCCTGCGTGATCTGCTCGATCAGCACGCAAAGGAACTCCTCGGGCACGTCGGTGGCTTCTACCAGTACCCTATCACCCGGTTGCACGCGCGTACTGTGGTGCACTAGCACCTGCGCCATCTGCTCGAAACGAGGGTCTTTCACGGAATGACCTCCTGCGGGTTATTGTCCTCTCGCGATTATATCGCACCCATGATGCCCGTGACAAGTTCGGTGACCTGCGAGAGAAGGAACGCCCCTCCATCCTCAATTTTGCAACACGCACTGCAGGAGTTCGTCTTGACAGAGGGAAATCTGTCTTATAGAATCACTGAAGATGCTGGAGCATCAGGCATCACGAGCACAAGAATAATAAGATAAGAAAAAGTCGCGCCATCAACGCACACAGGAGGAACATGATGCGGGAGGAACTTAAAGCACTAGCTCAGGCGATTCTGGAAGGCAAACGCAACGATGCCGTAGAACTCACGCAAGAAGCTGGTGGATGCCGGCGTTACCCCCAAGCAGATACTGGATGAGGGGCTTATCGCCGGGATGGTGGTCGCCGGCGAGAAGTTCAAAAACGGCGAGTACTTCGTGCCGGAGATTCTGGTAGTGGCGCGCGCCATGAAAGCGGCGATGGAGATTCTGCGCCCGCTACTGGTCGCTACCGATGTCCAGCCTATCGGCACGATAGTCATCGGCACGGTACGCGGTGACCTGCACGACATCGGCAAGAACCTGGTTGCCATGATGGTGGAAGGCGCAGGCTTCCGGGTCGTTGATTTGGGTGTGGATGTCACCGCCGACCGGTTCATCGCTGCTGCCAAAGAGCACAACGCTCAAATCGTGGGCATGTCTGCCTTGCTGACCACCACCATGACCTATATCCCTGAGGCGATTAAAGCCTTCGACGCGGAGGGGCTGCGTCCCAAAGTGAAGATCATCGTGGGCGGCGCGCCCGTCACGCAGGAGTGGGCGAGCCAGATCGGCGCGGATGCCTACGCTCCCGACGCAGCCACCGCCGTCGACAAGTGTAAAGAACTGCTGAACGCAGCGTAGCCCAGCCAAAGGGGGCAAGTGGGTTCACTTGCTCCTAACCATCACATGCGAAGGCGGCGAGCAGAGTGACCTCCCGACAGCGAGTGCTGTGTGCGTTCCGACGGGAGATACCTGATCGTATCCCCGTTTCTCCCCAGCACTTCGGGCGCATTCCGCGCGAAAGTGACCTCGCTCGGCAGCTGGTGCGCGAGACCGACATCATGCTCTATGCTGGTTGGGCATGCGATTGCTTTATTTTATCGGCTCCGCCCTGCCGCGCGAGAGCGAGACCATCGGCAACACCACGCGCACCGTCTATCATACCCCCGGAGGCGACTTGATCCGCATTGTCACACGCACACCCGTCACCTCCGCCTGCACCCAATTCCCCTGTAAAAACGCCGACGATGTGCTCAAACTGCTCTCCGCGCCCTACGAGCCGCCTACCGAAGACACCGTGCAGGAGGCTTTGCGCCATTTCTTCTCCACCCGAGACTGGTTGGGCGAGGAAGGGATGGTGTTGTTCGAACTGCCCGACGCCATTTGCTTCCCCGCCGAGTGGCTATCCCCGCGGGACTTTTGCCTGTTGTGGGCAGATGCGCCGGAGGTGATGGAGGAGATGGTGCGCGTGGGGCACGAGCGACTGCTGGCGTTCGTGGAACGGGTGTGCCGAGCGGGTGTGAACCTGTTCCGCATTGTCGGGGGTGAATACGCCTCCACCCAGCTGGGACCAGTAGCCTACGACCGGCTGGTGCGCCGTTACGACAAAGAGCTGGTCGCGCTCATCCACCATTACGGCGCGATTGCTTACTTCCACAACCACGGACCCATCATGCGCTATCTGGAGGCGATTGTAGACATTGGGATAGATGCGCTAGACCCGCTGGAAGCGCCGCTGTGGGGCGATTGCGACATGCCGAAGGCGAAAGACATCCTGCGCGGGCGGGTGTGCATCGTGGGCAATATCGACGACATGGAAGTGATGAACCGCCTCGACACGGACGAGATACTCGCCATCGGTGAAAAGCTGATCGAGCAAGCGGGTCCCGACGGCTTCGTGTTGAGCGGAACCGCTTCGGGCACCTATGGACAGCGTGCTGCCCGCAACTTCATCGCTCTGGCAAGGTATGTGGCAAAAAGGAGCTGAGCGCAGAGCACTCCGCTGTGCTCTGCTCGTGATATGCTACTTGCTTCGGCGACGCAAAGCGCGAGCTGTCCCCGCCAGTCCCAATGCAAACAGCACCATCGTGCCTGGCTCGGGAACCGGGGTGCCGGAAATGGACAGGAAAAGCCCGTTACCCGACGGACTCGCGAGGTTCATGAACACGCCGGGCACCCGCATGTGCAAGACGTCGTTCACCATGTCCAGCGAATAGGTCCCGCCGAACAGCGTGAGGTCTTTCCACATGCCGTCCAGGGGGTCATAGAAGAAGGGACGCAGGGTAGACTCCACCACAGGCATCCACTTGGGATCCGCGATGTCGATAAGCCATCCTTCCCCCTCCACCCCGTCCTCATACGGTACGAACACGTCGAAGAACGAACCCCTCAGTATCTGCGGGCTACCCTCCGTGCTCAGATGCACTCCCTTGATCATCCGCTCTAGCCCCAAAGGCACGTCCAGCGGTTCAGGCATCGAGTGGAACTCGGTCGCGCTTAGGACTAGCTCGTCATCGGATAGAAACAGGTTCTTGGGAGTGATGACTTCGGCGTCCGTGGTATGGGGGCTGAAAGGCAGTTCATCCGGGAAGCCAAGCACCTTCAGATGGGCGTCCTTGTTGGGACCCACCGAGGCTTGCACCTTGCGGATGGGCGCTGTGGAAGACTTTTTAGCCTCCTTTTTGTCATCATCTGAGATGGTGGTCACATCGTCATCCTTGGTATCGCCGCCCTGCGGGTCCTTGATTTTGCCCGTCTTGCTTCGGGTTCCGCCCTGGTGGGTCAGGCGCAGTGTGTGGCTCAGCTCGTGCTTCATGGTGCTGACCGGGTTTTTCTTAGCCTGGTCATTGAAGCCCCATCCTTTGGCGAAGTTCGGGTCGATCTCGATGGAGCGTTTGGTCACCTCGCGGTTCTTGTCGATATTATCGAAAGTCGTGTGCGCACCACCTCCGCCCGATTTGCCCGTCTTGACCGCGATATCATGCGAACCTTCGGTGCCATTCTCAAACTCCCAGCCGGTGTCTGCCTTGACACCGTTCCAGTTGTCCATCGCCTCCGTGACGATGTCCTTCAGCTTCTTGCCGCCGAACTTTTTGTCCGCGTCAGCGGGGTTCACCCATACCTTGAGTTTGCGCTTACCACCCTTCCAGTCCCAGGTATCGTTGATGCCCGCGAACGCCGAGACCGCCGCCACCATCACGATGACGACGAAGCTCATTACCAGAACGAACCGAGAGACACGCATGTCAGATGCCCTCCTTGTGAAGATACTTATCGATGATGCACGAAACGTACCACTCAGCCTGTCTTTTTATTCATCCGCAGTACTTTTTTGAAAAATGTGTAGAATCTATCTCAAAAACAGTGGTACAATGTTCGCATGAGAGCTGAGATGCGCCAAGAGCAACCCCCGCTGGACCTGACCGATAGCCAGTGGCAGATGGTCGCCCACTTGCTCCCTTGTCCGCCGTGCCGGGCGGATGGACGGGGCAGACCGCGCCGCGACGACCGGCAGGTGCTCAACGCCATCCTCTGGGTACTGCGCACCGGCGCACCCTGGAAAGGCCTTCCCAACCAGTACCCGCCCTACCAGACCTGTCATCGCCGTTTCCTACAGTGGAAGCGGGCGGGGGTGATGGACGCCATTCTGCACACGCTGGCACAGAACCCGTAAGCACCACACAGGAATCCACCGCTCCCCAAAGGAGAACTGTTCTGACACCCGTTCGAAAAGAGGGGAGCAAGCATGTCGCTGACACCGAGGGAGCGTGTTCTGCGTGCCGTGCGCCGGCAAAAGCCTGACAAAGTGCCCAAAGAGATGGGCTTCACTCCGGCGGCTTACGAGCGATTCGTCAAAGAGACCGGCCACACCGCCCCGGCGGAGCAATTCGGCATGGAGGTGCGCTATGTCGGCTTTCGTCCCCCGCGCGAGCTTCCCGACTTTTCGCCCTATCTGCGTCGGTTGCCGCCAGGCACCTGCCTCAGCAGTGAGTACGGCACCGCACATATCCCAGGCACCTTTTACCATTTCACCCGCTACGTCTTTCCGTTGGAGCACGCCACCACCATCCGCGAGCTGGAAGAGTACCCCTGGCCCGATTTCACCCCCTCCTATCGCCATGAGCACCTGGAGGAGGTGCGACAGTGGCACCAAAAGGGCTACTTTGTGACCGGCTTTGCGGGGCACATCTTTGAAACCGCATGGCAGATTATCGGCTTCGAGCGCATCTTCCGCGATTTCATCGAGAACCCGGAGTTTGTAGAGTGGGCGCTGGAGAAGATCACGCAAGACAACTGCTTCAAGGCCCGTCGCCTCGCCGAGGCGGGTGTTGACATGGTGCAGTTCGGTGACGACGTGGGCATGCAGGACCGGCTAATGATGCGTCCCGAGGTGTGGCGGCGGTTCCTAAAGCCCCGACTCGCCCGCGAGATAGCCGCCGCGCGCGCCGTACGCCCCAACATCCCCATCTGGTAGCACAGCGATGGCAACATCACCGACATCATCGAAGACCTGATCGAGGTGGGCGTGACCGTGCTCAACCCCGTCCAACCCGAATGTCTGGATATGGACTGGGTGAAGCGTGAGTTTGGCGACCGGCTCACCTTCTGGGGCACCATCGGCACGCAGACCGGGATGCCTTTCGGCAAACCGGAGGACGTAAAGCGGGCTGTCAAGGAGATGATTGACCGTTTCGCGCCCGGTCTGGTGCTCGCGCCCACGCACGTTATCGAACCCGACGTCCCCTGGGAGAACATCCTGGCGTTCTTCGAGGCGGTGGAGGAGTACGGCAGGCTGGAGTAAGTGCGTGCGCGCTCCTGCTTGACTTCTGCCCAGTGCTTTGCCTATACTTAATGCCATGAGAGAAGAAATCTTCACGGTATCCGCGCCCGGACGGGTTTGCCTTTTTGGGGAACATCAGGACTATCTCGGATTGCCCGTTATCGCCGCCGCCATCAACCGGCGCATTCGGGCGGAGGTCCACCCCTCCCAAAACAGTGCGTTTTGGCATCTGCACCTGCCAGACATCGGTGAACAGATGGTGCTTGACCCCTCGCAAGAGCAGGTCTACCAGCACGCGCGCGACTACCTGCGGGCGGGCATCAACGTCCTGCGGCGGCAGGGAGCGAACTTCCCCACCGGCGCGAACATCCGCATCACCGGCAACATCCCCATGCAGGCGGGGGTCGCCAGCTCGTCAGCAATGGTTATCATGTGGCTGAGCCTGTTGTGTCGGCTCGCCGAGCCGCCGTTGACGCCAAACCCCGAAACGCTGGCACGCTGGGGACACCAAACGGAGGTGCTGGAGTTCCACGAGCCGGGCGGGATGATGGACCACTTCTGCGCCGCGCTGGGAGGCGTCCTCTTCATCGATACCCAGCCTCCCTACCGTGCCGAACGCCTTCCCATCTCGCTGACAGGACTGATACTGGCAGACTCGCTCCAGCCGAAGGCGACGGTGGAGGTGCTTGCCGCCTCACGGCGCGACGTGACCGAGGGCGTGGAGATGGTGAAACAGCTCATGCCCCATTTTGACCTGCACACCACCCCGCTGGAAGAGGCAGAGGACGTCCTCAAGCGGATTCCCGAACGCAATGCGCGGCGCGTACGGGCAAACCTAATCAACCGCGACCTGACCCGCCGCGCCTACCAGATGCTGAAGAACGATACATGGTCTCCCCAGGCTCTGGGCGACCTTCTGCTCGCGCACCATGCCCAACTGCGTGACGGCATCGGCGTCTCCACCCCCAAAATCGAGAAGATGCTGGAAGCGGCGCTACGAGCCGGCGCGCTAGGCGGTAAGGTGAACGGCTCGGGGGGAGGCGGCTGTCTGTTCGCCTACGCGCCCGGACATGAAGAAGAGGTGGTCGAAGCCTTCAAGAGCGCGGGCGGCGAGGCATGGCACGTGCGGGTAGACACGGGGGTGTGCGTGTCATGAACGCCCCACCGCGCTGGTGCATGCTTCTGGCGGGAGGTAGGGGCACGCGCCTGGCAAGCCTCACCCAGAACATCCCCAAACCGATGGTGCCCCTCGCTGGTCGCCCCCTGCTGGAGCACATCCTGACCCGTATCCGCGACGCCACCGCTATCCGAGACTTCGTAATCGTGGTCGGCTACCGTGTCGAGACCATCGTCCGCCACTTCCGCGACGGCAAGGATTTCGGCGTGCGCATCCGCTACGCCCACCAGCCCGACGACCGCCCGGGAACCGGTGGAGCGGTGCTTGCCGGTCTAACCCACATACCACCCGAACCCTTCCTGATGAGCTTCGGCGACATCCTAACCGACCTTCTCAACTACCGTCGCCTTTTGCAAGCCTACCGCCCCCACCTGACTGCCCTGCTGGGCGTCAACTGGCTACCCGACGTCTCGGAAGGGGGCGGCGTGTGGCTGGAAGGAGACCGCGTCCTGCGCCTGCAGGAGAAGCCGCGGGGCGCCGATACCCACTGGAACCTTGCAGGCGTGCATGTGTTCGCGCCTGCCATCGCGCCAGTGGTAGGCACGCTCGCCCCCTCCCCTCGCGGCGAGTACGAGCTGACCGACGCCATCCAGATTCTGCTCCAGCAATACCCCGCCAGCGTGCACGCCGTGTGCTTCGAGGGCTACTGGAACGACGTGGGCACTCCCGAACGGCTCCAGCACGCCGAGCGCTATCTGGCAGGAGAAGAACCCCGCCAGCGCGAAAGTTAACTGTAGCATCCCAGATGGAGGTGAACCATGAAAGGCAACCCGCGGATTCTGGAAGCGCTGAACCAGCTCCTCGCCGACGAGCTGACCGCCATCAACCAATACATCGTGGAAGCCGAGATGTGCGAGAACTGGGGCTATGCGAAACTGCATGAGGCGTTCCAGAAAGTTGCCATCGACGAAATGCACCACGCCGAGTGGCTCATTCAGCGCATCCTCTTCCTGGAAGGTAAACCCACCATCAAGCTGAACGAACTGCTCATCGGCGCCACCGTGCCCGACATGCTTAAAAGCGTAGCCACCTCCGAAGCCTCCGCGGTGGAGGCGTACAACAAGGGCATCGCTCTTGCCCAGGAGGTTCAGGACGAGGGCACGGCAGACCTGCTCAGAAAGATATTGAGCATGGAAGAAGGGCATATCGACTGGGCGGAATCGCAGTTAGACCAGATCGAGCACATGGGCATTGCCAACTACCTAAGCATGCAAACGGAGGGCGCAGGCGGGTAGTGCTTCCCTTCCCTGCCGACTACTTCATTCGCCGGGTGCGTACGCTCCATGAACACATCCGCGCGGAGGTGCGTACCCATCTGCTTCGTCACTCCGCCGAGTGGCTTGCGCAGGCGACCGAGAGCGTAGATGGCGATACCCAGTTTCGCATCGACCTGCGCGTGGAGCGCCTTCTGCTCCAGCTCTGTCACGAGTGGGCGCAGGAGGTGCCCTTCGTGCTGATCGCGGAGGGAATTGCCGAGCACGGCTGGCTGGTACTGCCCGAGGGAACGGACCTCGCCGCCGCGCAGTTCCTGCTGATCGCCGACCCCATCGACGGCACGCGCCTGATCATGTACGACAAACGCAGTGCATGGTGCCTCACCGGTATCGCCCCCAACCGCGGACGTCAAACCACCCTCGCCGACATCCAGATCGCCGTGCAAACCGAGATACCCACCACCCGACAACACCTCGCCGATACCCTGTGGGCGGTTCGGGGTCAGGGGGCGTTCGGTGAGCGCGTGAACCTGCTAAACGGCACGGCAACCCCCTTCCGTCCCGCCCCCTCTCAGGCGACCGATTTGCGTTACGGCTTCGCTAGCATCGCCAACTTCTTCCCCGAGGGCAAAGGCTGGCTGGCACGCCTGGAGGAGGAGGTGTACCGCCGATTGGCAAGCAGTGAACTCAGAGGCAACCCGCTCGTCTTCGCCGACCAGTACCTGAGCACAGGCGGGCAGGTCTACGAGCTGAGCATCGGGCACGACCGCTTTATCGCCGACTTGCGTCCCATCGCCTTCCAGCGATTGGGTTATTCGCACCTGCCGCTGTGCGCCCATCCGTATGACATCTGCACCGCGCTGATCGCCTGCGAGGCAGGAGCCATCATCACCGACCCCTACGGCAAGCCCCTGCAAACCCCGCTGGACACCCGGGAGCCTGTCGCGTGGGTCGGCTATGCGAACCCAGCCTTGCGTGCGCTGATCGAACCGGTACTTCATCACCTCCTGCAAGAAGGTTGAACCATGAGAGCCTTTCGCAAAGCCCTAATTACCGCAGCGGGACGAGGCACCCGCCAGTTCCCCGCCACACGCACCCTGCAAAAGGAGATGCTTCCCCTCGTCGACCGCGACGGCATCACCAAGCCGGCCCTGCAACTGCTGGTGGAAGAGGCGGTACAGGCGGGTATCGAGCAGATAGGCATTGTGGTCAATCCCGAATCGGAGGCGGGGATTCGCGCCTACTTCGGTGCCCTCACCGAGGAGGAAGCGGGCTGGAGCGACGATAAGCAACTGCTGTACGAACAGGCAGAGCACCTGCAAGCGTTGGGCGAGCGCATTGTGACCATCGTACAGAAGGAGCCGCTGGGACTGGGGCACGCGGTGTACCTGGCGAAGGAGTTCGTGGGCGATGAGCCGTTCGTGATGTACCTGGGCGACCACGTCCTGCTCTCCCACACCGAGCGCAACTGCACCACGCAGGTGCTGGACATCTATCAACGCACCGGAGGTACCCTGTCGGCGGTACGCCCCACGCCCGAGGGGCGGGTGCCCCTGTACGGCACGCTGTCCGGCGAACCCCTTTCGCACCTCCCCACCGCTCTGCACGTGCATACCATGATCGAGAAGCCGAGCATAGAAGAGGCACGCCGACGTCTGCGCATGCGTAGCCTGCCCGAAGGGGTGTACTACTGCTTCTTCGGCATCAACGTGTTTCCCCCGCGCATCTTCGAGTGTCTGGAGCGCACCATCGTGGAAGGGATCACCCTGAAGGGCGAATACCAGCTCACCACCGCCCAGCAGATGCTGGTGCAAGAGGGCGACTACTACGCCTGCGAGGTTCAGGGCGAGGCGTTAGACATCGGCATCCCGCAGGGGTACCTGGAGGCGCAGACCGCGCTGGCGCTGGCTGGCACCTTCGGGGAGGCACTGCGCCACTGGCTGAAACAACGCGGAGGCTGTGACTCATGAAACCCAAACTCTTGCTCTCGTGGTCAACCGGCAAGGATAGCGCGTGGGCATTGCACGTGCTCCAACAGCAGGGCGAGTACGAAATCGTCGGGCTGGTGAGCACGGTGAGCACCGCCTTCCAGCGCGTCTCCATGCACGGCGTGCGGGTGGAGCTGGCGCAACGACAGGCGCAGGCGGCGGGTCTGCCCCTGTGGCAGGTGCCTATTCCCTACCCCTGTCCGAACGAAGCCTACGAATCCGCCATGCGCGACCTGATCGCCCGCGCCCGCGAGGTAGGGGTTACCCATTTCGCCTTCGGTGACCTATACCTGCGGGACATCCGCGCCTACCGCGAAAAGCAGTTAGCGGGCACGGGCATCCGCCCAGTATTTCCTCTCTGGACGGACGATACGCACACGCTGGCACGCGCCATGCTAACCGGCGGTCTGCGGGCTCTGCTCACCTGTGTAGACCCCCGTCAAGTTCCCGCGTCGCTGGTCGGGCGGGAGTACGACGAGCGTCTCCTGCGCGAACTGCCCACCTGCGCCGACCCCTGTGGCGAGAATGGCGAGTTCCACACCTTCTGCCACACCGCCCCTTGCTTCCGCGCTCCCATCCCCATCCGCACGGGCGAGGTGCTGGAACGAGACGGGTTTGTGTACGTTGACGTGCTGTTGTCCTCTGACAACAACATGGTATAGTATAAGAATGTCTATTTGATGCTCCGTTGGGGGAGGTGCGCTCGTTGTGATGCTTAAACCAGACGATATCGTGCGAGCCGACTTTTTCCCCGAGCCGGTGTGCATCCTTCGCGTGCAATCCGTCGGGGAGGTCATTCAGATCGACGCGATTGGCGTGAAGACCAAACAGTACTACGAACGCACCCTGTCGACGGCAGACCTCGAACACCTGCAGGTCTATTCGGCCCCTGCGTACGACCTGACTGGTAATGCCGAACGGTTCTTCTTGGCGATCGAGGCGCATCGTATCCGCCTTGCCCATCAGTTCGACCCTCTGCTGGCGGTCAACATCTCGCAGGTAGACTCCCTGCCCCACCAGATCGACGCCGTGTATCATCACATCCTCAAGAATCCGCGCATCCGCTTCCTGCTCGCCGATGCCCCCGGAGCGGGCAAGACCATTATGACAGGACTGTTGATCAAGGAGCTCAAGTATCGCGGGCTGGTTCGTCGTGTGCTGATCGTGGTCCCGGGACACTTGAAAGAGCAGTGGCTACGCGAGATGAAGGAGCGATTCGGGGAACACTTTACGGTGGTGAACCGTCAGGTGATGAACGCCAGCTGGGGACGCAGTATCTGGCAGGAACAGCCCCAAGTCATCACCTCCATGGACTTTGCCAAGCAGGAAGATGTACTCAACACGCTGGCGGAGACGCACTGGGACCTCGTGGTGGTGGACGAGGCGCACAAAATGGCGGCGTACCGCTATGGCGAAAAGGTAGACAAAACCAAACGCTACCGCTTCGGTGAGGTGCTCTCGCGCAACGCCAGCTTCCTGCTATTCCTCACCGCCACCCCTCACCGCGGCGATGAGGAGAACTTTCGCCTCTTTCTCAATCTGTTGGAGCCAGGCCTGTTCGCCACTGTCGACATGGTGCAGGATTCGGTCATCAAAGGCAAAAACCCACTGTTCCTAAGGCGACTAAAGGAAGACCTGCGCGACTATCAGGGACGCCCCCTCTTCCCGCCGCGCTATGTCCACACCCGAACCTTCGCCCTCAGCGACGATGAGAAGCGACTGTATAACGCCGTCACGCAGTATGTGCAGCAACAATACAACCGCGCTCTTGGCAAGGAGAAGCGTAATGTGGCGTTCGCCCTGCTCATCCTTCAGCGACGGCTCGCCTCCAGCGTGCGGGCGGTGCGCAAATCGCTGGAACGACGCAAAAAGCGACTGGAAGAACTGCTCAAACTGGGCAGATGGCTGGCAGAGGAACCCATCGATGAAGAGGAGTTGGAAGACTACGAAGAGCAGGATCGGACACAGATCGAGGACGATCTAGTGGCGCGACTGACCGCCGCCGAAACGTGCGACGAACTCCAAGAGGAGATCAACACCCTCGAAGAGCTTATCCGCCTCGCCAAACAAGCAGAACGCAACGAAGTGGAGACCAAACTGCACGAACTGCGCGAGACCATCCAATCCGAAAAACTCCTCGCGAACGGCGAGAAACTGCTCCTCTTCACCGAGTCGAAAGATACGCTGGATTACCTCGCCGAGAAACTCAAAGCTTGGGGCTACTCGGTGGTCACCCTGCACGGAGCGATGAATCTCGATGAACGCATCCAAGCCGAACACGAGTTCCGCCACCGCGCGCAAATTATGGTCTCCACCGAGGCAGGTGGCGAAGGAATCAACCTGCAGTTCTGCTCGCTGATGGTCAACTACGACCTGCCCTGGACCCCCACGCGTCTCGAACAGCGCATGGGGCGCATCCACCGCTATGGACAGCAGAAGGAGGTGCATATCTACAATCTGGTAGCGAGGGACACCGTGGAGGGCAAGGTGTTCCGCGCCCTGTTCGAGAAACTGGAGCGCATTCGCGAGGCGCTCGGAAGCGACCGCGTGTTCGATGTGATCGGGCGACGAGGTTCTGCCGGGCAAGAGCCTCAAAGACCTCATTGTGGAGGCGATTGCGCAAAGGCGCAGTCTGGACGAAATTATCGCAGCGATCCAGGCGGTGCCGGATTCCTCCGCCATCGATCGCGCCCGACGCATCACGCTGGAAGCACTCGCTACCCGACATATCGACCTCACGCGCGTGCTGGGCGAGGAGCGACGCGCCCGCGAACAACGCCTCATGCCCGAATATGTGGAGCAGTTCTTCGTGCGAACCTGCCGTGCGCTCGGCATCACCATCGAGCCCAGAGGCAAGGGGCTCTGGCGCATCCCCCACGTGCCCGCCGAATGGCGCAACTTGCCCCCTGAGTTCCAAAACCGCTACGGTCTCGTGGGGAGCGAATACCACAAAATCGCCTTCGACAAAGAGCTTGCCCGACGCGAGCAAGCCGAATTCATCGCCCCAGCCCACCCCCTGCTCGAAGCCGCCGTCGAACATCTGCTTAAAACAGCAGACGACGATCTGCACAAAGGCGCCCGCTTCACCGACCCCACCGGCAAACTGCACGGCTGGCTCTGGTTCGTGCAGGTGGAACTGCGCGACGGCACCAACACCATCGCCACTAAGCGACTGCTCACCGTCTACCAGCCCGACGAGGCCACCCCCCTGCGCTGTGTGAATAGCTCCGTGCTGTGGGACCTGAAACCGTTAGAGACGGCTCCCTCAGCCCCACCCTGCCCCAACAGCGACGCCGTGCTGGAATATGTCACACAGCACGCGCTCCAAAGCCTGCGCAATGAAATCACCCAAGAACGCATGCGCCTCGCAGAGATCAAACGCAAATACGGGATCCGCTCTCTGGACCAGATGCTCCTGGAAGTGCAAGCCAAACTCAGTGAGTACCATACACGGCAACTGAGCGGCGAGCCAGTGCCCGAAGCGGAAATGCAGAACCAGCAAAAACGACTGGAAGACCTGCGCCGGCGAAGGCAGGAGCTGGAGGAGCAGATCCGCCACGAGACCAGTCTCCTGCCCACCCAGCCTCAGGTGCTGGGCGTAGCGCGCGTGGAACCCACACAGCACGCACAGGACGAGATGTACCCCGATCGCGATATCGAAGCCATCGGCATGCAAGTCGCGATGGAGTATGAGCGCCAACACGCACGCCACCCCATCGATGTCTCTGACCAGAACTGTGGCTACGACATCCGCTCGGAAGGCGAAGACGGCTCGGTGCGCTACATCGAGGTCAAGGCACGCGCCCAATCAGGCGCCATCGCCCTCACCCCCAACGAGTGGATGATGGCGCATCGGCTGGGCGAGGAATATTGGCTCTACATCGTGGAGAACGCGCGCACCCACCCCACCCTGTACACGGTGCCAAATCCTACCGCCTCCCTGAAAGCAGAAGAGGTAAGGGGAGTGGTGCGCTATATCGTGCGCCAGTGGAACGACACGCAATACCGAGCAGGAGAGGAGTGACCGACATGCTCCACCTAACAAAAGAGGGCCAATGAGTTCAGCACGGCGTCAAGAAGGGAGTGAGGAGGCGGCGTTCGCTCCCTTCCATCATCATGATGTGGTACAATGCGGGCGTGTATACCGTCTTGCGGGACGGTGGGCCGTCGTCAACCGGCCCTGTAGGGGCACGGTATGCCGTACCCCTACTTTAGCCGTGGGATAGTTGACAGCAGGTATAATCTCAATATCAGAGGAAGCAGAGACGATGCCGAAGGTATTAGAGACAAGAGGCCAACAGACACGCCTGATCGAAACCGACTTCCCTATCCGCAGGGTGTCGGAAGAATCGGTGCGGGACAAGAACATCCGCCACGGGCATATCTCGACGCTCCACATCTGATGGGCGCGCCGGCCGCTGGCGGCCTCGCGGGCGACGGCCCTGGCCGCGCTCGTACCGGACGACCCCGCCCGTCGGGAGGAGCTGCTGCGGCTGGTGGCGGAGGTCTCGCCCTGGGAGGTCGTCAATCACCACGGGCCGCATCCGCACCCGGCTCTAGAGAAAGCGCGCCGGTTGATCCGGGAAGCGTTCGACGGCCGCCCACCGAAGGTGCTCGACTGCTTCGCCGGCGGCGGATCGATCCCGCTGGAGGCGCTGCGGCTGGGCTGTGCGGCCTACGCCCTGGACTACAACCCGGTGGCGGTGCTGATCCTCAAGGCGGTGCTGGAATATCCCCAAAAGTTTGGCACTTCTCCCACCCAAACCCTCCCCGCGGGCGCAGTGCCTCCCCCGTCCACGAGGGAGGTCAGGAGGGGGGCATCCACCGCGTTGGGCGCCCGATCCCTGGACTTGGAGGTGCCCACCTCCGAAAGCCCACTTCTGCAAGCCGTCCGCCACTGGGGGCGATGGGTGCTGGAGTCCGCACGCACGGAACTGGAACGCTTCTATCCCCAAGACCCCGACGGCGCCATCCCCGTCGGCTACCTCTGGGCGCGCACGCTGCCCTGCCAGAACCCCGCCTGCGGTGCTGAGATCCCGCTCCTCCGCCAGCTCTGGCTGGCCAGGAAGGACACCAGGAAGGTCGCGCTCCAGCTCATCCCAAACCGCGCAGCAAAGCGTGTGGACTTCGCCATTGTGGAAGGCAGCGCGATCCCCTTCGACCCGGATGAAGGCACCGTCGCTCGGGCGCACGTCCGCTGCCCGCTCTGCGGCGGGACGATCGATGACGACACCACCCGCCGCCTCTTTCGCGAAGGCAAGGCCGGCCAGCGGATGACGGCCGTGGTGCTGCACAAGCCAGGCCAGACAGGCAAGGCCTACCGCGTAGCGACGGATCGGGACGTGGCGTGCTACCAGGCTGCGTAGGCCGCACTTGAGAGCAAGCGGCAGGCGCTCTGGGCCGAGTGGGGCATGGACCCCGTGCCGGATGAGTCATTGCCACTGATGAGCGGTGTCTTCAACGTACCGATCTAAGGGCTGACCCGGTGGGGCGATCTGTTCAACGCGCGGCAGAAGCTGGCGCTCATCACGTTCGCGGAGAAGGTGCGCCGGGCCCACGCCGAGATGCTCCGCCAGGGCGCCGACCCCGAGTTCGCCCGGGCCGTGGCGACGTATCTGGCGCTGGCCATTGACAGGCTCGCAGACTTTTTCGCAACGCTCTGCCAATGGGAAAATACTCGTGGAAACATAAAACATGTCTTCACACGCCAGGCGCTGCCGATGCTGTGGGACTATGTTGAAGCAAACCCGTTCAGTGCTGCTTCGGGGGGTGCGCACGAGCAATTCGACAGTATAATCCATGTGCTCTCACACGTGTCAGATATCACTTCCCCTCCCTCTCCCGAAGCTGCGGGAGAGGGGCCGGGGGTGAGGGTCCTCCACGGCTCCGCCACCGCACTTCCCTGGCCGGACAACTATTTCGACGCCGTGCTCACCGACCCGCCGTACTATATCAATGTACCTTACGCTGATCTTTCCGATTTCTTCTACGTCTGGCTCAAGCGCACGGTTGGCAACATCTACCCTGATCTCTTCGCTACGCCCCTCACTCCAAAGTCGCAGGAGATCGGGCAGATGGCGCACTGGGACCCGAACCGCTACAGCGTGAAAGACAAGGCGTGGTTTGAGGAAATGCTCACCAAGGCATTCCTTGAAATCCGCCGTGTGCTCAAGCCGGATGGAATTAGCATCATAGTTTTCGCTTATCCGAAGACCGATGCTTGGGAAGCGATCATCAACGCTCAAATCAATGCGGGTCTATATCTTACGGCCTCGTGGCCCATCCACACGGAAATGGTGAGCAGGTTGCGAGCGCAAGAGTCCGCCGCCCTGGCCTCGTCCATTTACATGGTCTGCCGCAAGCGCACCGGCAGTGAGATCGGGGAGTACCCGAAGGTGCGACGCGAGATCGAGGCGCGGGTGCGGCAGAAGCTCGAGCAGTTCTGGGCCGAGGGCATCCGCGGGGCCGACTTCTTCATGAGCGCGATCGGCCCGGCCGTGGAAGCCTTCGGCAGGTACGCCCGCGTGGAAAAGCTCTCTGGTGAACCGGTCACGGTGCGAGAACTCTTGGAGTATGTTCAGCGCGCGGTGGCGGAGTATGCCCTCCAGCGTATCCTGCACTCGTCCAACCTGAGCGGGGTAGACGCTTTGACGCGCTTTTACCTGCTGTGGCGTTGGGCTTACAACGCGGCGCGGGTGCCTTTTGACGAGGCGCGCAAGATGGCGATGGGCACGGGCGTGGAGCTGACTGAACACTGGGGTGCTGGCGGGCTGGTGCATCAAGAGGGCGAATATGTGCGCGTGCGTTCCCCGCAGGAGCGGATGCAGGATGAGGCGTTTATGCAGCGCGAGCGGTACGAGACGATGGTGGACGCCTTGCACTGCGCATGCGGGTTGTGGAGCGCGAACCAGACGGCGCGCTTGCGGGAGCATCTCACGCAGACCTACGGGGGGAATGAGATGTTTTGGCAGGTGGTGCAGGCGATGAGCGAGGTGCTTCCGTCGGGAGACAAAGAGAAACAGGTGCTGCAGGGGCTGTTGAATGCCTATCGCTCTGTGTCGCTCTCGCAGTTGAGTTTGCTGGAGGAGGCTTGAGATGAAAGCATGGCGTGAGGTAATGGTTCCCCACGCGGACATCCGCAAGGGTCAGTTCGACGAGGCGGTGTTCGCGGCGGATTTGTCGGATGTGGTGGCTGGGCGCGGTCCACAGGAGTATCGCGATGCCCGCACCTTCTTTGCTAAGACCTGTCCCACAGCGGGACTCCAGAAGGTGCTACTCACGGTGCTGGGTCGGCTCACGGGCACCCATCCGGGCGAGGGGGTGATCCAGATTCAGACCCCCTTCGGCGGTGGTAAGACGCACAGCCTGATTGCCCTTTATCATGCGGTGTGCCACCCGGAGGCGACCGGGCGGTTGATGGGAGAGGTTTCGCCCGAGCTGGAGCGCACGCTGGAGGCGTTGAGGCAGATGTCGCCTGCGCCGCGCGTGGCGGTTTTCGTGGGCACCGCCTTCGATGCCCTCGGCCCCACTGCTCCATGGGGCGACATTGCCCGCCAGCTTGGCAAGTACGAAGTTGTGCAGGCACATGACACCGCATGGACTGCACCGGGCAGGGACCGCCTGCACGAACTGCTGGGCGATGAACCCACGCTCATCCTGATGGACGAGCTGACGGAGTGTCTGGTGAGGCTGGACGAGAGACGGGAGTCGCAGATGCTGGCTTTCCTGCACGAGCTGACGGAGTCGATGAAAGTGCAGGGGCGCGCAACGCTGGTGGCGACCCTGCCCTCCAGTGCGCCCTACGGCGAGGCGGGCGAGCGGGCGCTCAACCACCTCCAGCGCATTTTCGGACGCGTGGAAGCCATCTACACCCCCGTGGAGGGGCAAGAGGTGTACGAGGTGATTCGGCGTCGGCTGTTCGAAACCGCGCCCAACCGGGCGGAGATGGCGCCTATCGCCGAGGCGTATTGGCAGATGTATCAGCGGCTGGGCGAGGATGTGCCCCCCGAAGTGCGCGAACCCGCCTATCGCGAGCGCATGGAACGCGCCTACCCTTTCCACCCCGAGCTGATCGACATCTTATATGAACAGTGGAGTACCTTCTCCACCTTCCAGCGCACGCGAGGGGTTCTGCGCCTGCTCGCCGAGGTGGTGGCGGACCTCTCCGCCAGTAAACATGGTGGGGCGCTCATTCAGCCCTCGCACCTGAACCTGGCCAACGCACGCATCCGTAGCGAACTGCTGAAGCACATTGGCAATCAGTACGAGGGGGTCATCGTCGCGGACATCGCAGGCAAGGACGCACGCGCCGCACATATCGACAAATCAGCGGGCGGGGAGATTGCACGCCTCCATCTGGCACAGGGGATGGCGACTGCTATCTTCTTCGCCTCCTTCAGCGGTGGCGAGCGTCAGGGCGTCACCCTGACGAATCTGCGCGTAGCGGTGCTAGACCCCGACATCCAGCCCGCTCTGGTAGGGGACACCCTGCAACGCCTGCAGACGGATCTGTGGTACCTCCATACCGAAAACGGCATCTACCGCTTCCTGACCGAACCCAACCTGAACCGCATCCTCGCCGAACGGGAGGCGTCACTGTCACGCGAGGAGACCACTCATGCCATCGAGCAGAGCCTGCGCCAGCACGCAGGGAGCGACCTGCAGGTGACGATCTTCCCCAGACAGTCGCAGGACATGCCCGATTCGCCGAACCTGCGCTTGGCAGTGCTTTCCCCAGACCGCACGCGCCATGCGAGCGATACCGAACCGCTCGTGCGTGACCTGCTGGAGCGCCACGGTTCCGCCTTCCGTACCTACCGCAACTGCATCCTTGCCCTCGTCGCAGATGACCATGAGGAGACGCAGCTGCGCGCCTATGTGCGCCGCTGGGTCGCCCTGAAAAAGATCCAAGCGGATAGGCGTTTGATGGAAAGCCTTTCAGCGGAGAACCGTAACGCGGTGCAGAGCAGATTGCACGATACGGAGCAAGGGCTACTGTATCGGCTAATG
>PSLZ01000040.1:0-27748 GCA_040289885.1 Armatimonadota bacterium | reverse complement strand
GCGTGAGGTTTTGGAAGCCAAATGTAAGCCAGAATACTTGACACGCGCGTAGGAAGGGTGTATCATGAGGGTAAAGGGGGTGATAGCGGGGGTAAGCAAGCGAAAAAGGGCGTAGATTTTCGACTGCAGTGTTGAATTTCGTGCCGTTGTACGGCGTTGCCCCCGCCCTTCGGGGCGGATGAGGATTGAAACCCTCTAACGACAGATCGATCCCGCCGTGTCGCTCGTTGCCCCCGCCCTTCGGGGCGGGTGAGGATTGAAACGTGACCCTGCGCTCCATGCAGGTTCAGGAGATACGCTGCCGACATCTTCTGCACCGTACCCGCGCCTCGTTCGCCGAGGTGACCATCAACCCCTATGTTGGGTGCGGGTTCGGCTGTTGCTATTGCTACGTACCTATCCTGCGCGCTAAACGCGGTCAGGAAGGCGCACAGACTTGGGGCACCTGGGTACAAGTGAAGGTGAACGCGCCCGACGTGGTGCGCCGCGAGATGCTGGACCTCCCTCGCGATTCTCACATCCTCATCGGCAGTGCCACCGATGCCTGGCAACCCATCGAGAAGCGTTACCGCGTGTCGCGGGGGGTGCTGTATGAACTGAGCTTCTACCCCAACCGCGTGACCATCCTCACCCGCTCGCCCCTGCTCGTGCGCGATATCGACCTGCTGAAGCGGTTCGAACATGTGTCGGTACATATCTCCGTGCCCACGGTGGATGAAGCGGTGCGACGGGTCTTCGAACCCCACGCGCCAGCGGTGGCGGGACGGGTGGAGTTGACCCGCCGACTGCTGAAAGCAGGTATCCGAACCACCTGGGCGTGGTGTCCTTTCCTGCCGGGTGTGGAGAACACCCCTGAACAGACTCGCCAGTACGTGCGCACCGCCAAGCAGGCAGGCGTGACCGAAATCTGGGTGGGCAGAATCAACTACTGGAGTGCACTGGAAGAGCGATATTGCTCGCTTCTGCGCCGCTACCGAACGCAGGCGGGAGGGATGTCGCACCTGTTACTGCGTGCACAGACCGAACAGATGGTGCGCGAAGAGTGTGAGAAGGCAGGCATCATGTGTCGGATGTAGCGGACGCGCCCCTCTCCACCTGGAGAGGGGCGGACGAGTGGTGCGCTCAGAAGCTCTCAGCGGGAACAGCCAGCATGGTATCGGTCACCAGCAGACCGGTCTCTGCCACCGCGCGCAGGAAACGGTTGGCGGTCGCCTGGTCCGGCGCAGACCACACGGCAACCAGGTCATACTCCCCATAGGTAATCATCGCCGTCTGGATCTGGATGCCATGCTGGGTGGCAAGGCTGTGCAGTTGCGACAGCCCACTGCCAAACAGCTCCTTCGCCCGACCGGGCACCGCTTTGGCGAGCGTCACAAAGTGCATGGCTGACACCTCCCTTGTTGGAGAATGGTATGACGCTTCAGGGGCGACCCCCATTAGCCAGAGCCAGTTAACACCCTGGTTGCCTGCTTCAGCGTGCGCTTTGCCAGGTCGCTGATGCGGTTCGCGGCGAACCTGAAGACCGCGCTGGTCAGCCTGTCCTGCAACGGTTCCACCCATTTGGCGGGCAGTGCCTTCGCGCCGAACGCCGCGCCCCAGATACTGCCTGCCGTCGCCCCGTTGCAGTCGGTATCCATCCCTTGCATCACGGCGATGGTGATGACCTTTTCGAAATCGGGCCAGCCCCACAGCAGGGCGTTGAGCACGATGGCGTCGTTGTTCACCGTGTGCACCGGATGGTACTTGCCGTAATATCGATTCAAGAGGCGCTGGAAAGCTTCCTGCCATCCGCTACATTCTTTTCGCCATTGCAGGCAATCGCGGATCATCTCCGCCTCGCGACTGCGCGCAGGTATCTCCGCCGCCCCAGCTCGGATGATTGGAAGCACATCCTGCGTGGCAAAGGCGGCAGCCAGCATCGCCGCAGTGAACATCTCACCGTAGATGCCGTTTTTCACGTGTGATAGCGCCGCGTCCCGATAGGCGAACTCCGCCGCCTTTTCGGGAAAGCCGGGCGCCACATATCCCCACAAGTCCGCCCGGATTCGCGCCCCAATCCACTCGCGGTAAGGGTTCAGGTAGAGGGGAACCTGCGCAAGCGGTAGTTCGTTGACCAGGTTGATGTATGCCTGCCTTTCGGCAGTGTAGGTCTGGTAAGCGGGTAGCAGGTGTAGCCAGGCGTTGCCGACGTCGCGCGTGCTGAAGTGGGCGCCCTGTTTCTCGAACAGGTAGAGCGCAAGCACGGTGTAGTCGGTATCATCATCGCGTTCGCCGCCGCGGATGTGTCCTTTGGTGCACCAGGTGTAGGGTTGTGGCACGCCCTCCGGCGGGCTTTGTGTTTCGGGGGGCAGGTAGTCGGTTAACGGATAGGCGTGCGCACCCTCCAGGTACTGCCGGATGTGTTCGTGGCTCCAGCCCTCCACGGGCTTGCCCAGCATGCATCCCGCCACGCGCCCCAGCCACGCGCCATATACCCGGTCCAGCAGGTCCTCCTCGCAGATGAGCATCTGGAAGCGACGCACGCCCTCATCGCGCTCGGCATGAATGGCAGGCAGGTCGCTTGGCTCGTGGTAGGGAAAGTCTTCGCGGATCGGGAGCGCGCTCAGCTCCTGGTACAGGAGGTACAGGGATTCGGCGTCGGTTGCTTCCTGCCACCGCTTAAGGTATCCCGTGGTGTCTGCACCCTCCTCGCCGCGCTGGATGATTTCGTCGTGCACGAGTTGTCGTAACGTTTGTAGGGATGGCATGCTCCGTTTCCTCTCCGAACGATAGGGTTGACACGGTTTTGTTCGTGGACGAGGGACGGTTTCCCTGCGAACACGTGCGGGAAGAGTGCCGTCCTGCGGGCGGGGAGGGGTATTCGGCTCGGCGTCTGCCTCGCCCTCCGGTTTTTTGTCACCCTGAGCGCAAGCGAAGGATCTCAAGGACGAGATGCTTCACTCCGTTCAGCATGACAAAAGCGATGAAACACGAGATGCTTCGCTTCGCTCAGCATGACAAGAGGGGTGGCAATCAGCATGACACAAACGAGATGCTTCGTTTCGCTCAGCATGACGTTTCTGCGGGCGGGGAGGAGGCGTTCGGCTCGGTGTCTGCCTCGCGGAGCAGTTTCAGGTCCTCGGCGGTCAGTTGTACCTTCTGCCACAGGTCGGGGCGGCGTTGGCGCGTGCGCAGGAGCTGTTGCAAGCGTCGCCAGCGGGCGATCTGGGCGTGGTGCCCCGACAACAGCACCTCCGGCACGCGGTAGCCCCGATACTCGGCGGGGCGGGTGTACTGAGGCGGGGCGAGCAGTCCGTCTACAAAGCTGTCCTGCTGGAGGGATTCGGGGTTGCCCAGCACGCCGGGCACCAGTCGCGCCACCGCATCGGTGATGACGAGCGCAGGCAGTTCCCCACCGGTCAGCACATAGTCGCCGATAGAGACCTCATCGGTCGCCAGGTACTGGCACACGCGCTCGTCGATACCCTCATAGTGTCCACACAGCAGGATCAGGTGCGGGCTTTGCGCGAACTCTGCCGCCATCCGTTGGTGGAACAGTTTGCCCTGGGGGGTAGTGACCACGATGCGCGCGGGCACCCAGCCTGCCTGTTCCCGCAGGTGTTCCACCGCCTCGAAGAAGGGTTCCGGTTTCATGACCATCCCTGCGCCGCCGCCGAAGGGGGCATCGTCGGTGGTGCGGTGCCGGTCATGCGTGAACTGGCGCAGGTCGACGGTGTGGATTTCGAGCACGCCTGCCCGCTGTCCGCGCACCAGCATACTGCACTGTACGACCGGCTCTACCATCTCGGGGAAGATGGTCACGATATCGATGCGCATTACTCGTCCTCGGGAAGCAGGCCGGGGATGGGATGAATGGTCACCCGACGCGCCACGAGGTCGATCTCACGCACGAACTCGGAAACGGCGGGGATCAGTATCTCGCCGACGCGATAGATGTCGTTCGCCGGGTTCAGGATGACCTCTTCGATCTGCCCCAGGTACTCGCCCGTATCGGTGAACACGTCCAGCCCGATGAGGTCGTCGATGTAGTAAGTATCCTCAGGCAGGGGCATCCGGTCTTCGATGGGCACTTGCAGGTAGCCTCCGCGCAGGCGGTTGGCGGCCTCGACGGTGGTGATCTCCGCAAATCGTACCAGATAGCCCCCTTTGAACGGGCGCGATTCGAGCACACTGAGGATGATACGGGGCATATCGGGTAGAGAGAGCGAGAGGCGTGCTCCCCGGGCGAAGCGCTCCGGGAAATCGGTTAGGGAGTAGACGCAGACTTCCCCCTGCAGTCCATGCGGTTTGGAGATGTAACCGACGGTACGCCAGCGGTCGCGCTCGGCTTTTTTCATGACGAACTACTCCCTCCTTTACATGGGGCAGGAAAGGTGCCCCATGTAAAGTATACCTCACCTCTACGCTCTGCCTGCCGCACCGTATGGCGCTGACGTGGTGTTACGCAATGATCTCCAGATAGATCTTGCGCTTGTTCTTCATGGCGGCCGCTTTGGCGATGGTGCGCAGGGCGTTGGCGATGCGCCCCTGCTTGCCGATGACCTTGCCGACGTCGTTGGGTGCGACATGCACTTCGTAGGTGGTCGCCACCTCACCCGGAACCTCGTTAATGCGAACCTGATCGGGCTCGTCCACGAGTTCCTTGACCAGATACTCTACCAGTTCTTTCACCTCAGCCACTCCTTTAGCCCTCTCTGAATAGAGTTTTTGGTGAGTAAGTATTTTTACGATTCGGCTGACACGGTGGTGCTCCCTGCTGGCTGCGCTTTGCGCTGTTGCCACGCTTCCAGCACGCCAGCCTGGCGCAGGATGTCCTTCGCCGTATCGGTCGGTTGCGCGCCGTGTTCCAGCCAGTACAGTGCCTTCTCCACGTCTACCTGCACGGTAGCGGGATCGGTCAACGGATTGTAGTAACCGATGGTTTCAATGAACCGTCCATCGCGGGGCGCGGTGCTCGGCGCCACCACCAGACGGTAGAACGGGCGTTTCTTCGCCCCCATGCGCTTGAGTCGGATCCTGACCGCCAAACCACCTCCCTCCTTTCTGTCGTTTTTTATCCGAAGAAAGGCAGGCGCACCTTGCGCTTGCCTTTGCCTCCTCCGGACTGTAGGGCGTTTAGCTCTCGGATCATGTGGCGCATCTCCTCGAACTGTGCCAATAGCTCGTTCACCTCGTGCACCGTGGTGCCGCTCCCCCGCGCGATACGCCGTTTGCGACTAGCGTTGATGATGTGCGGGTTCGCACGCTCCTCCGGTGTCATCGACAGGATAATCGCCTCCACCCGCTTTAACTCTTTCGGGTCAATCTGCACCTCTTTAAACTGCGCCCCTAGACCGGGGATCATCTTCAGCAGCTGGTCCAACGGTCCCATCTGTTGCATCTGGCGCATCTGCACCAGGAAGTCGTTCAGGTCAAACTGATTGTGGCGTAGTTTGCGCTGGAGCTCCTCCGCCTGTTTCTGGTCGAAGGTCTGTTGTGCCTTTTCAATCAGCGTCAGCACGTCGCCCATGCCCAGGATGCGCCCCGCCATGCGATCGGGGTGGAACACGTCCAGCGCATCGGGCTTCTCGCCGATACCGACGAACTTGATGGGCTTGCCCACCACCGCGCGGATGGAGATAGCGGCTCCGCCGCGCGTGTCGCCATCTAGCTTGGTGAGGATGAAGCCGTCTACCTCCAGATGGCGGTGGAACTCCTCCGCAACGCGCACCGCGTCCTGACCGGTCATAGCGTCCAGCACCAGCAGGATTTCGTCGGGCTGGGTAGCCTCCTTCACGCGCCGGACCTCGTCCATCATCGCGTTGTCAATGTGCAGTCTGCCCGCGGTGTCCAAAATAACCACGTCATTGCCCTGCTGGGCGGCGTACTGCAGGGACTCATGGGCGATGCGCACCGCATCCTTGCTGTCGTCGATGGCAAAGACCGGTATCTGCAGGTTCTGTCCCAGTATCTTCAACTGTTGCACCGCCGCCGGGCGATGCACATCCGCCGCCACCAGCAGAGGGCGTCTACCCTGCTTGCGAAGCCACAGCCCCAGTTTGGCAGCGGTGGTGGTCTTGCCCGACCCCTGCAGACCGCACAGCAGGATGACGGTGGGCGGTTTGGACGCGAAGCGGATACCTTCTGCCCCCTCGCCGAGCAGGTTGATCAGCTCCTCGTGCACGATCTTGATGACCTGCTGGGTGGCGGAGAGGCTTTCGAGTACCTCCTGCCCAATGGCGCGTTCGCGCACCCGCGCCATGAAATCCTTAACCACCTTGAAGTGCACATCCGCTTCCAGCAAAGCGATGCGCACTTCACGCAGGGCTTCATTCACGTCGTGCTCGGTGACCTTGCCCTGGTTGCTCAGCCGCCGAAAGACCTTCTGCAGTTTTTCCGTTAGGCTTTCAAACACTGTCCGCTTCCGCTGATGATAAATCCGCTATAGTATACACGCACCGGCAAAACTTGTCAAACGGACACGTCGCTTCTTAAAAAGCGGGGAGGGCGGTTTGCCTGCTCCTCATCGAGCGGTAGGGGTAGTTTGCTCCGCGTTTCCTGCTCCCTGCCAACGCTACGAGGGCGCAACCGCTCCCCGCGCCAGTGTGCTAGGCGTTCTCACCGTTGCTGGTGTCTTCCGCCTGCTCCGAACTGCGGGCGCGTCGTCGGAACGGGCGGCGCAGGACAATCTGCTTGTAGTCCAGCCCCGCTGCCTGCAGGGCTTTGTCCCACGACTCGAACCGCCGCCGCGCCGCGGTGATGAGCGGGATGTCGATCTCCTCTATATGCTTCGCGTTCAACGGCACACCCTGCTCATACAGCTCGCGCACGCGCTTGATGATGGTCTCCTCGTCCCAGTGGTGATAGCGGCGCACCTCCTGATAGTCGATACCCGCCGCCTCAATCGCTTTGCGCCACGAGCCGAAGTGCTTGGGTTTGGTTGCCGCCGCAGCCAGCTGAGGGTCCAGATTGGTGCTGACGTTGCGCCACGAAAGGTCCTCGCCCTGCTCGTACAGTTCGCGAATGCGCTCGATGATGCGCTGGCGGTTCCAGCTGCGATACTTGCGCACGCCGTCGTAGTCGATCCCAGCGGCTTTGACCGCATCGCGCCAGCTGCCGTAGTAGCGCATGGCGGCACGCATCAGCGACAGATGGTGAATCACCACATTAGAATAGGACAGGTCTTCTCCCTGTTCCGCAAGCTGCCGAATCTCCTCGGCGATACTCTCTTTGGTCCATCGCGTGGATGTCATCAACCGTTCAACCCCCCATTTCGTGTTTTTGAGCCGAAGCCGAAAAAGAAGCGACGTTTCGCCAGAAACGCCGCCTCGTGACGACTAGCGGTTCCATTGTGTGCACGGACGATCCGTGCTGGTTGCGTTTTACACTCATTACAATACAACATCTGACACCGTTTTGCAAGAGGAAATTACCGCTTTTCTACTTCCAAAGATAAGCCTTCCTAGCAGGAACCTGCCCTGTCCTGTCGAATGATTGATGAGGATGCTTCCACAGAAAGGAGCGATGGTAATGGGGTGGAAGCGGAGCGTTCTGTGCCTGCTTGTCGGTTGCATAGCGAGTTCGGTTGATGCACAGACCCGGGTGGTGCAAGCGGGCAGGCAGTGGTACATCGAGAACGCTAGCATTCGCGTTACCGTCATGCCGGACAAAGGACAGTTTTCGGTGCTCGACAAGCGGTGTGGCTACCTCTGGAAGAACCCCGAAACAGAGGCATTTCCCGTTCGTCACGTGCAGGCGGTTACCGACGGGGTGCGCTTTCAAACCGCCCTTCCCCTAGAGGGAGGCAAAACAGGTGTGCTGGACGTGACTCTGTGTGTGCCTCCCAAAGCCCCCGAACTGCGCATCACCGCCGAAGCACAGCCCCCCGGTTCGCCTTTCTCCGGTCTGCTGTTCCTTGCGCCGCTGGTGCTGGACACTCCACAGGGCGCGCTGGCTATCGCCGACTACTGCAACGGGCATCTGTATCCGCTAGACCTTCAGCCCTTCCCTGCCCGCTGGCGGGTGCTGGACAGGCTGGATATGCCGTGGGTCGGCGTCTGTGACCTACAAAAGGGTTTTGGTTACGCGCTGATAGTGGACACCGCCGACGATGGCATCCTGGAGTGCAAGCGCTACCGCGTTGGAGGGCGCGAGGTGGTGGCTCCGCAGATAGGCTGGTGGCCCCAGAAGGGCCAATTCGCCTATCCGCGCCGGATGGTGTACCACTTTGTCGCGCAGGGCGGGTATGTCGCGCTCGCCAAAGCCTACCGCAACCACGCGAAGGCACAGGGCTTGCTGGTCACCTTGCGCGAGAAGGCTCGGCGCAACCCGAACCTGTACAAACTGTTCGGCGCAGCCGATGTGTGGGGCGTGTGGGGAGTGGACTACGCCTCGTTCGTACAGCAGGCAAAGGCGCTAGGCATCGACAAACTCATCCTGCACGGAAGGGCATCCCCAGAGGCGATGAAACAAGCCGTGCAAGCGGGCTACCTTACCAGCGAATACGACAACTACACCGACGTCTTGCCCGTGGATAGTGAAGCCAAGATCGACTCTATTCATGACCTGGTTCCAGCAAGCGTGGTGCTGAAGGCAGACGGCGAACGAATGACCGCTTGGCGCACGATGGAGGGTCTGCAGTACATGAAACGCTGTCCTGCCCTGTGGGTGCGCACCGCCAAGAAGGTCATTCCCGCTGTGCTGGCAAAACACCCTTTCCTCGCACGCTTCATCGATGTGACCACAGCGGAGGGGCTCTACGAGTGCTATGACCCGAACCACCCGCTCACTCGCACCGACAAACGACGCCAGGGGGAGGAACTGCTGGCATACGTGCGCTCGCTAGGGTTGGTGGTCGGAGGCGAGCATGGTATCTGGTGGGGCGTGCCCTCTCTCGACTATATCGAAGGCATGATGAGCAGCGATCAGTTCGCCTGGCCCGCGGGGCACCTCATTCGCCCCAAAAGCAAAGAGCAATCCTTTACCGACCCCTGGGGCAACAAACTGCCACCCTGGAGCGAGTACGAAAAGTGGGGCATCGGTCATCAGTATCGCGTGCCGCTGTGGGAGCTGGTGTTCCACGATTGCGTGGTGTCCACCTGGTACTGGGGAGACGCCTCCGATTTCCTGCTCCAGGTTGATCCTGAAAACATGACCAGAAAAGACCTGTTCAACATCCTCTACGGGACGATTCCGCTCATGTGGCTGGAGCCGCAGGGGGCATGGCACCAAGACAGGCAGGCGTTTGTGCGCACCTATCGCCTGACCACCAAACTGCACGAAGCCGTCGCCCAGCACGAGATGCTAAGCCACGAGTTCCTAACGCCCGACCGCGCGGTGCAGCGCACCCGCTTCGCCGACAGCACCACGGTGATGGTCAACTTCGGAAAGGAGCCTTACGCGCTGAAGACTAGAAACGGCACAGCAACCCTGCCCCAGTACGGCTTCTGGGTGAAGGGACCCCGTGTCGCGCAGAGCCGCCTGCAGGTGAACGGTACATTGGTGACCAACGTGCGCGCCGAGGGCTTCTGGTTCCGCGAGACGCCCTCCGAGTGGGTGTTCTTGCGCCGGGTGGATAGCGAGCTCCTGCGACTGGAGGCATACGCCAAAAGCGGGCGAGTGCGGATAGACCTACAGCAGGTCACGGGGCAATGGGACCGACGCCGTACGCTGATCTACGCCTCCGGGATACCGGGGCGGGGTGCTCCGGTGTCCTTTGGATGGACGGCAAACGGGTTGCTGGAGCTGAGCGTTGGAACCAGCTGGGAGAGCCGCTCCTCCTTTGACATCTTGTGCGGCAAACACGTCCGCCGCCCCGACGTTGACCTGCGTCTGCGATTGCCGAACAAGCGGGTGAAGCAGGGACAGCCGTTAACGGTCAATCTCGTGGTGCGCAATCTGGGATACGCCCCAGCCGAGCACGTCCGGCTGAGCCTGTCTACCAACGGGAATCCACAGGGACAGAGCCTCTGGCAGGGTAGAGTGAGCGTAAACGCCCGCGGTGAGAAACGGGTAACGGTAACAGTAGAGACCTCGCGCCTCGATGGCAAGCGACCTCTGCTCGCCACTGCCAGCCTACCTGCGAGCGCGCGAGAGATTTGTACGCTAAATAACACCCGCAGTGAGATGGTAGAGGTGACTCGCGACCTCCGGCGATGGGACTATCGGCGGGAACTGCGGGTGGATACCGGCTCTGTCGAACGCGAGGATGAAGTGGTGGTGTTGACGGTGGAGAAGCTTCCTTTTGCCCCCGAGTCGGTGCGCGTGTATCTGGCGGAGGGTGAAACGGGAGGCTCGTTCGAAGAGGTGCCCGCGCAGTGTGATCGCTTGAAGGAGGGGCGGGTGGAGATCGCCTTTATCCTTCCTGGCAGATTGCCCGCCGGCACCACCCGGCGTGTGGTGCTTTACGCGATGCGCCGGGCAGGGCAGGTCCTTCCCCTGTGCTCCCTGTGGCGTGTGGACGCCAGGTCTCCCAGTATTGCGGGCGAAACCTATCGCCTGCACCTGCGCGAGGGTGTGCCGCGCGACATCGCCGCCGTCCATCCCGATAGATACCGTCGCCCGCTTCACGGCGAATTAACTGCTTCTCTCTACGGCGAGCCGTTCATCACGCACCTGGTCTTTTCGTCTGCCCGCACGGGCTGGGTAGAAGAGACGGGCACTGCTCCACCCCAGGTGGAAGTACTAGCGCACGGACCGGTGCGCACCGTTGTGCAGGTGAAGCGTGCCCTGGCAGGAGGCGTGACATATACGAAGCGCTATACCTTCTATCCGCAGTACTTTGACGTTGAGATAGAGACCAACACTAGCGAGGGCGTCTATAGCAGAGCCTTCTACCGCCAGCAGGGCGATTACGAGGACAGCGGCGGCGTGAAAGCGCGCGTGGACGGCAAAGGGGAAGCAGAGTGGGTGATGGGTCGCACGAGGGAACCGCGCTGGTATGCCGTCTACGCGCCGCAATGGGCACATGCCTGCCTTGCCCTGACTCCGGCGGGTTCTATCGTCTACTGGGACAGCCAAGCGATGGGTGGCATCGGCTTCAGCACGCAAAGCACGACAGGGGTACGCCTGCGCTATGTGATACTGCCCGGCGCGCGGGACGCCTCCTTCGCGGAGTGGTGGTACCGCCGCGCGATGGAGCCCGTCCGGGTAAGGTGGGAGCGGGATTAGCGATTCAGGGCATCTTCGATGCCGGCGATGTTAGGTACGTGCCCTATCTGCTCGGAGACCTCCGCACCGTAAAGTGGAGGGCGAGGCTCTGTCCGAGCCGAAGCCCCCTCCCCACCCGCGGGGAGGGTTGAGGTGGGGGTAATGGCTCACCAGGAGGTTCGCCCTCCAGGGGACGCAGGGGGTTAGGGGGGGACGGCTCATCAGGAGGTTCGCCATCCAGTGACATCGATAACCCTTGATGCACCGGCGTCGTCCAAATAGCGAAAACAATGCTCTAGGAGGTTGGCTGATGAAAGGCTGGATGGCGATTGTGGCGCTATTGGGGCAATGGCTGTGCCTGCAGGCGGTTGCGCAAACGACCGAGCCTCAGGGTGCGCTGGCGCAGATGCCGGTCAAAGCGCTGACGGTATTCAAGGACGGCCACGCCTACGTCTTGCACGAGGGCGAAGTGCCCACCAACGTACAGGCGTACAGGGAAACGTGGTGCTGGACTACCTGCCCGCGCCGATTCTGGGCACGTTCTGGGCGTATTCCGCCAACCCGCAGGTGAAACTGCAGGCGGTCGTAGCGGGACAGCGTAGGGTGACCCTGAAGCGCACGGCACTCAGCCTGCGCGAGATGTTGGAGGCGAATGTGGGCGCCCGGGTGCAGATCACCGAAGCTTCGGGCACGAAGTACAGCGGCACGCTCGTGAGCGTGCCCGTCCGCTCGTCGGAGGAGCTGGAGGCAACCAGCCCGCCCAACACAGGCGATAAAACTGCCCCAGAAAGGCAACATCCTGCTCCTGAAAACCGACGAAGGCACCCGCGCGATGAACATCGACCGTGTGTTGGATGTGGTGTTTCTGGGAGAGTGTGCCACTTCGACCGCCGAGACGGAGTTCCGCAACCTGTTGACCCTGCATCTGCAATGGGGCAACCGACCGCCACAGAAAACCGCGCGCGTCGGCATGATGTATGTGCAGAAGGGCGTACGCTGGATCCCACAGTATCGGCTGGTGTTGGACGGCAAGAGCAGTGCCAACCTGCATCTGCAGGCATCGTTGATTAACGAGCTGACCGATTTCACGAACGCAGAGGTAGGGTTGGTCATCGGTGTGCCATCGTTCGCCTACAAAGGGACGCTCGATCCCCTCGCGTTACAGCAGACCCTCGCCCAGCTCTCGCCGCACTTCCGCGAGGGACGGGACGTGCTGTCCCATGCGCTGATGACGCAGGCTCCGCGGATGGCGGAATCGGCAGGAGGATACGGCGGTGGCGGGCCGGTGCCGGATACCGGCCCCGAGGTAACCGAGGCGGACAAGAGCGAAGACCTGTTCGTGTTCACGGTGAAAGGCGTTTCCCTGCGTAAGGGTGAGCGAATGGCGCTACCTGTCGCCGAGTACAGCCTGGAATACAAGGATGTGTACACGCTGTATGTCTCACCCTTTGAAAACGCCCCCGCAGGCAACCCCCTGCCAAAGCCCCGGCAAGGCGAACTGCAGTCCGCCCTCACCGCACCGAAGGTGATTCACAAAGTGCGCCTGACCAACACCACCAGCCATCCGTTCACCACCGCGCCCATGCTCCTGCTCCTAGGCGATACCGTGTTGGCGCAGGACACCATGACCTACACCCCGCCCAAGGGCAGCTTGGACATCCCCATCGCCACCGCGGTGGACATCCCCGTTAAGAAGGTGGATAGGGGACTCAAGCGCACCGCCAAATCGGTGACCATCAATCACATCGACGACACGCTGGTGGAGGTGGAAGGCACTCTGACCCTGACCAACTACTCGGATAAGACGGTGTACCTGGAGGTGACGCGGCACGTGCTGGGAGAAGTGCAGAGCACCACACCGGAAGCGCAGGTCAGCAAGCTGAGCGTGATGGGGCAACCGATCACCTTTGTGACTAGCGCAGGACAAGTGGGCGGAGAGATGAACCCACTGACCCAGATAGTCTGGAAGTTCTCGCTAGCGCCGGGTAAGAGCGCGGAGCTGAAATGCGTGTGGCAGTACTATACCCGTTAATGGACAGAGCGCATCAAGTGTGGTACTCCGCATTGATGCGCACATAGTCGTAGCTGAAGTCGCAGGTCCACACGGTGGCGTGCTCGGTGCCCTGTTGCAAGTCGATGGAGATGGTCACCGTATCGGCTTTTAACTGCTCGTGCAGGGCTCGCGCGTCGAAGGCGGTGGGCTTCCCATCGGAGTAGACCAGCGTGCCCTGCAGGGCGATCTGCGCACGGTCGGGGGCAAAATCCACCCCACTGCGTCCCATCGCCGCCAGAATGCGCCCCCAGTTGGGGTCATTGCCGAAGAGGGCGGTCTTGACCAGAGGCGACTCCGCCACCGTTTTGCCCATCTTGCGGGCATCGGTAAAAGTGTGTGCGCCCCGCACCACGATCTCCACCAGCTTGGTGGCACCCTCTCCGTCGCGGGCGATGCGCTGTGCCAGGCGTTGGCACAGGGTCTCCAGCGCCAGCTGGAAATCATCCAGGTAACGATGCACATCCACCCCCGACTGCCCATTGGCGAGGATGACCACCATGTCGTTGGTGCTGGTATCGGAATCGATAGTAAGGCAGTGGAACGAGCGTTCTACCGCGTCTTGAAGCACCTGCTGAAGAGCCGATGCGGAGATAAGGGCGTCGGTTGTGAGGAAGCAGAGCATGGTCGCCATGTTGGGAGCGATCATGCCCGCTCCCTTGGCGATACCGCCGATGCGCACTTCCCCTTCGGGCAGGTGCAGGCTGACCGCCTCCGCTTTGGGCACGGTGTCGGTGGTCATGATGGCAGAGGCGGAATCCACACCTCCCGATTCGGAAAGCTCCTGCACCGCCCGCTCGATACCGGCTTCTATCTTCTCGATGGGCAGTCGGTGTCCGATGACGCCCGTGCTGGCGGTGACCACCTGTGCGGGCGGACATTCCAGCCATTGCGCCACCTTCTGCGCCATGCGCACGTTGTCGAGGAAGCCCTCCTCGCCCGTGGCGGCGTTGGCGTTACCGCTGTTGGCAACGATGGCGCGCGCGGTTCCCGCTTCGATCACATGGCGCGAGTAGCGCACGCAGGGCGCCGCGGCACGGTTGGTGGTGAACATGCCTGCGACCGTCGCGGGCACCTCCGACACAATCAGCGCCAGGTCCTTGCCCTGCGACTTCACACCACAGCGCACCCCTGCCGCCCGAAAGCCTTTCGGTGCGGTCACGCAACCCTCTATCCACTCCAGCGGATACGGCATCGCCTGCTCCTTACCCAAAAATCTTCGCGCCCGATCGCTCCCAATCCGCCAGAAAGCGTTGAATGCCGATGTCGGTCAACGGGTGCTGATAGAGCTGTTCCAGCACCTTGAAGGGCACAGTGCAGGCATGTGCGCCTGCCCGAAGCGCCTCGACCACATGCATGGGATGGCGCACGCTGGCGACCAACACCTGGCTCTTGAAGCCATACTCCTTGATCATATTCACGGTATCGCGCACGGCGTTCATGCCTTCCCCACTGATGTCGTCCACACGCCCGACGAAGTTGCTGATGTAGTACGCACCCGCCTTCGCCGCCAGAAACGCCTGCGACAGGCTGAATACCAGCGTCACGTTACAGCGAATGCCCTCGCGTGACAGCGTTTGCACCGCCTTCATCCCCTCCTTGGTCATGGGGATTTTGACCACGATATTGGGATGCCAGCTGGCGACCTCGTGCGCCTCCCGAATCATGTCCTCTGCATCAAGACTAACCACTTCCGCGCTGATGTCGCCGGGGTTCACGATCTCGCAGATTTCCCGCACGATCTCCTTGAAGGAGCGTCCCTCTTTGGCAACCAGCGACGGGTTGGTGGTCACTCCCTCAATCGCGCCCCAGCTCCACGCGGTGCGAATCTCCTCGATGTTGGCGGTATCCAGAAACAGCTTCATGGCGACCTCCTCGCAGGGATGTGTTTGTGTATATTATACAGGACAGCGGGTAACCAGGGTAAGCGTGCTCTCGGCAGGAGGATCGGAAAGCAGGACATTTTGCATCCGTCGCGAACCCGATACCCAAACGCTCTGCGGGGGGGAATCGTGATGGTCTTCGTGTGCTTGTTCCTCACAGCGACCGCAGGTTACGCGGCGCCGCCAGTGGAACTGCTTGGTCAACCGTGCCAGGCGAAGAACGTACTTGCCGCACGTTACGTGCTCGTGCCGGACGGCAAGGAGTGGTTTGTGCTCACCAACATGAACGAAACCGCCGGCATGGAGCTGATCTTCATCGACTTTCGCCGGGATACGGCTCGGGCGGTTCGTGCGTCTGCAGGCTCCGGCTCGTGGGCGCTTCTGCAGGTGCCAGGTGACCGCCTGGTGGTGGGAACCTTCTATGACGGCAAGTTCATGGTGTTCGACCTACGCAAGATGGAGTTCGTGCGGACGTCGGACTTGCCGGGCGAAAGCTACATCTGGAACCTTGCGCTGGGCAAGGATGGGCGGGTGTACGGGGGCACCTATCCGGGCGCGAAGCTGGGTGCGCTGGACCTGAACACCTACACGGTGGAGGACTGCGGTGCTCCCGCGCCACCGAACCTGTATCTGCGCTATGTGTCCGCTCTGCCAGACGGGCGCATCCTGTGCAATTTCGGCATGGAGAAGCCCGTGAATCTCATCTATGACCCCGCTACCAAAAAGTTCGAGCAGGCACCACCCCCTCTGCAGGGCGTCAGTCGAGGTGTCTCGTGGAACGGCTATTTCCTCGCGGGCGCGCAGGTACTGGATGGCAAGAGGCTGGAGCCTATCCCGCCGCCCTTCCCTCTGCCCGAAGGCGGTAACTGGGCAGTGGACGTGAACCTGACCACCGATGACACCCTCTACCTGCGCCAAGCGAACACTGTCTATCGCTACGTGCAGGGTAGTAAAGCGCTGGAAAAGCTCGTCTCGGTGGACCTGCGCGGTGGGGGCATCTACGCGGCTACCCCGAAGGGCGAACTGCTAGGCGTGCGCGGGCAGGACTACTTCGTGCTCAAGCCCGGCGAGACGCAGATAACCCTCAAGCCGATACCGGTGGAGTCCGCTCCCCGCCCTACGCTGTTTTTGCGCCTGGATGAGAAGGGCAGACTGTGGGGTGGACCGCACTTCGGGCAGACGCTGTTCGGGATGGACACTGTGAGCCGACAGGTAGTGAACACCCGCACGATATGCAACGCGGGCGGTGAGGTCTACGATGTCGCCTTCCACAACGGAAAGGTATACGCGGTGGCTTATGCAGGCGGTGACATCGTTCGCTACGACCCCGACTCGCCATGGGACCAGTGGAACAACGTCAATCCGCGCGTGATCGCCAGCGTGGGCGAGAGGGGCTACATCCGTCCAACCGCAGGGGTGCTGGTTGCCCCCGACGGCAAGCTGTATTCAGGCTGGATGGCGCGGTACGGCGTGTACGGGGGCGCAGTAGCGATTACCGACCCCGCCACCGGGGCGACCGAGCTGGTAGAAAACCCACTGGGCGAGCAGGCGGTAGAAGGACTGGCGGTGGATGAGAAGTTTATCTATGTCGGTACGTCGCTGGGTGCGAACGGCTTGCCCAACAAGAAGGGCGAATGGGCGCGGTTCGGCGTGATGGACAAAAACACAAAAGCGGTGGTCTTCCGACAGGAGTTCGAAAAGGCTTCTGGCGTGCGCACCTTCTGGCTGGACGCCAGCACCAGGAGGCTTGCGCTGTCGGTGGACGGTCGCCTGCATCTGTTTGACACGGTGGCGCGCAAGTTCGTTGCGGTCCCTTCGGAGGCGCCGCGTGTAGGTAGCCGCATCGTGGGGCTGGGCGACGGCAAAGCCTACTATGGCAGTGGTCGCACGGTGGTGCAGATAGACATGGGCAGGGGCAAGGCGGTGCCGGTGGCGGAACTGCCAGCGGGCGTTTCCAACGTGGCGGTGGCACGTGATGGCACGCTCTACGCCAGCTGTGGGGCGGACATCTACCGAATCAGGAGATGACGATGGGCGATTCTGTTGGGCTTGCCTCTCCACTGGGCGTTTGTGACCTTCCGCCGCGCGCACGCAACACCGCGCGCACGGTTAGCTACGCCTCCTATATCCACGAAATCCTCTCCCACGCGGGTATCTGCTACGCCCCGCTCAAGGTGCACGAGATTGAATCTGCGCTTCCTGCCCTGCGTCTGCTGGTGACGGTCGGCGACACCCCTTTGCCCGACCCCACTCAGGAGGCGGTGGCGCGCTGGGTAGAGGCGGGGGGTGCATGGCTGGCGATCGGAGGCACGGCTGGTGTTCCCGCGCTGTTCGGCGTGGAGGAGGAGCCGTCCACCTTCTCGGGCTGGGGTTCCAGCATCGGTACGCTAGGAGAGGGGTATCTGCAGGCGGCGAGCACCGACCATCCCATGCTGGTGCATGTGCCTATTGCCCTGCACTTTTTCAACGGCGTGCCGGTGCGGTCGAAGGACGCTACAGTGCTGGCGTGGCTCCTAGACGCGCACCAGCGCGAGACACCCCGAGCGGGCGTCGTGCACCGGAGCCGGGGACAGGGGCAGTGTCTGCTCATCGCGCCAGATGTGACGGGCACGGTGGTGCGCATCCAGCAGGGGATGGCGGTCACGCGCGACGGCGTTTCCGCACCGGACGGCACCGCGCCCATCTGTGACGACATGCTCAAAAGCAGTGATGGAGCGGTGCTGGACTGGTGGTTTGACCGCCAGCCTGTGGACGGCGTGCCCGGCTTCAGCGCGTTCTTGCATCCGATTGCCGACATCTGGCGCGAGATGGTGCTTCGGGCGATTCTGGTGCTTGCCCAGTCGCAGGGGGTAACGCTTCCCATCCTGTGGCTGTATCCGCGCAATCTGCCCGCGCTCGCTCACCTGTCGCATGATACCGATGGCAACGCCCCCGCCCTAGCGAGGAAGATGCTGGAAGTCCTGCGCAAGACGGGCATCCATTCCACCTGGTGCGTGATTCCACCCGGCTACCCGATGGAGCTCATCGAGCGCATCCGCGCTGAGGGGCACGAGCTGGCTCTGCACTTCGACGCCGTGGAAGAGGACACCCTCTGGAACGAAGGCGCGTTCCACGAGCAATGGCGGACGCTGAAACGGCTATTTGGTGGCAACCCGCCCATCACCAACAAAAACCACTATCTGCGCTGGGAGGGAGATACCGAGTTCTTTGAGTGGTGCGCACGACGCGGGATTCAGGTCGACCAGTCCAAGGGACCCTCCAAGACCGGGGAGGCGGGATTCAACTTTGGCACGTGCCACCCGTACTTTCCGCTGGACCCCCGGGGTACGCTCCTCGACGTGCTGGAACTGCCCACCCATTCGCAGGACCTGAACGTGTTTGCCCCTTCCGCCCTGCTGGAGCCGTTGTTACAGGCGGTGGAACGGCATCACGGCGTTCTGCACCTGCTGTTCCACCCCGCCCATGTCGCCAAGCCGGGCATCGCCGAGACCATCTTGAAAGCGGTGCATGCCGCTCGGCAGAGAGGCATGGAATGGTGGACGGCGCGTCGAATCAACGAGTGGGAGCGTGCCCGTCGGCGCGTGCAGTGGTGTGTCTACCGTGCGGAGGGCGATACGCTCACGCTACGCTTGCGAAGCGAGGTGCCCTTGCAAGAGGCGACTCTGCTGTTCACCGCCCAGAACGTGGAGGTGAGCGCAGGGGAAGGGTTCACGTACGAAGGCATCTCCACCCTACGCTGGGGCAGGCCGATGATCGCGGTGACACTGGATCTGCACGGCGAGCATACCCTGCGCCTGCGCCACAGGGCGAATCCAAGGGAGGGATGAACCATGTCCGACCCGACACCTGCTGACCTGCCCGCCGTTGCCGGCGGTGAACCGGCGAAGCGCACCCCGTTCGGGCGAGAAAAGCGCTACGGTGAGGAGGAGCTTCAGCAACTGCGCGAGGCGCTGGAGCAGGGCAGTCTGTTCTATGCGCACGGTAAAAAGGTCAAGACGCTGGAACAACGGTTCGCCGAGATGAACGGCGTGCCCTATGCGGTGGCGTGCAGTAGCGGGACTGCCGCCATTCACGCCGCGCTGATCGCAGTGGGTATCTCGCCCGGGGACGAGGTCATTACCTCCCCGATTATCGACATGGGCACGGTGATACCCATCCTGTATCAAGAGGCAGTGCCCGTCTTTGCCGACCTGCATCCTCACTCCTACACCCTACTGCCGGAGTCGGTAGAGGCGCGCATCACCCCGCACACGCGTGCCGTAATCGCAGTACACCTATGGGGCAACGCTTGTGATCTGCAGGCTCTGGGTGACATCTGTCGTCGGAACAACCTGTGGCTGATTGAGGACTGTGCCCAGGCGTTCGGCTGTCGCTACCGGGGCGAGCCCATCGGCACCATTGGCGACATCGGCTGTTTCAGCCTGAACGAGTTCAAGCACATCTCCTGCGGCGACGGCGGAATCGCGATCACCCGTAACGAGCGGCTCGCCCAGCGGCTTCGGCTGGCGGTGGACAAGGGCTACAACCGTGAGCCGGGCGTGACCTTGCGCAACCCCACTTTCCTCGCCAACAACTATCGCATGACGGAACTGCAGGGGGCGGTGGCAGTGGCTCAGCTGGAGAAGCTGGAGGGTATCGTCGCCCGGCGGAGGCGATGGTGTGAGGCGTTGAGCGAACGACTGCACGGGGTGCCGGGTATCACCCTGCCCCAGCCGACGCCGGGCTGTGAGCCGTCGTGGTGGTTCTATATGCTGAGGGTGGTCTCCGAATCGCTGGGCACGGACGTAGACACCTTTGCCGAGGCATTGCGTGCCGAAGGACTGCCCGTGAGTGCACACTACATCGGGCAGTGCGTCTACGAGTACCCAATATTCACCCATCACTCGGCGTTCGAGCGGGGAACCCATGCCTATACCTCGCGCTTCTATATGCAGAGGCTGTGTCCCTTCGCGGAGATGATACTGGACACCTGTCTCGTCTTACCGGTGAACGAGGCGTACACGGATACCGACCTGGAGGAGACTGCCCACGCCATCCGCCGGGTAGCACAATGGTTCCACCAGAGAAGACAGAGCTGAGCATGACCGTTTCCAATCGGGCGAGGCTTGCGCGTCGGGTACATCCTCTTAACCAAGATTGAAACAATCCCGCCCGTTCGCGTGTCTTCTATTTGCGAAACGAACAGGGGCAAAACCGATGGTTGTAGCAGATGGACTGAGCAAACTCTTCGCCGACCGCAAGCGGAGTGCGGTACTTGCGCTGGACGAGGTCAGTTTCGAAGCGCGCCCCGGCGAGGTGTTCGGCATTCTGGGAGTCAACGGCGCGGGCAAGACCACCCTCCTGCGCGTGCTGGGCACGCTCCTTGCTCCCTCCGCTGGCTCCGCTACCGTCGCCGGTTACGATATCCGCACGCAACCACAGCACGTGCGCCAGCATATCGGCTATCTCACCGGCTCTACCGCGCTGTACGGTCGCCTGACCGCACGGGAGGTGCTGTACTACTTTGGCGCGCTCTACGGCATGTCGGGCGGTGCACTACGTCGGCGCATAGACGAGCTGGTGCAGACCCTGCAGATGCAGGATTTCATCGACGGACGGTGCGACAGGCTCTCCACGGGGCAGAAACAACGGGTGGGCATTGCCCGCAGTATCATCCATCAGCCGCCGGTGATGTTTCTGGACGAGCCGACGGCGGGGCTGGACGTGGTGACCTCGCGCACCATCATGCAGTTTATCGAGGACAGCCGCCAGCGCGGACATACCATCCTTTTCTCCACCCACATCATGAGCGAAGCTGAACGCTTGTGTGACCGCATCGCTGTGATTCACCGAGGGCGTATCGTGACCATCGGCACGTTGGACGAACTGCGTGCGCGCACGGGCGAGCGTGCGCTCGAACTCGTCTTCCTCAACCTCATCGGGGAAAAGGAGAGGGAAGGCTCATGAACCGTACTGTCATCGTCTTCTGGAAGGAACTGCGCGAGGTACTGCGCGACCGGCGTGTGCTCTTTTCCACCGTCATCTCGCCCCTGCTCATTACGCCCTTACTGCTGTGGGGCATTGGCGTCGCCGTCCAGCAGAGGCAGGAGTCGGCGCAGAAGCAGGTGCTCCCCATCGCCGTCGTGGCTCCTGCAGGAGGGCGGGAGTTGATCAGCGCGATGGAGCGGGAAAGCTTCGTCGTGCGTCGGGTGGAGGGGCGTCCGCAGGCGGAGGCTCTGTTGAGGAACCGGCAGGTCAAAGCGGCGGTCCTGCTTGACGAGCAGTTTGACCAGAAGGTCCGCAACGAGGGCACGGCGCAGATGGTGGTGCTGTTTGACCCCTTGAACGATACCTCGCGCGATGCCGTCACCCGTCTGAAGGCACTGACCGACGCACTGAACGCTCAGTGGTTGCAACAGCGGCTTGCCCGCCGGTTCATGGGCGCGGAGTTTGTCCAGCCGATCGCCGTGCGCACGCAGGCTCTGCAGACCGAGAACCCTGTCGGCAACCTCATCCTGAGCATCTTTCTGCCGTACGTGATTGTGCTATCGGCGTTTTTCGGAGCGGTATCGCCCGCTTTTGACCTGGTGGCAGGCGAGAAGGAGCGCGGCACCATCGAGACGCTGTTAGCGACGCCTGCTTCGCGCCGGCAGATCGTGTGGGGCAAGTTTCTGACAGTGGCGGTAGTGTGCTTGATAGCGGCTATCTTCGCGATGCTGGGAATGTTGGTGGCGTTCGCCCTGCCCACCAGTTCGCGCGTCTTTATGGAGCAGGCGAGCCGGTTCAGCATCTCGGCGCAGGCGGTGGGCACGTTGTTGATCACCCTGCTCCCGCTGGCGGTGTTCTACTCTGCCACGCTGATCATCATCTCCACTTTCGCCCGCAACCAGAAGGAGGCGCAGACCTACCTGATCCCGCTCAGCTCGCTGGTCGTTCTGCCCGCGGTAGCGTCGATGTTCGTGCGCACAGAGTCCGCCATCTGGCTTTCCGTAGTGCCGGTACTCAACAGTGCCATTATCATCAAGCAGGTGCTAACCGGCATTGTGGATATACAGTTCGTTCTGTTCTCCCTGCTCGTCTCGTGCGCGATCGCGGCGATTACTTTGCAGATAGCTACACGGCTGTTTGAGCGGGAAACGATCCTTTTGAGCTCGTAAGGGGTCCCTCTCCCACCAGTGCGGTGGAAGAGGGGTGCGTATCTACTCTTCAGCGATCAACAGTCCGTAGGTTCCATCCTTGCGGCGGTAGAGCACCTGCACGTTCTGCGTCTCCATATCGAGGAACACATGGAAGTCATGCTGGAGCAACTGCATCTCCATCGCTGCCTCCTCCAGCGTAGACGGCTTGAGGGTAAATCGCTTGATTCGGGCGATGCGGAACGCAGGTGTCTCCTCGTCGGGTTCGCCGGAAGCCTCCTCACCCTCCGCCTCCAGCATGAGCGTAATCTCCTCCTCGGCATGGAGCATGTCCTCACGTTCGCGCTTCGCCAGCGAACGGAACCGCCTGCCCTTGAAACGTGCCAGCTGGGTCTCCAGTTTGTCGATCACGCGGTCCACGGTGGCACGCAGGTCGTTGGTGCTCTCTTCCGCACGCAGGATAACCCCATCGCCGTTCAGAGTCATCTCCACTGTGTGTCTGCCGCGAATCTCTTCGTGAACCACCGTCGCGGTGCGGAAGTTTTTGAAGTGGCGCTCCAACTTGGCGATCTTCTTCTCGATGTAGTCGCGTACCGCCGGGGGAAGCGAACCTTCCATGTCACGATACTGCACTTGCATGACTCTGCCTCTCATGTCTATAAGTTTCAGGGCGATAACCGCCTCACTCTCCCGTAGCTTATTATTGCTTTATTCGCTGTTCACCGCAGGGAAACCTCTGTCGTGCACAACATTGCCGAAACATCCGCTTCTCCTGCACTGTCTAACAAACGGAACCCCCAGCGATAGACAGCGCAAGAAAATGGGAAAAAATGTGTTCGGTCTATGTAGCCACGTAAATCTGTAATATAATATAGATGGATATTCATCCGAGCGAAGGAGGATGCATGAAATGAAATCCAGATTGCTGTGGAGCAGTGTGCTGGCTGTGGGACTGATGGTCACCGCACTTGCCACTCCCAAGTACCTTGTGGTGTTCAACAAGACCTATCCTGCCCCCAAGGACAGTGCGTTGGCGAAGGCAAAGTGCACCATCTGCCATGTCAAGGGCAAGGAACTGAACGTCTACGGTAAGGACCTGCAGAAGGCGTTGCAGGAGAAGAAGACGAAGGATTTGACCGCGGAGATTCTGAAATCTGTCGAGAAGCTCGACTCGGACAAGGATGGCGTGTCCAACGGGGACGAGCTCAAGGCGGGAACCCTGCCCGGTGACCCCAAGAGCAAACCTGCTAAGACCAAACCCGCCGAGACACCAACCCAGTAAACGGGCTTGCGACAAGATACCTCATAGACCTGCAGATGGCGGCGCCGTTTTCGGCGCCGCGTTTTTCTGGTGCTAACCCGTGCTCTGCATCGCAGCCGCGATGCCCGCGATACTGAGCAGGATGGCATCATGCCAAGCCCCCTGCTCCTCGCGCACCGCCTGTTTGTCCCAGAGGGCTAGCAGGGCGAGTTGCAGTTTGCTCAGAGGGATGACCGCTGGGTTGCGCAAGTTCACCGTGCGGCGAACGACGGGTGCGTTCTGCATCAGCTCTTTGTGCCCTGTTACCCGTAGCACCCACTCCACCGTGCGCTGATACTCCTGCTCGATGAGCGCGTGCAAACGCGGTCCCACTTCGTTCGGCTGAACGCGCGAGGCATACAGTTTAGCCGTGGGCAGGTAGGCACGCACCAGCTCCAGCTGGGCGTTATCGATCACCATGCGGAAGAAGGACCACCGTCGGTACATCTTCTGCAGTAGTTCCACGTTTTCCGCCGACTGTGAACCGAACCATTCCAGTGCACTGCCCACCCCGTACCAGCCCGGAATCACATATCGGCTCTGCACCCAGGCGAACACCCACGGAATCGCCCGGAGGCTCTCGAGCCCCACCACGTCCCCATGCGGTCGAAACATCGGACGCGAGGCAATGGGCAAACGGCTGATATGCGAAATAGGCGTCGCTTGCGTGTAGAAGGTCCAGAAGTCGGCGTCCTCATACACCAGCGCGCGATACACCTGCAGAGAGCGTTGCGCCAGACGGGTTAATACCGATTGCCACTCGCTCGGGATGCGTTTGCGGCTTTGTCCGGCGGTGGCGAGTAGAACCGCATTGGCGATCTGCTCCAGATGGCGGTGTGCAATTGGCGCGAGACCATAGCGGAAGGAGACCACCTCGCCTTGTTCGGTGAAGCGGATTCGCCCGTTCATACTGCCGGGTGGCTGGGAGAGGATCGCCTGGTTTGCCCGTCCGCCCCCGCGCCCGACGGTTCCACCTCGCCCATGGAAGAGGCGAAAATCCACCCCTGCCCGCTGGCAGGTTTGTGCCAGTCGCGCCTGTGTCTCGTGGAGCCACCAGTTGGCTGCCAGATAGCCGCCATCCTTACTGCTGTCGGAGTAGCCCAGCATGATCTCCTGAAAATTGCCCCGAGCCTGCAGGTGATGTCGGTAGGCGCGATTGGCGAACAGCTGTTTCATCAGCGTGTGGCAGGTGCTAAGGTCACGAATGGTCTCAAACAGCGGCACCACCTCGATGTCGCTTTCCATCTGCCCATCGCGCCAGCGTACCAGCCCCGCCTCTTTCGCTAGGAGCAGAACCTCCAGCACGTCGCTGATACCGTGCGTCATGGAAATCACGTACGCCCGCACCGACTGCGAGGAGATATAGCGTAGGGCATGCTTGACTACCTCGAAGACCTGCAGCACCGACTGCGTGTGCTCCGAGCCGCCCCACTCGCGTGGCAGAAGCGGGCGGGCACTGCACAACTCGCGTGTCAATAGGCGAACCTTTTCCTCCTCGGGCAGGTCGGAATAGCGCTTGCCAGAAGGCAGGGCCTGTGCGAACGCCAGCATCTCGTCCACCGCTTTGGCGTGCTCGTCGCTATGCTGGCGGATATCCAGTGTTGCCAGATGAAAGCCGAAGATATGTGCCTGCGTGACCAGATTCGCCAGAGCGCCTTCGTCCGCCAGCGCACCCGCCCGGTTCTCGCGCAGGCTTTGTTGCAGAAGCGACAGGTCGGCTATCAGCTCGCGACTGTCCTGGTATGCGGGGAACTGCGCGACGAAGGAAGGCCCCTCAGCGTGGAAGTCGGTCAGCGCACCCAGGTGTTGCAGGGTGGCTTTCAGGCGCACCTCAATGTAGCAGAGCTTGAGTGCGTAGGGTTCGCGAGCATGGCGACGTAGGACATGCGCCGGTAGCGCGATCTGCTCCCGGTCCTCCTCCAGCGCGAACAACAGCGCCTCACTGGCGGGCACGAGCCGGGTGCTTTGGGTGAGCTCGCGGCGCAGTTCGCGAACACGGCGCAAGTAGTGGTGCAGAATCAGTCGCTTGTGCATCAGCAGGGTCCACCAGGTTACCTCTGGCGTGACATTGGGGTTGCCGTCGCGGTCGCCACCCACCCACGAGTGGAAGCGGATAAAGGGCGGTATCTCGAAAGCCACGCCCGGGTACGCCTCCTTCAGCGCGGCGCGCAGGTCATCTACTAGCCAGGGCACCACCTCCACGATGGTGTGCTGGAAGAAGTAGAGAGCGTTGCGCACCTCGTCCTGAGGGGTAACCGCCGAGGAGCCAAACTCGTCGGTCTGCCAAAGGGCGATCAAGGTGCGACGGCTCTCCTCTTCCGCCTTGCCCATGGTGTTGAGAGGCAGGTCCAGACGGGGCACGCTTGGAGGCAGGGAGCGCTCCGCCAGGTGGTTCGCAATTCGGTAAAGCTTGTCCAGAACCGAGCGGCGGCGCGCCTCGGTGGGGTGCGCGGTGATGGTCGGGCGGATGTCGAGCCGATACAGCAGGTTCTGCATCGCTTCGGCGGTCATTCCGCTCTCTTTCAATCGCTGTATCGCCTCGCGGATCGACTCGGGGCGGGGCACACCCGTCGCCTGCACCTGCCGTTCCCGGTTGACGCGCACAATCTCCTTCTGCTCGACGATGTTCAGCAGCTGGAACAACACCGCATACGCCCGCAGGAGCCGATGCACGAAAAGCGGGTCGTTCAGTTCGGGAATACGCTCCATCAGAGTGCGTGGGTCTGCCGTGTCGGGTTCTTCATACAGCTGGCGGGCGATGTGCAGAAGCTTTTCTCCCTCTTGCCTCTGCAGTACCTCGCCCAGCAGGTGGTCGATAAAAGCCACATCGTCGCACATCGCCGGCGACAGCCCCACACATTCTGCCGACAACCCAAGAAATGCTTCCATGCCTGCCTCCACACCACTTGCTAAGATGATTATACCGCAGGCACTGGTTTGCTGTTACCTCAGCGCGAACAGCTTGCCTTCCCCGGGCTGAAGGTCGGTGTGCAGGGTGCGCCGCAAGACGTCGTACGGGGCGGGGCGTGTCTGCCCATCGAACTGACTGACCTCGCCGACCTCGCCCACTACGACGCGAAGCCGAAGCTCCGCACGCCTGCTCTCGCGAAACGAGCGATTCACCAACCACAGATAGTGCCTGTGGCGCCCGTCTCGTAGCCAGCCCAATAGCACCTCAGGAGATTCGCACTCCGCCACCGGTGACCGATCATCCAGCCCGCTTGCGCCCCTTGGGATGGGCGGTGTGTGGTACACTGCCACACTGCGCAGGCGCATCTGCACAGGGGCAACAGCACGAACGCACGCGTGCAGGTGCTTCAGGATGGTGTATTTCGCGGAGGGCATACCCTTCTCGTTGATGATGGCGTTGCGGGAGCGCCACTGGGGGTCAAAGGGCGGCGTCCAGTAGGTGAACCAGAGGATGCCCTTCGCCCCATAAGCCAACGTGGTGTATGCCTGCCAGCGTAGGTCGGCTTCATCGGGGTCGCGGTAGGAACCGTGCGGCACGCTCAACACGATCTGCACGAAGGGCAGGTTTGCCTGCAGGCAGTGCCGGCGTACCACTTCCAGATTCTCGAAGTAGAGGTCGCGTTCGCCGTTTTCGAACAGCGCATAGTGGTCCCAGCTGACCAGCGCAGGTTGTACCTCCCGAATATAGCGGGCGATGTGCTCGTCGTAGGTTTTGGTACCTAACTGCTGTTCGTTGGCGTAGTTGGGGAAGAGGTTGATGTATGGCAGGAGCTTTGGGTGCTTCTGCAGAAGGTATCGGTTCACCGCACCGGGCAGGGCAAAGGCGGAAGCGCTGGGTTCGTCCATCAGGAAGTAGCCTGCCAGAGCGGGGTGTCCGGCGTAGTCTGCCAGCACCGTGTCGAGGTTGCGGGTGAAATCGGGGTCGTCTGGCTGTTTTGCCAGCACCCTGCCATCCCCGATGATGGCTTTCAAGCCGGTCTTCTGACAGAGATCCAGAATCTGGCGATTGAGGTCTGTGCTCCACCCACCACATGGTGGCAGCACCACGTTGAAGCCGCACTCGGCAATTTCGCGATAGCGTGCCAGAGTGGTCTCTTCGGGCGGCGGTGCACACCAGAAGGAGAGCATAAACCGCTTGCAGATGTCGGGTTGAGACATGGGAACCTCCTGTCAGCGTTGGGCAGTTTAGCACTCAATACGCGCCTGTAGTAGAGAATCCTTTGCCCCCTCACCCCACGCCCCTGGCGGGCGAACCTCCTGGTGAGCCGAACACCCCTCCCCGCGGGCGGGGAGGGGTGTTCGG
>PSLZ01000039.1:0-28826 GCA_040289885.1 Armatimonadota bacterium | reverse complement strand
ATCTATTAGCATGTAAAAGCCATCCGAGAGGTCTACCGGTTCGTAAACCTGCCGAGCGGATGCCGGTAGAACCATCGTTTCGCCAGTTCGGCACTTGCCATGTAACCGAGCACGATCAGTCCCATCAGCGCGAGGAAAACTGGCGGCAACGGAACGAAGCCAAAGGGCGTAGCAAGCAACGTATACGGAATCGCCAGTGTCGCCGCCACCACACAGAGCGTCATGATGAGCAGGACATGCCCTGGACGGCTGCGGAGAAAGAACCCTCGCGTGCACACCACCAATACGATCAGCGTTGCCGACACCACAGACTCGACGAACCATCCGGTCCGAAACTCGGGTGGGCCCGCATGCAATAACCCGAGGAGCACAGCAAACGTCAGGTAGTCGAACTACGGAACTGACGAGCCCAAACGTGAGCATGAAGCGGCGAATGAAGGCAATATCCCAGCGGTGCGGACGTTCGATCCAGTCGGCATCGACGCGATCGGATGCGATCGCCATCTCCTGCATATCAGTCAGCAGATTGGTCAGTAGAACCTGCTTTGGCAGAAGCGGTAGAAAGGGAAGCAAGAGCGAGGCGTCTGCCATGCTGAACATATTGCCAAAGTTGGCACTGGTTGCCATGAACACGTACTTAAGCGTATTGGCGAAGGTACATCGCCCTTCGACCACTCCTGCCTCTAGAACCGCCAGGTCGGGTTCGAGCAGCACGATATCGGCTGCCTCCTTGGCGACATCCACCGCCCCCTGCACCGAGATAGAGACGTCAGCCGCGTGAAGCGCGGAAGCGTCGTTGATCCCATCGCCCATGTACCCCACCACATGCCCAGCCTTGCGTAGAGCGCGAATGATTCGCTCCTTCTGATTAGGCTCTACTTCCGCGAAGATATCCGTCTCCTGCGCTGCCATCGGCAGCGCCTCGTCGCTTAAAGCGTGCAGCGCTGTGCCAGTCAGCACGCGCGGCTCGGCTAATCCGACTTGGCTGGCAATATGGGTAGCCACTAGGACGTTGTCGCCGGTAATTACTTTGAGCCGCACACCCAGTCGGGTCAGCCGTTCGATGGTCGCCGCGACCCCAGGCTTGGGCGGATCGGCCAGAACGATGATGCCCAAAAAGGTCAAAGCACGTTCGGCGTTGCGGTCGACCGTGCCAAGCCCGTCCATCTCGCGGACCGCCACGCCGATCGTCCGGTGCCCTTGAGCGCTGAGTGCTTCGTAATGACGCTCGACGGTGGCGCGTACCTCTGCGATGGGGACCTGGGTGCCGTCACTTTGCTGTGCGAGGGTGGAGACATCGAGCACACTCTGCAGGGCGCCTTTGGTGATCAAAAGCACCTGTCCCTCGTGTTTAACCAACACGCTCAGGCGCTTACGTGAGAAATCATAGGGTACTTCGCCCAGCTTCTCCCAGCCGTCGATGGCAAAGACGCGATGGACGCGAATCGCCTCATCGATCGGATTGGGGAACGCCGTCTGGTAACTGGCGTTCAAGAAGGCGTAAAAGAGCACTTGTGCGCTTTCGCGTCCCTCCGCGTCGAAGGCAGAGAGAACTCGCACCCGGCCCTCGGTAAGCGTCCCAGTCTTGTCGGAGCACAACACGTTCATGCTGCCGAAATTCTCAATTGCGGATAGCCGCTTAACGATCACTTGCTTCGCCGCCATGCGGCGCGCGCCATGTGCTAGGTTCACACTGATAATGGCAGGCAAAAGTTGGGGCGTAAGCCCTACCGCAAGCGCTAGCGCAAATAGGAACGAGTCCAGCACCGGCCGCTGAAGATAAACATCGAAGGCGAACAGGGCGATCACGAGCAACAGCGTGACCTCCATTAACAGATAGCCAAAGCGGCGCACGCCATGTTCGAACTCCGTTTCCGCAGGATGCAGACGCAGGCGTTCGGCTATCGCTCCGAACTTGGTGGCGCGTCCCGTACGTACGACCACAGCCCGTCCCTTGCCGCTCACGACGTGTGTTCCTTGGAAAAGCACGTTGCTGCGCCGAGCGAGAGGTGCCTCGGCAGGCACGATGCCGGTACTCTTCTCCACCGGGAAGCTCTCACCAGTCAGCACAGCCTCGTCAACGAACAGGTCCTGGCTATCGAGCAGTAGGCAATCCGCGGGAATCCGAGCGCCCGCAGTAAGTATCGCGACATCGCCAGGCACCAACTGGTCCACTGTAATCAGCATGGGCTATCCATCGCGCAACACAGTGGTTTGTACTGCCACCGCCGCCAACAGCTTCTCGACCGCGGTCGCGGCGCCGCGCTCTTGCCAAAAGCCGAGTAGCCCGCTGACCACGACAATCCCCAAGATGATAAAAGCATCCGTGGAGTCATGCAGCACAAAGGACAACAATGCCGCAGCGATGAGCAACAAGATAATAGGGCTGGTAAACTGGCGTAACAACAGTGTCCCCGTACGGACCGCTTGCGTTCGCCCAGTATGTTCGGTCCGAGACGTTCGAGGCGCTCCACAGCGACCTCTGTAGTAAGACCGTTCGGCGACGACTGTAGTGCCGACAGTACATCCTCGACCGGCACGTTCCAAAGCGTTCTGTGCCACAGACGTGCCACTGTAGGTCAGCGGAGTACCGGGCTTCGTTGTGCTTCACTATAGCATTCTCCAGGTTACCAGAACTCACAACGGCACGTGTAGGGCTCGAACCCGACTCAGTGAGGCACCAGGTGCGAGCGGGTGCCTATTCTATCCCCTCGTTGCCGTCTTTCGATCTTCGTTGTCATTTTCTTCATGATATCCTCTTCTTCCTACGAGCAAGACAACAGGTGCAGTGTCTGCGAAGCCTTCCCAACGCAATGACATGGACGATACGCTCGCCTCTGCCAAATCCAACGGCGTTAGCCCCGACTGCTAAACGCCTCCGTCCACTCAGGCTTGGTCAGATTGACAAACACCTATTCTGCAGGTTATCATAGGAGAGGCAGAAACCCACTGGCGGAGGTAACAGTTGGAGGAGGAACAGCAGAAACAGGCACCGAGTTTGCGTGAAAGGCTATGGGTCATCGGCATCGCGGCGGTGGTGCTAGCCATCCTGATACCCGGCTATTTAGACCTGCGTCGGCGGTCATTAAACGCCAGCTGCCTCAGCAACATGCGCGAGATCTCCAGCGCACTGCGCACCTATATGTTGGACTGGGATGATACCCTGCCACTGGCGTACTACCGTGATAAGCAGAGAGAGAACAAACTAGTCACCTGGCCCATGCTTATCGGTGGGTATTTGGACGCCAAGCGGTTCTACTGCCCGGCGGACCCTGCCAAAGAGGAGCCGCCCTACATCGACCCCGATTCTGACTCGCGCAAGCATGTGTCCTATGGCTTCTTTCTGCCCGCTTCCGGGCTGCGTCCGAGCAGGCTACCCGCCAGCGGCTCTCAGCTAGCGGTCATCGCCGATAGCGCCGCCGATGGATTGAACACCCACCCCGTGCCTGACATTCCCGATGGGCAACAGGCACTGTTTCTGGGCTTCGACACGCCGGATAACCGAAGCCACAAGGATGCCCGTTACGTGCAGAGGCTTGCCATCTATTCGCCCAATGGCAAATGGGGGGATTATCGTGGGTTACGCACCCGGCACGGAAGCACCATCAACATGCTGTTTGCGGACGGACACGTGGGCGACGTGCCTGCCAGCGTGATCTTGGTACAGAGAGACACCAACGGCAACCCGTTGTCCCCCTGGGGCGCGTCTCTGTCGCAGATGGAGGGACACTGAGTTGCTGGTCGCGGGCCTCGACGGCGGCGGTACCAAGACCGAGGGCGTGGTGCTCGACGAGGCGGGTACGGTGGTGGCGCGTGCCCGCAGTGGAGGGGTCAACCTCAATTTCGTCTCGGTGGAGGAGTGCCAGCGGTCGGTGGCAGAAGTGCTCTCTCAGCTGGCAGAACAGGCAGACGGCACGCAGGTTGTGCGGCTCTATTCGGTGATGCTTCCGGACATTACCTCCATTCGCCATCTGGTTAAGCTGGCTTTTCCCCATGCCGAGTGGCGGGGGGCGCCCGAACATCGGGCAGTGCTGGCGGCGGGGGGTGTGCTGGAGCCGTATGGCATCGGTGTGGTAGCGGGCACAGGTTCTAGCACCGTGGGCTGGCGCGGTGAGGAGCGTCATGCGGGCGTGGGCGGCTGGGGAATGCTGTTAGGCGACGAAGGCAGTGCTACCGACATCGCCATCCGCGCCCTGCGGGCAGTGGTTCGGGCAGTAGACGGACGCGGCGAGCCAACCGCGCTCATCGAGCAGATGGTGGACTACTTCGGGCTGAGGCGCGCTCACGAAATCACGCATCGGATGTACCGAGAGGCCCTTCCCCGCCACGTGTTGGCAGGGTTTGCCGTTCGGGTCAGCCAATGTGCGGAGGCGGGAGACGAGGTAGCCCGGCGCATTTTACGCGAAGCGGGCGAAACGTTGGGCACGGACGTCGTGGTGGTAGCGCGCAAGCTGTTCACCCCGGAAGAGCCGTTCCCCGTGGTGCTGGGCGGGAGCGTCTTTCGGGCAGGGGAGTGGGTGCTCGCCCCCCTGCGCGAGCGAGTGCTGGCAGAGTTCCCCAAAGCGCAGATCATCTTGCCGCACACCTCGCCGGCGGAGGGGCTGGCACGCCTTGCGCTGAAGGAGCTGAAAGGATAGCCTACTCGTAGCGCAGTGCCTCGATGGGGTTCAATCGCGAGGCTCGCCACGCAGGGTAGATGCCGAAAAAGATACCCACCGCTGCCGAAAACACAAAGCCCGCCGTCGCCGCCCACAGGGGCAGATGAGTGGTTAACCCTTCCCCACCGAACAGCTTTGCCTGCTGAGTAGCCCAGCCGACCAACACGCTTGTGCCCCATCCCAGCAAAATGCCGATGATACCTCCCATCCCCGAAAGGGTCATCGACTCGATCAAGAACTGGAGCAGGATGTCGCGGTTGCGCGCGCCGACCGCCTTGCGGATGCCGATCTCCCGCGTGCGCTCCGCTACGGTCACCAGCATAATGTTCATGATGCCGATGCCTCCGACCAACAGAGACAAGCCCGCAATCGCGCCTACCACCAACCCGAAGATGCTCAACACCCGCCCGATGGACGAGAGCAATCGCTCCTGGCTGTCTACCCGAAAGTAGGGCTGGTTGTTGTGGCGGCGCATCAGCAATTGCCAGACCTCGTCCATTGCCTCTGTGGTGCGTTCGGGGTCATGCGGCTGAGCGAAAATGACGCCCACAATGTCCACCCCGATAAACCGCTTCTGCAAAGAGGTGATGGGCACAAACACCCGTTTGTCCCAGTCCTGCCCGAAGGTCTTTCCCTTCTCCGCCATCACCCCCACGACGGTGACCGACACCCCGGCGATCTCGATGCTCTCCCCAATGGGGTCGCGGTTGCCCAAAAGACGACGCTGTACCTCCTTGCCGATGGCACACACCTTCGCCCAGCTGTCCAGGTCTTCCTGCGTGATAAACCGCCCTCGCTCTATCTGCAGGTTGCGCAGGTACAGATACTCGGGCTGACAGCCGTCGATGACCACGTCCAGCTCCTCGCCGCCGTAGCGTGCCTTCTGGGAACCGGCTTCCAGCTCCGCGCTGACCATCTTGATGCTAGGACACTCTCGCAGGATAGCCTCGACGTCCTCCATGCGCAACCCTTCAAGGGTGCCCGGCGTCTCGCCCCGCTTGCGCAGGGAAGGGTCGTACACGATGATGATCAGATTGGAGCCGAGCCGACGGAACTCCTCCACCACTTTGGAGCGCGCCCCCTCCACCAGCGCCACCATCAGGATGACCGCCGCCACCCCGATGATAACGCCCAGCATGGTCAATAGGGAGCGCAGTTTATGCCGACGCAGATTAGCCAGCGCGGTTATCAAGGAGTCTATCAGGCTCATCGGCGCTCCTCCCGTTCCTCGCCGCTCGACGCGCTGATGTTCATCTCGAACTGCTGGGGCGCTTGGGACCTTGAAACGGCTGAGGACGCACCTTCTCGCCCTCTTTAAGCCCCTCTACAATCTCCACGAAGGCGTCACCACGCAAGCCCGTTTTGACCGTACGCGTCTCGTTCCGGTCTACCGTCTTGCCGTTCACTACCTCGCGGTGCACCACGTTGATCTTCGCCGTGCTGGCGTTCACAAACTGCAGTGCCTCGCGGGGCAGACGCAGAACATTTCGCCGCCGCTCTACAATGATGCGACACTTCGCGCTCATGCCGGGCTTCATACGCGGATCGGGCTTGGCGATCTCCACCTCTACCGGAAACTTGATGACCGCCCCACCGAGCGCACCCTGTTGTGCCACCGAAGCAGGCGCGACCTTGCGCACGGTACCTTCAAAAACCTCATCAGGCAGGGCATCGAGGCGAATCTCTACCCTCTGCCCCACCTTCACCTTGCCGATGTCCACCTCGTTCACCTGCAGTTTGATGCGCATCCGGGACAGGTCGGCGATCTGCACCAACGGCATTCCCGACGAGAAGGTCGCTACGCCGGAGGTCACCAGCTCGCCCGATTCGATATACCGCTGGGTGACCACACCGCTCATCGGGGCACGAATGGTCGTATCCGCCAGGCGGGTGCGTGCCTCTTTCAGTGCGCTCTGCAACTGCTCCACCGTCGCCTGCGCCTGCTGAACCTCCTTCAGACGCACAGGCATCTGCACACGGTTCGCCTCCGCCAGCTTCAGCCGCAAGCGGGCATCCTCCAGCGCGGCGCGCGTCGCCTCCACCTCTTTCTGCCGCATCTCGTCGCGCTTCGCTTGAGCGCGCGCCTGGTCCAGCGCCGCCTTCGCCTGCTTGACGCGCGATTCCGCCTCCGCCCGTTGGAGACGCATCTGCTCCTCCAGAGTCTGCAGGCGTTGCTCCGCCTGTTGCAGACGTGCCTCGGCAGCGGTTAACTGCGTCTGGGCAAGGTCCACCTCCCGCTGGGACACGAACCCTTTTGCCAGAAGCTGCTTCTGTCGCTCCAGCTGGCGCCGGGCATCGTCGCGCTGGGCACGCGCCTCCTCTACCGCCGACTGAGTGTCGGTGCGCAGTTGCGGATGGGTAACCTTCACCAGCAGGTTCAGATTGTCCACTGCCGACTGGTAACTGCTCTCCGCCTGCTCCAGCGCGGATTGGGTGACTTCGGGTTGGGTCTGCGCCTCGCGCAAGGCTTGCTGGTGGCGGATTTCGGCGGTGCGCACGGCGTTGCGCGCCTGTTCAATCTGCGCGGACGTATCGTAGCGCTGGTATCCGCTGAGCAGTTTCGCCTGCTCCAGCCGGGCGACCGCGGCGCGTAACTGCGCCTCCTGTTGACGCAGACTTGCCTCCACCTCTACGGGGTCAATCTGCGCAATGAGTTGCCCCACACGCACCACGTCGCCCGCCTCGACGTCCAGGCGCAGGATGCGTCCGGCGATCTTGCTTTTGACCTCCACCTTGCGTAGAGGCTCCAATACGCCCGACTCGGCGACGATGATCTCCACATCGCCGCGTGAGACCTCTACCAGGCGCGGAGGAGGCGGCGGTTTGTGTAGCCACCGGTAGCCCCACCAGCCAGCAACCCCTAACAGAATCCAAAACGGTAAACAGCCGAACAACAGCAGTTTCGCTCTGCAATGCAAAAAAGCCCTCACATTGCCCTCCCCACCGTCGACGCGATTTCCAAGTTATATGACCGATGAAAAGGGATGAAGTTTCACCGAACTCCGCCGCGCCAACAGCCACAACGCGGTCGCCATCAGACACTGCGCCGTCACCTGTGCGCCCGCCGCGCCTATCAAGCCGTGAGCAGGAAGCCACCACCACAGGCATAGCGCAAGACAGGCCATCCCACCCACAGCCACCGCTCCAACCCACGCTGTGCGATGCTGAATCAACAGCACAGCATTGCCCCACGCAACCACCGCGGCGGGCACTAGACCCCACGCCAGCCAGCGCAACACCTCCACGGCGGGCGCGTAGGCATGTCCGTAGAGCACACCGACCCAGAACCCTGCACCTGCGCTCAGCGCCAGTGCCATCAGAGTCGCAGTCCCCAGCATCCAGCCCAGCACGCGCCTGCCTCCCGAAGAATCACCGCCTTGTTGAGGGGCAAAGGCAGGCACCAGCGCCAAAGCCATCGAGCCCGGTACCAGAACCCCCGCCCACAGCAGGGGGCTCACACTGCCGTACCAGCCCACATGCTGTGCTCCATACCGCATACCAACCGCGAGGATATCCAGCCGCATGATCAAACCATGGCAGACATCTGCAACCATCAGCGGCGCGCCAATCGCCAGCAGACGCTTCCACGCAGACCAGTGCATCCGCCCCCGCGGCAAAGCCAGACGGCAAAGCAGGTACACCAGCGCGAGCACCCCCCCCACCACCACGCCCACTAGCGCACCCGTCACGCCGAACCATACCGCTCCCAGTACAGCCAGCAGGACGGTAGCCACCCGTTCTATCAACACCGCTCGCGCCTCGATGTGCGCCATCACCCGCGCCCGCGCTATGCCCGCCAGTAACTGCTGAACGCAAGCCAGCGCCCAGTACGTCCCCGCCAGCAAGAGAGCAACCCGCAGACGGCGCAGGTCATGCACCAGCCATGCGCTTGAGGCGACCGTCGCCCAGAGGAGAACGCTCTGCACCACCCGCAACCCAAGAGCAGTCTGCAGAACGGCGATGGAACGAGCGCGGCGCGCGGTGTGCCGGGTGATCACCGCCGAGACCCCCATATCAGCGAGGGGAACCAGAGCACCAGCGTATGCCATCGCCTGCGTGAAGTCCCCGAACGCGGCAGGAGCAAGCAGTCGCGCCAGCAGGACATTGTTCACCAGCCCCAGCAGGCGGGCGACGAACTGCGAACCGAGCAACCAGCGCGTGGTGAACCGCCACGTCTTCACAGCAGGTTAACCTGACTGTTGTCTCCCAGCATTAGCCGGACGGCGCGCGGTTTGCCCTCGTCCCGACAGACGGTAACGCCTCGTCCCAGCAGGCTGTCCTCCATGCGCGAGCCGATGTGTAGGATGCGGCAACCCTCCAGTATCACACTGTGCTCCACCTCGCTGGCAACGATGTGTACGTTGTCGGCAATGGAAGTGAACGGACCGATGTAGGCGTTCTCGATCAGGCAGTTGGTGCCGATGATAACAGGTCCGCGTATCACGCTGTTCACCACGCGCGTTCCCTCCCCAATGGACACCCGTCCATGCAGTTTCGACCGCTCGTCCACCTCGGCGCGAACGTCCCGCTCGATATCCTCCAACAGGATGCGGTTCGCCTCGAGAATGGCGTCGAGGTTGCCTGTATCCTTCCACCAGCCGCTGATGATATGAGAACGCACCTGATAGCCGTGGTCAATCAGATACTGGATGGCATCGGTGATCTCCAGTTCGCCGCGCGCGGAAGGGCGAATGGCGTTGACCGCCTCGAAGATGTGCGAGTCGAACATGTACACACCTACCAGCGCGAGGTCGGACGGTGGCTGTTTGGGCTTCTCGATGAGGCGCACCACGCGGTCGCCCTCTAGCACCGCCACACCGAACTCGTGCGGGTTGGGCACACGCGCCAGCAGAATCTGCGCGTTCGGACGCATCTGCTCAAACTCGCGCACGAAGGGCGTAATCCCCTCCTTGACCAGATTATCGCCCAGATACATCACAAAAGGCTCATCCTGCAGGAAATGCTGGGCGATTTTCACCGCGTGCGCCAGCCCGAGCGGCTCCGGCTGGTGGATATAGGTCACGCGAATGCCCCATCGACTGCCGTCACCGACCGCCTGCATGATCTCCTCGCGCGTGTCACCGACGATGATGCCCACCTGGGTGATGCCGGCGTCGCGGATCGCTTCGATGCCGTAAAAGAGCACTGGCTTGTTGGCGATGGGGATCAGCTGTTTCGCTCCGGTATAGGTGATGGGGCGCAGGCGGGTGCCTTTCCCTCCGCTCAGTATCAGCCCTTTCACGGGTTCTACCTCCTTGTTGCGAAATCGTAACGTCTGTTCCTGCCAGAAGGAATGGGCACTCTGTTCGCCACGATACCCAGCAGTCTGACTTCTGGCACAGCGCGAATCGTTTCCACCGCGTTGCGCGCGGCGTCTCGCAAGGTTGCGCCGGGCTGAACAATGAGGATGACGGCGTCGCACTCCAGCGCAAGCAGACGCGCGTCGGCGAACAGAGCGACCGGGGGCACGTCCAGCACCACCACGTCAAACCTCTCGCGCAACTGTGTAAGAAGTTCCTTCATTCTAGTACTCTCCAGCAGTTCCGTTGGGTTCGGCGGGGCGGCGCCGGCGGGTAACAACCACAGATTATCCACCCCTGTAGGGCGCATGCATCCCTCCAGCGCGCTCTCACCCAGAAGCACCTGTGTCAGCCCTGGAGAAAGCGGTATACCGTCGAAGCGGTTCTGCATGGGCTGACGCAAGTCAGCATCCACCAGTATCACCCGCTGTCCAGCCTGCGACATGCTGATGGAGAGATGTCTGGAGACGAAGGTTTTGCCGTCTTCGGGCAGAGGCGAAGTGACCATGAGTGTGCGCACGGGGCGAACCAGCGCGGCGAAGCGGATGGCGGTGCGCAGATGACGGAACGCCTCTACCGCGTCAGGCTCCTGCAGAACGGGCAGAGTGTCACCGTTGCGCACGGCGGGAATAAAACCCAGCAGAGGTAGATTCAGCCACTCGGTAGCATGTTGCGCCGACGGCAGGCGACGGTCCATCCGCTCCAGCAAGAGTACGAAACCGATAGCCAGTATCGCTCCCAGCAGAGTGCCCATCAGCATATTCAGGATACGTCGAGGTTTGACACGCTCGCCCGGCAGTTGCGCCAGTTCTACCACCCGTGCATTGCCCAGCTTCACCGCCTGGGTCAGTTCAGCCTCCTGCAGTCGCTCCATCAAGAAGAGATAGCGTTTCTCCAAGGCCTGACGCTGGCGCAGAAGCTGGGTCATCTGCTTTTCCAGTTCAGGAAGCATTACCATCTGCTGGCGAACGCGGTTCAGGCTACTTTCCAACGCGCTCATCTGCGCTTCCTGTCCCACGATGTCGGCGGAAAGCAGGGCGATATTTTTGTATAACTCTTGGTAAACAGGGTTAGGCAAACGCTGGACGCTTTCAATGCGCTGGGATTCCTGCCTCAGGCGTTCCCGAAGGGAATCGACCCGTGCCTGTGCAGACTGAACGCGCGGGTGCTCGTCGGTGAATTGCGCCTGCAGGGCAAGCAGGTCCGCTTCCGCGGACACCAGTTGCTTCTTGATCTCCTGCACCGTGGGGTTCTCGTAGATAGTGGGTGAGACGACGGTAGAGGGCTCCAGCCCCAGCCGTCGGCGCATTTCAGCAAGCCGGGTTCGCAGGTCAGCCAAGCGCAGATTTCCCTGCCAGCGGCGGTTGCTGATCTCCACCATCTGCAGGATCAAGGCACGCACCTGTTCGGTGGCATCCAGAAATCGCATTTTTCGCTTGAACTCTGCCAGTTTTTCATCCATCTGTGCCAGTTGCGCCTTCACTCCACCCGGTGCGTCCAGCTGATTGCGGATGAAGCGCACGGTATTGCGTGCTTCTTCCTTCCGCAGTCGCTCGTTCTGCCATACCATCACGAGTGCCGCCGCGTTGACTGCGTCCTGGGCGCGGCGGGGCGACCTGGCCTCCGCAAACAGTTCAATCAACCCTGTGTCCTCAATCAGCCGAGCGCGGATATCCTGCTCAAAGTCCTCCTCCTCTTTGGGAGTAGCGGGGTTGCGTCCTTCCAGCTGGGCGGCACGTGCTGTGATGCATTCGTCCACTTCCACTGTCGGAACCCGGCATAATTCTGTCTCAAAAAACGCTCTAATTTTTTCTGTATGATAGTATTGTGCTAGAGATAAGCCGTTCTTTTCCACAATACCGACCACGGAATCGACCAGCAGCCTGAAGGGATAGGTATCGGTGAGCTCCGCCTGCTCTTGAGGAACGATGCGTGACAACCCAGCACCAAAAACATCTGTTCGCAATACAAATCCGGACGGCTGTTCGATTTGAACCACCGCTTTGGCGCGATAGATGGGGTGCGTGGTGAAGGTAACCACGGCAGTGCCCAGCACGACGAACGCGAAGCAGGCAACTGCATATCTTCGCCGTCGACGCAGGATATCGATAATCTGGGACAAAACGTTAGTCTCGCCCTGCACTCCGCGACCTAACCTCCTGAACACCTGCCTTCAGTGTAACAACAGCGCAATCAAAAGTCAATCGCAGAAGGAATCCTTTTGTTTGGTGTTGAAGCCCAAGGGCAAGGGAGGCGATGGGTGAATGGGAGTGGTCTACGCGGTGGTCAACCAGAAAGGCGGGGTGGGCAAAACCACCACAGCGGTGAACGTAGCGGCGGCGATTGCTTTAGCAGGCCAGCGGGTGCTTCTGGTTGATGTGGACCCGCAGGGCAACGCCACCAGCGGAGTGGGGGTTGAGAAGAGCAAGCTGACGAATAGCATCTATCAGGTGCTGGTAGATGACCTGCCGATGGAGGAGGTTATTCTACGCACGTCCATTGAGGGACTGGATATTGTACCTTCCACGCTGGACCTGGCGGGTGCGGAGATCGAGTTGATGACACGCATCAGCCGCGAGCAGGTGCTCAAGCACGCGCTTGAGCCCATCCGAGCGCGCTATGAGTATCTCTTCCTGGATACGCCCCCTTCATTGGGGCTTCTCACCGTAAATTGTTTGACTGCCTGTGACAAAGCGATTGTACCGATACAGTGCGAGTATTACGCGCTAGAGGGGATCACGCAGTTGATGCGCACTGTGGATCTGGTGCGTCGTCGTTTGAACCCCACGTTACGCATCGCGCATGTGGTTTTGACTATGAAGGACCCGCGTTTACGGTTGGCTCAGCAGGTGGAGGACGAGGTGCGGGGTTTCTTTGGTGCGGTGGTTTCGCAGATAGTGATTCCGCGCAACGTGCGCTTGAGTGAGGCGCCCAGTTTCGGGCTTCCCGTGGTATTATATGACCCACGGTCACGGGGGGCAGAGGCATATCGGCAGTTTGCGTTGGAGGTGATGAAACATGACACGCAAGGCGTTGGGTAAGGGGCTTTCTGCGCTGATTGGCGCGAGCGATGAGACCGAGCAAGGCATTACCGAGGTACCGTTATCTGCCATCGTGCCCAATCCCGACCAGCCCCGTCGGGACATGGATCGCGATAGCATTGAGGAGCTAGCGGCATCCATTCGGGAGCACGGGGTGCTTCAGCCGGTTATCGTTCAGCCTTTGCCGGATGGCAGGTATCAGCTGGTAGCAGGGGAAAGGCGTTGGCGTGCGGCGCGGGTAGCAGGGTTGGCGTCTGTTCCCGCTATCGTGAGGCAGGTCACAGAGGAAGAGCGGTTGGAGCTTGCGCTCGTGGAGAACGTTCAGCGGGAGGACATCAACGCCGTAGACGAGGCGATGGCGTATCGTGCGCTGATGGAGCGTTTTGGCATGACACAGGAGGAGGTTGCCCGCCGGGTGGGTAAGAGCCGGACGGCTGTGGCGAACACCCTGCGCCTGTTGACGTTGGAGGAGGCGATTCTGGATGGTCTGCGGCAGGGCAAGATTTCCGAAGGGCATGCGCGTGCGTTGCTCATGGCGCCAGCATCGGCGCGGGGAGAGATATACCGTAGGGCGGTACGAGCGGGCTGGAGTGTCCGTGAGGTGGAGCGCGCCGCGCGCGCGGCGGTTCGGGAGGAGGCTCAGCCATCCGCTGATGTTTCACGTGAAACATTGCCTGCGGACCCTCACGTGCTCGCGCTGGAAGACCAACTTCGCACCGCTCTCGCCACGCGGGTGCAGATTCACCACTCCAACGGCAAAGGCACGATAGAAATCCACTTCTATAACTGGGACGACCTCACCCGCATCGTGGACGCCATCGTGTCTCCCGGCTGAGAACGTCCGTTCACCACGACGCTCCCGTTATCTGCCCGCTTTCGGCGACGTCCATCTTGACGGCGGCAGGCTCGGCGGGCAAACCGGGCATCGTCATGATGTCTCCACACAAGACCCGCACAAACCTCGCCCCGACGCGAGCTGAACATCCGTGATGGGCAGAGTAAACCCCCGTGGAGCACCCTTGAGATTCGGATAACGAGAACTGCGTCTTGGCGAAACAGACAGGGATTCTGCGAAATCCCCAGCGTTCGTACAGCTTCAGGCGAGAACGCACCCCCGCTTCATAGCGAACCTCTCCTGCGCCGTATACCTGGGTGGCTATCGCCTCTATCTTGTCCTGCAAGGAAGCATCAGGAGCATACAGAGGGTGAAAATGATTGTCGGTCGCCCGGCAAACCGCACGCACCGCCTCCGCCGGCGCCTTGCCTCCATCCGCACCGCGCGGGAAACTCTCAGACACCGCCACCGCTTCCGCTCCTGCCTCCAGCGCGATCTTGCCAACGAGGTCGATCTCGGCAGGTGTGTCACTGGGGAACCGATTGATACACACCACAACGGGCACACCAAACCGGTGCACGATGTCGATATGCGCCTTCAGGTTCGCCGCGCCCTGCTCCAAAGCAGGCAGGTTCTCCTCGTCCAGTTCCACAGGCAGAGGCTTGCTAGAGACCACCTTGAATCTGCCACTATGCACCTTCAACGCACGCACCGTACGACCACTATCGCGACATCCGGGGCTTTACCCAGCACCGGCGACACAATGTGACAGAACTTCTCGAAGCCCAAGTCGGAACCAAATCCCGCTTCGGTCACCACGTAGTCACTGGTCTGCAGGGCGATTCTGTCCGCAAGCACCGAATTGCATCCTGTGGCGATATTGCCAAAAGGACCTGCGTGCACGAAACAAGGAGTGCCCTCCAATGTCTGCACGAGGTTTGGCATCAGGGCGTCGCGCAACAGCACGGTCATAGCCCCCGCGGCTCCGAGTTGCTCTGCCGTAATTGGTTTGTTATCAGAAGTGATTCCTATCACAATATTTCCAAGACGCCTTCGCAAGTCGCTCAGGTCCCTGCTTAACGACAGTACAGCCATAATCTCGGACGCTGGGGTAATCTCAAAGCCAGTCTCACGCGGCACGCCGTTGGATTTGCCACCCAAACCGATGATCAATTTGCGTAGGGAGCGGTCGAGAACGTCTAACACGCGGTTCCACCAGACGCCATGGGCATCGAAGTTCAGCGCGTTGCCATGGTGGATATGGGCTTCGATCAGCGCCGACAGCAGATTATGCGCAACGGACACCGCATGTGAGTCGCCGGTAAAATGCAGGTTGATATCCTCCGCGGGATATGCCTGCGCACGCCCGCCGCCCGTGCCACCGCCCTTCACCCCGAAAACGGGACCCAACGACAGCTCGCGGATACACACCGAGGCACGCTCCACGATAGCGCGCAGGGCGTCTCCAAGCCCGATGGTGGTAACGGTTTTGCCCTCTCCAGCGGGGGTGGGTGTGATGGCGGTCACCACGATCAGTTTGCCTGGAGGGTGGGATGCAAGGCGTTGTAGAGCACTGAGGCGGACTTTGGCTTTGTACTCCCCGTAGGGTATCAGCTCCTCATCGAGCAGACCCAGCCGATTCGCCACGTCGCGAACGGGTAATGGCATGTTGACCTCCTTGTTGCACCATAATGCCGTATGACTCTTCACCGTTTCCGGCGCGGGTTCCTCTACTATCAGGCAGATGACTGCTTATCTCGGTTCGGGTCAGGAACGGGGAAGTTGAGAGAGGTATAGCCGGCGCCACAGCACTCGGGGCAGAATAGGAGCAGAAAACGTCCGGGGCGTTCCGGATGCGGGGTGCGCACCACGCCGGGCAGAGTGTAGTCCACGGGCGGCTGTAGGACAGCCAGCTCGATGTGCGGATGCAGAGCACAAAAATAGCACACCCTTACCGGCTCCTGATCCTTGGATGTGCGCCGCTGATAAAGCGTTTTCGTGCGCCAGCGGTGCCCGTTGGGAAGCAGGTACACCTGATAGATGCGCGTCCAGCGAAAAATCTGCCGCCGCACCTCGCGTCGGGATATGGGTTCCTCTTGAGGCTCTCGCATGGTCGTCTCCCTTCGTTAAAGTATCGGCAAGGCGAGACGATTATTGAAGCGAGATGCCTCGCTCGGCTATGTGCGAAAAAACGGCACGTGGGCGAACTTGCCGTGCAGGATGCTCTGCGAGTCCACATCCAACCACCGCTCTAGCACCGTGGCGTACACCGAACGGAAGTCGGTGTGGAAGCGCAGGTCACCATCCTGCAGGTCGGTCAGACTAGGGTGCTCGCCGATCAAACCCGCGTTGACCCTGCTTCCCAGTACGAACATCGGAGCCGCTGCGCCGTGGTCCGTGCCCTGACTGCCGTTTTCCGCCACTCGCCTGCCGAACTCTGAGAACATCACCACCAGCACCTTGTCCGCTTTGCCCATCGCCTGCACATCCTGCCAGAAAGCGAACAGCCCCTCCGCCACGTTTTGCAGAAGGGTGGCGTGTGTCCGCGCCTGCTGGGCGTGCGTATCAAAGCCCCCGGTGGAGCAGTAAAAGACTCGCGTGCCGGTATCAACAGCCAACATCTGCGCGATCTGGCGCAGAGCGCTCGCAAAAGGCGTGTTCGGGTACGCCACCGCCGAGCGGTATTCGTTCAGCTTGGCACGCACCCTCTCCGCTGCGTCCAGTGCCTTTAACGCCGCGGCACGCACAGGTGCAACCGCCGGCTGGTGCAGGGCGTAGAGATGTCTCAGCGCATCCGTCTGTTCGCCCGCCAACGACTTGAAATCCTCGAGGCTGGCAACGCAAGGAACGGATACCCGCCTGCCAGTCATGGCAACGGGGTTTTCTCTACCCAGAGTGAGCCCAATCAGCGGATTGTGCGCCGATTCGGGCAATGTGTCCAGATACCGCCCTAGCCAGCCGGTGGCTTCCACCGTGTCGGGGTTTGCGGTCTGCCATATCTCCATCGAGCGGAAATGCGAGCGATTGGGGTTGGGATAGCCCACCCCCTGCACAATGCTGAAGTGCCCTGCGTCGATCATCGGTTTCACCTTGCCGAACGCCGGATGTAGCCCGATACGCTCGTTCAGCGCGACGATATTCGCTTCGGATACTGCTAATGTGGGACGAAACTGTCTATAGACCGGCTCGGTGTAGGGGATAACGGTGTTCAGCCCATCATTGCCCCCGCTCAACTGCACCACTACCAGCACGCGGTCGTTGGGCAGGTGCTGTCCCTTCTGGCGCAGACGGTTATCCGCGGACGCGAGGGCAGACAACCACGCCGGGGCAGCGATGCCCACCGCGATAAAGGTTACCCCCTCGCGCAGAAAGTCCCTTCGGGTCAAACGAGCGTTCATGTAGGCACCTCCATCACATCAGTTGATATTCCGCACTGGAGCAGATGAGCTTCAGCATGACAGAGATATGCGCAACCGGGTCGCCAGAACCTGTTTTGCTGCGCACGGTTTGCAGGACGGCTTGCCGAGTGGTTTGCTCCAGCGATACATCCAACAGCGCACAGAGCCTCTCCAGCAGGCGATCGGGCACGGCAAGCGAATCTTCCGCCAGCGTGCTGTGTAAATCGGCAAGCACGAGCCGCCCGATGCCCTGCGGGCTGGCTATGGCTTCGGCAAAGCGGATGCGTTCAGTCATCGTCGCGGAGTTCACCCATGCCTGTCCCCAATCCCAGCCCTTGACGGACGGCGGGTAGAACAGGTTCATGCCCATTCTCTGCATCGACTGGTCGGCGAAGCGCAAGATGCCGATGGCGGGAATGGGTATCGCGTTGCCTTGTAGGGCAGGCAGTAACCTCTGCCCGACACCCATCGCTCTGAGCGTACCGATGACAAAGTCCGCTGGACTCTTGAACATGCAACGTACGGCGCGTGGGGACTGGAACGCTTCCGAAAGCAGGATCTGTTTGACGACTGCACCGATGCGATACCCGCTGTCAAAGTAGGTACGGGTCAACGCGCGGATGGTCGCCGGGTCCGGCTGGTCGTGCACGAAGAAGCGAAAGAGCTTCCGGCACAGATACTCTGCGGTTTTGGGTTGTTTGACCAAGATATCGATGATGTCTGTGCCGTCGAAGTTACCGCGCTGACCCAGAAACACCTTTTCGCTATCATCATGCCAGGCGGACACGAACTGAAAGCCCACCCGTGGGCGAAGGCTCCATCCAGTGAATGCTCGCGCAGCCTCCCTGACATCCTGCTCGGTGTAGTTGCCAATGCCCATGGTGAACAGCTCCAGCAGTTCGCGCGCGTAGTTCTCATTGGGTTTGCCCTTGCGGTTGAGGTGGTTGTCGAGCCACAGAAGCATCGCTGGGTCGCGCGACACCGCCAGCAACATCTCGCGGAAACTGCCCAGCGCCAACTGGCGGAAGGTCTCGTTCTGCCTGAGCATCAGCTCGGCGCGAGGCACTTTGGAGGCAGACGTGGCGAAATGGTTGTGCCAGAACAGCACCATGCGTTCCTGCAGGGGGCGGCGCGTCGTCAGCAGACGTGCAACCCACCACATCTTGGCATGTGGCATCCGCAGCTGCGGGGAGTCGCCCTGTAGGTGCGTCAGCAGTTGAGAGTAATCCTCGGGCACCCTATCGGCGGCAAGCAGTGCCTCCACCGCCTCCCGATAGCCCAACCTGGTGTAGTAGTCTAACTCGGCTTTGCTGGCTCCCAGCCCTGCCCGGCGCAACAGGTGGGCAATGCGCTCGCGTTCACTCATCTGCCATCCGTCCTTAGCGTCACAAACTCTTTTGCTCTTATAGACGCGCAAAGGACGCAAAGGTTCACCGGAGGCTAACAGGAAAGAGGCTTCACCCACGCAGAATCGGGAAAATAACCGCGCACGGAGGAAAGGGAAGAACAACAGCCGTGCTTCATATCGATACCACTCTCACGCCCCGACACCTGCTAGGCGCCATCGGTAGGATGTGGCAGCTGTCGGCGGTGAATCTGGAGGCGATAGAGCAGACATGGTCACCCGATGCGGGCGCGCCGGTGTTTACCGTCAACGGTCGCTACACCAGCCGCGCCTGGACCGACTGGACCCAGGGTTTTCAGTTCGGTTCCGCCATCTTGCAATATGACGCCACCGGCGAGGAACGCTTCCTGCACATCGGGCGCGAGAACACCTATCGTCACATGCCCGTGCACCTCACCCACACTGGCGTACACGACCACGGCTTCAACATCGTCAGCACCTACGGCAATCTGTGGCGACTGATGCGCGAGGAGCGTTTCCCACATGACCCCGCCGAACGTCGTCTGTGTGAACTGGCTCTGTGTTGTAGCGGAGCGGTGCAGGCCATGCGCTGGGCCCGCACGGCAGACGGTGGAGGATACATCTACTCGTTCAACGGGCCGCATTCTCTGTTCGCCGATACCATGCGCACCCTACGCGTGCTGGCGCTGGCACACCTGCTGGGGCATACGCTCAAAGGCGAGGGCGACCAGCCCATCTCCCTGCTGGAGCGGCTGATTCAGCACGCACAGACCACCGCCCGGTACACGGTCTACTATGGCGAGGGGCGCGATATCTACGACGTGCATGGCAGGGTCGCCCACGAGAGCCTGTTCAATCCCAACAACGGCAGTTATCGCGCTCCCAGCACCCAACAGGGTTACTCTCCCTTCAGCACGTGGACGCGTGCACTGGCATGGGTTCTGCTGGGCTTCGCCGAGCAGTTAGAGTTTATCTCTGCGCTGAGCGACGCCGACCTTCAGCCGTTTGGAGGGCGCACCGCCGTGCAGGAGCTGTTCCTGCGCCCCGCCCTGGCGACGGCAGACTTCTACCTGCGCAACACGCCTACCGATGGCATCCCGTATTGGGACACCGGTGCACCGGGACTGGCACATCTAGGCGACTATCTGAACCGACCATCCGACCCCTTCAACCCCTACGAGCCGGTGGATAGCTCTGCCGCCGCCATTGCGGTGCAGGGGCTGTTGCGGTTGGGACACTGGCTCAGCGAACACGCCCAAACGGAAGAGGGCGTACGCTATTGGCAGGCAGGGCTGACGGTTCTCAAACACCTGTTGCATGAGCCGTACCTCAGCGTGGATCCGAACCATCAGGGACTGCTCCTGCACAGCGTGTACCACCGCCCGAACGGGTGGGACCATGTACCCGACGGTCAACTGATCCCTTGTGGCGAAGCCACCATGTGGGGCGACTATCACCTGCGCGAGGCGTGCCTGTACGTCCAGCGTATAGCACAGGGTGAGCGATACTATGTGTTCTTTGCCCCAGTCCAGTAGCTTCACAATCGCTTAAAACGGTGCCACTCCCACTCCGAAAGCAACAGGGAGCCTGAAGGTGTCTGCAGGTATGCCTGTATCTTTTCCACACGCAACCGGTAGTGCGAGGTTGAGGACGTCTGAGAAATCTGACGCGGAGGGGAGGCGCTTCGCCACACTTGCCCTCTCTCCTCCGATGCCCACGGCGCAGTGGTTGAACGTCGTATCTGTAGCCAACATGGCGCATCCGTGTCAAACCAGAGGTCTTGTAGGTCGGGGGGAAGGTAGGAGACCAACTCTAGCAGGTTCGTATCGTTGCCCAAAGCAAGGTCGCGCAGAGGTAGCGGTGTGCCATTGAGGGTGCGCGTTCGCACCGGCGAAGGCAAGCTTGCTAACAGCCGCAGGATGATAGCGGTTATGCTTCGTCCAGTAAGGCTCTTCAGGTCAGAATATACCTGTCTTTTGGCACTCGAAATGTTGTCAAATGTCTCTTGTTGCAAAGTCCATGCCCCAAGAGCGCGTCGTTGAGCATAGGAAAGGCGGGCGATTTCCAGCGCGATGTCCGTCGTGATCCCGAACTCCTCCTCGCTGGTGAACCAGCGTTTCAGGATAAGGTCGGGAATATCTACCTGCCGATGCTCAGCGCGGTAGAATGCGGTTAGCCAGAGAGTTTCGCCCAGTCGGCGCGCGGAATACAACCGAGGCGTACACAACTGCTTGAGGATCGCCCCGGCGTCACCAGGGGAAGTTACACGATCATGCATGGTCAACGGGTAGTATTCTGCTACCACGTTGAGCTTGGTCGCCTGGGCAAGAAGGGCTATCGCCTCAGGTAAAGAGAGAGGCTTTTCTGCACGCACAGCGCGCTTGCCCGTCTCTTCATCCAGTACGTCTACCGCCTTCTCGAACTTACTCAGATACGCATCGGTCTCGAACAATGACGCAATTCCTGTGCCCCACATCCCTTTGTCACGGCGAACGGAAAACATCATACTTCTGGTAAGCGTGTCAGGCACGATTTCCACGAAAACAGGATATTGTTCACCTTCCGATCTGCTTGGGAGTCTTGCTGTCAGCGCTTGTTGCACCTCTGGGGGCAGTTGTGAACCGAGTATCAGCTGGGGTTCTCCTTGTATCAGTTGCGCCAGCTGTTGTGGCGACAACGAGGACATTACCCTCAGCATCGCCGGCTCTCTCTGGAACATCTGCGCCAGCGCAGAAACCGCGTCATCTATGTTACCCTCAGACTGGGGAGGCGTGGATGGCAGGACTTCACCTGAAACAATCCGGTAACCCGCCAGTAACATCGCATCCTGTATCGCCTTCAACGCCTCCTGACTTCTCTGCTGTGCTTGCTGGAGGAGGCGATTGCGCTGTTGAGGTGCCTGGTAAAGCTCGTAGCCTTTCGTTTCCTTGCCCACCGGACGCCAGCTCAGATCGAGTACTCCAGCAAGCGACGCCATCAATTCCACAAGGGGCATTTCGCGAACATGCACACACACCCTCAGCGAACCAGCCTCACGGCTTGGCGACAGCGCAACGCCCGTGTCATCCTGCAGTCTGCGTAATACCTCCGAGACAGGCAACGCGGAAGCATCGAAGGTTACCGGGTGGCGCAGACGCGCGTCCTCCAGACATTCTGGAGGGAGATAGGCGGATAAACTGTGCTGTAGTGCATCCGAAGGTTTCTGATTAACAAGAAACACCCTGCCTGACAGCATGATTACTGCCAGTAAGAGCCATATTCCGCGATGCATCTTCGAACCCTCCTCAACTATGGGAAAAGGCTCCAGCCTACCCGCAGTAACAAGGCGTTCTCTACAACGGCAAACGCCAGTAACTGCTCCTGCATGAGCCCTCCGTAACCGAAGAAAAAGTCGGTTAGGTCGGATTGGGAAGCCTGCACCTGGCGCAGACGGCGGAGTGCCCGCCTGTACGCTGGGTTTGGATGGTTGACATAGTAGGGCGGCGGTGGCTCCACGTATGGCAGAGAGGTTGGCATAACCTGCCTGACAGATGTGCCATCGTGATTGTAGGGCGCTTTCAACATGAAGAGGTTGTTGTCCGCTCTCGCTGTCTCACGGTAGTCCTCAAAACGAAGCGAAGCCACCTTGATCCCTTCGTCTGTTGTCATCTCCACACTTCGCAACACCGGGCGTCCGCGCCAAAGCGCAAACGTCTTCGTTAGCTGCACGGCGGGTACCGCTGTTCTCTGCCGTGCCACGTAGAAGTCACCCTCTCCCGTCGCAGGGTTGCCTGTGCCCTGGATGCCCCTGATGTATACGACACCCTCTGAGATTGTGGTCTTCACCTGCCTGGCGGTTTCGATACCTTTCGGGGTCTTCATCCTGGACAGAACACGGCGGCGCCAAACCTCCCTGCCAGCGTAGTCATACGCGCCGAGTGCTTGCCTCTGGGGCTGTGTCTGAACCTCAAGACGGCGCACCAAGTGCGGATACGGGAAAAGCGTCACCGGCACGTCTACTTTCAAACGCCGCCCTGTTTGAAGTTGCAAGCTTTGCATATGGCGCCCAAGCCGTACTGCCGCCGCCCAGAACCGATACAGCCACTCCGACAGATTACCTGCCCAGTAATCGGTATAGGGAATGTAGCGGGATATCGCATTGCGGTAGCGCCAGGGTTGTTCTTCGCTACCGCCCGATGTGCGGCGGAAGTAGGTGAAATAGTAAAAGTCGCCGTTCACCATGAACACATCACGGTCCGGCGAGGCCGGTAGAGGTGGAGAAGCCCTTTGGTTATCCGGCTGGACAGTTACTTGCGTCGCCTCCGCTCGGATGGCGACTAGCCCGTCCGCTTGCACCTTCCAGGACGAAATGAGACGCAACTTCCCATTGTGGGGGTCATAGAGCTTTCTTTCTACGGTATATTCGAACATCTTCCCCCCAGGGCGTGTTAGTATCCTTCTGCCCACACAGCAACGGTGGTCTCGGTGACCGCCTGCACATAAGCTGGTGACCCGGTTCGAGCGGCTTTCGCCCGTGCCTCCGCATGACGAGATACTGGGATGATACTCTTACCATCCCAATCTGGGATATCCAGTGCTAGTTGCGCTCCATTACTCGGTCGGTATTCTGTGCCCCACCAGAGGTCGTGGCTACGCACCCCTAGGTCAACAACTATGCCACCCACGTTCGCCTTCCCATGACAACTAAAGTACAGAGAGAACGAGGGCGCGTAGACGTTGCCATTCGTGGTATAGGTCGCCCGAACCCATACGCGGAGCCCTCTGTATCGCGTATCTTTGCGAATGCTACCGGACTGAGCGCTAATGATACTCGCATCCATCGACGACGTGTTAGAGCTTGGCGCAGACTGGACTATTGCCGTAGCTCTGGCAAAACCACCACCATACTCCACGTAGTAGAAATACGCCCAGTCTGTTCCTGACTGCTCACCGCCAGCGGGTTGAGCAGACTGCCACTCAATAATCTGAGCATAGACAGGGGTCGCCATCAGCAAGGCAACCATTACAATCCATGCTCCCGACCGTGTGATGAACATGGTAAGACCTCCCCTAAATGATTTTAGCATATTGTAACCTCGAAAAAAAAAGTCAACCCCCTGAGGGAAAGAGTATCATCAGGTTACTAACAGCGGCGCGAGGGAGAAAAATCGGCCGCCTATCTCGTTTTTGCGAACATCTTTAGGCCCTTGAACCAGCGCTCCAGCAGGAGTGACGCGGACAACGGCGTAAGCTGGTTCAGCAAGTGTTCGAAGAGGAAACAGAATGAGCACGTCGTGTTCGAGGTCAAAGGAGCAGGCTTATGGACGATCGCCGCGCTGGTGTCGCTCAGAACAGCCACCGTCCTGTCGCGTTGATTACCGGAGGCACGCGAGGGATCGGCTTGGGCATCGCGCAGGCTCTGGCGCGGGAGGGATGGGACCTTGCGCTGAACGGTGTGCGTGATGCGGACGCGGTACAGCCGGTTTTGGAAGAACTGCGTGCGCTAGGAGCACGCACCGAGTACTTTCAGGCGGACATCAGCCAGGCTACAGGCAGGGAGGCACTGGTCAATGGAGTCCGCGAGCGGTTCGGGCGGTTGAACGTGCTGGTGAACAACGCAGGCATCGCCCCGCCGGTTCGCGCCGACATCCTGGAGGCAACGGAGGAGGGCTTCGATACCGTCATTAGCGTTAACCTGCGCGCGCCCTACTTCCTCACCCAAGCGGTAGCGCGCTGGATGATAGCGCAGAAGCAGGGGGCGCCTGACTACCATGCCTGTATCGTGTTCATCACGTCCATCTCCGCCACCGTTGCCTCCACCAATCGCGCAGAGTACTGCATCGCCAAAGCGGGGCTGGCGATGGCTGCGCAATTGTGGGCGGTGCGACTGGCAGAGCACGAGATCCCCGTGTACGAGGTACGCCCAGGCATCATCCAGACAGACATGACCGCGCCCGTGCGGGAACGCTACGACCAGCTGATCGCGCAAGGGCTGACCCTCCAGCGGCGCTGGGGCACGCCGGAGGATGTGGGCAAAGCGGTGGCTATGCTGGTACGAGGGGACCTGCCGTACTCTACCGGCGCAGTGGTGATGGTAGATGGAGGGCTGACGGTGGCGCGGTTGTAACCGCGCCATCCTGCCCCGGCAGATTGTCGCAGAGTCACTCCGGGCTATCTCTCTTTGAGAACCAGCACGGTCAGCGAGTGCGCCGGTAGGGTGAGCCGGAACGACGAGGATACCCCCTCCAGTCTGCGCTGGGCGGGCGCGACGCGCGTGGGGTTCTCCAGCGAGTTCTCGTCCTCCGGGCTTGCGCTGGTCAGGGTAATCATCTTGCCTGTCGGGTATAGACTTTGCGCGCCGCGCAGTTCGATAGCGGTCTCCTGCGCCCTATCCGAAACGTTCACCACCTTCAGAGTGATCGCGCGCGTCTTCTCGTTCCGGCTGGCAACGGCATACAGGGCGGAAGCAGGTTTGTCTTCAAAGTCGTGCACCAGCTGACCGTCCAGATAGCATCGGACGCGGCTTCCCTGCACGTCGATGCGGATGTCGTACCAGCGACCGGTTTCGATGCGACCCGGCACCTCGTTGCTGACGATACTTTTACCTCCGGCAACGCATCGCTCCACCGCATGTTTGGTGTTTCCCCAGCCGCCCAGGTTCCACCAGTACCAGTTGTCATCATCGCGCACGCGGAACATGATGAGGAACCCCTCCATCCCACTGAGTTTGCGCGCTCGCAGGGTGAGCGTATAGTCCTGCCAGTCCCTCTCTCCCGCTACCGCGCGCATATCTGGACCCATGTCGCCTTGCCGGTAACTGCCGTCCACCACCTGCCATCTGCCTCGCACCACCCGCCAGCGGTTCGCGCCCTGCGTGAAGTCGTCGGCAAAGAGGTTCTGTCCGTTGGAGATTACCTTCACGTCGCGATACTCCGCCTGTGTCATCCATGTGCCCAACCCAATGCCTCCCCTTGCCACAGGAAGCAGGAAAGCAGGCGCATCTATTTCCATCGGGAGCACATGCGTGCCGCGATACACGCTGAACAGCTTCTGCACGTAGTAAGAGGGCGTGCCGTACACACGCGAGCTGTCGAAGCCGATTAGGTCGGGATTCCACGTGCGATCGTGTACGTTGACGAACAGGGGCGCGTACGCCGCCATGACCACGATATCCGCGTTGCGCTCCATGCCCGTCATGAACGCCGCCTCGGCGATAGCTGCGCGCAGATTGCCTTTGCCCGCACCGCCCGTCACCGCGTACTCGCCCACGAAGATCTTGGGACCCTTGCGGTCATAGCGGTCGTAGCGATGCGCTTGCGAGATGAACCAGTCGGGGTCATGGTAGTAATGCTCGTCCAGGATATCTATCGGGCGGCTTCGCACCGCCGAATTGGCGATAATCTGGATGTGCGGGAAGCGCGCCTTGATGGCATCGTAGAAGCGGGCATATCGCTCCTCATATTCGGGTCCCCAGTTCTCGTTGCCCACCTCCACAAAGCGCAACCGGAAGGGCTCCGGGTGTCCATTGCGGGCGCGCAATGCCCCTGCGGGAGTGCTGACCTCGCCGATGGCGTACTCAATAGCGAACAAGGCGTCTTCAATCCACTCGTCCAGCTGGTGCAAAGGTACCACTTCCTCGTGCGCCATCCCGCAGTTGACCACCAGCAAAGGCTCTGCCCCCAGGTCTTCGCACATCTGCAGATACTCGTGCAAGCCTAGCCCCTGCGTGCTGTTGTAGCCCCACAGACACCATCGCGATGGTCGCTCCGCCACATCGCCCACGGTATGACGCCAGCGCAGAGCGTTGCTCAAACGGCTTCCTTCCACGAAGCATCCGCCCGGAAAGCGTACAAAGCTAGGCTTCAGCTCCGCCAGCATCTGCGCCAGGTCCGCCCGCAGACCGTTGGCACGCCGTTTGAAAGTATCCACCGGCATCAGCGAAACCATATCTAGCCACACGGTGCCGGGCGCATCCGCAGAGATCACGAGACGCGCCTGAGGGTCGGTCGCGCGGGAAGGCAACACCGCCGAGAACCGTTTCCATATAGTGCTGATGTCTCGGATGGTATGCTGAGCGTATACCTCGCCGTTAGCGCCTTGAAGACGAACCGTCAACACCCCACGCCATCGCTCATCCCGGCGGGCATAGAGCGACAGGCGGTATCGCTTGCCCTCCTGCACCGCGATGCCCCAGTAGCCTTTGTTGACGATGCTCGCGCGCTTTGTCCCTTCGCTGATCTCCCAGCGCAGGTAGTGCGGGTTCTGTGGGTTCAGCGGTTGCGAGGTGTCGATGGCGAGGCGCGAGCTCCCGCTCTCATCCACCAGTAACCAGCCCTGAGGTTCCTGAGCATCCTCGAAGGAGCGGTTGCGCACCAGCTCGGCGTACAGCCCGCCGTCCCCCGCGTGGTTGATCTCTTCGAAGAAGATGCCATATAGAACGGGGCTGATGGGGGTTCCCTGAGCGGTCAGGTCTACACGAATGGATGCCGTTTGTCCGAAAGCGAAGGTCGCAATCACAAGATAAGCCGCCACGAGGCCGGTCTTGCTCATCCAATCTTGCCTCCTCCGTATGATTGCTGGAAAGCACGATTCCACGCCATCCGTTAGGATTCCTGCAGGAGGCATGGAGGCATACGTCGAAAAGCCGTCGCGCGATGGAAGGAGCGCAGGGGTATGATGTGCTGGGTTTGGGCGTGCTGGCGGTGGACGAGTTGCTGTATGTTGAGCATTACCCCCCGCCCGACGCTAAAACGCCCGTCCTGCGTTGCGAACGGCAGGCAGGTGGTTTAACGGGTACAGCCCTGGTTGCGGCAGCACGCCTCGGAGCCATCTGCGCCTATGCTGGCATGATGGGCAGAGATGAGCTCTCGCAGTTCGTCGCGGAGACCTTCCGCAGGGAGAGGATCGACCTAACGCACGTCGTGTGGTGTGACTCTGCCCAGCCCGTGCACTCGTTCATCATCGTGGATATGAGTGCACACACCCGCAACATCTTCTTTTTACGTGGGGCAAAGACCGGCGCAGCACCGGACGCACCGCCACCAGAGGTCATCCAGAGCACGCGCGTGCTGTTTGCCGACCACCATGGACTGCCCGGCATGCTACGGGCGGCGCGCATCGCGGCAGAGGCTGGCATCCCTATCGTCGCCGACTTCGAGCGCGCGGGCGGTGAGGGTTTTGAAGACCTGCTGCACCTGACCAACCATCTCATCGTCTCTCGCGAGTTCGCTGAGCAGTTTGTCCCTGGCGTGTCGGTATCCGAGGCGGTGCAGCGGATCCGCCGCGCGCCTTGGCAAACGGTGGTGGTTACCTGTGGCGCGGAGGGGTGCTGGTATGTGGGCGAGGGGATAGAGGAGCCGGTGCACCAACCCGCCTACCGCGTGCCAGTGGTAGACACAACCGGCTGTGGAGATGTGTTTCACGGCGCGTATTCCGCCGCACTGGCACGAGGTCTACCCCTGCCCGAACGTATCCGGCTCGCGTCCGCCACCTCCGCCATCAAGGCGATGCACTACGGGGGACAAGCAGGGATACCGCGCTGGGAGGAGGTGCAGGCTTTTCTAGCAAACCACGAAAAAATGTAGGACGACAAAGTATATTTCGGTAACATCTCGGCTCTTGTTTGCGTCTTAAATAATGAGAAACCTCTATCGCGCGCGACAGAGGAGGTGAGACCAATGCGAATGAAGTGGCTGTGGATTCTGGCATTGCTTGCGCTGGTTTTGGGCACAGCGATCCCGACGTACAGTCAACAAGAAGGCGGACAGTCGCCTCGCATTACGCTCAACCTCGAGTCCGCCAGCATCGCTGACGCCCTGAAACTGCTGTTCCGCTCTGTCGGATACAACTACACGCTCGATGAGTCGGTGGTGGGCGGATATGTCACTGTCTCGCTGAAGGATGTGACCTTCGAGACGGCACTGCGCACCATTTTGCGTGCGGCGAACCCACCGCTGACCTACCGGGTGGACGGCGGCGTGTACATTATCACGCCGAAGGTGGAGACCTACGAAACCACCACGACGGAGCCAGCCGTGGAGGAACAGCCACAACCCCAGACGCGCACCGAGAAGATCGTGCTCCAGCATCTGGACTCGCTGGCGGTAGCCCAGCTGCTCGGCGGCACTGCCGTGGCGCTGAACCAGACCGGCTGGACGTATAGCGGCGGCGGTTACGGTGGCTACGGTGGTGGCTGGGGCGGTGGCCTCGGCGGCTGGGGCGGCGGCTTCGGCGGCGGGGGTGGAGGCCT
>PSLZ01000079.1:0-3135 GCA_040289885.1 Armatimonadota bacterium | reverse complement strand
AGGGCAACCACGCCAACACGAAACGCCGCTCGTCCGCAAACGCATCCCCCAAACTGGCCCGCAGTGCGTTGACGATTGGTAGCAGAGGCGGTATAATTCATCAATGTAAAAACGAAACGAAAGGGAGTTGCAGAATGATCCTGCCCAATCCCGACAGGTTAAATCGGTTCAATAAGTATGCGCTGGTGGTGCTTGCCGCCAAGCGCGCCCGGCAACTGCAGGAGCAGGGTATCGCTCGGCGCGTGTTGGTGAAAAGTAGGTCTAGCAATCCGCTGACCATCGCGCTGGAGGAGATCGCCGCTGGTCGACTGATACCCAGCTTCAACCCAGAGCCTCTGCCGGAGCTGATGGAGCCGGAAGCGCCCGAAATCGCGTTGGCTGAAGGCTTCGAAGAGGCCATGGCAAAAGTCGCCGTTGAGGCAGGCATCAAACCTTCCGATAATGGACATGAGCGGGCAACGGAAGAAGACATGTCCGCCGAGGAAGAGCAAGCTGAGGAAAGTTTCAGCGAAGAGGACGAGGGGATTTCCGAGAACATCGACGCGGCGCTGGGGCTGGACGAAGACGAGCCCGTCGAGCCGGTGCTGGAGATGGATGAGGACGAGGCACAATCCACGCCACAGGAGGGCGGGGAGGAAGAATCGGAGCAGTCTTCCGCTGGTGAAGAACGGTAGCAGGACGAGGTGTTCCCATGCCGGGTGAAGTGGACTACTACGAGACGCTTGGGGTGAGCAGAGACGCCACACAGGAGGAGATTAAACGTGCCTATCGCCGTCTCGCCCGTCAATATCACCCCGACGTGAACCCCGGCGATAAGCAGGCGGAAGAGAAGTTCAAAGCCATCAACGAAGCCTACGAGGTGCTGAGCGACCCGGAGAAGCGTCGCGCATATGACCTGTTCGGGCGGGCAGGCGTGCGCGGGGGCACGGCGGAACCCGACTTCGGTTTTGGCGACTTCGGCAACATCGGCGACCTGTTCGACCTCTTTTTCGGCTCAGGGGGCGCACGCAGTGAGACCACCCAAGCTCAGCGTGGGAACGACCTGCGCGTAGATGTGGAGGTGACCCTCGAAGAGGTCGCAACTGGCGCGCCAAAGACCATCCAGTACGCCCGTTTTCAGACCTGCCCGCGCTGTGAAGGCTCGGGAGCCGAACCGGGCGAGGCGCCCACTACCTGTTCCACCTGTCGCGGGAGCGGGCGTGTCCGCCATACACAACACACCCTGCTAGGAACGATTTCCACCGTGGTTACCTGTCCCAACTGTCACGGAGAGGGCAGGGTGATTTCACATCCATGCACGCAGTGCCGCGGCGAGGGAAGGGTGCGCAATGTGGTGGAGCGTACTATTCGCGTGCCTCTGGGCGTGGAGAGCGGCACCGCAGTGCAGTTTCTGGGTGAAGGCGATTCCGGCAGACGCGGCAGCGAGCCAGGCGACCTATACGTGGTCTTCCATGTGCGCCCGCACGAGCGGTTCGAGCGGGACGGTTCCCATCTTCACACCAAACTCACCATCTCGTTTGCGCAGGCGGCGTTGGGCGCGCGGGTGAAAGTGCGCGGGCTAGACGAGGACATCACCCTCGACATCCCGCCGGGCACTCAGCCTGGCAGTGTAATCCGCCTGGAAGGCAAAGGGCTACCCCATCGCCGCCAGGGCAGGGGCGACCTGCTCGTGCACATCAGTATCCATGTGCCCACGCACCTGAACGAGGTACAGCGCAGCTTGCTGCGCCAATTTGCCGCGGCGTGTGGCGAGCGATTTACGGACGTACCCGAAGAAGAGAAGAGCTTCTTCGAGAAGTTCATCAGCGGGCTTAAAGGCGAGAAGGGCTAGCCCCCTTTGTCCTCCGCATGACACAGTGCCTGCTCCAGATCGGCTATCAGGCTGTGCGCGGGCTCTAGCCCGATGTGCACGCGTAGCCCCCAACGCTGTGCGCCGTCGTAATCCTCAATCAGCAGAGGCAGAGCGAGGCTTTCGTATCCTCCCCAGCTCACCCCGATGTGGAACAACCTCAGCGCATCCACCACACCGACAGCCGCCTCGCGGGAACCCCGTTTCAGAGTGAACGAAAAGAGCCCGCTGAAACCGCGCATCTGGCGGCGCGCTAGGTCATGCTGGGGATGGGAAGGCAAACCCGGATACAGCACATGGTGCACCGCGGGATGCTCGGCGAGCCACTGTGCTACCCGCAGAGCGTTCGCCTGATGCTGGTACAGGCGCGTGGGTAACGTGCGCAATCCGCGCAGGATGAGCCAGCCCGCAAAGGGGTCTAGAATGCCGCCGATCAGCGTCATCTCGCGATGGATGGCTTCGATGTGCTGGCGTGAGGTGCATACCACCCCCGCAATCACGTCGCTGTGACCGCTGAGGTACTTGCTCGCGGAGTGCACCACGATGTCTACGCCCATTTGCAAAGGACGTTGGAACACCGGGGTCGCCCACGTGTTGTCGATGATGGTAACGATGCCGCGCGAGCGGGCTAAGGCGCAAACCTCCTCCAGAGGCTGTAGCCACAGGTTGATACTGGTAGGGCTCTCCAGATAGAACACGCGCGTGTTGGGGCGGATGGCTTGCTCGAAGTGCTCCACCTGGGTGCCCCGCACGAAGCTCACCTCCACCCCGAAACGGTTCAAGTAGTCTTGTAACAGCACGCGCACCGGGTAGTAGACGTTCTGAACACATACCACGTGGTCGCTACTGCGCAATTGCGACATCAGCGCGGCGCTGATCGCCGCCATACCCGACGCGAAGCACCGTGCTGCCTCTGCTCCCTCCATCGCGGCAAGCTTGGTGTTCAGGATGTCCGTGGTGGGGTTAGACTCGCGGGTGTAGATGTATCGCTCGCCCCGGCGCGAACGCGCCTCCACGTTGGGCGCGGTGAACAGGCTGTTCTGGAAAATGGGGGGCACCACCGAGCCCATATACCGCTCGGGCTCCTCGCCCAGGTGCAAACATATCTGCTCCAACGACGGGCTGTCGATGTCTTCGTTCATACTTGGCTTACCTCATTAGCGATTTCGCTCCGCCTGTTATGATACACCCTGTCGGCACCAAAAGCCTACCCCATTCGTGTTCTGACGATGTGAGGGTGTTCGGTAAAGAACGGGTTTTGGGGTATACTCTTGCCATCAAACGAA
>PSLZ01000038.1:0-29378 GCA_040289885.1 Armatimonadota bacterium | reverse complement strand
TTACGCTCATCGAGCTGCTGGTGGTTATCGCGATTATCGCGATCCTGGCAGCGATTCTGTTCCCTGTCTTCGCCCAGGCGCGGGAGAAGGCGCGTCAGGCAACCTGTCTGAGCAATATGAAGCAGATGGGGTTAGCCACGCGCATGTACCTGCAGGACTACGATGAGACCTGGTTCCCCGCCTGGCACAACCGCCCCGAGGGCAACGGGCATGGTTCTTCCGCATCTCGCCCTACATCAAGTCGGGCACTGGCGATAACTGGGACACCTACCGCCAGAGCGGCGAGATACGTATCTGCCCATCAGGCATCGCCAAGCGATTCAACTACAGCATGAACGACCACACCTGCCCGCTGTGGGGAGATTGGGATGGCTGGGTGCACTATGTGCCCGATAGCGACGCCATCTTCACCCACCCCGCAGAGACCATCGTCTACGGCGACGGCACGCAGATCGGCGCGTGGGGCTACGACACCTCCGCCAACTTCTGCTGGTGGCCCTCGCAGGAGTTCTGCTGGTGGGGGAACTTCCCGCAGGGCGACAACGACCCGCTCTGGAAACTGCTGGACCGCGACCTGAGCCCGAGCGACTGGGACGGTAATACCTGGGACTGGACGAGGAACCAGGGCTACGGTCAGGTACGCTATCGCCACAACATGACCGCTAGCTTCGTGTTCGCCGACGGTCACGCCAAAGTCATCCGTCGCGGACTGGTTAAGATTCCCTGGAACTGGTCCATCACCGGCAAGGACGAGAACGACTGGTCCAGATAACCCACACGAAACCGTACAGGCAGGGGCACGCGCAAAAGCGTGCCCCATACCGTTTAACTCTGGTGAAACCGCGAAACACCACCACGTTCACGCGACGTATCATCTTGTCACACTTTGATGACCGCTCGGCCCGTCCTTCTGAGTCTGCCTCATTGCCATTCTGAGCCGGTTCGTCTCGTCGTCCTTCTGAAGTCTGTCCCATTGTCCTTCTGAGCCTCCATCATGTCATTCTGAGCGAAGAATCCCATTCTCTTTCAACGACGAGATGCTTCGCTGACGCTCAGCAGGACAACAACGGCGTCACTCTAGGCGACACTTGGGTTCACGATGGTCAGGATTTGAAAGACGGCAGGCGACCGAGAGGTTCGCCCTGCATAGACGCCTGCGCCTCACTCACAGCGACAGCCGCCCGACAGCCATTTGCGGTGGGAAGCTATCCAGTGATAGAACCATTCCACCAGCCAGATGAACGGCCTGCGCGTGAACCAGCCAGCCCACGAGTAGCCCAGTTCCTGCAGGATAAACAGCACCGCCCGTCCCGCCCGAAGCAGGTGCCCATCCGCGGTCAACACATGCAGAGCCTTCTGGCAGGCTTCATACAGCGCATCGTTCATCGGCGGGCACGGCGCCTGTTGGTAGGGTACCACGTGGAACCGTCCGTGTACATCGCGCCTCTGCACCCACTGCGCCCAGCCCCGACAGTAGGCGCATTCTCCATCCCAGAACAACCAGTGTCTGGTATCCATGGCCACCTCACCACAATATATTACCCGCACCACAGGCAGGATATAGCAGGAATATCCCCTTCAAGAGGCTAATTGAACAGCACTATGGCGGTCTTGGAACAACGAGCAAAACCCATCACGGAAGCACCAGTAGCGATCACTTTCACGCCTCGCCTGCGCTTCCTGCGTGCACTGCTTGTGAGCCTGGTGCTTCTGCCGATTAACGCTTACTGGGCGGCGGATGTCATAGTGGACGTGATCTTCTCCCTGCTGGTGCCGCCCATGTGCTCGCTGATGGTGCTGGCGTTCGTGAACATCTTCCTGCGGCGGTGGGCGCGGCGATGGGCGTTCACCAGCGGAGAGCTGGTGCTTATCTACGCCTTCCTGTCGGTGGCAACCGCTATCTGTTCCGAGTGGATGAACATCACCTATCCCTACAGCTATTCCTACGCGATGTTCGCCGACCAGAACCCCTGGAACCGCGAGAACATCCTGCCACGCTTGCCCGACTGGTTCTTTTTCAAAGACGCCAGCCAACTGCAGGACTTCCAGCGGGGAGGTTATGGGCTGTCTTATGCGCTGTCGCGCCTGCATCTGTTCGTGAAACCGCTCCTCGCCTGGACCATGCTGTTCGGGCTGGTGTGCACCGCCATGCTGTGCATCAACACGCTGATGCGCGACCAGTGGAGCCGACGCGAGAAGCTGGCGTTTCCCATCATCCAGGTGCCCATGCTCCTCACCCGTCCCGACGCCCCCGCCTGGAAAAGCCGATACCTGTGGGGCGCGTTCGCGGTGATGTTCGCCATTGATATGCTCAACGGCATCAGCTTCCTCTACCCCTCGGTGCCGATGATTAAGGTGCGATTCCTAGCGGATGTGAGCCAGTGGCTTCCCGACCCACCGTGGAACGCCATCGGCTGGACGCCCGTGGGCATCTTCCCCTACATGAGCGCGATCGCGGTGTTCATGCCCACCGACTTGCTGTTCAGCTGCATCTTTTTCTTCTTCCTGCGCAAGGCGATCCAAATCCTCATGGCGATGTACGGCTATGAACAGGGTGTTTTCGGTGGAGGCTGGCTGGTTCCAAGCCCGCCTTACTTCAGCGAACAGACGTGGGGAGCCTTTTTCGGGCTGTTCGTTGGCGCGATGTTCTCCGCACGCGGCTACCTGCGCGAGCTGTGGCAACACATCAAGGCGAACACCGCCCCCGCGCCTCACGAGATTCGCCCACGCTTCGCCCTGCTGGGGCTAATCCTGTCGCTGGCAGGGCTGGGCTACATCGGTCTGCTGAGCGGGCTCTCTCCGTGGCTGGTCATCGCCTATGTGGGCGTGTTCCTCATCTTTAGCACCGCGCTGACCCGTATGCGCGCTCAATTGGGACCGCCGTCGCACGAGATGGCGTTTATGGGTCCGCACCAGCTGGTGCTGGGTTTCGGCTTGAATCAGCAGATGAGCCAGGCGGACACTATCCGCATCTATCACCTGTTCTTCATCTTCAACCGCATCCATCGCTCCCACCCGATGCCCTACCAGCTGGAGGCATACAAGATGGGCGAGAGTGTGGGCGTTTCGGCGCGGTCGCTGTTTTGGACGATGCTGATCGCCATCTTCGCCGGAGTGGCGATAGGGCAGACCGCCTATATCTATCGGGGCTACCTGCGCGGCGCACCCGCCGCCTGGGGCGAGGTCGGCAGTGCCGTCCGCCAGATTATCGAACAGCCACACCCCGTCAACGTGGCGGCGATACTAGCGGTGGTCACCGGTTTTGCCGTCGTCATGCTGTTAGATGCCATCCGCTTCCAGGTGCCCGGCTTTCCTCTGCACCCGGTGGGCTATGCCCTGTCGATGAACTTCGGGGTGGACTATTTCTGGTTCGGGCTGGTCATCGTGCTGGTTGTCAAGTCGTTCATCCAGCGCTACTACGGCTTGAAGGGTTACGAGAAACTGCGTCTGGTAGCCATCGGCATCATTCTAGCGGAGTTCACCGCCGAGCTGATATGGTCTACCATCACTATGAGCACCCAGATCGCTACCTACAGTATCTCCATCAACGGACGCCTTGGCTGGCAACAGTAACAAAGGAGGGTTCGCGATGACGGAGCTCCAGCGCACTGGCATCGAGGGCTTAGACCACCTGATCGGGGGCATCCCGCGCGGCAGCCGCAATCTGCTCTACGGACCTCCCGGCACCGGCAAGACGGTGTTCGCCATGCAGTTCCTGTGGACAGGTCTACAAGAGGGCGAAACAGTGGCGTATGACGTGTTCGACCGCCCCTGGACACACATGCGTCGCTATTTCGCCTCCTTCGGGTGGGACATCCTGCCGTTTGAGAAACAGCGCCGTTTGCTCGCTATCCAGGCTTTCCCACACTTCAAGGAGTACGCGCGCGACCCACTGGTGCGCTACTTCTCGCTAAGTGACTTCGACACCATGCAGGTGATAGACCTCGAGCTGTCGCAGTCAGGGGTATCGCGCTTCGCGGCAGGCGACAACTACGAGCATATCTTCACCACCCTCAGCGAGGAGCAGTGGCAGATGGTGGAGCACTGGACGATTAACTGGTGTCACCACGATCACATGACCAACATCGACATCATGACCGAGGTCAGCGCGCGGGACCCGGTGACCAATCGCCTGATGGATTTTACCTTCTCGCTGGCGCACAACATCTTTCGGTTCCGCACACGCGAGGTGAACGGGAGAATCCGTCGTGAACTGCGAATCGAAAAGATGGAGGGCGTCAGCCACCCGCTGGACTGGCTGGCGTTTGAAATCACTCCACGCGGGATAGAACTCGTCGGATAGGCAAGGAGCTGGCAAGATGGCAGTGGAAGTGCGCATGATACCCGTTTCGCAAATCGTGGAGGACCCGGAGCAACCTCGTCGCGACATGGACTCCGAGAGCCTGCAGGGGCTGGCGGATAGCCTGCGCCAGCACGGAATGCTACAGCCGATCGTGGTCAAACCGCTACATCACGTGAATATGTATCAGATCGTGATCGGGGAGCGGCGATGGCGCGCCGCGCAGATGGCGGGGCTATTCGAAATCCCCTGCATCGTGCGCGAGGTAGACCCCGAAGAGGCGTTGACCGACCAGCTGATTGAGAACCTGCAACGCGAAGACCTGCGCCCGATCGACCGCGCCCGCGCCCTGCAGATCGCCAAAAACAGGCTGGGGCTATCGAACCGGGACTTGGCAAGCCGGCTGGGCATCAGCGAGCGCATGGTGGGCTATATGCTGGAACTGCTGGAACTGCCCGAATCCATTGCCGAGCAGGTGGTTTCGCGTCCCAACCGACCCGCCGAGGGCGCGATCACCGAAAAGCACGCCCGCTTCCTGAAACAGCTTAACGACCTGCCCGACGTGCAGGCGCAGGTGGCAGAGAAAATCAAGAGCGAACGCCTGAACACCGACGAGACCGCCAAACTGGTGCGAGCTATTCGCACCTCACCTGAACGCGCCGAAGAGCTCCTGCGAGGTTCGGCACCCGACTGGGCGGAGTGGACCAACCCCGAACTGCCTCTGCTACCGGAAGAGGAGCCGAAAACCGCAGAACCCGCCGTGTCCGTTTCCTACCATCCTGCCGATGCCGTGCGCCGGGCGATCGAACTGCTGGGCGAACTGGAGCCAGCACAGATGACCCCCCAACAGCGCATGGAGACGGTGGAACTGCTCCGCTCCCTGCTGATCGTCGCCGAAACGCTGATTGACCAGCTGCTGTCCGACTGAGCAGGTACAAAAAAGCGGGGTAGCAGTGAAAGGAGAGCAAAGCCTGCTACCCCGAGGAAGGAAGGTGAACTCGGTTCGCTACTTCTATTATCGGCTGCGAACCTGAGTTTCTGTATATTATTATACGCGATTTTTACCTGAAAATACTACCCCTTTTCAGCCTTCTTGGTAATATTGACCCCAGAGCAGGTAACAGGGTTATATCACAATCATTGTCAGGCGCAATCATACCGTAAAAATACTGGTTTTGTCAAGCATATCCAATTTCGTCACCCCTTGGCTGTCCTATCCTCATCTGCTAACATAGCCATGCAAAATATCCGAACAAAGGAGGAGACCAGATGCCTAAACGACGCTCTGCCTTTACCCTCATCGAACTGCTAGTGGTGATCGCGATTATCGCGATCCTGGCAGCGATCCTGTTTCCGGTGTTCGCTCAGGCACGCGAGAAAGCGCGTTCCGCTTCCTGCCTGAGCAACCTTCGCCAGTACGCCCTGGCAACCCTCGCCTATGTGCAGGACTACGACGAAACCTTCCCCCAGAGCGTGTACAGTATGGACCACCCCATCCTGATACCGGGTAGCGGCGACCGTGTGTTCACCGTATACGATGCCACCTTGCCCTATGTGAAGAACGTGCAGATTATGGTGTGCCCCTCGCATCGCCCGGGTATCGACTTCGTAGCGATCCTGCAGTCGCTGGGGCTGAACGGAAGCGGCAACTTCCGCTACTCCTCATACGCGCTCAACTTTGCCGTGTTTCAGGACCCGGCGGTGCCACCCGGCTTGTTCGGCAACGACCCGGTGGTCAGCCTGAGCGCGATTGGGGAACCGGCGAACACCACCATGTTTTACGACGGCACGTATGTGCCTGCGGGGGGTACACAGGTAGACCCCATCTGTCGGGTGCCGACCTGCCCCTTCTGCTGGGACAACTTCCCCGCGCACCCGCGCCACTCCGATGGCTTTAACGTGAACTTTGTGGACGGGCACGCCAAATACTACCCGCGCCGAGGCACCATCCCCGGCACCTCTCCGGCGGGTTCCGGCGGCGACGCGCCCCCGAGCACTCCTGTTCCCACTTACACTCTGCCCTGCGACCTATCGGGCATTCCGGGTGGAACGGCGGACACGTAACCCACGCGGGGGCGCGGTGTCCGCGCCCCTAACGCACCTTACTCGCAACCGCCTTCAGCAGAGCCAAGCCAGCCTCCAGCGACTGACGGTCACTCCCGCTCGCCATCACCGTCACGAAGAAGCGCCCCTTCGCCCAGTAGAGGGTGGTTGCGCCCTCCGCCTGTACCCAGAAACCCGTGCCGACGAGCTTCAGTGCCTGTGGTTTGTGCTTGCCGTGCGCCTCGCGCCAATACTGCACGAACTTTCGCGCCGAAACAGTGTCCTTCATCGTGTGCACGGTGACGGTCACGTAGAGGTCGCCACGTTGATATAGTTTCTGCGCTGCCTCCTGCACGCCGTGCTGAAGATAGAGCTGGTAGCCGCCGTCGTAGATGCTGGTCAACCCCTCGCCCTTGCCGTACAGGTAAGAGCCGTTCACCTCCTTCCAGCCCTTCAACCCCGCGGAGGGTAGCAGTTTGGCGCAGGGGCTGTTTTCACCCTCCGCCCATACCGCGACCGCCAACGCCAGGACAAGGCACACTGCTATGGCTCGCTGACCCATCTCTACACCTCCGTGGTGGTCTATGCATATTCTACCACCACTGGGGGAACCGCGCCGATCGTAGCCTGTGGCTATCATCCTGAGCGCATTTTGCCGTCGCCGCCTCTTCTTGCAGTCATTCTGAGCCTTCCCCCCTTGTCATTCTGAGCGGAGCGAAGAATCTCTGAGATGCTTCACTGCGTTCAGCATGACAAGAGCGATGAAACACGAGATGCTCTGCTATCGCTCAGCATGACAACAACGGCAACGGGATGCAGAGCTGACGCTCAGCATGACGTTGTGAGCCGTTACCCCCACCCCCAACCCTCCCCGCGGGGGGAAGGGGGCATTCGGCTCGGCGTCTGCCTCGCCCTCCAGTTTTTCGTCACCCTGAGCGCACGCGAAGGGGCTCAAGACGGGGCGGGGTTGACAGTCTGTAACCAGTGCCTGAAGAGCCTCGCACACCCCTTGTTGAAACCGCGTCCATTACCCGATACAATGATAGAGAAGCATTCGCAAGGAGGAACCGTATGCCCAAAGAAGGCATTACCCCACGCTCACAGGATTATTCACAGTGGTATCTGGATATCGTGGAGAAGGCGGAACTGGCGGACTACTCTGCCGTGCGGGGCTGTATGGTCATCCGCCCGCATGGCTACGCGATCTGGGAACTGATCCAGCAGGAGCTGGACCGGCGCATCAAAGCCACCGGACACGTCAACGCCTACTTCCCGCTGTTCATCCCGATGAGCTTCCTACAGAAGGAAGCGGAGCATGTGGAGGGCTTTGCGCCCGAAGTGGCGGTCGTCACCCACGGCGGCGGGGAGCCGCTGGCGGAACCGCTGGTCGTGCGCCCCACCTCCGAAGCCATCATCGGGCACAGCTTCGCCAAGTGGATCAAATCGTGGCGCGACCTGCCCCTGCTGATCAACCAGTGGGCGAACGTCGTCCGCTGGGAGATGCGCACCCGCCCCTTCCTGCGCACGCTGGAGTTCCTGTGGCAGGAGGGACATACCGCCCACGCCACCGAACAGGAGGCAGAAGAGGAGACCCTGCGCATCCTGCATGAAGTCTATGCCGACTTCGCCGAGAAGGTGATGGCGATACCCGTCCTGCGCGGACGCAAGACCGAGAAGGAGAAGTTCGCCGGTGCCCTGCGCACCTACGCCATCGAGGCGATGATGCAGGATGGGCGCGCCCTGCAGGCGGGAACCTCGCACAACCTGGGACAGAACTTCGCCCGCGCCTTCGAAATCATGTACCAGACACCCGACAACCGCCAGGAGTACGTGTGGACCACCTCGTGGGGCGTTTCCACGCGCCTCATCGGTGCGCTCATCATGGCGCATTCCGACGACGAAGGGCTGGTGCTACCGCCCAAACTGGCGCCGATTCAAGTGGTCATCGTGCCGATCTACAAGAACGATGCCGAGCGATCCGCCGTGCTCGAATGCTGTCACCGTCTCAAAGCCGAGCTGAGCGAGCGATTCCGGGTCAAACTGGATGACCGCGACGAGCTGACGCCAGGCTTCAAGTTCAACGAGTGGGAGGTGCGCGGCGTGCCCGTGCGTGTGGAGGTTGGTCCCCGCGATGTCCAGCAGAACACCGTCGCATTGGCACGGCGCGACATGCCCGGGCGCGAGGGCAAGTCGTTCGTCTCCCAGCAAGGGCTGGTGCAACAGGTTGGCAACTTGCTGGACACCATCCAGCAGAGCCTGTTTGACCGCGCCCTGCGCTTCCGCGAGGAGCACACCGTGGACGTTCACACCTTCGACGAGCTGAGGGATGCGGTGGAGACGGGCTTTGCCCGCGCCTACTGGGCAGGAACCCGTGAGCACGAGGATTACGTGCAGGCGGAAACGCGCGCCACCATTCGCGTCATTCCCTTCGAACAACCTGAGAAAGCGGGAACCTGCGTGCTCACCGGTCGGGAGACCACCCAGCAGGTCATTTTCGCCCGGGCGTACTGAACCGGAAGCCTCCTCCCCGCCCGCGGGGAGGAGGGAGGTGGGGTAACGCGCTCCCCTCTCCCACAGCGTTGGAAGATGGGCAGGGGATGCGGGCAAATCAGCTCACAGATCGCCGAAGAGGAACCCGCCCATCCCGCTTGGAAACTAAACCATGTGAGCATTCGAACGCTGAGCGCCATTGCGATCCTTTTGCTCCTGCTTGCGCCTGCTCGGGCACAGCGGGTTGTGATCGTCTGTTTGCCTCCCGCCAGCGCGCACGAGCAAATGTTCGCTGACCTTCAGGGCGCGCAGGCGTTGGTGCTGAGCCGGGTTGCCTCTTCGCCTTGGAAGCGTTCCGCGCCGACGTCGCAAGCGCAGTGGGAGCGCAGTGCGTATCTCACCCTCAACGCGGGCACGCGCGCCCTCGTCCCCCAGAATCTGCTAGCAAACCCCATACAGAGGCTTCGATGCCTAATGGAGACCAACCGCAAATGGGGCTATCCCGTGGTGGTGGGACTTCTGCCGGAGGAGATGAAGGCTCGGCAGGTGCGAGTGCGCTATCTGTGCCTGCGCCCCGATTCGCCGATACGGCTAGCGGGTGCGCCTTTCCCCGAACCCGATACCCGCGTCGCTCCGGACTTCGCAGGGCTGGTGCAGATGGCGCAGTTCACCGTGCAGGGGCACACGCGCCTTCTGCTGTGGATAGACCCTGGCACCATGAACCCGGTGCAAACGCGAGCTTTGCTCGCCACTCTGCGCCAGAACCTCACCCTCCCCTCGGACAAGCTGTATCTGCTCCTGCCGATACCCCCTCCCGAAGAGGCGGCGAAGGGTTCGCGCCTGGGATGGGTTCTGCGCCTGGGCAGAGAGGACACGGGCGTGCTGACATCCGATTCCACCCGATTGCCTGGGTTGATTACCCTGCCTGACCTTACCGCCACGTGGCTTACACACTTTGGAAACGGCAGAGTGCCGCCGGAGGTGGTCGGCTTGCCGGCGCGCACTGTGCCCCACGAACAGCCGACGCAAGCCATCCAACGCCTGTACCGCTCGCTTCTTTGGCAGGTGTGGTGGAACCGTGCGGTGGGCTCTCTGCCAACGCTACAGGTGGTGGTTCTCCTGCTGGCTTGGGGACTGTGGTACCGTTTCAGGCAAGTGGTGCGCGCGCTGTGGTTGTTCCCTTGCCTTCTGCCCGTGCTGGGCGTTTCGCTGGTTCCTCCGCTCCTGTGCCTGCCGCTGGGGAACATTTCGCTGGAGGCGCGTGCTGGCATCTGGACGATTGCGGTCGTGGGGGGATTGGCTCTGTTGTCGCGCTTCCCCCTACGCGACGCCCTGCGCGCGCTGGCGACCCTGCTGGTGATTTTCGTTGGGGTTGGGCTCCTGCACGGCGGAGACCTCCTACGCTGGAGCGGATTCGGCTACGTGTTGCAGGAGGGGTCACGCTACTATGGCGTGGGCAACGAGATGGCGGGTAGCTTGATGGGCGCGCAGAGCGGCTTCTTGCTGACCGAGAGCGCGGGGTGGGGTCTCCTACGCTGGCTGGCGACCGCGTTGGCGCTCGGTGTGCCGTTCTGGGGCGCAAACGTGGGGGCAATGCTCTCTGCGCTGTGCGTGGCTGGCGTGCAGGCACTGCGTTGGCGCAGGAGACTGTTCTGGGCGGTGGGCGCGATTGTGCTGGTGGTGCTGGGGGTGGTGGTGTGGGAAGCGCTGTCGCCGCATCCCACCCATCTGGGTGCGTTCCTGCGTGCGCCCCACGCCTGGCAGACCACTCTCTGGCGCAAGGCGCAGATGAACCTGGCACTGCTGTTGCATAGCGCGTGGACGCCTCTGCTCGTGTTCGGCTTGTTCGGCTTAAAGGGTGCGCCGAGAGCGGTGTGGGCGGGTGCGCTCGCCCTGCTTTTGCTGAACGATTCGGGTGTGGTGGCTGCCGCGGCTCTGCTGGCATGGTGGTGGGCGTGGCGGATGGCTCAACGAGAGCTATAGCCCCGTCGGATGGTCGAAGAAGCGGTGTTCCAGCCCGAACTGACGTTGCAGGTGTTCGCCCAGCGCGCGCACGCCCAGCGTTTCGGTAGCATAGTGCCCGGCATATACCAGGTTGATGCCCAATTCCTCGGCGTCCAGATAGGTATGATGTGCCCCCTCGCCGGTGATGAGGGTGTCAATGCCCAGCCGGTGCGCCTCGGTGAGGATACGGGTGTTACCGCCGCTACCCGTCAGAATGCCCACCCGCCTCGGCGTAGAGCTCCCAAAAGGAAGTAGTTTCACTGAGGTTTGCAGTTTCTCCTCGAGTATCCGCACCAGTTCGGGCAGTTGCAGGTCGGTTTCGCATACGACGCCTATTGCTACGCCCTGGTAGTCTGCGAACCGCTCTTCGGGCGTTAGCCCCAGCGCACGTGCCAGGCGCGCGTTGTTGCCTACTTCGGGGTGCACGTCCAGCGGCAGGTGCACTGAATACAGGCTGACCGCCTCGCGCAGGAGGGGCTGTAACCGCCGGCGAAACCGCCCCACGATCGGTTGCAGACCGTTCCAGAACAGACCATGGTGCACGATGAGTATATCGGCGCGCCACGCTACTGCCTCTTCCACCACAGCAACCGACACATCCACCGCCGTCATCACGCGCCGGACCGTCTCCTTGCCCTCTACCTGCAAGCCGTTGAAGGCGTTGGGGTAGTCGGGTATCTCGCGGATGGCAAGATATTCGTCCAGATAGCCCACCAGGTCATTCAGACGCACCATGATACACCTCCTGTAATCGGCGGGTGAGCAAGGCGCCCATGCCCACTCCTAGTATCGCCGACGCGGGCACAAAGCCCGAATCGTTAAACACAAAAGCCGAGAGGAGACATGCCAGCCACGCGGTGTACTCGCTGTGCCACCCGTTGCCAAGCCGCCGCATCGCCCAGAGCGCCAGTGCGATTGCTCCCAGCACCTCCCAGGCAAAGGGGCTGGTCAACACGTGGACAGCCAGCGCGAGCTTGGAGGAAAGAGTGTCCACCACCGCCTGCCGGCCATCGGCGCGCCACCGCAACCACGCCGTGCCCATGTGCGACGGCAGAGCGCCCAGGCTGTCCAGCCACATCACGCCAATCGCGCCCAGCAAGCCGACCATCAACCACAGCCCACCCCGCACAAGCAGTGGTTTGCCTTGCGCTCGCGTCGTTTCCCAGGCCACGCCTAACCCCGTTGCGCACGTCAACCATCCCCCTAGGTTCGCCCCCCAGCTGGGCAGAGCCAACACGATTGCCACCACGATCCACAAGGGCGCGCGCACGATAACGCTGCGTGCATACAATCCCCAAGCCAGCGCACATCCCACCAGCACTCCCATCATCTCGTTGCCGATGCCGTAGAAGCGGATGCCCGACAGCGCATACGCACTGTACATAGAGAACCGCACGCCGTGCTGACCGCTTACCCCGTCGGCGAGGATCACCAGCACGCTCAGGGCGCAGGCGCGGAGGTAGGCACGGAAAGGCTCATCCCATACGCCCCAGTGCGCCAACAACGACAGCCACACCGCCAACAGCACAATCGCCCCCACATATTGCCAGAACGCGCCGGCAGGCAGGTAAGGCGCCAACAGAGTGCCCGCGGGCAATGACAGCAATGCTCCTATCGCCACCGAAAGGAGCAGTCGCATCCGGCGCGAGGTGCTCCGCCGGTGTATCGTGCCGAGCCCGGCGAACACGGCAAGCAATCCACCGCCTACCTGCAGGGCACCGATGAGGAGCAACCCCCGCATGTTCCACTGGCAGACCCGCGCCACCTGCTGGACGAAGGAGAAGGCGTCTTGCGCTTGCAGGATACGCAGGGTCTGCTCGCCGACGCGCGGGCGAACGCCATGCCATTCCAACAGCGTCGGGGCGATGTCCATGTCCGATACCAGTCCCGGTGTCCTGGTGGTTGCCGAGGTCAGAACGCCCGGTGACAGCCCGCCTCCCGCCGTGATGACAGGAGCCACCCTCTCGCCAGAAGGTGGCAAGCCGAGAATCAGCACGCGGTCGCGCTCGGGGTTCAGCGAGCCGATCGCCTGTTCCACCCCCTGGTTGATGGTGCTCGGGTCTGCGCGAAGCCACCATATCTGCACCTGCGCTGCTGGCATAGCAGGAGCATTCGGTTGGGCGAGCAGTGCCTGTAGATGCTCTTGAGGGGGGCGGCAGTAGACGGTCACCCGGACGCCCGCCCGCGCGAGAGCGTCCGTCAGCCAACGCAGATGGGCGTACCGCTTACGGAGGGCGTCAGGGGTTGCCTCTCGTGAGAGCGCAAGGCGCCTACCTGTCTGCAGGGTCAAGGCAAAGCGAAAGGCGGTGTCCCCTCCTGCACCCACACTCATCAAGCCGACTGTCCCGTGCCGTGCCAGCACATACAGTGCACCTGCTTCGCCCTGCTCGAGCTGTTGCCAGGTCAACCCTTCGACGACAACCACCGCCGTTGTCGGCTCGCGGGCGAGGGAACGAGCCAACAGACACAGTATCTGCACGGTGATGAGGAGCCACGTTCGCCTCACGGTTTCACCATCGTGCCCACGCCACGGTCGGTAAACACCTCTATCAGGATGGCATGAGGCTGACGTCCGTCGATGATATGTGCTCTCTGCACGCCGCCCCGCAGGGCAGTGAGGCACGCTTCCAGCTTGGGCGCCATTCCACTTTCCGCTTTACCGCTTCGCAGGAGCTCTTCGGCTTCGGCAATGCTCATCTCCGAGATGAGGGAGGTAGGGTCGTTCAGGTTCGCCAGCACGCCCGGCACATCGGTCAACACGATGAGCTTCTCCGCCTTCAGCGCGGAGGCGATGGCGCCGGCGGCATGGTCCGCGTTGATGTTGTAACTCTGCCCGTCTTCGCCGATGGCCACCGAGGAGATGACGGGAATATACCCCGCCTCCGAGAGCACCGTGATGACCTCTGGGTTGACCTGCGTGACCTCGCCCACGTAGCCGATGTCCTTACCTTCGGGCGTCAGTCTCTTCGCCACCAGCAGGTTCCCATCCTTGCCGCTGAGCCCGACCGCCTTACCGCCCGCGCGGTGTATCAGCGAGACGATACCTTTGTTGGTCGTGCCCGCCAGCACCATCTCCACGATGTTCATCGTCTCGGCGTCGGTAACGCGCAGACCGCCTACAAAGCGCGGTTTCAGCCCCATGCGCGTCATCACTTCGCTGACCTCTTTGCCCCCGCCGTGCACCAACACGGGCTTGATACCGACGGTGCGCAACAGCACGATGTCCTGCATCACCTGCGCCTTGAGGCGTTCGTCCACCATCGCCGCACCGCCGTACTTGATCACAAAACACTTCCCGCTGTACCTCTGCATATAGGGCAGAGCCTGTATCAACACGTTTGCCTGATGGATCGCTTCCTGCACCGTGACACCTCTTCAACGACGAGATGCTTCCCTCCGCTCCGCATGACGTTTCATCGCCGTTGGCTTTATTGTACCGACAGGTGGCGATTTGCGCAACGGCTGTCACGCGGCGATTTCGTAGACCGTCGCTTGGAGCCGCTTTTAAGGCACGGGCTTTAGGTCCGCTCGAATGCGCTGGCCACATCAACGATGATCGGTTGTCCCTCTTCGTAAGCCCAGTAGCGCGTCGGCTCCTCAAAGGGCGAGTTGAGGATGGGGTTGTCAACGGCGAGAGACATCAGGTACCCCCAGAGATGGGCAAAGGGCGGATCCGCGCGCGTTTCTTCCAGCACCACCACACTCTCCTGCTCCAGGGGCTCCGCGATATTCGGCAAATTCGCCAGCAAGAACGCCACCTGAGAAACCGGCCTTCGCTTCGTGATGGTGCGAAAAATGACCACTGACGGCTTGCGTGACTCCCGCAGAGCCAGCAGGGCTCCAAAATCCGTATCCGCCGAAAGCAGGATACGTTCTTCCGCAAGCGCACGTTGGAAAATCGTGCCGTCGTCGGCATCCTGCAGTCCGTAGTCCCGGACGTGCACGGCGTCATGCCCCGCCTCACGCAGGAGCTCAGCAACCACAGGGGACAGGGCGTTGCCTACCAGAAACTTCACGGCGCTACCAGCGGCAGTTCCCGCTCCCGCACCGCCTCGGCCGCAAAGCGAAGGGATTCTCGGATATCCTCCCGTTCCAGGTCTGGATAGGCGACGAGGATCTCCTCTTCCGTCATCCCATCGGCAACCATGCTGACAATGGTCGCCACCGGGATGCGCAGGTGCCGAATACATGGCACGCCACCCATCTGATTGGGATCCACAGTAACCCTGCTGAATTTCATACAGACCTCCTACTTGGGATCAACGGTTCTTCTCTAATGGTACCACAATGATACTACCCGCACCACCTCGTTGCCCCGAAAATCGATCACCTTCACCGCAATGCGCTGGTGCCCGCCGGGCTGGAAGGGAAACGAGACGGTGCCGCGCATCCGCTCAAAGGCTTCGGGGTCAATCTGCGCTTTGAGCGCGCGTTGCGGTTTTTCCCAGGCGTCGGGATCGCCGGGGAAGAAGGGCTAGCCGGAGGAGGCATCATGTATCGCCCTCAGCCTCCAGCGCCTCAACGTCCAGGCCGAGCTCTTGAAGGGCTACCTGGATTTCTTCCAGTTGCGTATTCGTAATCCCCGCATCGGGGGCCACCTCGAATCGGATGTGGAGGCGAAGACTGGGATCCGTAGCGAAGCGGGTCAGCACCTTCATGTAAAAGTTCGTCCATTTTTGAGGAGGGAGACCTCCTTCCCATGAGAGACGCCTCTTGCTCGCTACCGGCATCGTGAACGAGCCTGGTTTTGGCCCGACTACCGGCCCCGGCGGGATGCCGGGCACCACTAGGACTTCTGCGGCTTCGGCCACCTGGGGCGGGGTGGCTTCCCCGGCCAGTGGTGGCGCCACCTGCCCAGAAAGCGCCAGCGCCCGTTCCCGGGGCAGGAGGACAACCCGATCTGAAAACTCCACGTCGTCCGGGCCAAAATTCGGGTCGCTGATCACCGGTTGACCCTGGTACTCCCCGTCGGCCTTGCTGGCGTAGCCGAACTTCCCCTCCCGTACTCCCCGGGCGATGGTCGTGCGCAGGAGGTCCGGCTCCAGAAGCCGGGGGAATGTCGGGGAGGCGAAGAACATGTCCCGCACCACCTTCGTGCTCCACTCGCTCAGAGCCGGTGGCCAGTGCCGAACAAGGAAATCGGGGCTGATGCTCTCCTCCACAAGCCCCTCTTGCTTGAGGCGTGCGATGATCAGCCCTACCAAGGACTCGGCAGCACTGGAGTGGAGAAGGCCCAGGTCCACTTCTCGTATGCCGCCATCCTCTGCCAGGAGCAGAACTCGCCGGTAGATGCGCCAGACCAGTTCCTTCAGGCTCCGTTCGGTGCGCCGCTTCTTTTCCCTAAGTTCTTGGATCTGCGAGGGGTCTAACTTGAGCCGCTCCTGCTCGGCAGGGTCTTTAAGGTTTTCTAGGGCGAGCAAGGTTTTGGCCTCGTCTGCAAGGGCCGCGCCGCCTTCTGCAACGGCAAAGAGGAGTCCGCTTTTGAATGTCCGTCCGCGTCCTCCGCACTCTTGAATCATGCCGGTAATGAGCCGCTGGGTAGCTTCACGGGACGCGTTTTCCCAGCCGTGCTCCGGAGCAAGAACCACCATGGTCAAGGAGGGTGTGTCCGGAATATCCCCTGATGTTTCGGGGAAGAACCGGCGATCCAAACCAGGGCCCGACCTGAACACTTCGCGGATCGTCTGCCGGACCTTCTCCCGGATGGCTTCGTCGTCCTCGGGTCCGGAAAGCGCCGCCCGGCGGTCAGCTAGGATTTTGTTGAGAGTTGGCCGGTGGCTGATCCAGTAGGCCGTCCCTTTGGCGTCCAGGTAGTAACAACGGCGAACAAGGTCCTCCAACACGGTTTCCACGTTTCCGATGTCCAACCCGGGCTCGCCCACGGCAAGGCGGATTTCCGGCAGACTGGCCTCGTTGCGCACCTGGCCGCCGGAGGATTCAAAAAACACGGCCATGGCTGTTTTTTGATGGAGCCGAACTCTCTTAATGGTTACCGGAGCCTCTGCGTCCATCCGCACGGCATGGGCTTCCTCCCCGGCGATATCGGAGAGGATGGCAGCCTCCAAACGCTGCTCGCCTAACTGCTCAAAGACAGCGGCCCGGAAAAGGCTATCGGAAAGGGGCGCCAAGCCCAGCGTGATGAGGGGCTCCTTGCTCCCTTCGCGGTAGGCTTTCTGGTAGACCTGGGAGACCCAGATCGCCAAAAGGCGCAATATCCCGCGAGTGCGCTGAAACTTCGGGAGCGACTGCCACTTGCGCTCGAAGACCGAAAGCACTGTAGGGTGGAACGGATAGGTCGCCTCAAAGAGTTTTTCGGCCTGGTCCGCCGGGAACCATCCAGGCAGTTGCTCACGGTGGGTTTTGATCCAATCGGCGTACGCCTTGGCCGTGCGCCGAACTTCCTTCGCATCCCCGGTTTCTTCAAACAAGCGCCTTCGCACGATCTCGGCGATCTCCATCTGCTCGGAAAGAAGCACCGCCTTGCTGAGCCGTCCGAGAACTTTGTCCAACCGCTGGAATTCTGCCTCGTCCTCCTGGGTCATCTCGTACTCCGAGAGGGGGAGGGAGACCACCAAGACGACATTTGCCGCCCCGGCCACCTCCCGGGTGAGGACGTCCAGGAAAATGTAGAACTGAGAGCCCAAGCGGGCGTAATCTCCGCCGGCCTCCCGGGCCCGCCGGATAAAACTGAGCACCTCATCCATCAGGACCAAGGTGGGCTGGCCGGTAAAGACCTTCTGCAGGACTTCTCCGCCAGGCACCACACCTTGCTCGTCGTGCTCCTGCACCAGGCTGTAGAGTTCAGCACCACCCAGTTGCCACGCCAAATCTCCCCAGGGTGTCTTCCTCTTGGGCTCGCCCTCCTGCCCCGCCCCCACGACAAAGTCAAAGCGGTTGCCGATAAAGGCTGCGACCCGAGCCCACGGAACAGAAGCCAGATCTGCCTGCTTCAGAAGATCGCTCACGCCGAGCCATTTTCTTGCCTCGTTCCCTGCTTTAAAAAGGTGGTAAAGCAGGGTGAGAAAGTGGGTCTTGCCGCCGCCAAACTGAGTTGTCAGGTTGAGCCCCGGCGAAGTGCCCACGATGTCACCTGCCAGCCGCCGCATCACCTCCACCGTCATCTTGCGATACGCCTCGGTGAGATATGTCCGGGCGAAGAATCGCCCCGGCTCGCGATAGTCCTGGGGTGCTCGCCCGTCGATGACCTGGTCAAGATGAATGGCAAACTCCGCGGCGTCCAGGGGCACACCCCTTCTCAAGTCTTCCCGGGGAACGGCGACCTGATGCCAAGGCTTTAATCCAGCCATAGTTTTTACCTCCTGAGGTTATGTTATCGCTCATAGCCCCAAACTCTTTCGCTTGGCGATCAACCCATCCACCCAGCGCTTCTCCTGGGAGGAAAGCGGGTAGAGCCGGGAGAGGGCGTCGGCCAGCCGCCAGAAGGTCGCATCTTTTCCGACACCTTCGTCCACCAGAAAGCGATGCAGCGCCTCACTCCGGCCTTCGGCAAAAAGCAGCGTCGCCTGGTGCAGGCGGTCCAACGTCGCCTGGCCCGGTTCTACCGTTACGCCTTCTTCGGGCTCGGGTAACATCTCCTCAAAGAGACGAAGCTGTTCCCCCCGTGAACGGCCGGAAGCGGGGAGAACCGGACGGTCCCCCAGCAGGAACCGGCGCCGCTCGGCCACCGGAAGCAAACGAGCCGTATTTCCCTTCACTTCGAGAATACCGCCCGGCCGCTTGAGCCGGTCTTCGTGGGCCCCCAGAGCCTGGATGATCAGCCGGGCTTCGTCGTAGGGCAGGGCGTAGCCAGCGGGCTTCTTCTGCGCCGCCCCTTCGCTTTCCTCCAGCATCTCTTCCTCCGATTCTTCCGAGACCGCGCCGTTGGCTTTGGCGCGGAGGGTCCAGAGCCATACGGCGGTAAGACGCGCATCCTCTTCAAAGCCCTGGGGGTCGGCTTCGGGGAAGATGACCTTGAGCGCCTCGCGGGCCACCGCCTCCCACACGTACGAGAGATACCCCCGCTGCATAACCTGGCCTTTGCCGTTGCGGATGTCCCCCAGGGGGATCACCTGTCCACCTGCCGTCTCCACCCGCTCGTAGCGGCTGTAGACCTCCAGGGCCGGCCCCAGGCAGGCGAAGATGGCGTCCGCGCCGTGGATGCCCTCCTGCTCCAGGCGGGGGAGCCACTCCGCCACCCGCTGGTTCAACCCCGCCAGCACCTGCCGCCACTCCCCCACGCCCACCCCCTCCGGCCGGGGCCGGCAGACCAGGAAGACCGAGGAGACCAGCACGGCGGAATTCTTGGCTCGCATCCGGGCGCCCCGCTCCGTCTCTATCGGCCACGAGACGGTGACCGTCCAGCCGGCCCGGATCAGGGCGTTCAGCAGGGCCTCCCAACCGGCCGTGCCCTTGTGGGCGAAAAGCACCACCGCCACCCCATCGGGCCGTAGCACCTTGCGGAATTCAGTCAAGGCTCGCTCCATGGTGGCCTCAAAAAACTCCCTCGGCTTTTCTGGCGGGTCCATAATACATTCTTCGGTTTTGGGTGGAAGCGGAAAGCGGAAGAGGTCGGAATGAAGATCTCCAACCATGCGTTTGAGCCATACATAGCAGAATGAGGATAGGTCGGCATAAGCGATGGCATCGTAGTAAGGCGGATCGGTAACCACGTAGGGCACCGACTGATCGGGCAGGGGGATGGCGGTGGCGGAGCCCTGGCGGACGGTGCCGGGGTGGAGCCCCTGAGAGCCTTCCTGCTCGAGCACCTGCACCACCTGCTCCAGGGCATAGTCAAACCCGCCGACCAGTTTGGGCATTAGCGGGTTGGCCTCGGCAAAGTCCGGGCGCATGGGAAGGCCGCTCCCCTGAAAAAGAGTACGCATGTGATCCTGTCCATAGTAAGAGTCGGCGGATAGCATAGACGCGCTATTACTCACCGCCAGCGCCAGGCAGGTGGCGACGGCGCGGGCGAAGGGGGCGTCGTCCGTCTCTGTCAGTACCCGCTCGTGGGCCTCCCGTACCAGCCGGGCAAAGGTGGAGAGGGCCAAAGCTTGGCGCGGGATAAAGAGGTCGCCCCAGGTTTCCATGCCCCACTTTCGCACCGAGAATGCGCGGCTGGCTCCAGGCCCCCGGGCCTCTGGAGTAGGCTCATCCGGCACGAGGGAGAGGGGCCCCGGGTGCCCGGCCTCCCGGCGGGCCAGCGCCTCAGCGGCCCGCTGGGCAATGCCCACATCCTCGTCCGTCGCCAGCCGGAATCCCCGGTCGCCATTCGGCCTCAGGGTGATGACGGCGATCATCCGGGCGTCGCGGGTGCCGCCCTTACGGGCCCGTAGTTGCTCCCGCACCCGCTGGTAAGGCGTGGTGTAGCCGCAGACCGGGCAGGTGGCGGCGAAGCGCTTTACGATGGGCGGTTGCACTTCGCTTTCCGCCTTGGGCTCAAAGATCTCGAAGAGGACCTCTTTCCGCGCTTTGTCCCCTCGGTAGCGCAATGCCACCTGCCGCCTCTCCTTGCGGGAGAGCCAGAGCAGCCCCACCAGCGGCACCTCAGCCCCGCAGCCCGGGCCCTCGCAGCGGATCGTCCGCGCCCAGAGATAGGCCAAGGGCACTGATCCGTCGGGTTCTTTAGCATAGAACTCGCCCAGTTCTTCCGCTGCCTGCCCGTTCCCGCACCCAGGCACCCCACTTGCGAACGGCTTCGGCCAGCCGGTGGCCGTAGGTGGGCAGGTACTCGAGGGCCACTTTGTTCAGGAGCACCGCCACCGGGTTGAGGTCGCCGGCGAAGGCCTCCGCCCCGATGCGCAACGCCTCAAAGGGGATGGAGCCGATGCCGGCGAAGGGGTCCACCACCAGGGGCGGACCCTCCGGATGAGCCGCGCGCACCAGCCGGCGGGCGGTTGCCACGAAGGTGCGATTCGTGGAGTTCTCCCAGGCAGCGAAGTGGCCAATGAAGTCCAACAGCGCCTGGCGCAGGGCGATGGGGTCGGAGAGGTCGCGGCCGGTGAACCGCTTCAGGGCTTCCCGGGCTTCCCGGCGGAAGGACTCCGGGCAATGCTCGTCTGCGGGGTCGGGCAGCAGCGTGGCCATCAGCACCGCCCGGCAGGCGGCAAATGGGCGCGTGGCCCACCAGACGTGGAGGGTGTGCAGATGCCCCTTCTTCACGTTCTGGTCCCGGCGGGCATGCTGGGAGATCACGCCGATGGGCATATCGGTTTCAATGAGCCGGCGCGTCCCGTAGCCGTTCATCTGTGCTCCCCCCTCTCGATCTGTTCAGGGTCAATTTGATAATGCTCAATTCGCACGATCGGCTCCCAGCTCAGCCGCACCGGGTCCGGAATGGGCAGGAGCCGGGGCGTCGTCGCGCAATCGAAGACCGCATAGAGCCAGTAGTCGTTTCGCAGCCGTTCCGCCGTCTTGTATTCGTTGCGGGTCAAGATCACCGGGCCCGTTCCCGCACGCCCTTTGACCTCAATGAAGCGGACGCTGCCGTTGGCGGGGTGCCGCGACAAGATGTCAAAGCCGCGGTCTTCAGCGGAGACGTCCTCTGGGATCCAGCCGCGTTCCCGCTCGTAGCGCATGGCCTCCTCCATGGCGATGCGCTCAACCTCTTCGTCGCGGATCATCGGCGCGAAATTCTGCCGCTCCGGGTGGGGGAGGACCAGGGCTGAACCGATATAGGTGAGGTCGGCGATGGTTAAGTGTCGCTCCCGCTGGATTTCCTGGCGGCGCCGCCCCAGACGGGCGTTCAACTCGTCCAGCCGCCGCTCAGCCTCGCTGAGCGCCAAAGCCACATCCTCCCCCTGCTCTTTTCGCTGCAGGAGCTCCGCCGCCTGCCGCTGCTGGCGATCAATGAGGGTAAGCAGGCTCACATCCACATGCCGGGCGATGGTATCCAATTCCTTCTGGCGGTCCTGCTGGACTTTCTCAAGGAAGGGCTCGAGCCCCCTCTCCAGCAGGAATCGCTCTACTTCTCCGCGGTCAGGGATGATTGGCGGATTAACGGCGATCTTTGCCTCCGCGGGGATTAGGTCCAAAAAGACGGTGGGCTGGCGCAGCCGCATTTCGCCCGACTCGGCGACTTCCACGACAAAGAGTTGTCGGTGCAGCGTGTTTCCGCGCCCGTCGGCGATGGAGGCGGCGTACACCTCAAAGCGGGAGGGCGCAGTGCGATTGAGGTCATAGAACACCGCGCCACGACGGAGATCTGCCTGGGCCTTCTCCCAGACTTCCTCGCGGACGGCCTCAAAGAGCGGATGGCCAGGGGTGACCCATTCCAGCGTGGGGTCTTCGACGAGGCGCCGTTTGTCAAAGGTGATCCGCCGATACTCCCGCCCCAGCGGGCCAAAGCGGGGCTCCAGCCGTTCCCCAACGGACTGAAGATGCCTTGGGATGCGGCCTACCGTATAGACTCCGTTGCGTCCCTTCGGGGTTGGGATGCCGGCTAGCGGCGCTGCCTGGAGGAAGAACTCCTCCACCACTTCGGGGACGAGGCGCCGCTCTCTCGCTTCGGCAGTGCGCCCCAGGATGGCCGAGAGGTTGAGTTCCTTCTTGGCAAGTCCCTCCAGGGTTGACTGACAAATCTGAGCAAAGCGCTCCCGATCGAAGTCTCGCACAACTCGTTCCAGTAACGCCTGTTGGGTCACGCGCCCGGCATAGAGTTCCCTGAAGAGCCGCTCCAGGTAGTTGGCCGGAACGATCTCCCCGACCACGTCAAACACCTGATCGCTGCCGAGCTCCCGGCGGATCTCCCGCAGGCGTTCTAGGAGGCGTTCCAAAACTTGGCCTTCTCGCGTGTTGGCCGCGACGAAGTTGAAGATGAGGCAATCGCGCTCTTGCCCATAGCGGTGGATGCGGCCCATGCGTTGCTCTAGCCGCATGGGGTTCCACGGGATGTCAAAATTGACCATCAGCCAGCAGAACTGGAGGTTGATGCCTTCGCCTGCGGCCTCGGTGGCCACCAGGATCTGGGCCTCTTCGCGGAACTCCCGTTCGGCGTAGATGCGGGTTCCCGGTGTGTCCCGGTCGCCGATCTTCATGCCTCCGTGGATTTGCGTGACCGTAAGCCCCCAGCCGGGCCGCTCTTTCGTGCCTTTGCCCAGCCGTTCGACAAGGTAGTCTAGCGTCTCCTTAAACTCTGTGAAGATCAGCAGTTTGGTCTTGGTTTCGCCGAAAATGTTCTGGTCTGTGAGCACCTCCCTGAGCTTGGCGAGCTTGGAGGACATCTCCCGCTCTTCCAGGGCCCGGGCCTTGTGTACTAAAGCCTTGAGTTGTTCGATTTCACGCTGAATTGCTTGATGCTCTGATGGGAGAGAGACTTGCTCAACCTCTTCCTCCAGGCAGGCGACTTCATCCTCTGGTAGCTCGTCTATCTCGTCCAGCCGAGACAGGTCGGCCACGGCTTCCGGTTGGGGGCGCTGAAGGCGGTCCTCCAGCTTCTGGAGGCGCCGCTCCAGGCTCCGACGGGCGGCATGAATGCTGGAGGCGAACCGGCGCTGGTACATCGCCATAGTGAAGCCCAAGGCCCGACCGCGGGCCGAAGGGTCTGCGGCTGCGGAGATGGACTGATCCTGAACGTATCGGGTCAAGGCCTCATAAAACTCGAACTCTTGGCCATCTAATTCAAATCTGACCGTGCGCACCTCTCGGTTCGTGAACAATTGGCGGACCTTACCCGTATCGGAATCGGGAAAGGTTACGAGCGCCTCTTTAGTCCGACGGAGATAGAATGGAGCGTGATTGCGATTCATAGCTTCCTGAAGACTGCGAACATCGCCATACACGTCTCGATCCAGGAGTTGCAAGAAGAGCCAGAACTGCACTGGATCTCCTTTGTGGGGAGTGCCAGTGAGTAGGATGAAATGGTGCGTCTTTTGGGAAAGGAGCTCGCCGAGTTTATAACGCTCCGTTTTGTGTTCTGCATCGCTCGCGCTCATTCTATGAGCCTCGTCCACGATGATTAGGTCCCAGATCGTTCTGACGAGGCTTTCTAGAACATCTTCGCGCTTCGCCCAATCCATGGAAGTGATGACCTGAGGCTTATCTTGCCAAGGATTGACCCCGTAGGCGTTTCTCAGATCCACTCCACGGATGATGTCGAACCGCTCGCGGAACCGATCTCGCATCTCCCGCTGCCACTGAAAGGCGAGGTTGGCAGGCACAACGATGAGCGTTCGGGCAACGATCCCGCGGAGCTTCAGCTCTTTGAGGAGCAAACCTGCCATGATGGTCTTTCCGGCCCCAGCGTCATCAGCCAGCAGGAAGCGGATTTGGGGTAGGGGCAAGATGTAGTGGTACACCGCTTCAAGCTGGTGGGGCAGCGGGTCCACGCGGGCAATCGACAGAGAAAAATAAGGGTCATACTCGTAGGCCAAACCCAGACGGGACGCTTCGATCCCCAACCGGAACCGCAGTGCGTCGCCGTCAAAGGGCGCCTCGGCGGGGATGACCCTCAGGGAGCGGACCTGGTCGGGGCTCAGAAGACGCTCGTGGTACTGCTTGGTGCGAAGCCCCTGCCCTCCGACCTTCAGGTTGGACCCCATGGATTGGGCCAGCACCACTCGGATCGGCTCCGGGAAGACCTCCCCCTCGAGGATGATGCCAACGTGAATGTCGGAATTCGTTTGGCTCATAGTGCTGACCTCACATCAGACAAGGATCTGCATCTTGCCCGCCATCCCCTCTTTGACCAAAAGCGAGTTCATCACCAGGAGCGAATCGCCCAGGACCAGGCGGTTGACCCAGCCGACCTCGTGCTTGTAGAACTCGATCTCCTTGTCGGCCGGCAGAGGCGTTTCACCAAATAAATCCATTTGTAGGGGCACGGCATGCCGTGCCCCTACCGGGCGGCGCACCGCATCCAGGATCGCCCGCGTGAAGATGCGCTCGTGGATGTGGAGCGAGACACGGCCACCTCGAAGGAGGTGTGCTCCGCCTTGCCCGCTCACACCAGTTGCGGGTCGAGGTGCGGATCGTATTCATAGCGTGTGGTCTGGCGCTCTCTGCTCTCGTATGTGGGCGCAATGCCCGCTGGCGGGTTGTTCTTGCGCCGGGCATCGGCGTGGCGGAAATCGGCAACGCCGTTCTCACCCAGCACTGACTGGTCTTTCCTTCGTACTGACATACTCGCTCACTCCTGACATCATCATAGGCTTTGGACAGCGCGAATGACCTTATCTATGGTCAAGTTACGCCATCTGGACCGCACTATCCTGTCATCCGCTATGACGAAAATCCCTTCGGCGCTCCGAACTCTCCCGTCTATCGCCTCGCCACCCAGTGCAGAGCCTGCAGAACCAGGCGGCGGTAGTTTGGGTTTTCATAGGCGTAATGGTCGTGCCCCAGCTGAATGTACACCACCCGCGATTTGCCGTAGGTGTGTGCCCAGGCGATTACGCGACCGCTGGTCGGTGCATCGGTAGTCAGCAGAGGCTTGACCTTGGGCAACACTTCGAACCCGCCATACGTTTCGTCTCGAATGTCGAAATCCTGGAGACCTCTGGTAACAGGATGCTTCTTATCGACGATTTGCACTTTCAATTGCACATCATGTTGAAAGGTGGATGGGGGGTACTGCTTGCCGTTTTGTAGCCACTTTTCGGTGTGCCACCTGCCGCCGATGATGTTGCGATACTCCTCCCACGTCGGGTAGCTGGCGAGGCTGTGATGCAGAGCAACTAACCCCTTGCCCTGTTTCAGCAGTTTGACGAACGCCTGCTTGCTTTCATCACTGATGGTCTGCCACATATCGTAAAGCACGATGACATCGTAATCCTTCCCCGCCGCGGGGGTCAAGCGGGCATGGGCGTGAGGATGCTGTACCTCCTCCCAGATCACGCCTTCGAAACCGCGAAACATCTCGAAGAACGGTTCGCGCTCGAAGTCGTGCCCGCCGGTGACGATAAGCACCCGGAGTGGTCGGTTTGCACTCATCTTTTGTGCCTCTGCCTGTGATGTCACGCAAAGCAGAGCGATAGACACCAAGCATATCGCTCCTGAGGTGTTGTGCACGGGTATCACTCCTCTCGTCCTGTCATTGATACCGGATAAATCTGCTCCTCCCCCCTTCTCTGCAAGGCTCGCGCTTTGGGGTGAGGGGTTCGTAACCGTTTGCAGTCTTCCTGTTATCAACCGCGCCCTGTCACGCACTCTCCCTGTAGTACTTCTTGTGCGCGGGCGCGAGGTAGCGCAGAACATACTCTCCCCACGGTCTGCGATAGGTGCGACACAGATAACGGTTCGCCGACTCATCGCCGATGACTTTTTCCTGTTTGGCATCCCAGTGTATCGCTCGCCCGGTGCGAAGCGCGATGTTCGCCAGGTGCATGGCGTTGGTAGAGCGATGCCCCCACTCGATAAGCGCATTAGGCTGTTTCCTGCTCTTCACACAGTCCAGAAAGTTGCGCACGTGGGGCTCGTCCTGCGGGCTACCACCGCGCTGTAGCGGTCGGGTGCGGTCGCCTTCAGGATAGATCTCGAACCCCTCTCGCAGGAGGCGCATGGTGCCGTTGGTTCCATAGAAGGCGATGCCGTACCCGCTGCCCTCGATGGGGCGGGCGTTGGCGTGATAGATAGAAGCCTGCACGATGAAATCGCCGTAGTCCAGCAGGGCGTCCTGGGTGTCTGGCGTTGTGCGGTTGTCGCGCAGAGCGTACTTTCCGCCAACGGAGACCACCACCCGCGGGGCAGTCACCCCCAGCACCCAGTGCACGGTGTCGATATGGTGAATCGCCCATGCCAACATGTGCCCGCCCGAGTAGTCCCACTGGAACCAGTAGCCGGGCGCGTAACAGCGATTGGGGTTGAACGCGCGCTTGGGAGCGGGTCCCAGCCACATGTCGTAGTCGATATCGGGCGGCGGCTCCGAGTCAGGCGGGCTACCGAGTCCATCGGGCGCCTCATTCCACACGTTCCAGACGCGCACATGGGTGATTCTCCCGATCTCCCCCGAGCGTATCCGTTCGCGCGCCTCCGCATAGTGTTGACCGCTCAGCTGCTGGGTTCCGTGTTGCACGATACGGTTATGTCGCACCGCCGCGTTGACCGCCGCACGCCCCTCAGCCACGTTGTGCCCCAGCGGTTTCTCCACATAGACATCCTTGCCCGCCTCGCACGCGGCGATAGTCATGATGCAGTGCCAGTGGTCCGGCGTGGCAACGAACACTGCGTCTAGGTGCTTGTGCTCCAGCAGGCGGCGAAAGTCTTTATAGGGGGTTGCGGTGCCGCCCGTGATCTGTACCGCCTGCGACAGCCTGGACTCCATCACATCGCACACCGCCGCGATCTGCACATCGGGATTGCCCAGTGCCACCCGCATCAGATGCTGTCCGCGTCCGCCGGTGCCGATAAAGCCGAGCACTACCTTGTCGTTTGCACTCACACGAGCCATCACACCATCCCTCCTTATCCGTATGGCCACACGATGAAAGTCTTCGTGCCCGTGAAGATACTAACCAGCATCCACAACGTGCCCATCGTGCACTCACCAAGCACTAGCCCCAGGAAGAAGGGCAAAGCGCGCTGGTAACTGCGCAGACCGCCGATCTTCATAATGGTCACCTTGCAGAGCCAGGCGACCAGCAGGGAGAACCACAGCACGCTCAGGCTCCAGCTGCTGGAGATAGCGTAGCCCACCGGGTGGAACGGGAAATTGGGAATGTTCATGCGAAACAGGCTCAGCACCGCCGTCACGCCGAAGCCCACCATCATCGCCCAGATAACGTTTCGCTTCTGTAGGGACGACACCGACCCCGCCAGCAGGGAGGTGATACGGTCATAAGGCTCCCTGCCGAAGATGGTGCTGACGTAGGGGGTGTCCGCCTTCGATGCCGCACCCCATTGATAATGCAGATGGACGTTCACGAAAAAGCCTGTCAGTGTGCCCCAGAAGACCGCGAACACCAGCACCCAGAACATCGCCCGCATGGAGGAGCGTGTGCGTTCAGCGGCGCGAAGCCCCTCGATGTGCGTCGGCATAGGATGGGCACGATAGGCGCGGTTGAACCCCTGAATAGGGGCGAACATCACCAGGTCCTGCCGCTTCAGGTTCTCCACACCGAACAGCAGGGGGATCAGCCGTTGTGGTCCGGAATCGTGCAGGTCATGAGCGGGCGGGCCCAGCTCGGCGCGCATGCGGGTCACCGCTAGCGAAATCGCCAAGTAGATGAGCAGGGAGAGAGCAATCACCCAGCCGGTCATGCCGGTGGAAAGGAAGAAAAGGTAGAGTGCTGTCAGGCTTGCCAAGAAACCCAGCGCTGCCCAGCGATAGGGCAGAGCCTCGCCCGCGTCGGTGCCGTCCGAGCCGCGCCATATCGCCGAGAAGCCGTGCGCCAACGCCTTGCGCGCCGTGTACAGCGTGAACAGCGCGATGCCCATATACGCTCCGAACGACTGTTCATTCACATAGGGGAAGCCGGGTATCTGGTTCCAGCCGTAATAGGCGGCGATGATGGGCTGGAGTTTCCACATCCAGAAGAAGAACCAGCATGAAAAGAGCAGGTCGGTCGGCAAAAGCACCCCAATGCCCACGATCCAGGGGAAAAACGCCAACGGTAGCCAGCCGATAGCGTTCCACGGCGGGGTGGTGATGTACTGTTCCAGCGTCTGCCAGCGCACGTAGGGTTGCGGGATGCTGGGAAACAGACGGTTCAAGCCGAACCAGATGTCGTTCACCGCGGCGATGGCGAAGGCAAGCCAAAACGGGCGGTTCTGGAACACGGGCACGCGCGGCTGTACCAGCTCCAGCGGCAACTGCACCAGCGGATAGGAGAGCCGCTCACGCTCTGTCCATTGCTTGCGCAGGAGTACGTTCAGGCAAAACATACCGAACGCCAGCACGGTGAAAAAACCCGTCCAAATGAGCAGAGGCGGTGTCCAGATTCGCAGGTCCCGTGCGTTCCAGAAATTGGCGTTGCCGATGTAGTACTTGTCCACCGCATCGGGGTTGCTGATGAACAGCCACTTCGGCAGGTAAGGGATGACTTCGCTTGCCCAGCGATTGGCGGGGTTGGCGTATTTGAAGGGATAGGTCAAAATGGGTGTGATGACCTCAATCAGGTCGTGCGATGCCATCACGGCGGTCATCAAGGTAAAGAAGTAGACCGTCATCAGCTCCGCAGGGGATAACCGCCAGCGCGGCACGATGCGCCCTACCACGGCGTTGACGGCGATCAGGCAGAGCAGAACGAACAGCACGTGCGGAAACAAGGAGATGGTGGTCGGTTGCCCTGCGTAGCGAATGGCTTCGATGGAGATGTTAAACCACGCGATGACTGGCGCCAGCACGATACCCAGTACCACCGCACGTAGACTGACCCCTCTCCGCGCTCCAACGCTTTCGCGGCTCTCTTCCCCTGTTTCCGCTCGCACCCTCTGCCAGATGGTTGTTGCCATTCGCATCCTGCCATACGTATGGTGTTAGTCGCATCGCGCCGCTATCGGTGCTTTTTCGTCACCTTGAGCGCAAACGCAGGGTCTCAGGGATGCTTCACTCCGTTCAGCATGACGTCCTTTTGTCATTCTGAGCGAAGCGAAGAATCCCAACCGAGAT
>PSLZ01000078.1:0-3243 GCA_040289885.1 Armatimonadota bacterium | reverse complement strand
TCGTTTGATGGCAAGAGTATACCCCAAAACCCGTTCTTTACCGAACACCCTCATAGTACCATCTTATCATTAGCACTTTAGTACTTTTGGTACTACCCCTCGGGCGATACACCGGCTCTATCACCCCCAAAGCTGACCCTCACGGCTCGAACACCTCTTTCAGCATCTGGCGGGCATGGTACTCAAAAACCACCTCCTCCCACTCCCCCAGCAGACGGACTATCTGCTGAGCGAGCTGCTCCCGCTCTGCCGGCGACAGGTCGTAACCGTATCCCTTCTGCAACCCTTCTTTCACTCATTAATCTCATCACGAACAGCATACGTCGGCTGGCGTTCGCTGTCAACCGTTACGAAGCCCTCGTGCAATGCGCCACATGAACGCCAGCGCCACCGCCATCACCGCCCACACCAGAGCCACCGACACGCCTGGCGTGTGCGGCGCAAGACGGTCGCCCACAAAAGCCAGCGTTGCCCCCGATGCAATGCCCAACCCGATGAAGGACTCGTGGAACCCGCCGTGTGTGCCCTTCTCCTCACTGCCAGCCATCGAGTAGAACAGCGAGGACTGGTAGAGCAGACCGATACTCAACCCGAACAGCGCTTGCGCGACCAGATGCACCGCCAGCGACGGCGCCAGCAGGATGCCCGTAAACGCCACCACCATCAAGCCGAACGAGGCGAACAGCATCTGCGGGCGATAGTGCCATCCGCTCCAGCGGCGAAGCAGGTCAAACGCCAGCATCCGCACGTAAAACCACAGGCTGAACCAGCTGCTAGCGGTGGCAAAGCTGACCCCGATGCGCTGTGCCACCAGCGGATTGTAGGTCACAATCACGTTGATTGCCACGTACGCCATCGGGTTGGCGAGCCAGCCCAGCAGGCGGAAGGCATGGCGCTGTTGCGGGGTCAGTTCCGCGCCGTCGGGGTCTATCACCGTGTGGTGCGTATCGGGCAGGCTGTCGTAATCGGGCAACACCTTCCACACCATCAGCAGGTTGAACAGATACAGCGCCAGCGGAAGGGCAAACATCGCCCGCAAACCGAACGCACTCATCAACGGCGTGGTGATGCAAAAGGAAAGTCCACTCGCGCCCGACCAGCCGAGGTTGTACAAACCGACCAGATGCTGGACGCGATGCTGGGGCTCGCCGCGATTCAGCGCCGCCTCGATGGCAGGCCAGATGAAACCCTGAAAGCACCCCACCAGCGCGATTGCGGTCACCATGTTCCAGCCTTCGGGCAGGGCAAGACCAGCTAGTGCACCCGCCCCTACGCCCACCAGCCCTATCTTCAGCGACGCCCGACATCCGCGCCCTTCAATCACCCGCCCGCCCAGCACCGAGCCGATGGCGGTCAGTAGCCCAATGGCGATCTGCGCCAGCGCGATTGAGGAGGGGTTCCACCCTAGGGCGCGCTTGGCATAGTAAGGCTGACCATATAGGATCATGGTGGTGGCGATGGACTGCCCCACCTGCACTACCTGTAACTGCCACTTGGGGAGGGTCGTGATATGGGTGTTCATACAATCTGCCGTTTCGTCAGAGCTGTTGCGAAAGCCTTCCTGGTGCACGCGTTTAACGCCACGCGCTTATTTCCACCCGCGGCACGAGCGACTCGATCTGCTCGCGCGTGCAGAACCCCGCCCCGAACACCGCCGCGTTGGCGGCACCCGCAGCCACTCCCCAGCGAAGCACCTCCGGCGGCGACATGCCCTGAATCACCGCGTACAGCATCGCCGCCAGCATCGAATCGCCCGACCCCACCGCGCTCACAAACTCCACCTCCGGGGGACGCGCCAACCAGCACCCCTCCGCGCTCAGCCAAATCGCACCTCGCTTGCCCAGCGTCACCACCACGATGGCGATCCCCCTGTCTCGCAGGCGTTGAGCCATCTCTACCGCCTCCCGCAGGTCCGACGGCTCACGCCCGAAAATGGCGGACAACTCTGCCCGGTTCGGTTTGACCATCCATGGAACCGTCTCCACCCCGTGCCGTAGCAGGTCCCCACTGCTGTCCAGTACCGCTTTGACGCCCATCGCGCGCCCCATGCGGATGATGCGGGCGTGGAAATCGGCGGGCACACCAGGGGGCGCACTGCCCGACAGGGTTACAAAGGCAAACTGAGGCAGAAGGTGCGCCAACTTCGCCTCCAACGCGGCGACCTCCTCAGGCTGGATTTGGGGACCGATCTCGTTCAACTCGGTCTGCGTACCGCTAACGGGGTCGATGACCGCAAGGCATACCCGGCTCTCGCCCTGCGTCCACACGAAATCGCCCGGGATGCCCTCCTCTTTCAGGCTGTCTAAAATGAACGCGCCGTTATGCCCGCCCAGAAAGCCCGTCGCCACCACGGGCACACCGAGCGTGTGCAGCACCCGCGCGACGTTGATGCCTTTCCCCCCCGCAACAATCCTGCCCGCCTCCACCCGAAACACCCGGTCCAGACGAAACCCCTCCACCCGATAGGTCTTGTCTACCGCCGCGTTCAGCGTGACGGTCAAAACCGAAGGCTCTTGGCTCATCGCACACCCAGTTCCTGTCGAATACGTTGCTCCATCTGCGCAATGGGCTCTCCGTCCGCCAGAATCCGTCCGTCTTTCCCTATCAGTATCAGGTGCGGGATGCCCATAATCCGATAGCCCGCATAGGTTCGCCTGTCATCCGTGTCGCGCATGACGGGGTAGTTGAGCCCCTTCTCGCGGATGACCTGCTCTATCGCGTCCACCTTACCCGAAGCGTCATGCACGCCGATAACCACCAGCCTCCGCGAACCATACCGCTCGTACAGTTGGGCTACCTCCGGTAGCCCTGCCATACACCCCCCCTCACCATAACGCCCAGAACTCCAGCAGAACCACCTTCCCGCGCAGGGTCTGCATGGTCAACGGTTCGGTGTTGAACCAGCGCGAGGCGTAGAGCTCCGCCACGGATTGACCGGTTATCGCCGGGCGCAGGCACGTGCGAAACTGCAAACCCACCACGATGACCAGCCCCAGCATGATAAGCAACCGTACTATCTTCATCTTCCGCCAATCGCCTCCATATTGCCTATTCTACCAGAGCTTTGGGTTGATGCATAGATACCCAAAGGGATGCGGGATGTTTGTCACTGGAGGGCGAACATCCCGGTGAGCCGTTTTGCGGGCGGGGAGGGGTATTCGGCTCGGCGTCTGCCTCGCCCTCCAGTTTTCGTTACCCTGAGCGCCAGCGAAGGGTCTCACCCTGCCCCATACCCCCAAAACC
>PSLZ01000037.1:0-30575 GCA_040289885.1 Armatimonadota bacterium | reverse complement strand
GGTCCACGTGACCAATCGTGCCGATGTTGACATGCGGCTTGGTGCGCTCAAAGCGTTGCTTGCCCATTCCTCGTGTGACCTCCCAATCGTTTTGAATCTGGGCTGTCCGCGCGTGCACGGGTGCGGCACCGGACCAGCCGATGATAAGTCTGCTGGAGCCCCCGACGGGACTCGGACCCGTGACCTCGTCTTTACCAAAGACGCGCTCTCCCTCTGAGCTACGGGGGCACCCGCTATAACACACTACCTCCTGCTATGGCTTCAACAGAACGCTTTGGGAATGGTGGGGGGAGGAGGATTCGAACCCCCGAAGGCATTCCGCCGGCAGATTTACAGTCTGCTCCCTTTGGCCGCTCGGGCATCCCCCCACGCACATAGCAGGCGGAGTTTGCACCATGTAATATACATCAACCCCATGCTCTTTGTCAAGGGAGTGCGCGCAAAACCTGTTTCAAAAACTCTGCCCGAGCGTGAGGTAAGTAAACAGTTTCTGCCTGTTCTGCCTGCCCCCGGCGACATCCAGCCGAACAGTGCCCAGCGGAGTGAAAAAACGCACCCCCACGCCAGCGCCGACGTTTAGCCGAACCCTGCTCCCACGGCTCCAGGCATCCCCCGCGTCCAGAAAGACTACCCCTTGGATGCCCTCTTGCACGGGAAAACGGAGCTCACCGCTGAACAGCACCATCCGGTCGCCGCGGAAGGCGTCGAACTCGTAGCCACGCAGGTCAAAACCGCCCAGCCAGAAGCTTTCCGATAGCGGTAAATCCGTCGAGGCGACTCCCGCCAGCGCACGCACGGCAAGCGTGCCGCCCTTGCCCGCTCCCCAGTAACCGCGCAGGTCAATCTCCGTCCGGTCAAAGCCGAAGTCACCGCCCCATGACCGTTGGGCGGACTCCCATTGGGCGAGGAGGAAAACGCCCCGCCGCGGGTTCATCCGGTCATTGCGCGAGTCGTACACCACGCGCATCCCCGGAGCCACCACCCGCCCCCGCTGAAGCAATCGCTGTGCGGGAGACAACAGGTAGGCAGGAGCATCGTCGTAGTTTACCTGGTCGTTTCGATAGGTAGCAAGCACCTGAAGGCGGTCGCTCCACTGCCTGCCCAGAAGCAGGGTATAGCCCTTGCGCCTTTCAAAGGTGCGCAGGGTAATATCGGTTTGCGAGAAGGTGGGGCGGAACACCGTCTGCAGGTCGTAGACACTCACCCCTATCGTCAGCCCCCAGCGCGTCAGGTTGGGGTCTATGTAACGGAACAGGTACGCCTGGCGCTGTTTCCCGCTCTCCGGCCCACCCTCGTAGAAGATGGTGCCTCTCTGCCATTGCAACAGAACGTCCTGTCCCCCTCCGAACAGGTTGATGTCGGCGAGCTCCAGGTAGCCTAGCAGTCCGCGCTGCGAGGTGTAGCCCAGCGCTGCGGCAAACTGGGTGGTGTTTGTCTCCTCGACCATAATGTTGACCAGCACGTGCCCCAGCGCGTCGGCAGGCTCTGGGGTGATCTGAACCTCCTTCAAGTAGGGGATCCTACCCAGCCGCTTGCGCTCCTCTTGCAGACGGGGCAAGGAGTAAATCTCGCCCGGGCGCAGATGTAGGTTGCGTAGGATGGTACTGGCGCGCGTGCGCCGATTGCCTGTTACCCGAACCTCACTGATGCGCCCCTCCGCGAGACGCACCACCAGCGTGCCATTGGGCTGAAGGTCAAAATCCAGCACTCGCGCCAGCGGATAACCTCGTTGTTCGTACAGCCGCTGGATGGCTTCCGCATCCTGACGCAGACGCTCCTCGTCCAGCCTACTGCCTACCTGTGTCTGCATGACCGATAGCAACTGCTCGGCGGGCAGGACCGTGGAGCCATCGGGTTGAGAGCCCTGGAACCGAATGGCGGCTATGGTCTGCGGCTGACTTGCCGTCGCCGTGGCGACACAGAGGAGAACCAGGATAACCCATAACAGGCGAGACATGACCGATGACCTCCCCTCGACTAGTAAAGCACCTTCCCGATGATACTGTTGAGCGGGATGGGACCGAATGTACGACTGTCTTCAGAGACCTCTAGGTTATCACCAACGACGTAGACGTGGTTGGCGGGCACGCGCGTGCCGTCGGGAGCGATCTCGTAGGGCAAAGCGACCACCCGTTTGACCAGCAGTTCCCCGTTGCGCGTGAAGACCACCACATCGCCGTGCTTCAAGGCACCGAACAACAGTCCCCCCTTACCGATGAGGATAACCTGCCCATCATGAAAAGTAGGCTCCATCGACTTGCCTCTGACCACCGAGAGGGTAAAGAAGCTGTGATAGAGGAAGGCAATAATCAAAAAGACAAATAAAGCTACGGCTTGCCGGAGCCAGCGTCGCTGTTTCGGCGATTGCTCGGGTTGTTCGGCTGGAGCAGGTTGCATCGCAGAGCCTCTTTCTGTGATGATCATGCTGTTTTGAGTATACTCTTTGAGGACAGTGTATTCAAGAGGAGGTCAGGTTGCATGTCCCTGTGGCAGGGAATGCTGAACGAGATAGCACGCAACACGGCATGGTGGCTGGGGCTGTGCTTGCTCCTGCAGGTGTTGTGGCTGGTGGTGCTGGTGTGGCTGGCGGTGCGGGCGCGCGCGCTGGGCAAGAGGCTACAACGGCTAACCGCTGGCGCGACGGGAGCGAGCCTCGAACGGGTGTTGATGGACCATCTCGCCCGCGTAGAGGAGGTAGACACCCGCCAGAGGCAGGTGGAAGAGCGGGTCTGTGCACTGGAGAGGCAAATACCGCTGTGCGTCCAGTGTGTCGGGCTGGTGCGCTATGATGCCTTTGAGGACATCGGAGGACAGCAGAGCTTCTCGCTGGCGATCCTAGATGCCCAGCAGAACGGGCTGGTGTTGACCAGCGTCTACAGTCGCTCGGACGTGCGTGTGTACGCCAAGGCGATCCGGCAGGGACAACCCTCACACCCGCTCAGCGAGGAGGAACTGCAGGCGATTCGGAACGCGCTGGGCTCCGCCTAAGAGGACTGCGATGACGTCACCCGAGGACCGCCAACTGATCGAACGATGCCGAAATGGCGACCGCGAGGCCTTTGATGCGCTCGTACGCCGCTACGAGAGACAGGCATACAACCTTGCTTACCGCCTGACGGGCAACTACGATGACGCCAACGATGTGGTGGTGGAAGCCTTTGTGCGCGCCTTTCAGGGGTTGCATACCTTCCGAGGAGATGCCAACTTCAGCACGTGGCTTCACCGGGTGGTGGTCAACACCTTCCTCGACCTGCGCAAGCGTTCTAAAGGGCGCCAGCAGATGGTCTCCCTGGAAGAGCAGATGGAGCTGGACGGAGATACGCTCACCCGTCAGATAGAGGATACCGCGCCGGGTCCGCAGGAGCTGGTAGAGGAGCAGGAACGCGAGCAGGTTCTGCAACGCGCCATTGACCAGCTGTCCCCCGATCGTCGCATCCTCATTGTGCTGTATCACTTCGAGAACCTCTCCTACGAGGAGATCGCGCAGATGCTGAAACTGCCCGTGGGCACGGTCAAAAGCCGTCTGAATCGCGCCCGCCTCGCCCTCCGTGAGATTCTGGAACCCTCGCGGGAACTTTTTGGAAGATAGGAACGTCAAACCCAACGAAAAGCTTGCGTACAAAAGAGTGGTATCGAGCCATGCGTTGCGAACAGTTTCAGGAACTGATATCGGCATACATCGAGCGGAGCATCGCGCCCCCTCTGGTGGCGAAGATGGAAGAGCACGCCGCTCAGTGCCAGTCCTGCCGCGCCGAACTGCAGGATGTTCAGGCACTGTGGGAGATGATGGCACAGGCAAAGCGCGTGGAGCCGCCCGCTGTTCTGCACGCCCGCATCATGCAGGAGGTGAATGCGCGAGTGCCTGCGGTGCCCGCCCTGCGCTGGTGGGAGCTGGCATGGCGCCCGCGCTTCGCCTTCGCTGCGGCGGCGGTGCTGGCGCTGGTCGCGCTGGTGATGTGGCCACGGGGCACAGGTCAACCGGGCGCGATCGCGCTGAGTGTCGTCTCTGAAAGTGGCAGTCCGGTTACTCCTCTTAAAAGCGCACTCTTGCCCACGCGCTTCGAGCCGTTCCGCTCCGAGACCGGTAACCTGCGCTGGATGCTGAAGCTGAATGCAGGGCCTCCCACCGCCGTGGAGGTGACGGCGGGAGCACAGCGCGTGTGGGCAGGGGTCGCCGAAGCGAATACGATGGTGGTACTGCCTGCCGTTGCGCAACCCTCGGTGCTGTCCGTGCGCGTGCAGTGGGAGGGCCACAGCGTGCTACACGCATGGCTCCCCGCGGAGCTGGCACAGGAGGAGCTGAAGCCGGTGATCGTGTTGCGGCAGGCGAGCATTGAACAGACGCTCGCGCGTATCGCGCAGGCATACAGCGTGCCGCTAGTGCTGGTCGGAGAGGCAGACCCGCTGACACGCGTGAACATGGAAAGCACCGGTGTGAGCCTAGAGCAGATTCTGCGTGCGTTGGCGGAGAAACTGCATCTGGAGATTTCACGTGCCGAGGATGGCACAACCGTCTTAACTGCCCGGTAACCCCATCCCGTCCGCCCTACCCAAACACACCGCCCCGTTACCCCGCGGGGCGGTGTGCCTTTTGACGAACTGTATAGCAATGATTTCAATACTTCTTGACCTGCACCAAAAATGTGTTATCTTATTATAGAGGGCGTCGTGCTGTTAGGCGTCGCCCCGCTTCGCTGAAAGGCGAACCAAAACTCTGTGCGATGGGTGGAAGGATATGGCGAAGAAACGTGTGTACCTCTTCGAAGAAGGCAACGCCCAGATGCGCGACCTTCTGGGCGGCAAGGGCGCAAACCTTGCGGAAATGACCAACATCGGCTTACCCGTTCCTCCGGGATTCACCATTACCACCGAAGTCTGTATGGAATACCTCCGCAGTGGCGGCAAGTTCCCTGAGGGATTGATGGACGATGTGCGCGCTGCGATGGCAGAAGTGGAGCGGCGCATGGGACGCAAGTTCGGCGACCCGGAGAACCCCCTGCTGGTGTCGGTGCGTTCGGGCGCGAAGTTCTCGATGCCCGGCATGATGGACACCATCCTGAACCTCGGGCTGAACGCAAAGACCGTCGAGGGCTTGATCAAGCAGTCGAACAACCCTCGCTTTGCTTACGACGCCTACCGCCGCTTCATCATGATGTTCTCGGACATCGTGCTGGACGTGGAGCGTCATCAGTTCGAGGAGCTTCTGGACGAATACAAGAAGAAGCTGGGCGTGACGCAGGACACCGAGGTGCCCGCCGACGCGCTGAAGCAGTTGTGCGGTGACTACCTGGCGCTGGTGCAGGCGGAGACGGGCAGAAGCTTCCCCGAAGACCCCTACGAGCAGTTGCAGATGGCGATCGAGGCGGTGTTCCGATCGTGGAACAACCCGCGTGCGCAGGTGTACCGCGAGAGGGAAGGCATTCCCTGGGACCTGGGTACCGCCGTCAACGTGCAGACGATGGTGTTCGGCAACATGGGTGACGACTCGGGCACCGGTGTGGCGTTCACCCGCGACCCAGCGACGGGCGCGAAGGAGCTGTACGGCGAGTACCTAGTGAACGCGCAGGGTGAGGACGTGGTGGCAGGTATCCGCACCCCCATGCACCTGAGCGAGCTGAAGACCCTCAACCCGGACATCTACAAGCAGTTCGAGGAGATCGCCGTTCTGCTGGAGAAGCACTACCGCGACATGATGGACATCGAGTTCACCGTCGAGAAGAACCGCCTATTTATCCTGCAGTGTCGTGTGGGCAAGCGAACCTCGCTGGCGGCGGTCAAGATCGCGGTGGATATGGCAAACGAGGGTCTGATCAGCAAAGACGAAGCCCTCCTGCGCGTCAAGCCGGGAGACATTGACCAGCTTCTGCACCCGCAGATTGACCCCAAAGCGAAGGTGCAGGTGATCGCGAAGGGACTGGCAGCCTCGCCGGGCGCCGCGGTGGGACGCGCCATTTTTGACGCCGACACCGCAGCCGAGCGCGGCAAAGCGGAGCCGGTCATCCTGGTGCGCCCCGAGACCACACCCGATGACATTCACGGGATGCTGGCATCCAAGGGTGTGTTGACCGCACGCGGTGGAATGACCAGCCATGCGGCGGTGGTGGCGCGCGGATTCGGCATCCCCTGCGTGGCGGGCTGTGAGGCGATCTCCATCGACCTCAACAAGCGCGAGTTCACCACCAACGGCGTTACCGTCAAGGAAGGCGACTGGATCTCCATCAACGGCTCCACCGGTGAGGTGATCCTAGGGCAGGCGCCGCTGGTGGACGCCATGTTCACCGACGAACTGCACGAACTGCTGGCGTGGGCGGATGAGCGGCGCCGGCTGGGTGTGCGCACCAACGCCGATAACCCGCGCGACGCCAAGCAGGCGGTGGAGTTCGGCGCCGAGGGCATCGGGCTGTGCCGCACCGAGCACATGTTCTTCGAGCCGGACCGCCTGCCGGTGGTGCAGGACATGATCCTCGCTCGCACCGAGGCACAGCGGCGCGCGGCGCTGGCGAAACTGCTCCCCGTCCAGCAGAAGGACTTCGAGGACATCTTCGAGGTGATGGAGGGTCGTCCCGTCACCATTCGCCTCATCGACCCGCCGCTCCACGAGTTCCTGCCCAGCTACGAGCAGACCCTGCGCGAGGAGACCGAACTGCGCCTGGCGGTCAATGCGCTCGGCGGCAAGGCGTTGGAGGGCATCCTCGCCGAGAAGGAGCGTCTGCTGGAAGCGATTGAGGGTATGCGCGAGTTCAACCCGATGCTGGGTCTGCGCGGATGCCGTCTATCCATCCTCTTCCCCGAAATCGTGGAGATGCAGGTGCGTGCCATCCTGCAGGCGGCGGTAGCGGTGAAGCGGCGCGGTATCGACGTGCATCCCGAGATCATGATCCCGCTCGTGGGCGAGGTCAACGAACTGGTGTTTGTGCGCGAGAAGCTGGAGGCGGTCGCCAAAGCGGTGGTGGAAGAGACGGGCGAGGACATCGACTACAAGTTCGGCACGATGATAGAGATTCCGCGCGCCGCGTTGACCGCCGAGGAGATTGCCCAGCACGCCGAGTTCTTCTCGTTCGGCACCAACGACCTGACGCAGACCACCTTCGGCATCAGCCGCGACGACGCCGAGGGCAAGTTCCTGCAGAAGTACGTGGAGATGGATATCCTGCCCGCCAATCCGTTTGAGAAGTTGGACCGCAAGGGCGTCGGCAAGCTGATGAAGATGTGCGTGCAAGACGCCCGCCAGGTGAACCCCAGCATCAAACTGGGCATCTGTGGCGAGCACGGTGGCGAGCCGTCGTCGGTGGAGTTCTGCCACGAGATCGGGCTAGATTACGTCTCCTGCTCACCGTTCCGCGTGCCCATCGCCCGTCTGGCCGCCGCGCAGGCAGCGATTAAGGGTACTGTCTCGGTGACGGTGGATAAGTAGCCCTCGTCTCCTGCCCCTCTCCCGCAGGTGCGGGAGAGGGGCAACGCTACCCTCGCTCGTCCCCAATCGCGCCGAAGTTCGCTACAAGCCAGGCGAAATCCCATAGACTGACCTCGCCGTCGCCATCGAGGTCGGCGTCCACATCGTAATTCGGCTCACCGGCAACCGCCCCGAACGCCGCCACCATCCTGCCGAAGTCGAACAGGGTGACCTCGTTATCCCCATCGATATCGCCGGTGATAAGCACTCTGCCAGACAAACTGCTAGCTATCTCTGTGCGTTGGAAGAGCGGCTTGCCCCGCAGGGTAACCAGCAGGTCGTTCAGCGCGCGATCAGCAGGCACCGGGATGAGCACCTCAGCACGAGCGTATCCCAGCGGCTCCAGCACGTTCACCCATCCTTCGCCCAGCAGTTCGCCCGTCTGAGCCGAGCGGACGGAGTAGCGCAGATGCTCGGGCGCAGAGCCCAACCAGCCCGGGATGCGGAGATCCGCGTTGATGGCACTCTGACCGGAGAAGCTCTTTCCTACCCCCAACAAAAAGCCCTGCCCGGCTACCGCGAGGTGCTCACCATGGTGCGAGAAGCGCACGGGTAGACCCGCAAAGGCATCGCGCCACGCGGCGACCAACCGCGGCGAACCAGCAGAGGACGTCCAGGTGTACACCTGCGTCCACCCGCAGGTGGAGGAATCTGCCATCGGCGGTGAGGGCGGCACGGTCTGCGCTCAGGGGCAGGGCGAGGCGGATTCGCGGCGGCGCCATCTGCCAGAGTTGCACCTCCTCGTAGCCAAGCGGTCCGACGGCGGCGGCGAGGAGCCATCTGCCATCGCGCGAAGCCTGAAGAGGCCGACTCCCGTTCATGCGCCAGACACCGCGGAACGAGGGAACGTCGCGCCATTCCAGACCCTGTGCCGTGCCAATGGCGAGCAGACGACTGCTCACGAAAACCGCGAGAGCCCCGAAGCGCAACCGCCAGCTGGCGGTCGGGCATCCGATAGACGAAGGCAGTACCCCAACTGCTGAGTAGCATCCACTTGCCGTCTGGCAAGATGTCGATACAGGTCACTTCGGTGGGAAACGCCTGCACCCAGCAGACGTCCATCTGAGCGCGAGCGGGCAGGAACAAAAGCAGCCCAGCAGACGAGCCATCGTGCTCCCTCCTTTCATGTATCCCAGCAGTGTTTCGATTCTATACAGTTATCCCCCTACAAAGTCAAGAGATTGCGGTTGCAAGGTGGCATGAAGGAGCGGCAGGAGCAACATATCGGGCTAGCGAAACCGTTTGGAATAACGCGTTGTTGTCATGTTGAGCGCAAACCCTATTGTCATGCTGAGCGCCAGTCCTATGTCATGCTGAGCGTCAGCGAAGCATCTCGTCGTTCAACGATTGGGATTCTTCGCTCCGCTCAGAATGACAAGAGAGAGGATCAAAATGGCAATACTCCGCTCAGAATGACAACTTGCGCTGGGTGGAACAGCAAAGGGCATCTGCCAAAACCCCGTAAAAGTACCTGTTGCCAATTTTGGCACAGGCATTTATACTGAGAGTGTGCATCGTGCAATGCCGCGAAAGGAGGTCAACGCGATGAAAGTTCGGCTCTTGTTCTTGACGGTGGCTGCGGTGATTGTGCTGGGAGCCAGTACCGCACAAGCCCAGCTGGCATGGTATGACTCGGGCGGGTTCGAAGCACCCGTCTTCCGCCTGGGCATCCTGAACGGGCAGGATGGCTGGACGGGCCTACCGGGCGGCACCTTCGGCGACTGGGCACGGGTGGTCCGCGCGCCTGAACCGGTGCTCGGAGGGCAGGCGGTGCGACTAGAGGTCGGTGACCATCAGGGAGACTTCTCCGTCATGGAACACGCCATCCCCGACCCGCTGGCGGCGGGATGGAAAATTGTGATCGTCTCCTTCGACATCTACCGCATCGGTCCCCAGCAGACGCAGAACCTCTGGTGGTACTGGTTCGACAGCGGTGAGCCAACCCACGGCATTCAGTGGGACATGTCCAACGCCACGCATCCGTTTGGCTGGAACCCGGGTGCCGGCTCCACCCCGACCGTGTTCGACCGCTACGTGACGCTGAAGATGATGTGGGACTTCACGCAGATGAAGGCGTATTCGTGGTACAACGGCGCGCTGGTGGATAACGGCATCCCCATCACCAACATCAACTCCCTGACCGGCTGGGGCATCGCCCTTGCGCACGACGCCGCGAGCGGCACCGGGGCGGACGTTGTATGGATCGACAACTTTGCCATCCACGTTGTGCCCGAACCCGCCAGCGTCGTCGTGCTAGCGGGGGGAGTGCTCGCGTTGGCAGGGCTGAAGCGGCGCCGCGCCTGATGTAGTAGTTGAATCCAGAGACGGGCAAGGCCCGTCTCTCTATTCTGCTTTACAAAAAAAATGGACGGAAGCGGATTTTTCTCTTGCAAAATGTGCAAGGGTGGGGTATCATACAGCTGGTAATACATGCTTTGTGAGGATACCATCAAAATCTTTGCAGAAGGCGGTGGGACCGTGTGGGGGAAAATCGGCGCCATCGGGACAATTATTCTAGCGGCAACATGGCTACTTGCGCTGCCAGCGAAGGCTATCGTGATAGAGAATCTGGTTGCCCAGCATCCCTTCATCGCCCTTGTGAACAGCTGGGATGCGCCTCTACAGGCAACGGGCACTGAGCCGGCACGCCTGCTGTCGGGAGACACCAACGGACTGCCAGCGCAGACGGGCATTGTCGTCTCGCCTGATAACATGACGGTCGAGATAGTACCCGTTCGCCTGCCCGAATTGCCCAGCTACGCGGTGTTTGCCGTCTACCTGGTTGGTGCACTGGTCTTTTACACTCTGTTGGTGCTGGTAGCTCAGCCCGGACCGGCGGAATACTACTGACAATCTCTCCGGTTTGCACCTTCGGCAACCGTCTCGGTAGTTCGACTGCCGAGGCGGTTGTTTTTTTACCGCTCATATTCGACGATTTCGCAGGAAACACAGGTGGCAACTATTGAGTTTTTTAGCAGGGTGTGCTATAGTAGGAGTGTAAATGGTGGCACGGATTCTCGCAGGGAACCCTGCCGGCAACTTGAAAATCGAGGTGGAAGCGATGAAAAAAGAGGTCTCTCCAGTTGTCGCGACGGTCGTCATTCTAATCGCCGTGCTCATCGCCGCGTTCTTGCTCTGGAAAGGCTACCGGGGCGAGAAAACGGCGCAAGTGAGTGACATCGGTCAGCAGGTGAACGCGGTTATCCAGAAATCAGGAGGCGACCTAAGCAAACTCACCCCTGAAGACCGAGCGGTTCTGGAGCGTGCGATGAAGCAAGGATACCCGCTACCGCCCGGTCTGCAAGCGCAGTTGAGCGGCGGAGGCGGGGGTGCACCCGTTTCGGGAGTGACTCCGATGGCACCGCCTGCAAGACGTTAGCTACAACATTTCAAATCCAAAGGAGGGTACTAAGATGAAACGGTTTCATGCCTTTACACTCATCGAACTGCTGGTGGTTATCGCGATTATCGCGATCCTGGCAGCGATCCTGTTCCCGGTTTTTTCCCGCGCGCGTGAGATGGCGAACAAGACCTCGTGCCTGTCCAACATGAAGCAGATCGCGCTGGGCATCCTGCAGTACGCTCAGGACTACGACGACTGCCTGCCCTATCCGGGGTGGATGCCTGCGCGTGCACCCAACGGCAGAACCTCGTGCTACTCGTGGCGCTGGGCGGTACAGCCCTACATCAAGAACACCGCTATCTCGCTGTGCCCCAGCTACGAGCGACCCAACGAGCCGATTTGGAACTGGCAGTGCTTCCGCTGGGGTGATGACGCCAACAGCGGACTGCACGACGGCGTGAACCCCTTGCCGGGACCCGAAGAGACCACCCTGGAGCACCTCAACGGTTGGCGGCGCTCCTACGCCGGAGCCAACGCCTGGGCGCACCGGGGTACGGTAGGCTGGTGGAACGGCTGGATTGTGCCCGGCTGGCTTTCCAACCCGGTCAAGCTATCGTCCATCCCGCGCCCCGCAACGCTGATTCAGGTGCTGGAGTCGCGCGAGTACTTCCACGACCTGGGCACCTGGTGCGTGGATGGATGGCGCATCTGGTTCGACAGCAAAAAGGGCTGGTTCATCAGCCACAACGGCATGAGCAACTGGACGTTCCACGATGGACACGCCAAAGCGATGAAGGTATGTGCCACCTTCGGGGCACTGCGCTGGAACCCGGGGGACACCCCTCCGGATGACTATCTCTGGGAGTGGTGGGTCGGTGTAGACCCCAACATCCTGCGCTCCTGGCAGGAGCACTGCTGGCAGGTGCCAGAGTACCGGTAAGCGACGAAGCCACTCTGCGCTAGCGGGGGAGTGCGAGGGCAAAGCTCTCGCACTCCGTCGTTTGAGCAGAACCTCGTGCAAAAGGCGAATATGTTACGGCAATGAACTGCACCGACCGTTTGCCTTTGCCCCCAGCGTTCTACCTCCAACCCACGCTGGAGGTTGCCCGGAATCTGCTGGGGCACATCCTGGTTCACGAAACGGATGAGGGCATCACCGCGGGAGTGATCGTGGAGACAGAGGCGTATCTGGTGGGTGACCCTGCCAACCACGCCTCGCGCGGGAAGACTGCCCGCAACGCCGCGATGTTCGGACCGCCGGGCATCGCCTACGTGTACCAGGTGCATACCCATCACTGTCTGAACGCCGTCACCGCACCCGAAGGAGTGGGGGAAGCGGTGCTCATCCGGGCGATAGAGCCGATAGTGGGACTGCACCTGATGCGCCAGCGGCGGGGGGTAGAGGATGAACGCCTGCTGACCTCAGGACCTGGCAGGCTCACGCAGGCTCTACATATCACGCTTGCACAGAACTTCAACCCGCTGTACGAAGGGCGTCTGCGCATCGTAAAGGGGGAACCCGTTCCTGCCGCCAGCGTGGTGCAGACCGGGCGGGTGGGCATCCGGCACTGGGCAGATAAGCCCTGGCGGTTCTACGTGCGAGGCAACCCTTTTGCCTCGCGGAAGTGAGCTTCGCTGGACGTTTGCAGGAATAAAGGATAGCCACCGCGAATCGAGAGACACGATACTCACAAACGGTAAAGATCCCCCCAGCGCATCTTGCCTCCTCAGGGACGCCAGATGCCCGGCGGGCGAAAGGAGCCTGATAGCCATGATCACCCACGCACGATGCCTTGGATACGACGAGGCGCAGTCCATGGTCAACGCGCTCCACACGATCCTCACCGAGAGCGAAGGCTACAAGGTAGAAAACGGCGCGTACTTCGTGTGGCAGTCACCCAACGGGGCGCAGATATGGCTGGCAATGAAGAGCACGGAGCAGGAAGGCGACCCCTCCCGCACCGCGTCGCTGGAGGTGGTAGACCTCGAGCCGCACTTCGACGGCTCGGGACGCATGCAGGCGGCGGTGGTGAAGATGGTTCCCTATGACGAGTCGAACCTGACGGGCGCACTCTACGGCTGGAGCAGTCCGCTGACGGTAGAAGACCCCGAATCGGGATACTATCCTTTCAGTGTGGACCTGCGTGACTTTTCTATCCACCTGCACGCCTGGCGCACCCTGCCCCGGCTGGTCACCCTGCAGATCGCCGCCTTCGCGCAGGAGGCGTGGTGCTTTGAAGATGAACAGCAGTATCTGCAGTCCGACCACAGCATCCTGACGGAGACCGAGGACGAGGACACAGGCGAACTGGTGACCCTGCGTCTGGCGCCTCAGGCGATGCTACCCATCAACGAGGGTGCCAGCGATAACGTGGCGGGGAACTACGCCCTGCTCACGGGGCGGATTGTGCAACTGCACCGCCTGCAGAACCCGCACACCGGCAAGTACTTCGTGACCATGCTGGTGGACACGTATGGCGGCAGTGTGGACGTCGTCGCTCTGGAAGAGGATATCGAGGGCACTCCGCAGGTGAACGGCACGGTGAAAGCATATGCTTGGCTCAGCGCACAGGTCATTCCCACGGAGGAAGGGTAGCTTTGCCTGGGCTACCTCTACTTCACCAAACCTGACGCACCCATCCCTTGGAGGGCGAGGCAGATGCCGAGCCGAATACCCCTTCCCCACCCCCGCAGGGTAACGGCTGACCAGGAGGTTCGCCCTCCAATCGTCATAACACCACATCCACAGGGTTGACAACAGGCAGACATCGGCGTATACTGAAGTTCGGTACAACACCGAAAAAATAGAGGCTAAGGCTTCCGATGAGAATAGTCATTCTGGGTTGCGGGCGTACCGGCGCAGCGCTGGCACGCCTGATGTCTGCAGAGGGTCACAAGGTCACCCTGATCGAATGGAACAGCGACTCGCTGGAGCGACTAGGTGGAAAGTTCACTGGCGCGGTCATCACTGGGAACGGGCTGGACGAGGACGTGCTAAAGAAAACGGGCATCGAACAGGCGGATATGTTCGTCGCGTTGACAGAGGGCGATAACCGCAACCTGATGGCGGCGCAAATCGCCCGCGAGCGGTTCCACGTGCCCAAAGTGATCGCCAAAGTGAACGACCCCATCCGCGCCGAAGCATATCGCAACAGGGGCATTTACACCATCTGCTACAGCCTGATCGGCTCCGCCATGATTCGCGACCTCGCTCACGACCGCCCCTTGGGCTCGGTCGAAGAGTACAACGTGCTACCCCCCGAACTGAAGGACTGAGTGAGGTTATCGAGTATGTACATCATCATCGTTGGTGCTGGCAATGTCGGCTACTACCTGGCGAAGACCCTGCTGGGTGCCGGACATGAGGTTTTGCTGATTGAACGCGACAAACGCCGCTGTGATCTCCTGCGCGACGAGTTCGGCGAGGTGGTCATGCGGGGGCGCGGCGATGAAATCCGCATCATGCGCGAAGCAGGAGCGGACCGGGCGGACATCGTGGTCGCCTGCACGGGCGACGACGAAGACAACCTGATCATCAGCCAGATCGCCAAATGGTACTTCAACGTGCCGCGCACGGTGGCGCGCATCAATGACCCTCGCAACGAGTCGATTTTCCAGCAGTTGGGCATCGACGCCACCGTTAGCAGTACCAACATCATCTATCACCTGATCGAGCAGGAGATCGAAACGGGCGAGGTTATCCCGCTGGCTGCGCTGAAGCGGGGTCACATCGAAATCGTGGACGTGGAGCTGACCACGCGCTCGCCGGTAATCGGCAAGCGGATTCGAGACCTACCCCTGCCACCAGACGCACTGATCGTATGCATCATCCGGCAGGACAACGCCATGCTCCCCCACGCCGATACCGTGCTGGAGCCAGACGATAGCGTCATCGCGCTGGTATCGGCGCAAAGTGAACGACTCCTGCGCCAGGTATTCGCGGAGGAACAGGAAGAGTAACCACCTATCTGCCAGCGATGACCTGCAGGGTCAGATAGCCTGCCGGGCGGTCACGCCAGCTCTCCACCAGACTGCCCGGCTGATACAACGCAAACGCCGTCAACGCTTCGAGAGGTGTGCCCGCGAAGGGGAAACCACGCGGGGCAAGGATCGCCCCGAGCCGTGCTTGCACTCCACCGCCTAGGTCAAACCCTACTGACCCACTCAGCACAGGACGATAGGTGGTGCCCCGGTGGCGGTCCGCATAAATGCCCCCCTCCACCTGCACCTGCCACCGCTTTGCGCGCACGGAGCCTGCGGAAACGCTCAGACCGATGGTATCTGCCGACTCGGTGCCGGCGTGCACGCGCGCGTACGAGAGGCGCCGCCCCACCGCCCCTCCGCGCGCATGTTCCACCGAGAGCAAACTGGTGGTGTCAATACGCGCCCCCACCCAGGTAAACAGCCCCTCCGCCACATCCGCCACGCCCTCACTATCCTCCAGCCGGCGCACCGATAGCACCAGCTGGCGCTCGCCCTCCTCGCGCAGGACATGCTCGACGCCAAACCATCGGGCGGAGGTGGAAAACCGATTGGTGCGCACCCGCCCTTTCACGACAAACCTCTGCCAGCCGACCTGCAGTTCCGTGCGCGCATCGATTCGAAGCGCTACCGCTTGCTCGCTCACCCACAGCAGGCGTCCCTCCACCTCCGCCACTCGCCAGCTGGTGGTTGCGCGCACCGCCTGCGAGGGACTCACAACGCCTTGAGCACGCACCCCCACCGCCAGTATCACCATGCCAACGCCCCACAGCACCCGGAAAAACACGCCATTGCCTCTCATGGCTTGAACGCTTTCAGCACCAGACGCTGGACGTTGCCCAGGGTGGGACCGCCGGGCAGGGCTTCGAAGCTGACAGCGGCGACAGGATTGCCTGCCTCCGTCTGCCCCACAAACGGCCTGGACATATCTATCGTACCGTTGGCATGCTGGACGAACAGGCGCGAGGTGCCGCTGACCGCCCTGGCATCAGTGAGGAAAGCCACATACGCGTTCTCAATCACCGCACCCAACGCCGGGAACTGCGCATCGAACTTGAGCGGCAGGGTAGTGCGCAGTTCGCCCCCCGAAGGGAATACCTGGAACACATACGCCATTACCGCACATTGGAACTCTTTGCCATCTTGGACCACATGAATATCCCGCGCGACGGCGGTATACACGCCCTCGCCCAGAGACAGGTCATCCAGCAGGACGCCATCGCGGTTGACCCGGAAGGTGCGAAGCCAGTCGGATAGATTTGGATTGCTGGTGCGCGGGTCCGCGAATTGGTCATTTCGGTAGAGTTCGACGGTCACCACATCCCGATCAAACGCCACGCCGGGCAGTTGCGACTCGTTCGCCTTGACAATGGCGACCCCTTCCCCCTGTTGAACCACCACCTTGCCGTTGGTGAGCCGGATATACTGTGCTGGGGGCGCGGCAGTGCCCGCTCCTCCCCCACAAGCGTTGAGAGCAAGCGCCAACCAGCCCGCGATGATGCCACTGGCTATTATCCTGAGAGTTTTCGTCATGCCCGCCTTCCCTCGTCGGATTTTACCGGCGAAAATACTGGCTTTCACTGTAACATGTGGGGAGTGGAATTGTCAACCGTGCGGGGCTCGAAACAAATGGCGCGCCCGGAGGGACTCGAACCCCCGACCTTGAGGTCCGCAACCTCACGCTCTATCCACCTGAGCTACGGGCGCGCTCAACACCCTGTATTATACAGTGCGCTTCGCAAAAAGTCAAGCGGAGGGCACGGGGTAGCCCCGATGGCTACCCCGTGCCAATGGTGCGGGCACAGCGCACGCTCTCACCGGGGCAGATGTCGCTCGAAGATCACCAGGTCTCCCCGTACCACCTTGCCTTTGAAGGCAAACGGCTTATTGGGGTCGCCAGCCACGAAACGCAGGGCAATCTCATCGGGTTCGCCTTCTGTCGCATTCGGAGCCCGGTTGTCTTTCACCACCACCGTCAGCTCCCCACGCACACGTCGCCCGCCGCGCGGCGTGACGATAGACAGCACTGCCAGCCCCTTGAACTCTGCCACCTTGCTGGTATCGTTGATCTGCTGTCCGTAGGCGGTCAACCGCACCAGGTCTATCTTGACCTCCGTGCGCGTCTCGCGGTCAGCCGCGGCAAAGTGGAAGAAGCTCTCCAGCACCTGCCTCTGCGTGTCGTTGTTGATAACCTTTTTGACCTCGTAGCGGAACAGACCGGGCTTGTCGTTCTCGTTGACGGCGGCGCCCCAGCCTGCCGAGCCTTCGACCGTGAAGGTCTGTGCCATCGCTGTGCTCGCTACCGCCAGAATACCCAGCCAGAGCCATTTGCGGAACATCGGGTTTCCCTCCCTGTTTCAGGCGGAGTGTTTTCTCACTAACCATAGACGCGCGGGCTGGGGAAATGTTCAACCCATTGTTGCAGGGATATGGTAAGGCTTCAACAGTTCCGCCAGGTCGTGCGTAACCTCCGCTTCCACTACGATGCCATCGGGCGTGTACTCCGCGCTGTGCACGCGCCCCAGCTCATAGCACTGCGTCAGCAAACTGCTCTGGGTGTAAGGCAGGCGTACCTTGATCGGTTGAAGCAGGGAACGCAGGGTAGCCAGGATATGGTTCATCAGTTCGGGGATGCCCTCTGCTTTCAAGGCGGAGATATACACCGAGTTGGACGTCTCCGCCACCAGCTGGCGCAGGCGATAGGCATCTTTCACCAGGTCGGCTTTGTTGTAGGCGGTAATGATGGGTTTTTTCTCGGCGCCCAGCTCCGCCAGCACCTGCATCACCGCCTCGCGCTGGAGTTCAAACTGCGGATGGCTGACATCTACCACATGGATGAGGAAGTCCGCTTCGGTCACCTCCTCCAGAGTGGCACGAAAAGCCGCCACCAGCGAGTGGGGCAGGTTGCGGATGAAGCCAACCGTGTCCGACAACAAAACGCCCCATCCGTCGGGCAGGACGATTCGGCGCACGGTGGGGTCCAGCGTGGCAAACAGGTGCTCGTCGGTGTAGATGTGTGCGCCCGACAGGGTGTTAAGCAGGGTGGATTTGCCTGCGCTGGTGTAACCGACCAGCGCACCGAAGGGGAAGGGCAATCGGCGCCTGCCGTGACGCTGTTGACTGCGCTGGCGGGCAACCTGTTCCAGCTCGCGCTGAAGGTCTGCGATGCGTTCGCGCACCTTGCGCCGGTCCTGCTCGAGCTTGGTCTCGCCCGGTCCGCCACGCACCCCAATATGCCCTGCCTGCTGTTCGAACTTGGTATACACGCTCATGAGGCGCGGCAGTTCGTAGGTCAACTGCGCCAGCTCCACCTGCAGTTTGCCCTCGCGGGTATGGGCACGCTGAGCGAAAATGCGCAGAATAAGCTCGGTACGGTCTATCACGCGCGTTTTCAGGATGTCCTCCAGATTGCGCTGTTGCAGGGGAGTCAGGTCATCGTCCACGATCACCAGGTCGGCGTCGACCTCGCGCACCTGCGGGAAGAGTAGTTCCGCCTTGCCTCTGCCGATGAAGGTACCCGCACCGGGACGGGTGCGCCGCTGTCGGCTCTCGCCCACTATCTCCAACCCAGCGGTATCACACAGGGCGCGCAGCTCCTCTTCCACATAGCGGTCCAGCTCGGGGTCGGGATTCACGTAGATGAGGAAAGCACGTTCCCGCTCCTGCACCGGATGCAGTCGCGCGGCAAGGTGCGACTGTTCTTCCAGCTCTACGGACCGGTTGACGTTTCGTTGCGGCATCTCTGTGTTTCACCTCCTTTCCCACCCTCCTCCACTCTCAGTATATCCCCTCGCAAGCGCAGAGCGCAACCGGCTAAAAGCTCACGGCGTACAGCTTCACCGCCGCATCGGCGATGTACACCGCCTCCTCACTGCCGAACTGTTCGCGCACGTCACTCAAGGTCTGTGCTAACAGTTCGCGATGCACGTCGTCGGGAATGTCCCACATCTGCGAGTAGGTGCGCTTCTCCAGCTCCTTCAGCACCTCGCGATGGGTGCGCCTCGCCTGCCACTGCAAAGAGGGATGCTCCATCCGCCTCACCACACCGCCCATCTGCTGTAGGTAGTCCAACGCCTCCTCCGCACTTCGCGCCCCAAGTACCGGACGCAGTAGCCCGCGCTCCCCCGCCAGAGCCATGTAACGCTCGCGTGCGGGAAAACGCTTGCCCTCCTCGTACAGCAGGAACAACACCCCGTCTGCCCCCAGCACCCGCCGACATTCCTGCAGGACCGCCCGCCAGTCGGCAATCAGGTGCAGAACATGTGCCACCAGCACCGCTTTTGCACAGCGCGAGCGAACGGGAAGCTTTCGTAGGTCCGCCTGCACGAGCAAGAGGTTGGCGGGCGGTGTTTTGCACAGAATCTGGCTCATCATGCGGCGTGACACGTCTATCCCCAGCACACGCACTCCCCGCCGGGCCATGGGCAGGGCGAACCGCCCCGTGCCGGTTCCCGCGTCCACGAACCACTCGCCCGGCGCAAGACCGGCAACGGCAAGTATCTGCGCCACCACCGCCTCGCGCACCGACTCGGGCAGGAAGCGGGTGGCATCGTAGTCCTCCGCCACCCGGTCAAAGCTCAGGTACTGGCTGATCGGCTTGTCCTCCATCGCTCTACAATCTGGCTCACGTAGGTATAAGATTGTGACACGCGCTCCATTTGCTGTTCCTCTGTCAGGTTCTCGCCCTCGATGCCCTCCAGCTCCATGGTGAACGGTCCCCGAAAGCCGTGCTCCAGCAGAAGGCGGAAGATCTCGACGAAGTCCACCACCCCCTGCCCAAGTGTGGGAAAATACCATGTGCGCGGCTTGCCGTTTGTGTCCTTCAAGTGCACGCTGAAGACGTGGGGAAGCACCTTGCGCAGTTCGGTGACCGAATCCGTGCCCTCGTTGTAGTAGTAGATGTTGGCAGTGTCGAAGTTGATGCCCACGTTGGGATGGGCTAGCGCCTGCATCGTGCGCCTGGCGACGTCGCCGTTGGTGATAAGGTCGGGATGGGTCTCCATCGCTACTTTCACCCCCCGTTCACCCGCGATGTCGCCAATGCGCCGGAGCCGACGATATACTTCCGGCAAAGGGAGATCTCCCGCGTGCACGCTGATGAAGGCGATCGGCGCGCCCATTTGTTGCACCGCCCGCGCTATCCCGGCAAACTCCTCTGCGCCCGCGTCAGTAGAGACATCACAGGGACAGATGAGGCTGGAGAAGCGGATGCCGTGCGGTTGTGCCTGCTTCAGCCATTCGTCGGCGTCTTCGGGCTTGCTGATGCTCACCTCGGCATAGCGGATACCTATCGCCTGCATGTGCTCGAACGCCCGCTCACGATACCCGCCGTAGCTGTACACGTTGCAGGCGAGGATAACGTCGTCCATCACAGGGTCTCCTTCGTTTGGCTTTGGGCATAGGTTCGCCTTTTGCAGGCGGGTTCCTCTTCACAACGCCCGCATCACCAGACCGCTGAGCAGTTTGGGATAGAAGTAGGTGGATTTGGGGGGCATCTTTTCGCCCGCAAGAGCCACCTCGCGCACCTCCAGCACCGTCGGCGGGTTGAGTAGGAACGCGACCGCCGAATCGCCGCTCAACACCCACTCGATTGCCTCACGCTCGTCGCGGGTGTAGCGGATGCCTTCAGCACGCTCCAGATGGTGGTGCGTGATGCCAAACAGCGGCTCCAGCACCAGCGCTTGCAGGAGAGTAACGTCCAGCTGCCGGTACGCCGGGCTATGCTCACCAGGCACGAGCGTTTCGGGCGCGACGCCTGGCTTCAGCCACGCGATAAACGCCCTGCCTCCGCGAAGCACCACCCCAAACCCTCGCCGCGCCCCACCCTGCCGAAGCAAGCCCGCCACCTCCTGAGGCGCGCACGCCTGCAGGTCAAACCACTCCGCCAACCATTGAGGTAGGCGAGCTAGCGCGTGGTCGGAAGCGGAGGGAAGCACGCGATGGGTGGGCAGTATCACCACGCCAGGGTCGTCGAACGGGGTCAGAGCGATCATCAGCCAGTCATAGGACTGAAGCGTTTCTGGATTGCCCTCGGCGGCGCGTCGCTCGCGACGATACTGCAGGCTGGTCTCGTAGCGATGGTGCCCATCTGCGATCCAAACCCTCGCAGGGGCGACCAGCTCCCTCGTTCGCTCCAGCGCCGCCGGTTCCTCCATCCGGTGCAGGCGGTGAAGTCCGTCGGTATACTCCACCTCCGCAATGAGGGGCGCCGTGTGCACCAGCTCGTCCAGCACGGGAAACAGCTCCCCCTCCACCAGCCCATAGATCGGTTCCAGATTCGCCCGGGTGGCGCGAAGCAGTTGCAGGCGGTCCTCCTTCGCTTTCGCCTGGGTGTTCTCATGGGGAAGCACCACGCCCGTGCCGTACTCTTCCAGCGCCATCAGACAGACCAGTGCGAGCCGACGGCACCTCTCACCCGTCACGGGATGGGTGAACCGCTGTTCCAGCAGGTACATGGCAGGTTCCGGGTCGGCACGCAGGATGCCCTGTTCCTGCCACTGCCGCCACAGGCTCCCGGCGAGGTCGTAGCGGTCGGGAAGGGTGAGGTGGGTCATATTGCAGGGGAATTGCCGGAGCTTGTCCCGCTCCGGCGGGGTGATCACATCATATGGCGGCGCGACGCACTGCCTCAGGTCGGACAGAACGTAGCGCACACCACGAAAGGGGGCGATTTGCGCCATGCCCCTACAGCAGAGCCTCCAGCTTCTGCACGATGGTCTGCTTGGGCACCACGCCCACAATCATATCCTGCACCTTGCCGTCCTTGAAGAACAGCAGGGTGGGTATGCTCTGAATCCCATAGCGCAGTGCCAGCTCCGGCTCCTCGTCTACGTTCACCTTCACCACTTTGACGCGGCCGGCGTACTCCTGCGAGATCGCATCTACATGCGGGGCGACCGCCCGACAGGGACCACACCACACCGCCCAGAAGTCCACTAGCACCGGCACGCTGGACTGCAAAACCTCCGCATCGAACTGGTCCGTTGTGACATGCGTTGCACTCATCCCTTGCCTCCTGCGTGAAAGCTCACGTCCTCATTATGAGGGATAGAGAGGCGTTTTGTCAACCGACACGGTGCATCCACATGATAAGCCACACCACAAACCATACCGAACAGAGGATCTCAATCACGCCTAGCACGATCGCCTTGAGGCGGTGATTCTGGGGAATAAGCAGAGTGCGCACCGCCGCAGGCAGATAGGCGACCGCCACCGCGGGTTGGAAGACCAGCGCCAGCACCGCAGGTACCCCTAGCGCATAGCCGATCGTCAGCACCTTCAGCAGACGGTTGCCTCGCTCGCGGATCAGCGATTTCACGTGCAGGGCGGTGCCGAAAAAGTAGAGTAAACACAGCCCCCACAGGCTCCATGCCTCCGCGTCTATCCGCCCTCTGCCGACCGCATAGGCGGCTACCACTGTCAGATTCAGCCCCGCCATCGCTACTAGGTCGTTCAGCAGGTGCCTTTCCCTGCGCTGTCGGGCGAACCAGGCGTTCACTGCGAACCCCGCCAGCGCCATCAGCCCAACGCCGAGCAGAACAGGGCGCATCCACACCAGCGGCAGACCGAAAATGCCAGCCACCACGCCATAACCGACCGCCCACTTCAACCAGTAGGCTTTCTGGGAAGGATAGCGCAGAGACTGCAGAAGGGGATAGCTGGCGAGGTAGGCGAACAGCACCGCCCCCACCAGCAGAAGCTTCGAAGGATGCCAGGGTGTGCCCGCCAATCCCACCACCAGCGGACCCAACCACATCATCCACGCACCGTGCTCGTGCGGTATCACCAACTGCCGCGCGCGCATACCACTGCGAAGTATACCTGATAAAGCCAACTTCCCGTATCGTTGCGGGTAGAAGGTCGCCCTGCCGTTCCGATAGTGGTAATAGGATGAACGCGCAGACCGCACCAGAACCAAACGGAGCACAACCCATCTCTGTGGGACGCTACCGGCTCTATCACTACGAAGACGGCACCTTTTGGCTCACCGTCCTGCAGGACAAAGCAGAGGTGCCGGTGGTGGGCGTCAACGCGCCTCAGCCTCCCATCACCCTCAAGACCTCCCACGAGCATCACGCGCTGTTCGTGCGATACGCTAGCGTCCACAACGGCGAGGCTTCCCTGTGGGACGAGCGCGTGATCGACGGCGTGCCGGTGCGGTGGGAGATTCTACTTCACGAAGCGCAAGATGGCGACCTGTGCCTGCAGATGCACTTCCTCAGCTACGGCTCCTTACCGGCAGAGGTGGGCTTTTTGTTCAACGTTATCGAGGAAGGTTTTATTAAAACCTTCTCGTGCCCGCACGCCTCCGCGTTGATAGAGACCCCACATCACAGCATCTCCATCGTGACTCTCCAGCCTGTGACGCCCGGCTGTTTGCGTAAGGAAGGGGACGACCGGCTGGTTTGGCTCCTGCCTTTCGCCAGCCTACCTCAGCAAAGCTTGCAGGTGCGCATTCACGTGGAAAAGCGCGCAGAGAAAGGGCTGGCTCCCATTCGGCACGTGGAATATCGAACAGCGCTGTTCGTGCCCAACACGCCTCCCGCCTCTTCGCTCAAACTGCGAGCGGCAGCACAGAGCGCAGTCGCCCTGCTGTCGAATCCCGACCGGCAGTCGCACTTCGCCGAGGACCAGATCGTGATGCGCGCGGCGCCGCGTGACCGCCGCTTCAGCGCATTCACTATCACCGCCGCAAAGGCTTTGCTGGACTGGAGGCGGTTCTCGGGCGAAGAGTCGGTGGTGTGGACGGCGCGCCTTGCCATGAACAGCGCAATGGAGTTTCAGGTGCTGAACGCCCAGAGCACCAACAGCGGCGCGTGCTGGGATACCGTGAACGAAAGCAAGCAGGGGTCCGACATCACGGGACAACAGCGATTCAACCTCTACCGCAACGCACGCCTGCTCTTGCATCTGCTCCTTCTACACCGCGATACAGGCTCGGAGCTCAGCGTGCGCGTGGCGATGAACGGTATCTCGTGGCTCCTGCTGAAGCGTGGGGCGACCGGGATGTACGACGGCGCAAACGTCCTGCCCGATGGCACGGTGGAAAGGGGCGAAGGTAAGGGAATCATGGGGGCGATGGTCGCGGTGATGTGCACTGCATACGGGCTGACGGAGACGGAGGCGTATATGCACGCGGCGAACCGTCTGGCGGAATACCTCCTGCGCGATTGCTGTCAGCCCTTGTCTTCGGGCTCGGTTCTGCCGGTAGAGATGTTTCCCAAACTGGGAGATGACGTTTACGCCGCCGCAAGCGCGATTGAGGGGCTTGCACGCCTGTATCGCGCCTATCCGCGTGAGTCGCTAAAGGAGGGCGCCCTGCGGCTTGTGCAATGGCTTCGCCTGTGGCAGGTGCCAGTAAGCGTGGACGGCATCGGTGAGGCGGGAGAGGTGCTGGCAGGGGAGGGAAGCGCGGTCGGTTTCGTGGACACTAGCGTGGAGTCGGCGCGAGGGGCGCTCTGGGCGTTTGCCCTGGAGCGCGACCCCCGATGGTTCGAGTACGCCACCCGCGCCCTACACACAGCTGCCAGCTACCTTGACCCACTGGCGGGCTTCCCCGACGCGAAGCTGGCGTATCCCGACCACGTGCACGCGCTGGCGATGTTCGTGCGCGCCTACCTGCACTGGCTATTGTCCATCCCCACGCTCGCACCCGAGGTGGAGTGCGATCCCGACCTGCTGGTGTGTCGCTACGGTAGCCGCATCTTCGTGCCCGAGCCAAGCCTGTGGCAGTCCATTCACGTGCAGGCACGGGGACTGATCGACTGGGTGGCGCTGGCATGCCCTGCCACGCATGACATCCTGCTGGCAATACTGACGGACGGCGGCAGCGGCGCGGTGCAGGTTAACGCCGGCGAGCACCGTCATCTGGCAACCGATCTGATAACCGGAGAGACGGGCGCGATCTATCCCCTGCACGTGGTGCCCGGCGTTGGCGGTGTGGGCGTTTACATCCTGCAGGCGTAAACAAAATTTGCGTTGTCACAGGCGCGGGTTTCTGCTATAATTCGGCGTTGGACGAGGAAAGGAGGGCGGGCTCAAGGTGGAAGACCAGTTGCATCTGGGCGAGGATGAAAACACGCTGGCTCTGCGCCGCGCGTGGGACCGCGCGATGCACACGCTGGCAAACCGGGTGAATAAGCCCTCGTTTGAATCGTGGTTCAAGAGCATGAAGCCCGTCTCCTTCGACGGGGAGCGGGCGGTGCTCGGTGCGCCGAGCCCGTTCGCGTGCGAGTGGGTCACCAAGCGCTACGGCAACCTGGTGCGCGAGGTGCTGTCTCAGCACCTAGGCAAGAGCGTGGAGGTCTCTATCATCTATCTGCCCCCCGAAAAGCGCCCCGTACTGGGAGAGCCTCCCGCCGAGCAACCGCCCGCCCCAAGGGAATCCGTGCTATCGGTGGAACCGGAGCCTCCCCCCTTCGAGAAGCCGGTGCTGAACCCCAAATACACCTTCGAGAACTTCGTGGTAGGCAGCTCGAACCGGCTGGCGCAGGCGGGAGCCATGTCGGTGGCACGCGCACCGGGGCAGAGCTACAACCCCCTGTTCATCTACGGCGGGGCGGGGCTGGGCAAGACGCACCTGATGCACGCCATCGGGCACTACATCCTTCAGGTGCACCCGCGTCTGCGGATCGCTTATCTTTCGGGCGAGACCTTCGCCCAGCAATACGTGACCGCTCTGCGCGAACAACGGATCGATGCCTTCCGCCAGAAGTATCGCAACGTGGACGTGTGGCTAGTGGACGACATCCAGTTCATCGCCGGCAAGGAGCACACCAAAGAGGAGTTCTTTCACACCTTCAACGCGCTGTACCAGTTGGGTAGGCAGGTGGTGTTTGCTAGCGACCGCCCCCCGCGCGAACTGCACATGATGGACGACCGGCTCCGCTCGCGCTTCGAGGCGGGTTTAATTGCGGACATCGCGCCGCCCGAGCTGGAGACCCGTATAGCTATTTTGCAAAAACGTGTACAGATTGAAGGCATTCAGGTTCCCGACCAGGTTATCTACCACATTGCCTCCGCGGTAGAGGGCAATGTGCGCACGCTGGAGGGAGTGCTCATCTCTATCGCCGCGCGAGCGTCGGTGCATGGCAAGCCGATCACCCTCCAGTTGGCGAACGAGGTGCTAGCGCGGCACTATCTGGACGAGAAGGAGGTGCCAACCATACCCTCCGAGCAGGCGGTTTTGCAGGCGGTGTGTCAGCGGTTCGGGCTAACAACGCAAGACATCCTGGGCGACCAGCGCAGTCGCGAGGTGCTGATGGCCCGGCAGATCGCGATGTATCTCTTACGCGAGAAGGCACAACTGCCTCTCCAGCAGATCGGGCAGATGTTCGGCAAGAACCACTCTACCGTGCTCCACGCTTACAACCGCGTCAGGAGCAGTTTGCACAAAGACAAGGAGATCACCAGCATCATCCACGATTTGGACATCGTTTTGGGTCATTAGAGGGTTGGTCATTGTTGAAATCTTTGCTATAATTGTTCAAAACTTTGTTGAAAACTCCCCAAAAATTGTTGAAAACCCCCTTGGAATGTTCAAAACTTTGTTGAAAACTTGCTCACTCCGAGCCCTCTCCGAGCGATTTCAACAATTTTGTACAGGTTTTCAACAGAGTTTTCAACATTTCATTGTTGAAATCTTTGCTATCTAATTTGCAACTCCTTAGATGATATATTGTATTAATACGACTATAATATCATGTCGATAGACCATAATTGCATGCATTTTAACTTGAAGGTTAAAATCTATCCAGAAAGATAGCAAATGTATCAACAATTTCAACAGGTACATAATAAATATAAAGGGGGGAAGATGCATTCATAAGTGTTCAAATTGGGAAACCGAAGAGTGGAAGACGGCGTTAGCCCAGCGATTTGCCTGTCGTGGTGCAGACCAGTTTGCCATGTTTCACCCCCCGTGTGCTAATGAGTCGGTCCGCTATGGCGCGCACCTGTTCGGCGGAACCGCGTACTACCACCACCTCCATGCAGTGGTGCTCGTCCAAATGGACGTGTGTAGTGCAGATGATGGAACCGAGGTGATGATGCTGGAGGTTTGTCAACAGGCGCGCCAACTCGCGCATCTCATGGTCGTACACGATGGTCACCGTGCCGACGACCTCGCCCGAATCGCTCTTCCATTCGCTCTCCACCAACGCATCGCGCATGAGGTCACGCACCGCCTCCGAGCGCGTACGGTAGCCCTTGCTCTCGATTAGCCGGTCAAAGGCGGACACCAGTTCCGCCGGGATAGATACTCCAAACCGTTTCAGTTTCGCCATCGCGTAACACCTCTCAGCATAACGTCTCTGCCGTTATTCTGAGCGCATCTTCCCGTCCTTCTACGCCTGCCTATCATTCTGCGCCCGCCTGATCGTTATTCTGCGCCGCTTCTTCCCGTCATTCCACGCCTCTCTCTTGTCATCCTGAGTCTGTACCATTGTCATTCTGAGCCGCCTCTTGCTGTCATTCTGAGCGAAGCGAAGAATCTCAACCGAGATGCAGAACTTCGTTGCTACTGCACCTTCCTACCGTCGACGTAGGTGGTCTCGCTGAGCGATTCGGTCATCTTCACTTTCCAGCCCTGCGGGGTCTTCACCCAGGTATCGCGCGTGGTGGCTTTAGAGTAAGCTTTATGGGGTTTGCCCTGCGCGTCTACGAAGGTGAACGCCAGCTCCTCCTCCGTGGTAACCCTCGCCGTGTTGCCTTTGATCTCCATCTTCTTGATGGTGGTGGTGCGCTTCTGGATGGACTGCATCAGCCGGAACTGTTCACGCATCGCCATCTCCACCATCTGCCGGTTCATCACCTGTCCCTTCGCTGTTTTGTACAGGAAGTCGGGCGTCATCTGCCGAAGCAGACCGTCCAGGTTTTTCTGCTTCGAGTATTGCACGGTCTTAGCGTATTCGGCACGAATCTGGCGTTCCGCGCGCTTGTCGGCTCCGCTTGTGCCGGCGAGGAGCAGGAGCACACATCCAATCGCCAGCCCGCGAGTTGTTAGATTCATTGCGAGTACCCCCTTTCTGTATCCTTTTTACGCAACGGGGCAAGAATGTCCTTTGCCAGTAGTATCAGAAGCGGGGAAGGATAAATCGCCCCTTCCCTTGTAGGGAAGGGGCTGGGGGGTTAGGTTGATCTGTCTATGCGGCGAGACGGAGGGAGGGGCGCTCCTCCTCCTGCTCGTAGCGGAATCGGCTCACTGCTAGCTGAAGCTCCTGCGCCATGCGTGCCAGCTCCTGGGCGGCGGCAGATACTTCCTCGCTGGAGGCGTTCAGCTCCTGCGCGCTGGCTGCGGCTTCCTCGCTGATGGACGCCACCGACGCTATTGCCGAGGAGACCTGCTCCGAACCAGATGCCATCTCCATTACCGCACGCGCGTTCTCCTCCGCGCTCTGGAGCACCGTGCTCACCGTCGCGAGTACCTGCTGAACGCTCGCCGACATCTGCTCCGCTACCGCCGTCACCGACTGAACCTCCCCGGCTACCGCCTGCGCGCTCTGTACGATCTGCGACAACGCCTCGCCCACCTGCTCACTGCGCGCGTAGCCGTCCGCTATCTGCTCGCTCGTTGCCTGAATGGCGCCGACCGTCTCCTCTACCCCGGCGCGCACTCTGCCGATCAACTCGGCGATCTCTTTGGTGGCGCCTCCTGCCTGCTCGGCTAACTTGCGCACCTCGTCAGCGACCACCGCGAACCCGCGCCCGTGCTCGCCCGCACGCGCCGCCTCAATCGCCGCGTTGAGCGCAAGCAGGTTGGTCTGCTCGGCGATCTGCTCGATGGTCTGCACGATGTGCCCGATCTGCTGACCGAGCTGGTCCAGTTGTTGCACCTTCTGGGCGGAGGCGTGTGCCTGCTGTTGGATGCGGCGCATGGTTTCCAGCATCTGCTCGACGGACTGTCCTCCCTGGGTGGCGATGGCGCTGGCTTGCTGGGCGGAGGCAGACATCTGTTGGGCGGAGCGTGCGACCTCTTCCACGGCTTGCGCGGCTTGTCGCATGCCCTCTTCCGCCTGTTGCGCGGCTTCGCGCTGGGCTTGGCTTCCCATCTGCACGGTGCGAATAGCGCGGTCGAGGCTGTCCATCGCCTGGGCGGCTTCGGTGGCTTGCTGGGCGAGTTGTTCGCTCCCTCTGGCGATCTCTTGCGAGGCTTGTCCCGACTGCTCGGTGGAGGCGGATAACTGCTGGCTGGTCGAAGCCACCTGGTGGGCGTTCTGAGCCACCAGTGCAATCATCTGCCGCAGATCGCTCACCATGCCTGCGAAAGCGTGCCCTAGCGCATCCCTCTCCGAGCGAGGCGATACCGTGACCGTCAGGTTGCCCTGCGCGATCTGGGCGGCGGCTTCGGCCATTTGCTGCAGGTATCGCGCCACCTCAGCGAAAGCGCGCCCAATCTGCCCCATCTCGTCTCTGCTGGTCAATCCTGAAAGGTCAACCGCCGGGTTGCCTTCTGCCATGCGGGCGGAAGCCTGCACCAGCGTGCGCGTGGCGCGCGCCATCGAGAGGTAGAACCCGGCGAACAGCCAGAACGCTAGGAGCGAAGCGAAAGTGCCTATCAGCAGGTTGAAGTTGTGGGACCGGGTTAGCCTGCTAAGACGTGCTTCCAGCGCCTCCGACAGGCTCTGGCGCGCGGCATCCAGCATTTGATACTGGGCGTCGATCGCCGTGGTCGCCGCGTCGAAGTACTCCTTCCACGAGATAGCCTTGCCCGAGTTCTGTGCCATGATACGGTCTATGAGCGCCAGGTACTCGTCCGACCGCTGTTTCGCTTCCTCATACGGTTTCTGCAGACGGTCGCGCGCCATCGCATTCGCGGAAAGGACTTTTTCAACCTGGGTTTGTGCAACCTCCAAGTACTCACGAGCCAGCGCTGTGTAGCGTTCCAGTAGCAAGCGTTTCTTCTGGTCTTGCCCACTGTCCGCAAGCACAGCGATGCCTGCCGCACGTGCCCGTCCTAGGTATTCCACTGCGCGCGGATAGGTGTTCACCATGAGATACTGCATGTAGTAGGTGTCGTATTCAGGGTCCAAGCTCAGCTGCGAGTTGTCGGCGATGGCTTCGGCGAACATCAGCAGGCGGCTTACCAGCGCGGTGTGCTGTTGGAAGCTCTGCTCGGCGGAGAGGCTCTGCACGTTCTGCCTCAAGCTCTGCCATTCGGACTTAATGGATTGCCATTCCTCACGGCTCTTGAGCAGGTCGCCGTGTTTTTGGTCCACCTCGTCCATCCGACGAATATCTTCCGCGATGTCGTTCTGCTTCTGTGTGATCACCTGTGCGAAACTGCTGTTACCGCCCTTCAACCCGCTAATCGCGTTGCGGTGCTGTTGTAGGTGCTGGATGAAGGACAGCACCGGTTGAAGCGCCTCTGCCCCGACGATTTCGCTTCGAGTAGAGGCGACGCTCTCCTGCAGGTTCTCGATGAGTTGCCATGTGAAGTATCCCAAGGGAAGCAGGAACACGCCTGCTATGAGCATCATCTTGCGTGCGCTGTTCATCCGCTCCATCAGCGCGATGGCTGGTCGAAACAGGAAGTGCCACATCCTCAGCAGACCTCCTCGTGTTGGTATGCACTTGTTATTCTGAGTGTACGGGTGTTTGCCATTTCTGAGCCGCGTTTTGCTGTCATTCTGAGCGGAGCGAAGAATCCCAACCGAGATGCTTCGCTGGCGCTCAGCATGACGAGCACGGAATGGCGTTCCGTGTGGCGCTCGCGTCGTCCGCACCACTCGTCTGTTAGGTATTATCCCATTTTCCGCACCCTCGGCAGTCACGCTGTCAAGTTTTTCATAGTGCTAGCAT